>CASFTV010000025.1 GCA_949297765.1 uncultured bacterium | reverse complement strand
GAGATCTTGAATATATGCGCCTCAAGATTTTCAATCTACCGAACAACAATCTCAAAATCATCATTTGAGGCGAGTTTTTCACAAACTGCAGAAGAGGCAAATTGACAAAGACACAGGGCTTTCCATTATACTGGGAGACGACCTTGTTGACGGGAATCACCTGAAATATTTTTGCATAATCATCCAGCAGATAAATCAGCATTCTTGAAAAATCCCGTCTCTGTTTTTCTCTCGGGCTCATTTGTGGAGGCAGCGTTTCTCCCGCCAGAAGAGGCGCTTCGCCAGAAGAGAAGGCAAGGAGCCGTTGGGTGAGTTTTTCCCGGAGAACATTTGCCCGGATGATGACTTCGATTCCCCGGTCGATTTTCTTTGTACTTTCCACTTCATAACTGGTGACAAATCCACTGCTCAGCATCAGAATCGTCTGTTTGACCTGATCTTCTTTAATCTGAGTAAATTCCTTGCAGATTGTTCCCGTGACATGGCCGACGGCGGTGCGGCAGGCTCCTCGAACAGCCTCATCAAATGTTGGTCCAATTCCCTGTGCACGAACGCGGACAATTTCTTCTGCTGCAGAGACCAGTACGCTGAGTCCCAACAAAGCGACCATCATAAAACTTTTTGTCTTCATGCCATTTCCTTTCCTGTTTGGATCTTTATATCCTTATACGGAGGAATGTGTTTTTTTTCTAAAAGAAACGAGGTCTCTCCCTGAAAAAAAATAAAAATTTCCTGTTTTTTCATTTGTTTGGGTCGATTCACGGTTCTCCTTCATCGATTCAGATCCGGATTCTCTATAAATCAACGTCAGCTGAACTCGATCAATTTCTGCTTGAGCGGCATCCCCTCGGAGGCGAAAGTTTGAGCGTACAGTCCGAGTCAGCAGATTGCCTTGCGGCGGATTCAGGCGAAGGGCTTTTCCATTGAACAGAATCGGGGTCCCCGCGGATACGGTTCGGGAAAGCGTGATATGTCCGTTCTTATCCAGAAAATCAAGACGGCAGAACAATGTTTTCTTTTCATAATATCGGGTGAGGGTCTGTGAGGGAAGATTCTGCGCGGTGGAATAAAAAATCGCAGAAGTGGATTCGGACGCGTTGCAAAGAATCTGTGTGAAGTTCCCCCCCGTCGATCGGTTTGGAAGAGAATCCCAGTCCGGAAAACTCTTTCCGGAAACGTTCCAGGAATATTGCATAATCGTCCGGTACGATTTCCAGCAGAGAGTCCACTGTGACGGTTCCCGAATTTCTCCGAACGTTTTTATGGAGGTTCAGGAGCCGGGCCTGATACAGATCGGGAAAAGCATCCAGCAGACGGATGAGAGTTCTGGTCCGTTCTTCCACAGCTTGCTTTCCCAGCGGACTGAGTGTCTGTCCGGATGAGGTCTTTGGGATCTGTGCAGCAGCTTTTTCTTTTCCCTTATCCGCTTCTGCTTTTGCCACTTCTGCTGATTTTTCCTGCCAGGAAGGGTAAAAAACGACTCCTCCTGTCAGCGCGCAAGTTCCGCCGAGCAGGATCACTCCCCGCAGCATCCAGAATGAAGTGAAATTGCTGCTGGTGAGCACCAGATGAAGTATTTTTTTTACCGTATACATCGTTTCTTCCTGCATCTGAATTGAATCGCTGCCTGCTTATCTTATTTCTTCAAATTTTTGAAAACCGGTTTTTTGACTTCCTCTCCGGGAGAAATGATAAAATTGTCAGAAATCTTTTTTCCTTTCTGAGAAACTGCCCCAATATCGTCGTCTTCTCCCGGGTATACACAAATTTGATATTCCGTTCCATTTCCCCGCCATGAATGGGAAACAGAGTCTGTCTTTCTTTTTTATCGAACTCAAAGGAATCGGCGGTCTGTTTTCTGAGCCCTCTCTGCCGGGCAATAGGTTTCTTCCCCTGGAGCCGTCGACTGCCCGTTCCAGAAGTAGAATATCTGTCCGGCCGATTGTGTCCCCGAATTTTGTCGGATGTATTCCGTTCATGTTTCACGATTCGCTTATCATGAAATGGGATGAGGAAAAAAACGTCATTCCGAATGAACTTAAGCCAACCTTTGCCGGGAGAAAATGTTCGCGTGCAGAAGTCCTGCTCCGGAAATGAAGAAAATTCAGCAGAAGAAATGAAAGGGATCCTTCGTTCTATATTTGTCATAATTTATTATAATTTTTAAACAGAAAACTTTGATTTATATGAGTCATAGGCCCAAACTTCAAACTTTTATTATATTAACAATTTAGATAAAGTACAATTCCTTTTGTTGTTCAAGAACTTTGATTTGAAATATATGGATCTTATTGGAAATATAGGTTATAAAAAGATAAAATTCAAGCAGAAAATAGTTCGTAATTGATATTTTTTTTCTGCAGAGTGTAATTTTATGCTTTTCCTGCAGACGATATTTCCTTTCCATAATGATCCCAAACATGCTGGAGAAAAATGGAGAGCTGCTTTTCTTTGTTCCAGAACTTGAAAGCCTTGACTGGAGATCTCTGCTCGAAGAGGCGGATCGCTTGAATGAAAAGTTGCTCCGGATTTCTGGTGAACGCAGAGAGAGGTCTCCGGCGAAAAGAATACAAGACCTTTTCCGTCCGGGAAAATTCGGGAGCCTGGAGAAAATACCCTTGATGGATTCTTTTCAAAAAGAATTATAAATTCTTTGTCCGGGATTCGGAAAATTTGATCTCCAGATCAAATTCGATCTCAAGTCCGGCGTCAAAGCCTTTCCCGTAAAACGGAACAAATGTCGCCTTCCGGAACATCGCCGGCGAGACATTCCAGGATGTCGGAAAATAAAGAGCGGCAGATTGTCCGTCCGCCCATTCCCAGCGGAGCGGATTCGACTCCCGGGATTCAACGGCCTTTGCCCCGTTCAACGCCTGAATCGGAATCCGCAGAGATGGCGACAACGCTTTGTCGATCGTCTGCAGAATCCGGAATTTGTAATGGAAGCGGAATCCATCCGGAATCGCGGAGATGGTGGTCGAATAACGTATCTGCGGAATTTCCCCCCGGATGGAGATGGTGTTGTCGCCCGCATGAATCTGCTGATCGCCCTCTCCCTGCACGCCGAGATTGAGAAACTGTATTCCGCGGGAATGGCGGATATTTCCCTGAATGATCCACAACGGCGCATTCATCAAAGTCCGGTTGTCCCGGGTCCGGACGATCCGCGTGACGCAGCCTTTTTCCGCCACATGCAGTTTCCAGGGCCCGTTTGCAACCGAGGCGATCTCTTTCCAGCTGCGTTTCGGAAGGGGATTCGCTCCCGAAACGGCAAGCAGGAAAAATTGTCCCTTCCCGGAAATGCCGGGGGAGAGAACATCAATGGCATCTATTTCTTTTGTCGGATTCGGATTCTCCCATTCGTAAAGAAAGATTCCGATTTTCCGTCCCGCCTTCCGGGAATGCGGAGTATGTCCGGTCCATGCCAGTTTGGCTTTGGGCATGGTTTTTTCCCGTTGAAGATAACGGTTGGCGTCATACCAGTCCGCAATGTCCTCATGCGGCCGCAGGTGGAGTTCCTCATACGGTTTCGGGGCTCCGGGAATCCAGGTTTTGCGGTCCGCATACCAGATCCGGAATGTGACATCCGGTGCTCCATACGCCGCAGAATAGAGAAAAACCAGACGCCGGAACTTGCGTTTGACCGGAATATTTTTCATTTCCGCCGGAAGTCTGCCTTTCTCCTTTGTCCCGGAAAGAGCGATGATGCTTCGCTTCCCGTTTTCGGACGGGGGAATGATGTAAAAGAGATTTCCCCGGAATCGCTGTGTGCCGGTCGGGAGTTCCGCCATGTCGAACGCCGGGCCTTCCGCAACCCAGCCGCGGACCGGAGAGCCCGGATCATCCTGAAGCGCCCGGTTGCAGAACGCTTTCAAATCAATCGGCGTATACTGCCAGAGCCGGATATTCTTTTCGTCTTCCCCGGAATCGGCGGCAAAGTCGAGGGTGACTCCGAGATTGGTCAGAAGCACGCTCCAGAGTAGATTGGCTTCCGGCAGCGGACTCTCGTTCAGTCTCAGAGTGGAGACAAGAAGCTCTCCTTTTCCTTTCTTCATCCGGGCAAGAGCATTCGGTGTCAGAAGGGCCGTCGATCCCTCCCAGACCAGTTCCCGGTGCAGCGGATGCGTCTGTGCCGGCTTGAGCGGCTTCTGGCTGGGCGGTGGAAGATAAAGATCGGTCCCTTGCTGCCGCGGCATCCAGAAGAAGTCTCCGCTGCTCAGATTGGCTGTCACGGGATCCGGAATCGTTAAATGCGCCCGGTCCGACGCATGTTCCCGAATCGCACATGGCATATCGGAAAGCTCTGAAATCAGCGGTGCTGTTGCTTCTTCCGCCCCGTTGATCCAGCATGTCCCGCCCTGAAGAATCCACTCCTTCAGTCTCCGGACCGCGTCCGGAGAGAGACGGATCCTCCCGTCGAGCAGCAGAACCCCGGTTCCTGCGCTGAGTTCAGAAATCGAGGAGATCTTCGGCCCGGAATATCCTGTGCGCATTTCCAGCGCATTGAGAAAATCCTGTTTCCCGAGTGCCGCCGTCCTCCTCGGGACAAAGCGCTCTTTCCGGTGCAGCAGATTCGCAAGCAGACGTTCGGCTGCCGGTTCCGTTCCGAGTGCGCGGGAAAAATTCAGCTGAGCAAATACAACGGACCCGGGACCGCAGGGCACTTCCAGCAGCGGCGTTGTCCCTCCCTTGGTTCCCGTTCCGCCGAGCGCTCCGATCCGGAAATTTCCCCGGGTGGGGATCGGAATCGCATTCCGGGAAACCAGAAGGTCTTTGTCTGGAGTCCGCCAGAAACGCAGATCTTGTTCCGTCATTCCATGAAAATACGCCGGGGAGCTGTTCTTCAGCGGATAAAAGAAATATTCCTCATTGCCGTTCTCCAGCCGGAACGGCGCAAGCTGCGGAATCTTCCGATGATCCAGAACGAGAATCCGTCCTCCCGTTTTTTTCAGTTTTTCCGCCAGACCCGTGCAGTCCTTCTGATCGGAGAGCGAATCCGGCCCGGCCAGCAGGAGTTCCCCGTTTCCTCCCTTCCACGCGGAAGGGGTGGAAAGACGGGTGAATTTCACGTTCCGTGTCTGCAGGAACGATTCCACACTCCCGGACGGATCGTAAACCGAAAGCCGGATCCCTTCCGGAACAGAAAATTTCTTTTCCGCAAAGATCACCACTTCATTCCAGTCGGAGAACCACGCTCCGTTTTCCGTTTCCAGTTCGGAGAAGAGATCCAGTCTCCGGTCGAGTCCGCGTCCTTCCGGGATGCCGAAATCCACGGTTTCGCAGATGCGGCGTCCGACAGGAAGGGTCTGCGAAAGTTTCCGCTCCGCAACGGTTTTCTCCCCATCCTTCAGCCGGAGAACAAGTGAGATCTTCTGTTCCGCCGCGGTATTGTTATAGAGATGGAACGGAATCCGGATTGCAGATCCCTCCCGGAAACGCAGTTCGGACGGATCCGGAAACACGGCAACCGCGGCGATCGACGATGTGATCCCTCTCCCGATATGTCCGAGAAATCCGGCCGCTTCCGATTCCCGCAGGAACCGGAGCTGATACTTCCGTACCGCGGAGGTTTTCATCCGGTTCATATCCAGTTTCTGCGGATAGTCGAACTTGTGAATTCTCTCGTTGTCCCGTTCCAGCGGATGGAAGAGGTTTTCGCCCGAGAGGCCGGGGAAGCTGTCCGCATGATTGTACATGCACTCTCCGAAGAACATCAGCCTGCCGCCAATGTGGCGGGCGGATTTGACAAGCGGATCCAGCAGATAGTCCCAGCGGAATGCCTCCTGCCAGTTTTCCGGATTTTCCCCTTTCGGCATATAATTGTAAATTCCGCTCCGGAGCAGGGAGGCGGGACGCTGTTCCGGATGCAGGAAGAAAAAGGTTCTCCGGTTCGGCTCCCCGAACCCGTGGATGTCAAGGACATTCACCGCCGGACCTTTCGGAAAAACACCGGCGCCGCCGGCATGGGCTGTCCGGGTCGGGTCCATTTCCCGGATTTCCGCAATGAATTTCCCCATGCGTTCCGCTTCGCCGGGCAGAGGGAAGTAGTTCTCATTGCCGATATCCCACAGGAGTATGGACGGATGATTCTCCGCCGCACGGATCAGATGTTTCATGTGTTCCTTCAGATTTGCCCAGAAGCGCGGGTCCTGATATGCGAATCTTGCCTGTCCGAATCCGCAGTGAAGCGTGTTTTCCGCCTTCAGGCACATTCCTGTTTCATCCGCCCGGTGTTCTTCCGAGACGCCGTAGGTGGTCTTTTCTTCGCATTGCAGACCATGACGGCCCAGCGGAAAAGAGCGCGGCGTGAACGGCCAGAGAATGTAGCGGACTCCCATTCCGCTGAAGCCTCCCGCCTGAAACGGCTTCCCGTTGAGGCGGAAATGCCGGCCCGCAACTTTGAATTCGCGGAATCCGAAGCGGTCGCGGCGGAGATCCGCCGTTTTCCCCTCCGGATCTTTCAGCTCGGTCCGCAGTTCATAGAGAACCGGGGTGTCGGGCGACCACAGAAGAGCGTCCTCCCACGGGATCTCCAGAGCGGTTTCCCTCTTTTTTTCCCCCTCGGAAAAGCGGACCTTTTGAGCCGGAAGTTCCCGAACCGGACTTCCATTCCGGTAAATCCGGGAGAACAGCGTATAGTTTCCGGATTTCCCGGAATCGTTTTCCAGCTCAAAAAGCACCTGCAGGCGTTTTCCGTTTTCGACGAAGGTCCGGATCCCCGCATGCTCAATCCGGACCTCCGGAACGGCAAGAAGTTCCGGCGCTGTCTCCAGCGAGGGCATCATCCCTTTCCGGGCAATGGAGACGGAGGAGAGAAACGCCCGGTCCGGGACATCGAATTTTCCAGGCGGCGGAACCGGAACCCCCTCTGTCAGAAGCGCGGTGAAATCGGTAATCCGAAGCATCAGCTCCGCGGATTCGCCCGGTCGGACGCGGGAACTCAAGTCGATTTTCCCCGGTGTCTGATGAATGCTTTTTGTCCCGACGAGTTTTCCATTGATGAAAAGATCGGCGCGGTAGCGGAGATCGGGAAAATAAAGAGCAATTTTCTTCCCCTTCCATGCCGCCGGCACGGAGAGAGTCCGCTTCAGCCACAGATCATGACTCTTCTCCTTCCAGCGGGAATTCCAGCGCAGCGGAACAGTCGCCGGCTCGAAACGTTCCGGTTTCGGAACGGTCTGTTTTCCCGCAGCGCCGGGAGCGGAAAACCATCCGTCCCGCAGCACCATCACCTCCGGCCGGGCAACATTGTAGACGGAAGGCGACGGATAGTGCAGATGCGGCAGGCCTTTTCGTTTTCCGTCCTGCACGGTCAGCTCCGCCCGCCAGTAGCGCGGCGGTTCCTCAAGGGAAAGAACCTGATCGCCGAACGGAGAGAGCTGAACCGAACGGGTTTCCTGTTTCAGAAGGACTCCGAAATAATCGGTATAGCGGACGTTCAGTTCCGCGTTCAGGGGGAATGCCGTATTGTTGCGGACCTTCAGTTTCCGGATGCTCTCCCGGATCTTTTCCAGGCGGACCGCATCGGCAAGGGTCGCCGGACGGATTCGGGCCCGTCCGAACGAGTTCGGATAAAGATTGGTCAGCGCGCGATAGCGGAATGTCACGGTTTGTCCGCGTTCCGTTCCGAGGGGGAATGCGAATTCGTCGCCGTCCCAGTATCCGCTGCGCCAGATCCCGCGGCGTTCCACACCGTCGACCTTGAAATCCTTGATATGGGTTCCGAAATCGAATTCCAGAACGGCTCCGTAAGGCGTCGCCGGGAGATCGTCCGGGAGTTTCAGAGAAGCGGAAAACAACCGTCCCGCATCCTCTTCCGTGCTGCGGCGCACACGGTCCAGCACTTCCGGCATGGTCCGTCCGTCGGAGCGGACAATCCGGTTCGTGACATCCCGCTGCCACTCCGGCTTTGAAAACTGACGCAGATCTGCCGCAAACAGCGTGCAGAATGCAGAAAGCAATACCGCGGTAAACAACTTCTTTTTCATTCATCTTCTCCTGTCGTTCTGGGATTTCATCCGGAATGGGGGCTGATTCCGGAACGGCTTTCCGAAAACGGTGTTTCCGTTCCCGTCTCTGTCCGGAAACTTCCGGAGCCGATTTCAATATTTCCAGTATTTGCTGTTGCTGATCTGGAAGAGGGCGATGGAAACAGGAAGAACTTTTCCATCCGGGAAAAGCGAAAGACTGGTTCCCCCGTGCGAAAGAGAGATCCGGTCAAACGGATTGGCGGGAAAGGTGAATGCGCTGTTGTTGTTCGCCAGAAAACGGTAATCCGTATTGATGGATGTCTGTTCCCTGTCGATGATGTAAATCATGTCGTGAGAATATTGATCCAGCCGTTTCCACGGAAATGTGGGATCGTTGCCGTAGTTCGGCCACGAAAAGCGGAAACTGAACAGATATCCGGGAACGGTCCGGCCGTCATACGTCGGTGTTCCGGTCATCATCGGACAGTAGAGGGAGGGCAGCTGTTTCCGGGCCGGTTTCTGAAAATACTCCTCCGTTCCGATTTTTCTGCCCAGATATCCCAGATCGGCAAGAATGTAATCCCAGCGGGTCCCTTTTCCGGGATCTTTCTTGTTGCCGCACAGCAGGGCGAATCCATCGAAATCTCCCGCATAAATGGCTATGGCGTTTCCGATCTGTTTCAAGTTGGTCGTACAGCCGGCGCCGAGCGCTTTCCTCCTCGCCTGATCCAGCGCAGGGAGCAGGAGTCCAACAAGAATCGCAATAACAGCAATCACAACAAGAAGCTCTACAAGAGTGAAGTTCTTTCTTCTCCTTTTCATGAATCAAATCTCCTTTCGCGGGGGTGAGCATGACGGGTTGATTTGCAGGGTCGGTGTGATTTTGATATGACGCTCCGGGATCTCCTGTTTGAAAATGAGCTTCAGAAGAAGTTCTCCGAGGCGGTGTCCCTGTTCGTAGGGATGCTGTTCCACCGTTGTGATGGACGGTGTGGTCTGATAGGCGCACTTCAGATTCGCATAGCCTGTCAGAGAGATGTCTTCCGGTATTCGGAGCCCGTGATTCGAGAGAATCCGGAAAACCGTTTCCGCGAGACTGTCATTGCTGCAGACAATCGCGGTCGGCAGATCCCTTTTCGCCGTGTGCGCCAGATACTCCTCCAGCACCTCCGTCAGATGATTCCGGAGGTACTCCCGGACTTCCAGAATGATTTCCGGTTCCGCATCCGCGCACTCCGCAAGCGCTGAGCGATAGGCGTTCCTCCGGTCCGTGTTGGAACTGGTCAGCGGCTCTCCGCCGACGAATGCGATCCGCCGGTGCCCGAGCGAAAACAGATAGTCCATCACCTGCCGGATCCCCGCAAAGTCATCCGTCCGGACCGAAGGAATGGAATCGTCGGGAGGGTCGGCATCGAATACAATCGGATTTTTCAGCTTCCGGAACATCTCAATATAAACCGGCGGATACGGCGTCATTTCCATCGGCGTCACGACACAGGCGTCGATCCCCTGTTTCGCATGGGAAAGAATATTTCTGGCATTCTGCTCATACCCTTCCCCGAGAGAACAGAAGGTCAGACGGAATCCGGCGTTTTTCACCACATCCTCGATCCCGAAAATCACAGGAAGCGTATATTCGTCCCGATGGAAAAACAGCGCTATATTTCTGGTCAGGACATCCGCTCCGTAGATCCTCCGGGTGTTCTCCAGGGATTTGACAAACAGCCCTTTCCCGCGTTCACTGTACACCACGTTCTGATCCGCCAGATTCGCAATCGCCCGGCGGACCGTGACCCGGCTGACTTTGAATTGCCTGCAGATCATGTTTTCCGAAGGCAGGACCGCTCCGGTATCCAGCGACTCCCGCAGAATATGACGGCAGAGCTGCTCCTCCAGAAGATCTGTTTTGCTTTTCCTCTCAAGTATCATTTCCGAATCCGATCTTTTCCCCACGTCCGGGAAATCCGCCTCTGCCTCCGCTCCGCCGGTTTTGCATTGTTTTCCTGCGAACCGGATTTTCCCGCGACCTCATCTCGCTTGCAAACTTGTATTATAACATGTATTAATTATAAATCAGAACTTCTTTTTTGTCAAGAGGGGGAACGAAAGATTTTTGTAAAAAAAAGAAAGAGGCATTCCGGAGAAAAACATTCGCATTCCCTGCTGAGACCGGGAGCAAATTCAAAATCCGGGAGCCGCACTTCCAGATCAGAAAACAGTATGAAAAATCCGCCGTATCCCTTGACAACTGTAACAAACTGTATTATAATAACCCGGAGGCATCCCGGGATGAGAACATTTGCACCGAACACAAAAAGCGAAAAAGTCGTGGAAGAACTCCGGAAAACGATCCGGACGGGCAACGGACTGGAAGCCGGGCGGAGACTGAAAAGCGTACGGGTCCTGGCGTCGGAATTTTCCGTCAGCGCCAGAATCGTCCAGCGGGCGCTGGATGCTCTGGAGGCGGAACATCTGATCCGGCGGGAACAGGGACGCGGTGTTTTTGTGAAGGATTTCCGGAAATCACGATCTGTGGAAGTCGTTGTGATCGGCCTTTCTCCCGGCGGTATGAATTCCTATGCGCGGAGGGTCGCCGGGTTCCTGTATTCTCCGTATTGCCGTCCCGGATACAATTTTACGTTGCGGTCCTTTGCTCCGCAGCGTTCCTCCGATTCAAAACAGCTGCTGGAAGAATTTCGGAAGATCGTCAATTTTCAGAATCCGGACTGCGTTCTGATTCACAGTGTGCATCTTTCCCGGAAGGAGGTCGAAGAGATTCTGGAGGGACCGGTCCCGGTGATTTTTCTCGGTCAGTTCGCGGCGTCCGATATTGATGATCTCAATTTTTCCCAGATCTGCCATCGCCCGGAAAGCGTGACCGAATCGGCGGTGTCTGCCATGCTGGAGAACCATCCGTTCCGGAAATTCATCTTCCTGACGGGTTCTCTGCGCTATGCGTTCAATCAGAGAGGACTCTGCGGCGCCCGGATGGCTGCGGAACGGCATCAGGCGGAACTTGAGGTGCTTGAACTGCCAGCCCGTTTTTCCGGATTTTCCGCGTCGGAACGCCGGAACGTTGTCGCGGAGGTCTGTCCGTATTTGATGAGGAGAGAAGGGCTTCCGGTTTTCTGCTCCGGGACCTCCTTTTTCCCGGACTTGCTCCCGGAAAACGTTTTCCGCGGACGGGATTTCTTCTCGGAAGATCTGCCGTCCGATAAAAATCATTTCTTCTATGCCGCCGTTTATGATGAGATGAATCATCTCCTGAAACACCCGTCCGTTCATCACAAGATCGTGCTGGAGGACGCCTGCGGATGCAGAAAAATCAGGAGAGAAGGAAGATAAATCAAAAAATCAGGAAAACACAGTGCGGATGGAGTCTTCCGCCGCGGAGTGAACAAGGAGAAAAACGGTGAAAAAACATTTGGCCGGACTTCTGGTTTGTATGGCTCTTTCGGTTTTCGGATGGGGTGCGGGACATGAAGATCATGTCCGTCTTGTGCTCCAGTATCTGCCTTCCGAAATTTCGGAACAATGGAATCCGGAGCAGAGGAAAAATCTGGAACAGGTGTGGTCGCATTTCCCGGACAGCATCCGGAAACTTGAAGACAACCGGAAGTTCGTCGACAGCATTCCGCCGGAGGATCTTTCGTTTCTCCGGGATGCCGGATTCCGGATTCAGTATCACTTTCACAACCCCAACGGTCAGGCGGCTGCATTTTATCTTCTGGTGAAGGCTTTCCGCGAGAAGCGAGCGGAAAGTTCCGCTCTGTATGCCGGAATCCTGCTGCATTCTCTGGCGGATGCCGCCGCCGTGAACCACGGACCGCTCATTCACCATTACACCTATACGCAGTATCAGCATGTCAGAAAGCCGCTGAATCCGGTCAGACTGGATCTTTCCTGGATGCGGAAGAATCCGGAACTGCGGACCATGATTGCTGAACGGCTCAGAAAAATGGAAGTTCAGCCGTCCCGGAAGACTCTTTCCGAAGCGTTCTCCTCTCTTCTGGATTCCTCGGAGGAAGCGGCCGGGTTCATGTGCTCCGTCGAACACAAACTGGCGGGCGAGCCGTCGGAAAGCATGGAGGCGATGGCGGATCTTGCGGTCTGCCAGACCCGGGACGGAGTCCGCTGGATTGTCCAGGCATGGAACCTGGCAAACGCAGGAATTCCGTTGAACTGCGGAGCGGAGATGTTTTCCGCAAAGGGACAACTTGCCGCCGCCGCGGAATCCCGAAGACGCGCCCGGACACCGCGCGATCCTGCGCTGGATGGAATTTATGACGGTTTGTTTGTTCCCGTGGAAGATCCGGCGATCGGAGTGGTTTGTGAAGCGACCTCCGTAATGGGTTCCGCACGTCTGGGATTCGGTGCCCGCTTTCTTTCCGCCGTCTGCGCGAGGAGCTTGCGGACTCTCGGATGGCGGATCCGCATGATTTCTCTGGATTCCCTGCAGACTCCTCTGCCGGGTCCGGAAAAACTTCCGGTCCTGCTCGTCTGCTCGTCGGGTGCTCTGCCGAAATTCGCGGAGAGGACCATTCGCCAGTATACGAAATCCGGAGGACGCCTGATCTTCATCGGCGGGAAGGATGATTCGAATCTGACCGGAATGCAGTCCCTCTTCATTCGCAAGAGCGATTCGGAGGTGCCGGTCACTTCGAAATACGGAAAGGGAAATGAGGAACTCTTCCGGAAAATGACCGTGATCCGCCATTCCGACCGGAAGAGTTTTCGATTCAAGGACAATCCGAACTGCCCCGCGGGATGGAACAAGCCGTTTTCCAACATCGCAATCCGCAGGGACGGCAGCCTGACTCCGCTGTTCGACCTGGAGAACGGCACGGAACGCTTCTGCATCGCCGCATCGAACGGAACGGCCGTCTGGATTCCGCAGTATCTCCTGATGCCGTTTCTCTTTTCCGAAAAGACCGGGATGAACGACTGGGTCCATCCGGAACTGGATTCTTTCGGAACGGAAGTCCTGAAGATCGCCCTTTCATCCTTCAAACCGGAGATCCGCAAATGAACAGCATCATGCATGAACGGATTGCGAACGCCGCTGTTGCGCTCCTTCCGGAGAAGGAACAGGCAATATGGTCCGGCGTCCGGAAGGAATTGCTGGATGCGTCGAATTATCCGGATCTCTTTTTCGGTCTAGTGGAAGCGGATGAGGTGGCGGAAAAGCGCGATCCGGAGTGGATGAAATACGTTGTCATTTCAATGCCGGACGGGAAAAAATTCAACTGCCACCGTCTGGAAGGAATCCCGAATGCGGAAGAGCGGATGTTTGCCTGCTGGTTTCAGGAAACACTCGAGGCGGTTCGTTCGGGGAATTTTTCCTGTGCGGCAAAATTTCTCGGATGTATTTCCCATGTCATTGCGGATCATGGACAGCCGGCCCATCTGCTGGATGAGAAGATCGCATCGGATCTTTTCCTCCAGGGGCCGCTCTGCGGGATTTTCCATTCGATGATAGAATCGCTCAGCGGCGAGATTCCGGAAACGGATTCCCGTGCATCGCTTCTCGCACCTTCTCCTGAAGCACTTCTCTGGGTGGTTTCCGGGAAAATCCGTCAGCTCGGCAAACGGGAGCGGGCGGAAATCCCCGTGCTGTTTCACGGTCTGGAAGCTCAGGATGAGAGGATCTGCCGGGAATCCGCCGGACGGACCGCTCTGCACTGCGCGGAACTGACGGCGGATGTCATGCACACTCTGTACAGCCTTGCGGCCGGACTGCGGTGGACGCCAGCTCCCTTTGATCTCTGTTCCATTGTTCCGGATTCGGTTCTGTGCGATCCCTATCTGAACCGCGATATTATGATTGACCGGGTCCCGGGGAGGGACATCCGTCATCCGCTGCTTCCCGATCCCGGGGATGGAAGGAAACATCGGGCGATTGCCATGCTGCCGAATCTGGAACCATTCATTCATACAACACGCGAGACCTGGGCGGAGTACCGGATTCCTTCCGGCATGTTTTCCCGTTTCACCGCGCTTGTCGGACTCTGCCGGGGTGCGCGCAATGAGGAGGGGCTGGCATTTGAAGTCCTGCTGGACGGCGTTCCCGCATACTCCTCGGGAAAGGTCGGACCGGATGCTCCGCCGGTCTTTGTTGATCTTCCGCTCGGGAATGCGTCCACCCTCCGTCTGCGGGCGGTGGATCTCCGCGAGGATGCGTACCGGACAAAGTTTTATTCTCCGATCTGGTGCGATCCCTGTCTGCACTGGCGCTGACATCCTCTTTTTTTCGTTGTTCTGCAAATCGTCTGAAGATGCGCGGAGATCCACTGCTCCCGAATATGTCCGGGAAACGGAAGAGAAGCGTCGATCTCAGCTCCGGAGGATCCCCTCCGCTTCCCGTCGGAAGATCCCCGCAGGTCCCCGGAATCTGTTTTTGCCGCCTATCTCCGGGCGAACTGCCCGCACGGCTGCAGCCTTTACAATCGGGGAGGCGTTCCCGCAGCGCCGTTTCTGAAGAAAATTCCCTGACCGTTTTTCCGGAGCTGAGTCTGCTGCCTTCGGTTGGAAGACCGTGTCTGCAGCGGCGCTCAGGGCGGTAATCTCCAATTTCAACTCTTCCTGAATTTCCATTCATTGATTGGATCGCATACGGCAATTCCGGCGGATCGTCACCGCTTGAGCCATAATACCCGCAAAAAAGAAACAGCTCAGACTCTGCCGTTATCTTCCTTCTGCGGCAGCGGCCCGTCTGAAGCCCCGGAAACAGCGTTCGGTCCGAGCAGTTGTCCTGATGCAGGATCATGTATATATGAAATTTCTGTCCGCTTCCGGCATGGAAGTGTCTGTCAAAACCGTTTCAAGTTTTCGCTGCTCCCGACTGTCTTTTGCGGTATGCCCCCGGCGGGATCCCCTCCAGTTTCCTGAAAACGCGGTTGAAGTAGAATTCATTGGCAAATCCGACTCGTTCGGCGATTTCCTGAATCGAAAGAGTGCTTTCCTGCAGAAGATATGTTTTTGCCTGCCGGATGCGTTCCCGGTTCAGCAGACTGTTGAACGAGCCGCCGAAAGCCTCTTTGAGGAGATGGCTGGTGCGGGATTTGGAAAGCCCCACACAGGCGGCAAGCTCTTCCAGCTTCAGATTCCGCGCGGCATTCCGGTCGATGAAGCGTTTCATGATCCCGATCCTCCCGGAATCGTTCAGACTTTCTTCGAAGAGACGGTCGGCAATCTGGAGGATTCCTGCGCTGACGGTCTGGAGCAACAGCGAGATTTCCTGTCCGCGCTTCACATTCCAGAGCGGCAGTTTTTTATACGATTCCAGGAATTCTTCCGTCAGCAGAGGGGCGTTCCAGGGAGTTTTCAGCTCCGGCAGCCGGAAG
The DNA here is from genome assembly GCA_949297765.1 of uncultured bacterium. Lineage (GTDB taxonomy): Bacteria > Verrucomicrobiota > Lentisphaeria > Victivallales > UBA1829 > UBA1829. The sequence goes on along the minus strand of CASFTV010000025.1, from coordinate 42,592 downwards.
GTCCCACCGAAAAAGGTGGCGACGTGTTCGTTCCCTTTGAATACAGGGACGATAACCTCGGTCAGGGCGCACCAGCAGACGCTCTGCTGCGGAGACGGATGAGCGGCAAGCTGCCGGATGACGCCCGTCTTGCAGTGGCCCAGGCAGCGGCGGTGTGCTTCGTCTCCCTGCAGGGCCCGGCAGCAGGCACACCGGTGGAGATTCCTGTGCGGCAGGATATGCCGTCCGTCCGGCAGACAGAGCAGTCTTTTGTGGTCATGGACCGTGATCAGGATTTCCCATTGCCGTTCCAGGCTCCGCAGATGTTCTTCAAGCATCGCCGCGGCGTTTTCCACTGTGATCCGTTCAAAAAACAGAGTCTCCATTTCCGCTCCTGTTGTGGTTTCTGCATCCGGATATAATATAGGAGATGAAATCGCGTTGTAAAGTTTTTTATAAAAAAATCTGATTTCAGCAGATTATTATAAAAAATAGCATTCCAGTCCATTGTAAAAAAAAAACAAACTGTGTATAATGAAAGATCAGTCAGAGAGGAAGAAGGGGTGTTTCGTGAAAGAGGGTGGATTTCAGAACGAATACGATGTGATTGTTGTCGGCGCCGGAGTGGGCGGCTGCTGTGCGGCGATTGCGGCTGCGGAAATGGGGCGGCGCACGTTGCTGATTGAGCAGGAGGCGGGGCCCGGCGGCGTGGCGGTTCACTGCGGCTGTCCGGTTTTCCTGGGCTTCGGCTACGGGTCGCGGCAGCTTGTCGGAGGACTTGGAGAGCGTTTGCTGCGTGCTCTTGACTCCATGGGCGCTGTCGCTGAAGTGGATGCGCACGGGCGAATTGCCGAACGGCTTTCCGAAGGCGCACTGACGGGGATTTATACCACAACAGAACCGCAGCTGGCGCTCTGCCTGAACCGGATGCTCGGGAAGGCTGGCGTGGAACGCCTTTATTATGCAACTGTGACCGGAGCTCAGACGGAGGGGGAGAAAGTCCGCTCAATTGATCTCTTCTGCGCGGGGCGGTCTCTGCGGATTTACGGATGTTTTTTTGTCGATGCGTCGGGGGACGCGATTCTCTCCGGACTGGCGGGGGCGCCCGTCATCGAAGGTTCTCCGGAAGATACGATGACCAAAACGATTCTCTTCAAGGTGAACGGCGTCCGGGCATTTGACAAGGTGCTTCTGCGGAAGAAATTTGTGCATGCCTGTGCGGAAAAGCGTTTCCCGTTTGCGGGACAGGATCTGTTCATGGGGAATCCGCTGGGAAATACCGATGAAATCCTGCTCAATCTGAGTCTGGTTTCCGGCAATGCGCTGGATCCGCTGGAACTGACGCGCATGGATATTGAACTGCGCGAGCAGGTGTTCCCCATTCTCGAATGGCTGCGCGCCGAGTTTGAGGAGTTTCGAAATGCACGTCTTGTGGCGATTGCACCGAAAATCGGTGTTCGGGCCGGCCGCTGCCTGGATGCGCGGGCGGTGATCACCTGCCGCGATCTGATAGAAGATACGCCGGTGCCTGATCCCGTGGCCGTGGCGAAACGCGGATTCGGCGGCCACGGCATTCACAGCTTCCGCAGTCCGTGGGAGCAGAGGCTTGCCGGTTGCCGGGGCATTCCCTACCGGGCGCTTCAGGCGAGGAAAATCGAAAATCTGCTGGCGGCCGGCCGATCCATCGGCGTTGAGCCTCGTGCGATATCGGCTGTCCGGATGATGTCCACCTGCATGGCGACCGGACATGCCGCCGGTGTGGGAGCCGCACTTTCGGCGTCCCGGCGTGAATTCGCTCCTTACGGGATGGTGCGGGAGGAGCTCCTCCGTCAGCACGCGATACTGGAATTTCCTCATGAATCAGGAAAGGAGACGCAAGGAAGCAATATGCCGGATCGGGAAAACAGAGACATGCTGGGGGAAGATTCTCCTTGATCAACCTTCTTATCACGATTGCGATCATCGCAATTCTCATGGCTCTTCTGCTGCCCGCGTTAAAGTCCGCCCGGGAAAAAGGACAGCAGATCTCCTGCACCAGCAATTTCCGTACGGTTGGTTACGCAATCATGAATTATTCCGGAGACAACGATGATTACTACCCGAGAGCAAGAAATTCCGGCGACAGCTCCTACAACAACTGGCCGAAATACTTTATCACACAGGCAAAATATCTGGATTACAAAACGTTGCTCTGTCCGTCAGCGAAGTCGACAATGGGGTCCTATTGGCAGAGTCAGTGGGAAAATGGCAGAATCTTTGATAACAACACATGGCAGTTTGCCAATTATGCAATCAACAAAAACGAATTCGGCGATGATGCGAATGCGGAAAATGAGGCAAAAACCCGGGTCATTGAAGTGAAAATGCCTTCCCGCTTTCTTGTCGCAACCGAAGCTGTAAGTTCCTCACTTCAACCGTATATGTCCGTAGAGAACCGTACAAACTGGGGATACAACACGGTGTATCCCCGCCATGGAAGAGCCGTGAATGTTCTCTGGGGCGACGGCCACACCAGTTCAGCCTCCGGTACCGGAGGCACCCCGGAACAGATCGCCAAAAGTCTTACAAACCAGGGCGGACCTCTTCAGGGAATCACCTTTCCGAACAACTGCTGGAGCTGGGACGGGAAACAACGGGCCTGGGGAGTCTGGAAACGGCCCTGAGGAGTTTTTTCCCATCTTCTCCCAGAGAGCTGTTCCCCGGTAAGATCTCTGCCAGAGTTTCGCGGAAGACTTGCATTTTCTCTTTTCCCGGCTATAATTTTCTCCGGGAGCTGTCATGAAACAAGCAAAAAGCAGAGAACACAGACTGGAATTCGACGGACTGGCCGGAATCGTCCGCAAAGGCGTTCCATTCCACATGGACGCCGCCGCATGGGACTATGGACGGAAACATGCGCTTCCGCTCTGGATGGAATATATTGTCTATCCGGCCATTTACTCGCACGGATACAAGTTTTCTCAGACGAATGTCACACTGAGTTCGTTTGAACTGGTTCTGGAAGGGAGCATGATCGTCCAGCTGGACGATGACCGCCTGATTGTGAAACCGAATGAATTCTGTCTGATTCCCGCGGGAAAGACCAAGACTCTGGAGGTCCGGGAATACTGCCGGAAAGTTGTTTTCGGCATCTGCGGACAGCTTCATCTTTCTCTGCTGGCGATGACGGGCCTTTGCGCCCGACCGGTGATCCGTCTCGGACGCACGGACCGGATTCTTTCCCTTCTGCGGGAGCTTCATGGGCTTCTGAAGGAAAAATCGGAATCCTCGATCCCAAGAATTGAAGGGCTTTCCATGGAGCTGATTGCGGAAATCGCCGGCGAGGCCGGACGGACGCCGGAACCGCTGCTGGCGGATGCCTTCCGCTTTTTTGAGTACAATCTTTCGGCGCCTCTGGATCTCTCCTCCGTCGCGGAAGCGCTTCATGTGACGCCGAATTACCTGAATCGTCTTTTCCGGAAGGAGCTCGGCATTCCGCCGAAACGCTATCTGACCGGTCTGCGGATGCAGCAGGCGTTTTCCCTCCTGAATTCCACCCGTCTTTCCATTCAGGAGATCTCGGCTCGATGCGGTTACAGAAATCAGTTCGCATTCTCCCGGGAATTCCGGAAAAAATACGGAAAATCCCCTCTGGAAGTCCGGAAATCAGGGAATGGCAAGAAAAAGATATAAATTTTAAATTTTCAGCAATAGAATCCATCCTTTCCCCCCTTGTCTTTTTTTCTGTTTCGGAGTATAATCTTTGTATGTCACGACAGAAAAAGAATGAGGGAAAGACGATGAAAAGAACTCAATGTTTCAGTTTGATTGAACTTCTTGTTACGATTGCGGTGATTGCCATTCTGGCCGGACTTCTTCTTCCGGCCCTGCACTCAGCCAGGGAGAAAGCATCGGAGATCAGCTGCAGGAACAACCTGAAGATGATGGGCGTGGCGGGCCTCGGATACGCGGCGGACAACGACGACTGGATGGTGCCCTGCCATACAAAACTGTATACGGAAACCTATCAGTATCAGTATCTCTGGGTCTCCCTGCTGATTCCGTACGGAGCACCGTTTTCCAAGGACCGGACTGCGGCGACCGTTCATGACTGTCCGTCGGATGACCGCAGGGACACCGGCTCCGATTACGGGATCAACATCTGGGTGGACGGCTGGTACTCTCCCAAACACGAGCAGTCGTGGAAGCACATGCTCCGGCGTTATTCGCAGTTTTCGAACGGCAGCCGTCTTCCCTTCATCGGAGAGAACGGCGGACTCTGGGAGAATAAATATCAGAAGAACACCCAGTTTGCCTTTGTGCACGGCGGAATCGACAACCGCGTTCTGGATGTCAATCAGACCGACGAATGGACCATCCAGCGCGCTCTGTCCCTGCGGGGACGGGCCAATATTCTTTTTATCGACTCCCACGTCGAGGGACGCACCTTCCCCGGAGTCTTCACCCGGAACAGCGACGAACATTTCCTGCACGACAACAACAATGTTCCGGACGGAACGTTGTATTTTTAAGACTCCATATTCCAACGCGGCAAAGGGATCAGAATGAAAAATTTTGCGCAATCACTGTTGTTTTCCTCTCTCCTCGTCTCCGGAATCCTCCATGCGGAAAACCTCTTTTTCAACGGATCGTTCGAGCTGGGAACGTGCGGTTATTCCTTCGACCGCTTCTACCGCCCGAAACAGAATCCGAATCTGGAGAAGCACCTGCCGGTCATCGACCGGTCCGCGAAAACCGACGGACAGGTCTCCCTGCGGATCGACAATCCCCACCGGGAAGCATATCGACTCCAGTGCAGGGATTTCGTTCTCCCCGCGAATGCGGAAATCCGGATCTCCTTTCAGGCGAAAGGAAGCGGATCCATCATGGCGCAGACCGATTTCCGGGCACCGGGGAAACCGATCAATCTTCAGGGAAAATTCTGTTCTCTGACCAGCGACTGGAAACGCCATGCCTTCTCCTTCCGGACCGGAAAGGACCAGGGCGGAGGATATGTGCTCCGCTTTGAGCGTCCGGAGGAGAACGGCGGATTCCTGTGGCTCGACGACATCCGGGTCTCCGTCGCCGGGGAAAAGGATCTCTTCGAAGGAATTGAGGCCGGCGTGGAACCGGGCGCCCCCCTCTGCGATCAGGGCGGAACGGTTACGGCAAAACTCCGGATCCGCAATGCGTCCGGAAAGCCGTATTCCGCAAAAGTTCCCGTTTTCCTGTCCGACGACTACTTCAAAACGGAAAAAACGGTCTTCCTGGCGGATGTGAATCTCTCTCCCGGAGAGAGCCGTGAATATCCGTTTTCGTTCCGGGCGGATCGGATCGGCGCATTTTCTCTGAAGGTGAAATCCTCCGGTGTGCGTTCGTACCACGGCAGCATTGCCGTGCTGGGCAAATACGTTCCGCGGAAACTGGATTTCACACGGGACAGCTGTGTCGGCTTCAACGGAGGGACCGCCAGCCGCTTTGCCGGAACCGTACAGGAACTCTCTTATCCGGCGACAAACATGAATCCGGATGAACGTCTCGGCATGATGGCCCGGCTCGGGGTCCGTCTGCTCCGTTCCCACGATACCGGCTACTCCATCGGGAGCTGGTATCTCTTCGAGCCGGAACGCGGCGTATACAACACCGACAAATTCGACTTCGATCTTCCGCTGTACCGGAAACATGGAATCGAGATGCTCGCCGTTCCTCTGAATTCCGATTTCATCAAACGGCGCTACGGCTTTGAGACCTACCGCTTCCGCGACTGGCTGCTTCCGCAATGTGAAACCGTGCAGTTCGGCCGGCACACCCAGCTCTATCCGCCGAAGGAGGAGTTCCGCCGCTTCATCCGGGAATATGCGAGGCGGGCCGCCGGGAAAATCCGTCTGTTCGAGATCTTCAACGAACCGCAGTTCTGCATGGAGATCTCGCGCTATATGGAATATTTGAAGATCGCGTGGCAGGAAATCAAGCGCGAGATTCCTGATTCCTGCATCATCGCCTTCTGCTCCACCAGCGACAAGGGAGACAGCATCGACACATTCACCGTCAAAGGTCTGGAAGCCGGCGGAGCTTCCTTCTGCGATGCGATCAGCTTTCATCCCTATGCGACCCCGCAGCTCGGCTCCCCCTATCCGGCCGATGAACAGATCCGCGAGTTCCGGAAAAAGCTCTCTCCGTTCACCTCCGCCGGAATCTGGAACACGGAACTCTTCTATCTCTGGCAGGCGGACTACCGGGATCACTATACCTCTTCGCAGTTTGAGGCCCACCATGCGGCGACCCGTTTCCTGATTGATCTGGGGGAGGGGGTTGTGCAGAGCTGTCCGGTTCATATCGACTCCGTCTGGAAGCGGAGCATCCATGAGCGCTTCCGGGCTCTCACCTCCCTGAACGGAACCGACGGGACTTTTTCCGCGATCGGTGTCGCGTACAATCCTCTGGCGCGTTTTTTCGAGGGGGCAAAGCCGGTCGGCAGGATCCGCTATCCGAACGGGATCATCTGTTATGTCTTCCGCCGGGACGGCCGGGAGATCGCCGCTCTCTGGAACTACGGTTCCCGGCGTGATCTTTCCGCGGATCTTTCCGCGTTCGACGTCATGGATCTGTTCGGCAATCCGGTTCGGTCCGGAATCCGGGCCCTTTCTCCCGCGCCGTATTATCTTCAGCCGAAAAACGGCGCCCGGGAGTTTGGAGATCGGCTGAAAAATCTTGAGATCCGGATGGAGCGGCTTGTGCAGATACAGCCCGCGGCCAGACTCATCACCGATGAATCCGGAAACTCCATCTGCCGCGTCACACTGTTCAATACGGGAACTCGCAGCGTGGAATGCCGGGCCGGGCTTTCCGGGCGGTTCGTCTGTCCCGACGGCCTTTCCGCATTCACGATCGGCGCCGGAACATCCATGACGCTGAATCTTCCCTGCAAAGTCAGACGTCCCGACGGGGAAGCGCTGCTCGGCTTGTACGCCGACGGGAAAAGCAGCCGGATTCCGCTTTCCGTGACGGAGAATCCGGCACGGCGCATCGGAACGCGTCAGGAGTTTCGAAGCCGCGACGGAAAACTGTCCGCATCCTTCCGGTTCGAGCGGAAGGGGAGGGCGTTCGAACTTACGGTCAGCGTCCGGGACTCCACCGACTCCGGCGCGGACCCGAACGGCCGTTCCCCCTGGGACCAGGACTGCGTGGAGCTGTTTTTCGACCGCCGTTCCGATACATCTGCGCTTGAGCATCCGGAAAAATACACACAGGATGTGTTCCGTCTTTTTCTCCTGCCGCGTTTGAAGAAGGAGAATGTCCGTTTTATGGATCATCCTGTCAGGTCCTCCGTTGCCGATTTCCCGTGCGAGATCCGAACAACGGCGGATGGATACACCGTCAAACTGACTCTTCCCGAACGTCTGCTTCCCGCGGATGGAAAGGAATTCGGTTTTGAAATCAAAGTGGATGATGCGGAAACTCCTTCCGGAAAAACCGTCCGGGAAGCCTCCTGGGTGAATGGAGACCGGCCTTTCCGCAATCGTCTTGCCTTCGGGATCATACAGACCGGAAACTGAAAAAGGAGACAGAATCTATGAATTCAAGCCGACTGTTTGTATTTGCTTTTTTCTGCGTTGCCGCCCTGAATGCGGAAACCCGGATCGTGCCGGAAATCTCTCCCCGGGGCGGCTGGCAAAAGACCGCCGAAAACACCTTTTCCATCCAGCGCACGGCGGAGATGCAGGGAACCGCCTCTCTGGAGCTCAAGGCTCCGCTGAAGCCCGGAACGTTTTATCTGCTGGAATGGGAGGCCAGGGGAACCGTTTCCGAGAATGGCGGGCAGGCGCAGGCTCTGCTGGAGCTGGACCGGACGGTGTTTCCCGGATTCGAGGTTGACAAAAACTGGAATTCCTATCGGAATTATTTTTATTCCGGCAGGAAAAATTCCGGACGGTTTTCCATCTATCTCCGCCGTTCGGATGATCAGACTCTGGAGGTCCGGAACTTCAAACTCCTGGAACTTTCCGGAGAGGATTGCAGAAAAGGGATTCTCCTTGATTTTGAATCGGACGGTTCTCTTCCCGGTTTCTGGACCCGTTCCTGGGGACAGAAGAAATTCTCGGCAGGCGTAGTCAAGTCCGATTTCATCAACGGGGAGAAAAGCATGAAGATGGTTTCCGACGGAGGAGAGGCATCGGTTTCCTCCGGCGTGTTTCCCGTTGTCGGCGGCGCGAAGTATCGCATTCATTTCTGGGCGAAGGGGAGTATGCCCGGCAGTCTGCTGTTTGTTTTCAATTCGAACAATCAGCGCCTTTCGGGGAACCATCCGCCGATCAATCTTCTCCGCAAGCACTGCGCTGTGGAGACGGAATGGAGGGAATATTCATTTGAAGTCACATATCCGACCGATCTTGAAAAGTATCCGACCGCCGGAATTCCCATGGCAAACATTGTGCTCTTCACCAAAATTCCCGAACTCCTGCTTGACAATTTCAAAGTGGAGCCGATTCCGTAAGAAATGAAAATCTCTTCCCGGAACAGGATCTCGGGGGAGGTGTTCTGTTTTCCGGCGATGCAGGAGAAAATCAATTTCCGCTTTTCTCTGGTGGAGAAGGGGTTTCCGGCTGCCGATTCCGGAATTTCAGCAGCTGCAGAAAGCGTTTCTTCGCGTCCGATGATCCTTTTTCGTCCAGGACGAATTCCTGTCCCCGGCTTGCCGCCTGAAAGTAGTTTTCCTTGAATCTCGTGCGACTTGTATGACAGGTCATATGGCTGTTGGGTTCATTGGGGTCTATCCAGGGAAGAGCGTTGTAATTCCAGTGCGTGACGCATTTCTTCTCTTTCCCGGTGAGTGTAAGAAATTCTCTGGACTGCTCATGATACAGAAATGTTCCACAGCCCGGGATCTTTTTATCCCATTCGAGAGATTCCCGTGCGGCGTACAGGGTGTTTTGAGGAAATTTCTGATAGTACTCCTTCGTATGGGGATGCCAGGAATATCTGAACGGCGGAGGGTGTGAAATGATTTCCCCGATCTGGAGATATCCCCAGATGGCGTGAAACGGCCTGCCGGCAGACCGCAGGTTCGTGTCAACGGTTTGAAACAGACCGAAAAACAGGAAAATGTCGTTTTCCCCGACACGCTGATTGGTCAGGTGGGATTGTGCCGTTCCGCATTGCCCGAAAAGAGGTTTCCAGTTGTCCGGCAGGATCATATGCAGTTCCGGCCGGATGTCGGGATCAAGATGGCAGAAGCCGTCCCGCTGGAAAACCGCAGGGATCGCCAGTTGGCAGAATTTTCTGCCGGTATCGTATGCTTTCCCCTTTGAATCCTGTTCCGGAATCGGGAGCGAAAGCATGCGTCCGTCAGGCAAGATCGGACTGGGGGTTCCTCCGAACGAAAAATCAAATCCTTTGCGGCTTAAAATAAATTTCATTGCGTTCTTCCCAACCTATATTCCCGGATTCTCCGTGTTCAAAAATCGCGGTGAAAAAGTGCATCTGAGCAATGTTTCGCGGAAAGAGTCTTTGAAAGAAGAATATCACATTTTTTCTCAGGATCAAACGGTTTTGGGAGATTTGTTCCGTTTATGCCGATTTTCCGGGAAGGTTGTGAAACGTTGACGAAGTCAGGAAATCCCCATCGGCTGGGGGGCGTTCGGATTTGCGTCACGTTTCGGAGAAAGACGGTCCTCTCTTTCGATTCCGGGGAAGCGCGCGGAATATCCGGGTCTCGGAAAAAGAGAATTCAGGACACTGCATGAGTCGGTCTGCATGAGACTCTTTCCGGAACGGCTGGCAATGCGCTTTCCCTTCCGTCGCCATTCGCTGAGAGCGGAAAAATAAGATTTCCGCTCCGCTCTTCGGTTCCTGCCTCTTCCTGTGTCTCCTTACAAAACGGAAATTTTTTGCGCGGATGGGGGTTGTTTTTTTTCAATTTTCTGTTATAATATATTACAGGAAACATTTACAGGTAAAAGTTTTTTTGAAAGAGAAGAGGCTGTTATGGCGGAAGCTCCTTACAAACAGGTGTATCGGGTTCTGTTGACGGCGATCCGGGAACGGAAGCTGCTGCCGGGAGTGATTCTTCCGGGAGAACTATGTCTTGCGGAGAGTTATCATGTGAGTCGTCCAACGGTTCGTCGAGCGCTTCAAATGCTTGCATCGGAAGGATTTATGGAGTGCCGTGCGGGGGTTGGCTGGTCGGTGGTCTCCAGCGATCCTTCGCCGCGGACGAGCCGTCGGCGGGAGCTGGTGATTGGAACAGATCTGGTGGCGGATGACTGGGAAGGGGCGTTTTATTACCGCCCGTTTCTGCGCGGCATGCGGCATGCGGTTGAAGAACGCCGCTGCCGTCTTCAGCTGATCCGTCTGGATCCCGGGAAAGGAATTACGCCCGGGCCGGTGGATGCGCTGGCGCTGGTCCGGTATGGACCTCAGGAATATTCCCGGCTTGCGCAGATTGCGTCGTCCGGGGTTCCGGTTATTCTTCTGAACCGGATGCCTCCGCAGCCGGAACTGGCCTATCTTGCCGTGGATTATCGCGAGGAGTCCCGGCGGGCGGTGGAGTATCTGCTCCTGACCGGCCATCGGCGCATTGCGGTGATCTCGGAAAATGCGACCTCGCTGGCCTGCGCGGACCGCGTTTCCGGCTGGCGCGCCGCGTTTCAGCAGATCCATCTGGAGGCGCCGGAAGAGCTGAATGTTCAGGATATTTCCATCGCCGGACTGGAGCGCTTTCTGGTCCAGGCCCGTCCGACGGCGCTGTTCCTTGCAAGCGGACGCTGTGTTGTCCCGGCTCTTCTTGCCGCGGAACGGGCCCGGATGCGGATTCCCGAGGATCTTTCCTTTTTCAGTTTTGACGACACCGGTGCAGCCCGTCTGGCGGATATCATGATCAGCTGTATCAAAATGCCGCTTGAAACCATGGCGGAGCAGGCGGTGGATTATCTCTGCCGCCGCTGTGACGGTCCTGCCAATCAGCCGGTTCTGCGGAAGATCCTCTCCGCAACTCTCGCCATCAACGACAGCTGCCGGAGAAGGGAGGGCGGTACAGCATGACGGATCGCCAGAAGCTCTATACCATCGGCACACTCTCCTATACGCTCAGTACGCTGTGCACGCTGTTTTTTCTGCTTCTGCTCGGAGATCTGGTCTGGTCGCTGAAGGAGCGGTCGGTCGCGCAGATTGTTCAGCTGATGTTCAAGCGTCACGGCGCGTCGGATATGATCAATGGAATCATGATGGTTTCGCTTCCGAATGCGATCGGGCTTCTTCTGGGACCTGTCATCAGCTACCGGTCGGACCACTGCAGGAGCCGCTGGGGACGGCGGATTCCGTTTCTGCTGTTCACTACGCCTGTGGCGGCGGGAGCAATGGCGGGAATGGCGTTCAGTCCGGCGCTCGGAGAGTTTTTCGCCTCCCGTTTTGCCTGTTCTTCCGACAATGCAACGCTCTGTTTTCTCGGTTTTTTCTGGGCGCTTTTCGAGTTTGCAACGGTCATCGCCGGCGCACTCTTCGGGGCGCTGATCAACGATGTCGTCCCCCATCAGTTTCTCGGGCGGTTTTACGGTCTGTTCCGGATGATCAGTCTGATGGCCGGAATCGGTTTCAACTACTGGCTGTTCGGGTTTGCGGAAGTGCATTACCGTTTCCTGTTTCTCTCCATCGGACTGCTGTATCTGGCAGGATTTCTCATCATGTGCTGGAAGGTCAGGGAAGGGGAGTATCCGGAGCCGGAGAAGACGGAACGGAAAGGCACTCTTCATGCGGCCCGGAGCTATTTCCGGGAATGCTTTTCGAATCCTTATTATCTTCTGGTGTTCACAATGCTGTTTTTCGCGGTCATGACGTTTGCACCGGTCAATTCGTTCTGCATGTTTTACGCGCAGAGCATGGAGATCCCGATGAAGAGCTACGGACGCTTTCTCGCGATCACCTACGGCTTTTCGCTGGTGTTCGCCTACGGCCTCGGGTGGCTGGCGGACCGGCTTCATCCGCTGCGGATCGGTCTGGCGATGCTTGCGCTCTACGGTGTCACAGGAGTGGTCGCCTTCTTCTGGATTCATGACGAATACAGCTTCGGAGTCGCTTTCATCGCGCACGGCGTGATTGCGGGGTCGTACTTTACCGCGACGGCTTCGCTGACGCAGAGACTCTATCCGCAGGAGTCGTTTGCACAGTTCTCCTCCGCGGGCGGACTTCTCTGCGGAACCGGCCTGACGCTGCTGATGCCGGTCGCCGGACGTTTCCTCGACTGGATCGGTCATCAGTATCATTATGTTTATCTTCTGGGGGCACTCTTCGCCTTCGCCGGACTCGGCACGGGAATGATCGTTCACAAATGGTTCATGGCGTTCGGCGGGCCTTCCGCGTATCAGGCTCCTCCGGGCGTCAGGACCAATCCGCATACAACCCAACAGGAAAGGATGGAAATGAAAAGAGAAAAATTCACTTTATTAGAGTTGCTGATCGTGATTGCTGTTATCGCAATTCTTGTATCGATGCTTCTTCCCGGACTGAATCATGCGCGGGAGAACGCACGGTCCGCGGCGTGCATCAATACGCTGAAGACTCTGGGATTCGGAGTCACTTCGTATACGGCCGACAACGACGACTATCTTCCTCCCATGTGCTATTCGGAGAACTCCGGCGGAACCCCGTACTGGCACCAGACTCTGATGGGCACAAATCCGCTGGACGGATCCTGGGGATACTGGCATCATGTAAAAGGAGCCTACATTTCCATTGCGGATATGAAATGTCCCTCCATGAACGGTATTTATCCGCTGAACGGGGAGAATGACTGGTGGGTTTCCTATCTTCATTATGCCGCCAATTTTCATGTCCTCTGCCAGACCGGAGATTCCCCCGGCGGATTCAAAATCACCCGTCTTCCCTCTCCTTCCAAAAAGATTCTGCTGGCCGACAGCTGGAATGCCGCCGACGGAAAAGCAGACCGCACCCGGGGATTTGTCCGTTTCCGCGCCGATTTGAAGAATTTCTCCTCGGCCGGCTGGGGATATCCGGCGGCGCGTCACAACCAGGTCTGCAATACGCTTCATGCCGCCGGGAATGTCAGCGGATACCGTCTGAGGAGTCCGGATCTTCCGAACGAGTCCTTCCCGTTCAACAATACGCTTCAGGAAAGCAGGGGATATCTTTACAGAGGAGAGCCGTAAGATGAACAATCGCCTTTTCCTTTTCCTTGTCATGGCAATGTGTGCCTCCGTTCCGCTCCGGAGTGCCTCCAACCGTCCTTCTCTGATTCCGGTGAATCCGGCGGAAGCGATTCTTATTCCCTGCTGGGATTCCGTTATGGCGGACGTCAGACAGTGGAAACAGATCTCCTCCACAGGAAAATCTTCTGCCGAGTATGTGTTCGGAGCGGTCCGTCTGACGGTCCGCGATCATTTCCGTTTCCGTCAGGATGTCTCCGTCCGCGCGGATTCGTTTGACCGTCTTCTGGTTTCCATTCTTCTGGAGGAGGGGCGGTCCTTTGTGTTCCGCGCCGAGACCGACGCGGGAATCCGGGAACAGCGTTTCACCGTCCCGAAAGGCGACAGCGTTGCAGAATATGCACTCGAACTCAACGGAGCAAAACACATTTCCGGAATCGAACTGGAATTCGATGGAACATCTGCTCCGATGAATCCGGTTCTCAACTGGATCGGGACGGCCGACTCCGTTGCGCTTCCGTACTATGAACGATATCTGAAACAGCTTCAGGAAATTGATTTCGACCGGTTTGTCAAAACGCCGGAACATCCTGTCTTCCGGCCCGGATTCGGACTGATCGCGCCGGAGGAGGCGATAGAAAGAAGCCGCCGCCGTTTTGCGACCGTCTGCCGGGAACAGGCGGAGCGGGAACGGCGCCGTCTGCTTGCTGTGCCGCTGCCGAAAATGCTCGGCGAATTTCTGCCGGTCGACCGCCGGTTCCCGCGTGACCGCGATTATGCGCGTCTCCGCTACTGGTATTTCCCGCATCGTTTCGCCTGGCTCGGAATGATGCTCAAAGATCCGGAGCTGATGAAACAGGCGGTTCGTTCCGCGGTTATTCTGGCCCATTTCCGCACCTGGGGAGTCGGAATGTACGCAACGCTCCCGGGGACCTCGTTCGAACACCGCGCATTTGACGAGTCCCGGATTACGCGGAGTCTTCTGGTCGCGATGGATTTTGCCGGAGAGTTCATGACCAGGGAGACAAAAGAGCTTCTGATGCGCTGTATCGCCGAGCGCGGAGTCAATACGGTCAATTACAGCGCGTGGAAATTTGAATACATCTATCACTGCAATCAGCTTGCATGGTTTTCCGCCGGCCGGATCGGAGGATATCTGCTGATGGAAAAATACGGATGGCGCCACGCCGTTCCGTATACCGATCTTGCTCTGGCGGAACTGCGCGAAAGCCTTGACCGCTTTGTCCTGGAACCCGACGGCGGTTTCCATGAGGGCAGCAGTTATTATCAGGCGACCGCCGCCCGGGCGCTCGAATCGTTCTATATGGCTTCGCTGGCACGGAAGATCCCCTTTGAAAAAATCCTGCCCGAAAGTCTGAAGAATTCCGCCCGCTATGCGGATCTGATGATCTCCACGGACGAGTCGCAGGGATTCTTTCCCACACACGACGGCGATGGGAAAATCAATGCCGGGGAATATCCCGCCGTTGCATTTCTTGCCGCGATGTTTCCGGAATCCTCGTGGGGACGGCTCTACAACCGTCTGCTCCGGACTGCCCGGAATTTCCCGATCAACGATTACTACATCCAGCTTCTGATGCCGGAGAAAAGCTATCCGGAGTCTCCTTATCCGGTCTTTACCCGGATCGACTCGGTTTCCTCGGCGGCGTCCACGCGAATGCTGGCCGGCCATCCGGTCCGGATCGCCCTCTTTGCCGACGCCCGGGCGTTTCATGCCCATGAGGATCTGGGCCAGTTCCTCATCGAAGCCGGAGGAGAAACCTTTGCCGCTGATCCCGGAATCCTTTCGTACAGTCATCCGCTCTGCAACGAGCTGAAACAGGCGCACTGGCACAATGTTCTGCATCCGGCGGGAATGCGCAGTCTCCGGCCGAAGAAAACGTCTCTTCCGCTGCAGGCTCGGGGCGATGAGAAGAAATTCGAGGTTTCCGTCGATCTCCGGCCTGCGTTCCCGTCCGTATTCCGGGAACGGGTCCGGAGTCTTGTGTCCGAGTCGCCCGGAACACTGACGATTCGCGACAGATGGGCTCTGATCGAACCTGGAAACGGTGTCCGGTTCAACTGGATGACTCCTCTGCCCGTCGCGGTGAACGGACAGAGGATTGAAATCCGGGGAAAACATTTTTCCCTCCGGTTTACCGTCCCGGATTCCTGGAAAATCTCCTGCGAAAAGCGGAACCGTGCGGAGGGATACCCTCCGCTGAACGGAATCATTCTGGAAAACCGCTCTCCTTCCGGAGAACTGGAGCTGAACATCGTGCTCCGGAAAAGAACTTCGCCGGAGAATCAGAACACCGCACAATGAACGACCGGATGCCGGTTTTCTCCGTCCGACATTTCCGCTCTCCGTTCAGAGAGAGCAGATGGCGCATCGCGGACTCTTGGAACGTCAGGGAAGATTCATTCCTGCGCTTCGGATGAATGCGGATTCTCCGGGAGTGCGTGCGCGGCGGCAAGTGCGGCGCGGATCTCCGTTCCGGGAAGCTGGCGCGGCGTGCAGGACCGCCGGAGACACAGGGCTGCCGCCATGCCCGCCGCCTGTCCGGTGATATACGCTCCGGGAATCACCCGCAGGGAGGCGTGAACATGACGATCCGTGGAAACGCAGCGTCCGCAGGTCAGAACATTGTCCAGATTCCGGGGAAGGAGAATCCGATAGGGAATTCCGTAGCTCTCGCCTTTCCCGCAGGCGCTGGAGCGGAAGAGCTGCTTGTGGGCAAGAAGTTCCGCCTTGCCCGGACGGGCGGGATGGAGGTCGGCGGGAAAATTGTAGCGGCCGATCTCATCGTCGAAGCTGCGCCGGGCATCGTAGTCGGTTTTTTTGAGGATGTAGTCGCCGAGGATTCTCCGCGATTCCCGCACACCGAGGACGGAGCCGGAATCAATGATCTCCGCTTCGGAAAAGCCGGGAATCTTTTTCCGGTAAAACTCTTCATAGCGGGCAAGAAGTTTCCGGTTCCGGCAGATTCCGTCGGTCAGGGAGCGCTCGTCGGTGGCGTCGATGTCGAACACATGGGAAATGTTGCCGACCGCGCAGGTGCGGGAGATCCGGAATAGTCCCGTATGATGATAGTCCTCCTCCGGAAGCAGTCCGGACCGGAAGGCCTCTTCCAGCAGCGCGGGCATTCGTTCGTCGTTATGGCTGAAAATTCCGCCGCGGCGATAGGCGTCCCAGTCAAAGCCCGCCCAGACGGAGCAGAGCGTGGAGGGCATGACATGTCCCTGCTCGTCGCCGCGTTCGAACGGAGCGCCCGCCCAGGCCGCAAGGGAGCCGTCGCCGGTCGCGTCAATGAAGAGTTCGGCTTCAACGGCAAACATGCCGCCGGGAGCGGCAAACACCGCCTGCCGGACTCTCCCGTTCTCCTGCCGGACCGCCGCAAGACGGGAGTAATAAAGCAGACGCGCTCCGGATTCTTCCAGAAACTGTTCGTAAATCCATTTCAGATGTTCGGCATGGATGGCGTTTCCGACGTTGAAGTCATGCCGTTTTCCGGCTGTGTTCAGCGCGTCGAGAATGCGGCGGCCATATCCTTCGCAGAGAAGCCGGACTCCGTCCGAGCATGACATGAAGACCGGGACCCGTCCGGCGGTGCTCATTCCGCCGCACATGGCATTCCCTTCGACGAGCAGTACATCTGCCCCCTGTTCCGCTGCGACGGTGGCAGCCGCACAGCCGCCCGGACCCGCTCCGACAACACAGACTCCTGTACGATGCCGAACCGGTATTTCCTGTGAAAAAAGAATGGTGTTCATACGTCCTCCCGGATAACGTTGTTCTCTTCTGATGCGGATACTGATAGCCCCTTTTTCCGCGATGCACAATTTCCATTTCTCCAGGATCAATATAAGTTTGAGAAATTTCTCCTCTGCGGAGTGATCCGCACTTGCATTGCGGATCAGCCCGCTTATATTGAAAAAAAACAAAAGACAACCATTGCGGAAGAACCACGATGACATTTCTGGAGGAGATCGCCTGTTTTGAACGCCAGTTTCATTGCTCTCTGGCGTTCCATGACCAGACGGGAGAGCTGACAGCGCTTGCCGGAGGAAAACTGGCCTTGCATCATGCGAACCGGCGCTGTGAAGAGATCCGGTCCGCCGATGCGGCTTCCTATCAGAGCTGTGTGGCGGATGATACGCGGCGGGGAGCGGGAACATGCTGGGAAAAACGCTGTCATGCCGGCTATCATGAACTGGTGCTGCCGATCCGGAAGTTCTCTTCGGAGACGGGGACAATGTTTGTCGGCGTGTTTGATTCCGCGGAGGAGCTTACGGAGGAGCTGCGCTTTTTTGCGCTTCTGTTTGCGGAATCCATCGGCCGGCGTCTGGAACGGAATACGGCGCATGCCGGAACCGGATCTCTGCGCGACCGGATTGAAATCTGGTTTATTCACAACTTCCGGAATCCGGAGGTTTCGCGGGAAGACCTTGCTTCCGCGCTGCATCTGAGTGTTTCCCGGATCAGCCAGCTTCTCCGCCAGTATTATGGAGAGACCTTCCCGGAACATCTCCGCAAGCTGAGGATTCAGTGTGCCGCACAGATCCTGGAGCATTCCTCGCTTCCGGTGACGGAAGCCGCCCGGCTCTCCGGATTTCGAGGAGCGAATTATCTTCACCGGGTTTTTCTTTCCGTTTTTCGCTGTACACCGCAGGAATACCGCAGAAGAAAAGCGTCGGCGGCGGAATCGGAGAAGCAAATATTCTGATCTCTTTGAACTGTCGCAAGGGTAGGATTCCAAACAGGATGAATGGGACGCTGCGGGCTTCGGAAAGAGAGAAGGAGGAAAATACGAGATCCCCGTTTGGGCCGCTCGCTCGGAAGATCGGCTGCTTCCATCCGATTTCCGCAGGATTCGCCGGAATTCGCATTGTCATGAAGAGAACCAGCGGCATTGCCGGAATGCTCGAAACAGGATGCGGTTACAACGTTCTTCCCTGAAATGTCTGATAGGGCTGTTCTGAATTCAGCGATACCCCGAGACGAACTTTGCAGACTTTTAAGCACGTCGGAGAGGGAAGGGGGAGCGGATGGGGACGGTCCCGGTTGGCCGGAAGACTTTCCCAGCGCAGATACCATTGTGTTCCGGCTTCATCGGAGCTTCCGGCATCCGGAAGCCAGTTCCGGATCAGTCCGGGAAAATTCTGCTCCATCTTTTGCAGTTCCTTCGGACAGGCGGAGCGCGGAGGAAGGGTTTCGATTGTCTCCAGAGTTTCCGGATCCAGTCTCCAGCAGCCAGCCTCCCGGTCGACAAACTCGTATTCCAGAAGGAGGCTTCCGTCCGGCTGCGGTCGGACCGGCGAACAGAACACCATCTGCCGGATGGAGCCGCCGCCGGAGAAGTCCCAGCGCTCTTTCACAGACCAGCTCCCGTGGGGGACAAGCTGGTGTTTCCCATCGGCCTTCCAGCGGAGCGTATAGATCCGGCTTGCACCGTTCTCATCATATCGGTGAAATGAAAGGATCGGGTGTTTTGACGCATCAAAACCGATATTGCCGCACATGTTGATCAAGCCGCTGTTCCGGGGAGCGGTCGGCAGAATCGTGATTCCCGGCGACTCAAACGTCATGGGAAGAGAAAGCGGTATCCCGGCCGCATTCTCCCAGTGAAGCAGATCGCGGCTGCGGGCATAGCAGAGATCATGATTGGTCGAACAGTCGCCGGTGTCTCTCCAGACCCACGCAAGATGAAAAAATCCGTCCGGGCCGGAGACCGGACCGAAAAAATAGGCGTTCATCCGTCCGCATCCGGAAGTCAGCGGTTGTTCGAGAAGCCGCGACCAGCGATGCGTACCGGCATCGTAAACGTTATAGATTTCATTCCCGCAGCCGCTGACTCCGTTTCGATAGTGGAAGATCATGCGGCCGTCCGGGGCGGAGAGAAAACGGGGATAGGTGCATTTCTCTTCGCAGTTCCCGACCAGAGAGGGCACGCGGACAATGGAATCCGGATCGTGCGGACGTTCCATCCGGAAGTAGATCAGCGGGACCGCGTGCATGTTCGCCGCGATATGCAGACACCCGGCTGAATCGCAGAACATCTGAATGGTATTGTGCGAATCCCACCCGACCGCGGTATCCAGCACATGATAATCCCATCTCCGGGAATCAGGAGGACGCGAGGCGATCACCAGCCTCCGGTCCGCATTATAATAACCGACATACTGGCGGACCGGCGTTGTCAGCAGGCAGTAATTCACTTTATGTCCGGACCAGGCGGTCCCGACCGTCAGCTGTTCGAGCAGTTCCGAAGACTCCGTTTCCTGTGCGTTCATGAAAAACCTTTTGTTTGTGTAAAATCGTTATGAAAATGGATCCGGAAATGCTCCCGCAAAGGAGTCTTCCGTTTCAGTCCATGTGAAAGACCTCCTGCAATGTGCTCCAGAGCGGACCGGATCCGCCGGGATTCTGTTCCAGGAGATCCTCCATGAACTCCTGCCAGCGCCGGAACACAGGATCTTCCCGGAGCGCACAGACCCGATCCGGCGATTTCATCCGGCGCTGAGCGAACAGGATTCCGCTTTCGGGTTCCAGCCAGATGGTGTAATCGGAAATACCGGCTTCGCGCAGGCTCCGGAGCAGCTCCGGCCAGATCGCCGCATGCCGTTTCCGGTACTCGTCCGCGCAGCCGGGACGCAATTTCATGTGGAAGGCGGTCCGCATCTTATTTCCTGCTGCCGGGATCGCGGGTGATCCAGTAGACCATTACACCGCCGCGGAACAGTCCGGGATCGGCGGTGAAGCGCAGAATCCCGTTGGAAAAACGTGATGCCACCTTCCCGTAAACACTTCCATCCAGCCGCAGCGCTTTTACTTCGGGCCTGGAGTTTCCGTCCAGCCGGAGAGCAATCTCTGCCGGAGAGCGCAGGACAAGATGCGGCAGTTTGCCCCATCGGAGCAGATACTGCCGTCTTTCTCCCTTGAACGTCGTTCCGCTGTCCAGCACATCGGTCAGATGGAAGAGCAGAAGCTGAGTGCTCCGGGAGACCGGTTCCGCATTCAGCGAACTGACGCTGACCGTGGTTGGAGAAGCTATTCCGCTGACCGTAAGTCCGCCTGCCTCCAGTGTTCCGGAAGCAAGCGTGGCACTCAGACTCCGGGGGGTTCGGATCGCCAGCGTGTTCTTCCGGGAATCCAGCCGGAGCTGACCGGTGGAGCTTGTTGCAACGCCGGATTCGGAAAGAGTCCGGCGCAAAGTTTGAATCTTCGTATCCGGAAGAGGCGCCTTCCCCGCCGCTTCGTCGAACGACAGAAGAGTGACGCCCGGCATCGTTTTCCCGTCGACCGCCGTTCCGATTCCGGCAATCAGACCGAGTCGGCTGAAGTCGACCGGACACTCCTCCGGAAGATTGGTGTTCCAGAAGTTTCCCGGCACATTCCAGGCGAACCGGGATTCGGAAGCCGAGACATCGCCGCGCCGGAAAAGAAACATCACCAGACGATCGGAAAGCTGGGCAAGCGGTTCATTGGCAAAGTCGAACGTTCCGATCTGCAAATCGGTGTTGACGGCCC
Organism: uncultured bacterium; assembly: GCA_949297765.1. Taxonomy (GTDB): domain Bacteria; phylum Verrucomicrobiota; class Lentisphaeria; order Victivallales; family UBA1829; genus UBA1829. Next base: position 21,946 of record CASFTV010000025.1, on the reverse strand, counting down.
GGTCGGAATGCGCCCATGCAAACTGATAGAGCGCATCCCATCCCTGCAGCGCCGCATAGCCGCCGATCATCGGTCCTCCTTCCGAGCGGAAACGGTTCGGCGCGCAGAACTTGTACTCGGTGATGCTGAAGGGTTTTCCGAAAAGGCGCGGAGCAAAAAGCTGTTCCGGAACCTCGTTCCCCAGAGACGCAATGCCGGAACGCTGCCGATAGAGTCCCGGAAGTTTCCAGCGGTTGATCGGAAAACGCGGATGATCGTGATATTTGTGGTCGTCCACCGCGTCCAGATCCCGGCGGATCAACGCCAGCGGTGTTTTATTGTGCATGTTGACGTCGGTCCGGAGTGCCTGAAGTCCGAGTTCCTCTTTCAGAAACTTTGCCTGCTCCAGAATGCTCTGATGCTGAAGGGTATAGAGAAACTCCAGAAACCGGCGGTTTTGCAGGGCCGCTTCTCCCGCTTTTTCTCCGGGACGGTTCTGTTTCATCCATTTTCCAAAGAGTTTCCGGTACTGTTCCGCAATACCCGGCTCTTCCGCCAGTTTGGCATAGAGATTGTTTTCATTGGTGAAACTGACGAGGTAAAGGGCCGGATCCTCCGCCCAGGTCATGCCGGTATACGGGTTGCGGTGCGTGAGCCAGCGGCGGGCGAACTCCTTCCAGTTTTCCATTGCCGCGCGGCTGATCGGGAGAAGAGCTTTCATCTGGTAGCCGCGGCCGCCGGGAATCCATTCGGGGATCCTGTCGCCGGCTTTCAGTTTCCGGCTGACGAACACGTCGGTGGTGATGTAGATTCCGCGTTTCCGGCAGGCGGCAAAGAGATATTCCAGGCGGTCAAGCATTTCCATGTCGAGCGTCAGGGAATCGGGTGCGTCTTTCTTCACCAGCCAGTTGTCGTGATGATGAATCCGGATGGCGTTGTAGCCGAGACGCGCCAGCCGCTCCGCCAGCGCATCGCTCTCCTCATGCGTCAGGAACTGCGCTTTGTTGCAGAGATTGACCCCGACAAAGCGAATCCGTTTCTCCGGAGCCTTTTCAAAGGAGAAATGACCATCCGGAGCCACCGTGATTCTTCCGTATTTTCCGGCGGGGGCATCCAGCATGCCGGAAAAATCCAGCGGCGATCCGGCTTGAATGGTTCGGGGAGAGTCCAGGCGGATCCATTCCCGGTTTTCGCGGATCACGACCGTCCGATCCTCTCCCCGGTTCGGGACCGGTCCCGAGGCAAGAGTGATTCCCGGAATCAGCCAGAGCTGGCGGTCAAACGCCCGCAGAACCAGTCTGACAGGGTCTTCCCGATCCAGCTGGAACTGCGAAACGTAGAGCCCGAGATTCGCCAGACGGTTTTTCCCGTGCCAGATGACAGCCCCGTTCGGATAGTTGGACGGATCCCACCAGTTCCCCACATCGCGAAAAGAAACAACCTCGATTTTCTGGGAGGACCCGTCGGCAAATGTGACCGTTATTTCTCCGGCCGTTCCCGGAACGGTCCAGCCGGTCGCATGGAGCAGCTGCAGATATCTTCCCCGGCCGGAGACCGGGAGCGTCACCTCCCGCGGGAATGTCCGCCCGAGGACAATGACCGATTTCCCCGCATTTTTTTCGGGATCCGTAATCCGGAAAATGCTTCCTCCCGCGGCGACTGTTTTTTCCTGAAAGGCTCGAAGATCGTTTCCGGGGCCCTGGTCGGTCCATCCGCCTTTTCCGTCTCCCGCGACGTCATCGCGGAATCCCATGTTCACAACATCCGAAATATCAACGGGATTCGATAAAATCTTCCGCAGGGAAAAGTTCCAATCCGTTTCGGACCGGGTCAGCATTCCGCTGGACGGCTGGAAATAGAGCCGGATCTCGATGGGATCCGGTCTGCCGTCCCGGGAGTTCATGACTTTCAGCTCTGTTTTTCCGGAGATTGTGAGAAGGGAGCCGGAGTCCAGCGGAAGAACGATCTGTTTGCATTTGCGTTTGGGCCTGACTTCGCCCGCTCCCTTTGCCGGATCGGAAGGGAAGGAGAGAGGGAATTCCTTCCCGTCGACCGTCAGAGTCCGTTCCGCATCGGAAATCCGGAAGACCAGCATCAGTCCGAGCGTTTTTACGGGAGTGGTGGAGGAAAATTCCGCCCGGTAGCAGAGACGGTCGTTCGCGGAAGAAATCAACCTGGCGGAAAAGTCTCCGCCGGCAAGCCGTCCTCTGTAAACCGTCGAATTCTCCTCTTTTTTCCATTCTCCGGATTCCGGATAACTCAGCGCATGGCCGGTTCCGAAATGAACGACCCGGAAGACCGCCGTTTCCATCCGGAACGTTCCGTCTTTTGCAACGTTCAGCCACTCCGGCATTCCGCGGACAGCGGCGGATGCCAGAACCAGCAGAAGAATCAGTACATGTTTGTGCATATTTTCTTAAACTCCTTGTTATTTATTGTACCAGAGATTTCTGGAATCGTTGAAGGGAGGAGGAATCACCACCCACGGGAGGGTTTTCCGGAAGAAACGAACGGAGGAGACATTTCCTGCGACAAAAAGCACATTCATCGAACTGCCGTGCCGCATGGACAGTTCTCCATAGGTGGAATTCCCCCGGACCGACTGATCTTTATTCCAGCGCCAGGAGCCGCTGTTTATCCAGCTGCCTCCGCTGTCGGTCTGCTGAAGGTCAAAACAGAGCACTTTGTCCGAAGGGCGTTTGACCTGGGAAAGCCGTGTTGATCCGCTGTCCGATGCCGGCTCGGGACGGTAGCGCTGAAGGACCCGGTAGTACCAGCTGATGCCGTAATGCGGATTCTCAATCCACCAGTCCGTTCCGTTTCCGGATCCGGTCACATTGAAGTTTCCCGTCTGCGCCGGACAGAGAAACTGGCGGACGGTCAGGTAATGTCCCTGCGTCAATCCCTCTCCATCGCTTCATTCCTTTCCGGTCTCCGCATGCGGATTCGCCCCCATCAATGCGTTCGTCCAGAGCAGGAACGAACCTTTTTCCATGTAATAATCCGCCTGAGGAAGCATGTCGGAATTGTCGCCCGCATACTGGAGAAATGCGAAGCCGAGCTGCTTCAGATTGTTGATACAGGCTGTGTTCCTCGCCTTCTCTCTTGCCTGATTCAGCGCCGGAAGCAGCAACCCGGCCAGAATTGCTACGATGGCAATCACGATCAGGAGTTCGATCAGGGAAAAATGCTTCTTCCCTCGTATGCTCTGTTTCATCTCCGCTTCCTTTCTTTTCTGCTGTTCCACCGGATTCAATATCATGTTTCTGCATCTAATTATAACCGGACAAGAAGAAAAAAGAAAGGGGAATATGGGTCTTGCAGGACAAAAAAAAGAATTTCAGATCATTTTCTCCCACTTTTTCCGATAGTCAAGCGGAGTCATTCCATAAATTTTCCGGAATTCCCGGAAGAAGGTGGACGGGTCATGAAATCCGGAACGGAACGCAATCACATGAACCGCTTCTCCGGAAGAGTGCAGCAGCTCCGCGGCGGATTGAAGACGCCGTCTTTTGAGCGCTTCCGAAATGCTCATGCCCGAAGCCCGACGGAACACGCGCCCGAGATGGGCTGGAGAAACGCCGGCCTTTTCCGCAAGCATCTGAAAATCAAGTCCGTTTTCGAACTCGGAACGGATGGTGTCCTGAACCAGCCGGACAAATTTTTCCGCGTTCCCGATCCGGTTCTGATTCCTCCATTCCCGTTCCAGATACAGCAGCAGAAGGCGCAGATATTCCTCTTCGATCTGCGGATGTTCCGGAGAGTTGTATTTCATCTCCCCGTACATCAGACGGATCAGCCCGGGAATTTCCTTTTTCACATGCAAAAGAAGGAGATGGGAAGCATCCGGTTTCGGCTGAAACCCCTCCTGCAGAACCGGCAGGGCTTCCCGTGCTCCGGTCCGGTACTCCCGCAGTAGATTCCCTTTGAACAGCACATCATAAATTTCCAGATATTCGGTCTGAATCCGGTAGGAGGTCAGGTCGTCCGGATGTGCCAGATAAAGAGTCCCCGGCCCAATCGGAAACTCCCGGTTGTTGCAGAAAAGAATCCCGCGTCCTTTCGCAATCAGGGTGATCTTGTAAAAATTCCGGACATGCCGTTCCTCTTCAGGATGTTTATAGTGGTCAAATTCATGCTTGAAATGCAGGACGGAAATGTCGCTGAACGGATCTACATTGAGACAGGTGAAATACCGGAGTTTTGTCTTCTTCATACACATTCCTGTTCCGGGATGGATTGATTTTCCGCCTTTCCCTGAGCGGGTCTTCCGCAGAGAAAATGCCGGAGACGGCTTTCCGCATCCTCTTTTACTATACAGAAGATTCTGCAAAATGCAATCTTCGAAAATCCGCGGACAATTTCCTGCGGCAGGATCCTTTCCTGTCCGGTCAATGATATTCCGAATCCGCCGGACGCCGCTTTCTTGCGCTCATGCCCCCGGAGTGCCATTCCCGTTCCGGCTCCGGAACGGTGGGGTCCATCTCCTTGTCGGAAATCCGCTCTGCTTCTTTTTCCGGAATGCAATTCCTGTATTGTCCGGGCCTGGAGCAGGAAGATTTCAGAGCCGGTTGCTTCCACCGTATCGGAAGAAGCCGGAGAATGAAACTGCACCAGCCATGACAATCCGAACGGCTTGGTTCCTCTGTTTCGGGCAGAGTCAGAAGTCCGGATGGTTCCAGCATTTGCCAGCGGTTTAAACGACGGGAGAACGCGTCCGGGTTTCCTGTCTGCAGAGCAGCCTGGAGATAGTAGGCATCGAAAAACAAGGAACAGCGGACAAGATCCGTTTCGGATGCAAAAAGGCGTTCGGCCGTCGCGGTTTCTCCGGCAAGAATCATCAAGGCGCCGCATTGCTCGGAAAATTCGCTGCCCTCCGGGGTTTCCCGATATAATCCGCGTTTGCGATCGTAAAGATGCTGACGCATGGAAGATGCAAGGCTCTCCGTCCGACGCGAAAAACGTTCCGCAAATTCCTTTTCCTCTTGCGCACGGCAGAGTGTTTCAAACATCCGGAGCGTATACAGAAAGAGTGCGTTATGAGATCCGGAAATGCCGTCGCTCATCGGCGGAACACCGCGGGTCCATCCCGCGGCCCAGTCCATAAAACACCAGCCGGAACGCAGATGAAGCAGGCCGTCTTTTTCCACGTTCTCTTCAAATGCAAGAAGTGTGCGCAGCGCTGCCCGGAAAAGCGTCCGGGCAAACCGGCAGGGGCGTGGATCGGTCAGACGGTCGCAGACGGCCAGCACAAAAATCAGGGAATAGCCCGGGATGTATTGTTGTGTCCGGGATGGGGCAAATGATGTTGTCCGGCCGTCGGGCAGAGTGCTTTCCGACCACGTCAGAAGCATGTGATCGTTCAGACGCAGATCTGCCGAGACGTCCTGAAGCACCCGCAGCATCAGCCGCCCGTCGCCAATATACGGAAGCTGTTCATAATACGGACAGTCCACCACGGTGTCATGACAGCACATTTCCAGGGTCCGGACCGCGCATTTCCAGAGTGTCCGATTGTTTTCCGGGATCCCTTCCGGAAACGGAATTTCTGCAAGCGGATAACGATCCTCCCGGAAAACCGGCTGTTCCATGGTCAGCGCCTCCGTTCCCGTTTCTGCAAGAATCTCAAGAAATCGTCCGGCACGGTAATGAGGCGTTGTAAACTCCGAGAGTCCGATTCCGGGGTAAAACACATCCCGCAGTCCGTGGAAAAATTTGCCGCCGACTTGACGGCGGTCGCCTTTGCGTGAGAACTCCGGATCATCAAACAAACTTTCACTCCAGCTCATCGTCACTTTCGATCCGCCGCCTCCGCGTGTGCAAAGCGTAAGGTTCAAACACTCATAATCCTTGAACTCCAACAGGATACGACGTTTCGTTCCGGGTGGGACAGAGAGCGGAAATGTGAAATTCGAGGGTGTTTCCGGCGGATACATTCCGTCTCCGCCATCGGCAATACAGCGAATCCGGAAATCCGTGATCTCCGGACGTGGAAATGGCGGCAGCGGGCAGGGGGCAAGACGGCGCCATCTGAAATCGGCCTGTTCCAAACGTTCCGCCGCGATCCCTTTTTCGCAGATCTGCGGATGGTCCACGGAAGAATTTTCCGGAATCCGGTTGTCCAGCACGGTTGCTCCACCCACACAGTGATACTGCTTCAGCCGGATCGCCTCAAACCGGTATTGCGGAAGGCGGTGACAGTTCCATGCGGCAAATCCCGTATTGAATCGCCCGTCTCCGGAAAGACAAAAAAAGCCAGGCCGAAGGGAAATCTGACTTCGCGGTGCCAGTTCCCCATAGTCAAAGACCGTTACGGAAAGCCGATGCATTCCCGGACCGGTTTTGAGCAGAAAGGATTCCAGAAAACGACGGCTTTGCGTTGCGTGCATTCTTCCGCGTCCGGCAAATTGACCGTCAAGACGGAGAAGAAAATCGGATTCGACTGCCATATGCAATGTCGTTTCATAATCCTCCGTACATGAGAAGGTTCGTTCATAGCAGACCGTTCCCGCATAAGGCGCCTGAAGCCATTTCCCCTGATCAACGCAAAGACTGTCCGGAGTTTCCACACTGATGAGCATTGTTCCTCTCTTTCAGAAAATAGAAATATGCCGTGTTCTGCGGCCGTCGAAGATTCCGGATCTGCGCATCTCCATTTGTCCGGAGAACCGTGTCCCGTAAAACATTCCGACTGGAGTCATGGAGAAGCGGGGATTCCGGAAGATCATTTTGCCGCAGGTCAATTTGAATAAGCCTCCAGAATCTGAACGCCCGGCAGACTCGGATAGTTGATTCCTCCGGTTGTGGGATCCCATCCTTTGGTGATGCTGAGGGAGGAATTGGCATGCATCGGGAAATCGAAACGGCGCTTCGAGGCGGCATGACCATCGAGAAACATGAAATTGGCGGAATGACGGGGAACGCTCAGATTATCGCTCTTCCAGGTTCGATTGGCTGCCTCGGGATCGGGTCCGCCGTGACGGTAAAAAAAGCGATTGATCGTGTTGGTCGGAAGGGCCTGTCCGTCTCCGGCGAAAATGGCGGTGGACGGAAACTTGAAAACCAGAAGGCGGTGCATCAGACCTTCTTCTCCGGTGGCGTCGCGTCCGGCAACATAGGAGTTTGCGGAATAGTCAAAGTGATATTCCTGTTGAATTTGAGCGGGACAGCGTGAAATTTTCCGCTTCATTCCGTACCGTTCCAGCTTATAGATCCAGTACGTTGAGCTGTCGGAGGAATTTGTGATGATCGGAGGAATCCATTCATTTTCATCTCCGCAGTAGCCGTGGAGGGCAAGCAGAATCGTTTTGCTGTTCCCCAGACAGGAAATCAGCTTCGCCTTTGCACGGGCTTTGTCCAGAGCCGGCAGCAGCATTGCAATCAGGATCGCAAGGATGGCAATCACGATGAGAAGTTCAACAATCGTAAAATATTTTGATTTCATTTTTCACTTTCTCCTCCGTATTTTGATTTTCCATGCTTTTCTTTTCCGGATGAAACGGTTCACGGCTCCTCCAAAGGTTCCCCGTAGAGCTGCAGCGGGCTTCTGCCGGTTGCTTTCCGGATACAGCGGCTGAAGTAGGAAACAGAATGAAATCCGGAACCATGGGCAATTTCGTGAATCGGCACATTGCCGCGCGCAAGAAGAGATCGCGCATGATTCAGACGATAGTTCCGGAGATAATCTGAAATCGTGATATGATAGGTGTTCCGGAAAATCCGTCCGAGAGAAACCCGGTGCATCTGGAGGCGCGCCGCGATGGCATTGACATCAAACGTTTCGTTGGTAAACTCTTCCTCAATCATGAGTTTCACCTGTTCCGCACGGGAAAGTTCCGGTGAATTTTTCGCCCGGGGAACTGCAACGCAGCTGAGGATTTCAAACGCGCTGCAGAGGACATCCATCTGATCGCGGTTCAGCGGCGAAAGGAGTTTTCGTTCAATCCGCTCAAACAATTCCGTCGGAACTGCGCCGCACGCCTTCACTCCCGGCGTGATTTTCAGCATGGTTTGCAGAAGCGGAACAGCCGGTCCCTGAACAGCCAGAAAATAATATTCAAAAGGATCGGAAAGAGCACGATAGTTGTGAAAACTGCCCGGAGGATAATAAAAGACCTCGCCGGGATGAATCCGGTGCCGAATGCCGTTCAGAAGGAATTCCCCGCAGCCGCTTCTGCACCAGAAAAGTTCCGCAAAATCGGCAAACCTCCGTGGCTCCGGACGTTCCGGCGGAAGAGCAAAATGTCCACTGGAGCGGACCTTTATGCCGTAAGGACTTTCCCAGTAGGATCGCTGATATTGTTTGAAATACTTCATTTGAAAATTTCCCCGGTCAGAATGTACGCGTCATGTACGGAATAATCTATCGTTTGCAGAAGGAAAAGCAAATCGCTGCATTTCGTAAGACCCTCCTTGTCCTTCGTTATTTTCGGAATGAATGTCCGGGATCGGAATACGGCCGGACGGGCTGTTGAATTCAAATTTGTTTTCCATTCCGGAAATTCCGGACAATTTCCGTCATTTTCCTCCATGCGAGTTTCGGACGGCGGTATTCATCCAGCAGACCTTTGTCATTGAATCCGCGCGGACGCATGCGGGCCCGTCCCTGAATATAGGTTTTCGTATCGCAGAACTGCCAGAGCGAAATTCCTGAACAGCGAGGGTTCCGGAGGGCATGGCGGACAGCAATTTCAATCAGGTCCGCCTGATACTCCTCGGACCAGCGCATGCCGCTGAAATCGCCGCAGACTGCGGAGGCGCCGATCTCGCTGATGATGTAAGGCTTATGACAGAACGCCCCGCCGGAAACGAACTCCGACATTTCCTGCAGAGCCGGTTCCACGGAAGGCAGTCCGCTGACAGGGGAGGGTTCATCCGCCCATCCCGGATACAGATTCAGCGAAATCACATCGGCAAGATCCAGGCATAAATCGGTCTTTTTTTTATTTGTGGCAAATGTTGCCGGCCGCGTCGGGTCTTCCGTATGCACGGTATCGACCAGGGCGCGGATCAGCGGGCGTGCGGTCTCCAGGTGGCTGCCGAGTTCATTCAGGAAACCCCACAGCAGAATGCACGGATGATTGTAGTCGCGGCGGATCATTTCCGCGGTCTGACGGATTTGGCGCTCGCAGAAGACGGAATCCCGCAGGCTGCTCTCGCGATTGCCCCAGGCCAGAGATTCCTCCCAGACCAGCAGTCCGAGGCGGTCGCATGCCGAAAGAAAAAATTCCGACTGCTCATAATGGCTTCCCCGGATGAAGTTGCATCCCTGTTCACGGATTCGGCAGAGATCCGCATAGACCAGGGCATCCGGGACGGCGTAACCGAATTCCGGATGACAGTCATGCCGCTTGTAGCCGACCAGTTTCAGCGGACTCCCGTTCAGTGTGAGACGCCCGTTTCCCCAGCCGATGACACGCAATCCGAACGAACTTTCGATGGAATCATCCGCCGTCTGTATTTTCAATGTATGCAGAACCGGCGATTCCGGCGACCAGCGTTCGGCATGGGGCACCCTGAATTTTGCACAGGTGATTTCTCCGTTCAATGTAACCGGATCAACCGGAATTCCATCAATGAAACATGCGGCTTTCTGCGGTTCGTTTCCCGGATTGGAACGTACAATGCCGACCTCGATTTCTCCTGCGTCCAGATCGGTCACCGTAATGCGGAGCCGTTCGAGAATCCCGGTTTCCGGGAGGCGCCGCAGAAAAACCGGACGGCAAATGCCGCTGTACGCATAAAAATCGTAGTAGGAATGAAACAGGGAGGAATCCCGCTCGTCGTATGTGCTTTCCACGGCGACAAGCAGTTCATGTTCCTCTTCCTCTTCCGGAAGATTAAGATCAATGGCAAAGGAATGAAACGCATGAACGGTTTCCCCCGCCTTTTTCCGGTCAATATAGACTGCCGCCCGCAGGACAACCCCTTCAAATTCAATTCTGACATGGCCCGCGGCGCGGAATTTCCGGCGGTAGACTCCGACTCCGCGCAGACCGAAATAGCGGCTCTCCGCATCGAAGCACCCCGGGACAACCGCCATCTCCCGGAACGGCAGATTGAAAATATCCTCTTCCGGATGTTCTCCCTCCAGAAACTGGAAATCCCAGACCCCGTTCAATGACTCTTTCTGCATAAAAATCTCCCGATCCGATTCCTCTGTTCTTCCCGCTCCCTTTTTTCATTATAGCATTGAATCCTTGAAAAGAGAAGCCGGCACTCCTTGCACATTTGCAACATTGCAGGCAACTCTTGCAACATGGTCCGGCATTCGGAGGCATGGAAAATGATTCCCGCGCATTTCCCGATCCGATGGAGCCTCCTTTTGGAATGGCGACTGTCCGCGTGCTGCCCGGAAGTAGAAAACAGAAGAGACGAGATTTGAAAAAACAATTATTTCTTCAGCATTTTCCGGTAATCGCGGGGAGGCATTCCGTATTTTTTCCGGAATGCGGTGGAAAAATAGTAGGGCGACGCATATCCGCTGCGCCAGCTGATATCCTTCAACGGAAGATCGGTCGCCGCAAGCATCGACTTTGCGAATACCAGACGGATCTCAATAAGCACTTCCAGCGGATGCCGGGAAAAATGACGGCGGAAAAGACGCACCAAAGTCGGCTGACTCACGCCCGCATAAGATGCAATCTCCTCCAGACGGATCGGATTCTGGAAATTCCTTGTCATGAAATCCCGGGCGCGGAGGAGCGTTTCCGGATATGCAAGGTGTTCCGCATGAAAGAGTTCTGAAATACGGAACAGAAGTTCGTATGTTTTTCCTGCAACGAGAGGTTCCGTCCCGCGTTCCTTGCGGTCGAGAAGCTCCAGCAGCGAACGGATCCTCTGCTCGAACTCCGCCGGATTCCCAGGTTTCAGATGGCGCATTCCCACAAGATTCAGCGATTCCACAATCGGATCCAGCAGAGTCCCGGTAATGCACAGAACCAGTTTCCGGTAATAGCGCTGCTCATCCGTGCGCAGTTTGGTTTCGGCATTGTGGTGTACCAGATAGAGTTCCCCCGGCCCGACTTTGCAGACAACGCCGTTGTCTTCATACACCACCGCCCCGGCGAGAACCATTTCTATGGCCAGTTCGGGATTGTGGTTGTGCTGGAAAAAGCATGCGCCGTTGCGTTCCACGGTGAGGCCGTTGCGCAGATAGAGGCTTTTCGCCGGATACAGAAGGCCCGGCCAGAAGTGGGAACGCAGTTTCAGATTCTGATAGTATCCTGAACTGCGCAAATCTCCGTGTTTGTTCCGCAGAAGATCCGACATTTTAAATCCTCTTGATCGAAATTTAAATCTTTTTCCGGCTTCGGACCGATGCTGTTTTCTTAAAATAGCGTATAATATTAAGAAAACAAGCGAAGTCTTGAGAAAGGAAAAAACGATGATGGAAAAAATGCTGAGTCCGTTTCTTGCATACCGTCTGCCGTACGGGAAGTTTCTGCATCAGGAATGGGAAACGCTGGAGTTCATGCGCGACGCCGGAATAGAACTGGTCAGCATTTCGCCCATGAATACGGTCAATTCCGTCGGGGATGCGTATTCGGATTATCCCCTGATCTGGAAGTGGGATACGGTGTATGATTTTTCTGTCCTGGATCGCCAGATGGAGGATGTCCTTGTGCATCATCCTTCCGCCCGCTTTCTGGTGACGGTTGATCTGAATTCGCCGATCTGGCTTGCGCGCCGTCTCTCCATTGATTCGTTTTACGAGGTCAGCAACTGCTCGCTCCACAAGGAGTGGAAGACATTGACTCTGGGATATCTGGATGCCTTTCTGAACTATACGGAATCCCGGCGGGGCAGCCGGATCGAGGGATATGTGATCGCCTGCGGACGGACTCTGGAGTGGATTGAAAGCCAGAACAGAAAACCTTCCATTTTGAAAAATCTCCATTTCCGGGAGTGGTGTGAACAGAACGGCCTTCCCTCTCTGGAGCCGCCCCTTGTGGCGGACGAAGTGCCGCATTGTCATCCGTCCGTTTATGATCCGGAAAAGGAGGTCGCCGCGGTGCAATGGACCCGTTATGTGAACGGTCTGACCGCAAACCTTGTCATCGAATTCATTTCCGCCGCCAGAAAGCGGATCCGGCCGGAGGCGAAGATCGGCGTTTTCTATTCGCACATCCGGAACGGCGGCATCCTGGGACATCTTGACTGTGAACGGGTGCTTGACACGGCACCGCCGGATTTTGTGCTCGGCGCGGCCTGCAACCGTCCGGCGGAGATCGGCGGAAATTCCGGCTATATCGGCGTGACCGCAATGCTGAGAAGAAGAAACATCAATTTCCTGTTCGAGTGTGACCGGATTACAAGTACCGCCAATTTGAAAATGTCGGAATTCGTCACGCTTTCCGGCGGAATCTGGGAGGGATGGAAGAACGAAGACGAGGATGTCGCCGGATTGAAACGCGAACTCGGAATGGCTCTGGTCAACAGACTCTCCTTCTGGTTTTTCAACATCTGGGGCGGCATGTACCGCACGCCCGCGGTCCGGGCTCTCATCCGACGCGCCGCGGACGTGTGGAAAACCTATGCGCCCCGTTCGACCGGTTCCGCCGCGGAGATCCTGCTGGTGATTGATCCGGAAAGCTGTTACCAGCTGCACAACTATCCTCTGGGAAGGAAGGCGCTTTTTCTGGAGAACCGGATTTCCGCCGCCGGTCTTCCTGCCGACACCGCTACATGGGAGGATCTCAGGGAAATGGATCTTTCTTCTTACCGGATGATCGTTTTTGAAAATCTGGTAGTCCTCTCTTCGGAGAAAGAAGCCCTGCTGCGGGACAAAGTCTGCACCGGTGGGAGAACGGTTGTTTTCCTTCATGAGGCGGGAATCATCCGCAATGGGGTCTATGCGGAAGAGAATGTGGAGAAGCTGACCGGGATCGGAAGCCGGGAGGCCCAAGCGGGGTTCCATGTCCGGAAACAGAAGGATTGGACGATGGTCTATGCGTTCGATGCCGATGCGCTGACAAAGGAAAAACTCTTCCGTCTGGCGGAGGAGGCAAAGGTGCATATTTATGTCCGGAATGCGGCGTTTCACGCTTCGGCGGAGCTGCTTTCGGTGCATTGCGCCGAAGGCGGAGTGCGGGAGATTCATCTTCCGTTCCGTGCGCAGCGGATCGTGGAGATCTTCGAGGGAAGGGTCGTTGCGGAAAATACCGACACCTTCACCGATTCGTTCCGCTCGCCGGGAACCAACATCTATTTTTTTCAATAAAACAAGAAGAATGAGGATGGAAAATCGAAGACGGCGCTTCACTCCGGTCGAGCTTCTGATCACGATCGCGATCATCGCCATTCTGCCGGACTGCTTCTTCCCGCCTTGAACAAGGCGCGGAGCCGGGCGCGGCAGGGGGCATGCATGTCGCAGGTGAAACAGCTTGTTTCGGCGTGTCAGTCGTATGCGAACGATGCGCAGGGGTTCTTCCCCGGAGCAGGCGGACTGGACGGGCCGGATCCGGCCCGCGTGGATACGGACGGAAGTGACTGGACCGGGCTGGCTCTGCTCTACTTTTCCGGAGTTCTGAAGGACAAAAAGGTGATGTTCTGCTCCACGCAGACCAAATACACTCTGCAAAGCTCCAATCCGAAGGGGTTCGGAAGAAAAGAGTATTCGTATAAAACTCCGGAGGAGAAGTATGTCTATGCCGGCTATTTCTATCTGGGGACCTTCTATTGTTCGTATGGGACGAAGGGAGATTACAGGAATCTTCTGTTTGCCCGCGGACCGGGGCTTCCGCAGATTGTCCGTCCGGGACCGGCAGGAATCTCCCACGGCACCCCGCGCAGTCCGGTTTGCAATCTTCAAAATCAGGATTTTTTCATCTTTTTCTTTTTCCCCTATTGACAAGAACAGGAAAATAGAGTATAATCAAGAAAAGATAACTTGTATTGTATTGTCATGTAATAAGGGGCAGAAATGGCAAATCCTCTTCCGGAATACGTCAAGGTCAGGACGTTTGTCTACAATCTGGCTTTGCAGGCGTCGGACGGCAATCCGAAACTGCCGTCTGAAAATGAGCTCTGCAATTTGTTCTCCGTCAGCCGCATCACCGTGCGGAAGGCTCTGCAGGCGCTGGTCAAATCCAGAATTCTGCTGACCAGAAAAGGAATGGGGACTTTTGTCCATCCGGATTTCATGCTCAACAAGCAGAATTCGCGGTGTATCGGATATCTGCGCTATAACGGAGATCTGGCGGTCAGCCACTTTTCCGGACTTTTTGCCGACACCATCGAAATGCTCGGCTTGAAGTATGAACTGCTCTTCCGGTCCGATATGCCGAATTCCGAGGCAAGACTTCTGGAAACCGTCCGCACTCTCTCCGGAATCGTCTGGGATGGATACTCGCCGGAGAAGACTGCCGATTCCGAAGTCGCCGGAAAAATCGCGAAAACCGGGATTCCTTTTCTGGTCATAGCCAAGGAAAAAACCGAATACGACACGATTCTGCTCGATCCGGAACAGGAGGCCGATGTCGTGGCGGAATACGCGCGGAAAAACGGTCACGAAAACATTCTGTTCGTTTCCGATCTCGGAAATCTTCCATACCGGGACTACCTCGAGGCAAATCCGACTTGTCCGGCAATCTATCGAAGATTGCGCAAAGACGGAAAAGTCCCGCGGGATTCCTACTGCACTCCGATCCAGTTGAACTCCCGGCTGCAAAACAGAAACTTTCTGAAAAAATATACGCTGATCTATACAAGGAGAACCCTTGTCCGCGAAGTCCTTGATCTCCTGAACAAACAGGATATCCGGATTCCGGAGGATCTTTCCTGTCTGGTTTTCGAGGAATCGACATCTCTGCTGTTCCATGGGCGCACTCCCTCCTTTATCTCCTGCAGGGAATCCATGAAGGACCATCTCCTGAACTGGCTGCAGCGCCGAATCCTTCAGGGAGACAGAAGCGGAACATTTTTTGAAAAACAGGTCGTTCGCCTGCATCCGGGAGAGAGTGTCCGGAACCGGCTGAAATAAATTTCCGGGATTCATTTCTCCATGAGGCATGTCCGCAGAAAACAGAAAGGAACACGACGATGAACCGACGGGAATTCCTGACAAACGCGCTGAAGCTTTCCGCGCTGGGCGTGATTCCCTTTTCCCTGTTCGGGGAGACGGAGTGTTCGGAAGTTTTTCCGGACGGAAAGACTGCAATCGGGCGGAGAACGTTTCGGGGAATCTCTCTTCCGCTGCTCGGACTCGGCCTTATGAATCTGCCTCAGGATCCTGATTCCAAACGACTTGATGAAAAACAGGCGGAGCGGATCATCGAATGTTCCATGGAGCTGGGAATCAACTATTTCGATTCCGCATCGAATTATCTTGGAGGAAGCGGAGAAGAATTTCTCGGAAAGATTCTGAAAAAATATCCGCGCAGTTCCTGTTTTCTCGCATCGAAACTGTCCCTGAACCGGATTCATTCTCTCCGGGACGCCCGGAAAGAGGTGGAACGCCAGCTGCGGCAGTGCAGGACGGAATGGTTTGATTTCTATATGCTTCAGTCGCTGGATTCGGCCAGAGCGGCCCGTGCGGAACTTCTTCGTCTTCCGGAATTGTTTGAGGATCTGAAACGGGAGGGGAAAATCCGTTTTTCCGGAGTTTGCTTTGCCGACACGCCGGAACTTCTTGCCCGTCTGCTTCCCCGTGCCGACTGGGATTTCGCCCAGATCGAACTCAACTATGCCGACTGGGATCCCTGCCGCATTCGGGAAATCCACAGACTTCTGACCACACATAAAATTCCCGTTCTGGCGGTCAATGCGCTTCGCGGAGGGGATCTGGACGATGCGGACCGCGAAAAACTTTCGCAGGCCTGTCGTTTCCCGATCTCGCTTCCGGGGGTTGTTCTGACGATCCTCCATGCGTCTTCGGAACAGCAGCTTGCCTCCGTCGTGCAGGCGCTGAATTCCTTCCGGCCGCTTTCGGAAACAGAACGGAAAACGTTGCTCGAAACGGCGGAAAAACTCAGAAACAGCGGGAAGCTGAATCCCTGCGGTGATTGCTGCTGTTCCGGAAACAATCCGGCAATCGACTCCAGAACTCCGGCCTCCTGTCCGTTTTCCATTCATCCGAAAAACAGGAGGTTTCGATTCCTATGAAAAAACAGATCTTCTTCTGAAAGGTTCGCCGGTCGAGATGAAATATTGTCGCGGGAGGTATGGCGGAAGAAAATTCACATTGTTAGAATTGTTGTCCGTGATTGCTGTGATTCTGCTTCTGATTTCTCTTCTTCTTCCGTCGCTGAACAAGGCGAGAAGTGCGGCAAGAAAGGTGACCTGTCTCAACAATCTGAAACAGGCGGGGGTTCTGGTGTTTCAATATGTCGGCGAGAACAATGATTATTTCCCCGTGGATCTTTCCAACGGGATGAGCGGCGTGGCATCTTCCCGCACCTGGCCGGGAATTCTTCTGGGGCAGCTCTACACGGCATCCTTCTGTCCGAAATTCGACAGCAGGACCATTCGCGGAAGCTGGCTTTGTCCGGAACTCACCCCGCTCGGCAACGACCTTTTCTATCGGAGCAATTACGCCTACACCTATCTGTCTGCCAGCGACGCCGCAAACGACAACGGCGCGGGATTCTTCTACGACAGGGAAGACGGATCTGCGGACCGCTATACGTTTCATCGCATCACACAAGTTCCATCCAGCTCCTGCCTGCTTGTGGAAAAACGACTGCAGAAAAGCCCCGGGTCCTACAATTCCTCCCTGCCGACGCAGCGCATCTATTACGCGAATCAGTATATGAACTATCTCGGCACGTCGAATTTTGAATCGCGGGGGGATTATCTGATCGGCTTTTCCCAGCACACCCTTTCCGCCAACTTTATTTTTGTGGACGGACGGGGAGAAAGCCGGAAAGCCGCCGGCTTCCGGGTCGATTCCAGCTGGCGTCCGGTAAACTGACACGGGACGGTGTGCCATGAAAACTGAAATTCATTGCGAAACCCTGATTCTCGGCGGAAGCGCCTTCGCCTGCGGAATGGCATCCCGGAATCCGGAAAACTGCCTGATTCTGGAACGGGGCATTCTGCTGATTCCGGAATTTGCGTCCGCCCTGCATCCGATCCGGGTTGCCGGACCCCGGACACAAACGGGAAAACAGATTCTCCGGGAGTTGGAACGGCGCGGAATTGTCCGGGGGGAAAAGATTCATCCGCCGCCGCTGTCCGATTATTTTGTTCACTGGATGCACCAGAAAAAGTGCCGTCTCCTGTTGAACAGCGAACTCATCAATCTTGAGAGATCGGACACCGATGTCTGCGCGGAAATCTTTTGTATCGACGGATTGAATCTGATTCGCGCAGAGCGGATCATCGACACTACCGCGGAAGGCTGGCGCAACCGCGGAAGAATGTTTATCCGCGGAAAAGCGCTCTGTGCCGCCGTCTGCGGAACGATATCCCGTCTTCCCGCGGAGGGAGAACTGAGATGCGCTTCGTTCTCCACAGGAATCCTTCCCGGAGAGCATCTGCTGCGTGTCGATGTTCCCGCGGATGCGACCTGGCATGAAGCCCGCCTCCGTCTGCATGATATTTTCCGCCGTCTGCAACAACACAACCCGCGGCTTTCCCTCGGAGGAGAAGCCACCTGCATGGTGTATGAGTATGAGGACGGTGGACCCATTCGCCGGACAACGGAAGACGGGATTCTCTGGATCCCTTCCGCGCAATACCAGGATCCTGTGACCGCATTCGAGGAGGGACTGCAATGGAGATCGGCATAATTCAGAGAGGAACATTCCGCCGGATGGAAGCCCGTCCGGATTTCAAAGACTCCTACGATGCCGTGATCGTCGGACTCGGGACCGCCGGGACGGAGGCCGCGCTCTGTGCGGCGGCATTCGGATTGAAAACTCTTGGCGTGGAAAAACAGATCGCAATGGGCGGACAGTCCACTCTCGGCTGCGTCTGGTTCCCCGGAAAAGGAGCCGTGCCCTCTCCCGATCCCGCGAAGGTCCTGAACAATCATCACACCTCCTTTCCGATGCAGAGGCTCTCCATTCCCGAGCGGATGGACCTCTATGAGCGGGAGGCCGACGAGGCCGGGCTGGATCTTTCGTATGAGACGATTGTGCTCGGAGTCTATCTGGAGGATCATCGTGTCAAGGGAATCCGCCTCTGCCGCAACGGAGTCGTTTGCGACATCGCCGCGCGCATCGTCATGGACTGCACCGGCAACGGAAGTGTTGCGCGAATGGCGGGATGCCGGATGATCATCGGACGGAAATTCGATCACGGTCAGGCGGCCATCTCAAAAGCCGTCTTCCAGGAGAACAGCAGCGGAGGACAACGTCCCCGCTACGGATTCTTCCGTGACAACCCTGTCTGCTCCGCACAGGAGTACAGTGATATCATCGAACGGATTTCGCGTCAGTGGCCCGCTCTCTGGAACGGCCGCGCCTCCCGCGTCCTTCTGGAGGCCGCCATTCCCGGCATGCGGGAGGAGGGACACGTTGAAACGGAGGAGGTCATTACGCTTCGCGACTGCCTTGCCGGAAAGCCGATTCCGCATCCCGTGTTCCACACGTTCGAACCGCTGGATCTGGTGCGGATTGATGAAGACTGGGCGTTTGAAGACGAGGATGTACAGACATGGAAGGTGCTCTGCGGCCTGCACTGCTTCGGCTTTTTTGCCTCTCTTCCCTACGGAGCCTTGCTGCCGAAGAACGTGGACGCTCTTCTGGTTCCCTCCAAACATTTCGGCGTAGCGCACGATGCGGGAAGCGGAATCCGGATGATTGCGGATATGCGGAAAACCGGAATCGCAGCCGCCTGCGCGGCCGTTCTGTCCATCCGTCTGGGAGTGGCGCTGAAACAGGTCCCTTACGACCGTCTGAAAGAGATGCTTGACTCCTGCGGCGTCACTGCACTGCCCCGGAAACGGGAGATGACTCTCTGGAGCAGCCGGGGAACTCCGCTGAAGCCGTTTTCCAACGAAGAAATCATCGCGGCGTTGAAACAGGATGTCACACCGCCGGACTCCTGGATCTTCCGGGCGAAAAACGGACCGCGGGAACGGGCCGCCTATGCATACGGAAGTGTCTGGACGGCCAATTTCCGCCGCTCTCCGGAAGAACGGAAAGTCCTTGCGGAAATGCTGGTTTCCGAAATGGGAAAAAAAGGACGTTTCGCCGGAAACTTTGCCGTTGCCCTCGGTCTGCTGGGTGATCTGCGGGCCTGTCCGGTCCTGCGGGAAATGGTTCGCAAACCGGGAGCGGAAAATCCGGATGGTTGTGATCCGGTCATTCCGGAGGCGTATCCGAACCGGATCAAAGCGCTCTGTCTGCTCGGACGGCTTGGTGACCGCGAAGCGATTCCTCTGCTCCGGGATCTCGTTCTGGATGATGCGCAGCGTTTTACGGCGGATCTTCCGCTGAACGGGAAACAGAAGAAAACCCGGGATCAGTATCGTTTTGATGCACTTTCCTTTGCTCTTTTTTCCCTTGTTTCTCTGCTTTGGCAGTATCCGGATTCCTCTGTACGCGACTCCCTTCTCGCATGGCAAAAACGCCCGTTCGTACTCCTGGCCGGAAGAAATCAATACGACTGCGCTCCGATGCTGAAGCGGATTCTCGACACCCTCGGACCCTCCCGCCGATCCTGACATAAATGTCCAGTCCAGTGCAGGACGATCTGTCTTCTGTTCTTCCAAGCGAAGCATTAGACCTCTTCTTTATGGCTCCATGCACCGACACGACTCCTGAAGTCCGGTTTTGGTTGGGCCGCACCTGCTTTCAGCTCTTCCGGATGCTCTTGCTTCCGGAGTGCATTTCCCGTATGGAAACGGAAGCCTTTTGCGTAAGGGAAGAATTTCCTTCCAGATGCGGTTACACACTTTTCCTGTTCCCTGTATTGTCCGTAAAAAATGAGGAACCGGATTGATCTCGTTTTCTATAGGTCACCGGCATCAGCAGATTGATGCACTGATAATTTCGGGGGAACATTCATGGATCAGGCTCACGCATTATTCTTTTGTCAACGATTTCTGGAGATTGTTTTCGAGATTGTTCCTGTTTGTGTTTGTTGGTTTTGCCAAGCATTCAACTCTTTCCTCCTGAATAATGATTTGTGTTTCGATAGGGAATGTTCGCAAGCGGGGTACGCGAAGTTTCACTTCTCCTGCTTTCGTCAGGAGTTTGCGTTTGTTGTTTTCTGCTCGCGTATTGCCGATCCGGACTGCGCTGATGCCTCAATGCCTGGCAGATCGCGCCGGCTTCCGCATTCAAGAGTGCGTTCAGAGAATCCTCGACAGACTGCCGGACCAGTCTATCTCAATGAGTGTGAATCTCTTTTTCATCGATTTTGATTGTTCCGGAGGTCTTTGCATTTTCTTGCGTTACATTTTTTTGTCTGTTTTCCTTTCTTTGGTTAGAGTTCGGTCACTATAATCCATCAGAAAACAGACCTTTTTTCAAGAGCCCTCTCTCAAAATGTGCACAATTTTCCGGACGTCATCTCAGCAGTCGTTTATTGCAACAAACTGCTGTTCATAATAACGATGCATTAACTCATCGGAAATGATACCCATAACAAGCTCAATATTTGCTTTATATTCGGTGATACAATCCTGCAGTTTCTGCTCGGAGGTCATCTTCCAATTGAATGGAATATAGACATACATAGTATTCCCAGTAAAACTCATGAGGCTATAAGACTTCTTGCGCAATAGAGAATAACATTTTTCAACAAAGGAACACTCTTCAGTTACTTCTGCCTCCTGCTCTGAAGAGGCTGTTGAGTAAATCCAGAGCGTATTATTCTCGTTCTTAAACAAATTCAGGTTTAATGGCTTTTTCAGTATTAAGTAAAAACTTACCACCAAAAAATTTAAATACGTTATTTTTTCCAGATGTCTTCCCCATTTTCTTGGCAGGAGCAACCAGGTATCTGAAAAATAAAACGGCAAAAAACAACGGAATAAAAGACCGGTTGAAGTGATTTTGAAACCAGCAGTAGCGGCATTGCCGCGCAATACAAACCATTTTCCATCTTTGGGCGGTCTGTTAACTCCACCACAGCTGACATGACTTAATTGCAAAACAATATTTCCTTTTTCCAGCGTAAATACTTGGCGTGGAATATCGCGATCCAGATAAAAAGCATTTATGCCGGAATGAAAGAAACAAGATGCTTTACATTCTTCTTCATGCAAAATACCGGGATCTTTACATTGCAGTCCTATTTTATGTGCGACTTGTGCAGTAGCATAACGAATGATTGCTTGTTTTTTTTCACTTAAACGCATCTGGCATTCGACGATTGCAATTATCAAAACAAGGGATTCAAAAAAGAACAAAGAGGACCAGAAATCTGAACGATCTTCCAGCAGGAATACCAGAATCAATACGATAGTTCCGAGGGTTATAGTAATGAAGTATGTATTTTTTCTTAATGAAAGATATCTTTCCAAGAGATCATACATATATTCACTCCTCATTTATAGCTTTGCAGGTCAGCCCCTCAACCACATTGTCTTTGCCCTGCAATAATAACATTTTACCCGTTCTTAAATTCCCAGTGTTGCCATTTTATGAAGATACGTCCTCTTCTTTCTTCAGGAAAGTTTATCTTTGACCCGGAAATTAATCTTCATGGATGTTTTCAAGTCGGCCCTGCTGCGTTTTTTTCTGCCGGGGCTTCTTTTTTGAAGTCAGCGGGCTTCGCAGGCGAACTCTTCAATACCCTCCATACCCCAACGGCCACTCCCACACCCTCGGACAATATGGTCATTCCCAGAAGACCGATGAATAATCCCGCCAGCCCTGCGAACACGAACATAATACACCCATTGATGAGAAGCGCTATTGCAATATTCATCCATAGAAGTGAATAGTTTTTCTGTTGCTCTGGAGAACAAATCTGGTTCTTCTGCACTTTATGTAAAAAATGGGAATGGAATATCCGGAACCCCTGTGCAGTCAAGTCCCAATCCGGCATAATCGGTCGCGATGCTCCCTTT
>CASFTV010000024.1 GCA_949297765.1 uncultured bacterium | reverse complement strand
AAATGGCGGAGAGAGCGAGATTCGAACTCGCGTTAGGATTTCTCCTAAACAGCATTTCCAATGCTGCGCCTTCAACCGCTCGGCCATCTCTCCTCATAGGATCTATCCTTTAAATATAACACTCAAAAAAGATTTTACAAATCCGAAAGCCCATTTTCATGAAAAAAAATACAGCATCTCAAAACAAATCAATAACTCCAGAAGCTGTTCACATGCTCCGATGGTGTCTCCAGTCGCTCCTCCAATCTGATGCCGGCACACTCTATCCCAGAAAACGACAAACAACAGCGGAGGCAAAAAAAGCCACCAGAATTCAAACCCGAAAAAGCAGATCCCGGCCATCTCCCCTACAAAAAATCCAAGCAAAGCTCCCCAATATGGACGCCGTTCATACAGGATTTTTCCCAGTCCGGAAGGCCGGGCATACTGCGAGATCAAAAGATAACAGGAAATCCCGAATCGGCCTCCAAACGCACAGAAAAAAACAGTCGCCCCCGCCTGTTCCGGCGGAAAGACAGAAAAAACAGCATACTTCCCCAGCAGAAGAAGAACGATCGCCGCAACACCCATCGTCCCGATATGACTGTCACGCATGATCTCCAGTTTGCGTTCCCTCGACCGGCTGCTGAAAAATGCATCCGCTGTATCCGCCAGGCCGTCCAGATGAAACCCCTTCGGCACCGATTCCAGCATCAGAAGGACCAGAAACGCTCCGGCAGACGGCCCGAACCATGCCATCACATAAAACGACGGATAGTACAAAAGAACTCCAAGAATCAAGCCGACAACCGGAAACCAGTTGGAACAGGTCTGAAGCTCACGCTCCGACGGAATAAACTTCCCCAGCGGACAACAGGTAATCAAAGAAACCGCGGCAAGAAACGAACGAACCATTTCAAAGGCCCTCCTCGGTCACGCCGGAAGATTCAAACGTCGACATGTCCGTCATCACGGCCCGCGCCGCATCCAGAAGCGGCATCGCAAGAGCCGCCCCCGTCCCCTCGCCCAGACGCAGTCCGAGATCCAGCAGCGGCTCCTTTCCCAGGAGTTCCCGCATCCGCCGATGTCCCCGTTCCGCACTGGAATGAGCCAGAATCATATACTCCGCGCTCTCCGGCGACAATCTCTGCGCAATCAACGCTCCTGCCGTTGAAATGAATCCGTCCACCAGAACAGGCTTACGGATGGCGGCCGCACCAAGAATCAATCCGGCGATTCCGCCGATCTCAAATCCGCCGACCTTCGCCAGAACATCCACCGGATCATCCGGATCCGGCGCGTTCCGGACAAGCACTTCCCGGATTACCTCGGACTTGTGCTTCAGCAGAGCGGGATCCAGTCCGGCTCCACTGCCGACAAAGGGAGAGGGATCCTCTTCTCCGGAAAATACCGTCACAATAGCGGAACTCGGGGTCGTATTTCCTATTCCCATCTCGCCGGTGGCAAAGACATCGGTCTGCGGAGCGAATGTCTCCGCCAGCCGGATTCCCGTCTCCAGTGCCTGTACGGCCTGTTCGCGCGACATCGCCGGGCCGTAGCGGAAATTCGCTGTTCCCATCGCAATCTTATATGGAAGCACGCCGGGAATTCCGCTCACATCCGCGTTGACGCCGAGATCCGCCAGCACCACCTCCGCCCCGGCAACGGAACTCAACACCCGGATCGCCCCCCCTCCTCCGCTGAAATTCCGCAGCATCTGAACAGTCACACACTGCGGCTGCGGCGAAACTCCTTCCGCCACGATGCCGTGATCCCCCGCCATCAGAACAACCCGTTTCCGCGCAACGGGAAAATCCAGCCGCCGGGTCATCCCGGCAAGATCCACCGCAAGATCCAGAAGACGTCCCAGCGCCCACCGCGGCATCGTCAGACGGTGGATCTTCCGTTTCGCCGCCTCCCGCCACTCTCCGGACTGCGGCTCAATCCGCTTCAAACACTCATTCAAATTCATCGAACGTTCCCTTTCACCTTCATGGGAATTCCGCAGACAAGGAAGTAAACCTCATCCGCAAAACCGGCAATCACCTGACCGCATCGTCCGGAACAGTCCCGGAAACGGCGTGCCAGAGCGTTTTCCGGAACCACACCCATTCCCACTTCGTTCAGTACAAAAATCACCGTGGCCCGCACATCGGAAAGCGTTCTTTCCAGACGGCGGCTCTCCTGCTCCGCGGCGGATTCATCAAACACGTCCCCCCGCTCTTCCGCACGAACCATCAGATTGCTGATCCAGAGTGTCAGGCAGTCCACCAGCACCACGCTCTCCGGAAGAGATTGTCTCAGGACCTCCGACAGTTCGCAGGGTTCTTCGATCGTCTCCCATCCGTCGGCACGGCGGCGTTCGCGGTGGCGGCGCACCCGCCCGGCCATCTCTTCATCGCAAACCGGACAGGTCGCAATATAGCGGCGGACCTTCGAACACGAGAGCGCAAGACGCTCTGCAAATTCACTTTTCCCGCTCCGGCATCCGCCGGTCACCAGAATTACCTTTGCCATCCTGTCAGCTCCCCGGGTTTTAAATTGAACACTCCGAACCGTCCCGGAAGAGCGGACGGATCAAACTGGATGACGGAAAGACTTCCCCGCGACGGCTGCCAGCGCCACATGGCCTCGTGCGGAAGATCCATCAGACGGCGGATCATCACCGTCAGAACGCCTCCGTGGGAGATCACCGTCATCACCTTCCGCGACTCCTTCAGCAACATCTCCGTGAACTGTTCCACCCGCGCATAGAACTCCGGAACCGCCTCCCCTTCCGGAAAACGGATCTCCTGCGGATGATCGTACCAGTATTTGCTGTATTCGGGATCGCGGCCGGCGATCTCCTCGAAATTCAGATTTTCCCAGCGGCCGAAATCGACCTCACGGAGACGGTTGTCCAGAAGGAAATTTCCCTCGCCGCAGATCAGTTCCGCCGTCTGTCTGGCCCGCAGCTTCGGACTGACAAACACAACCTCGCTGTTCATGTTCCGCCAGATTCCGGCAAGCGCGCGGCAGTCGGCGATTCCCTGTTCTCCGAGCGGCGCATCGGTCCTGCCGACAAACCGTCCCGCAAACTCCGGAGGAAGCTCTCCGTGACGAATCAAAATCAATCGTTTCAAATCCATATTCCCACACTCCAGACCATGACGGCGAACAACAATGCGGAACGCAGCGCGAGGCGTTCCGCGGCGAGCAGATCCAACGAATCCAGATCGGCGCGTCCCGTCCCCCAGAACGGATAATTCTCCACTCCGTCCTCATACCCGGTGGGTCCGCCGAGACGCACTCCGAGCGCTCCCGCAAAGGCCGCCATGCTCCAGCAGGAATTCGGACTCGGATGATCCTTTCGATGTCTCCATGCACACGAAAACGTGCGGAACGGACAGCCCGATGCAAGTGCAGCCGCAACGGCCGTCAGACGGGCCGGAATCCAATGGACCGCATCATCCGCGCGCGCAGCAAAACAGCCGAAGGAACGATAGCGTTCATTTTTATATCCCCAGCAGGCATCCAGCGTATTCACCGCCCGCAGGAAGACCGCTCCGGCGGCCGCTCCGGCGACTCCGCCGAGAAAATATCCGAAAACGCACCAGAAACAGGGACTCGTCACCGCATCGGTCAGATTCTCTCCAAGACTTTCAATCCCGCCCCGGACAACCTCCGATTCCGACAAATCTTCCGTCTTCCGGCTGACGATCCGGGAGAGCGCGCGCCGCCCCTCCTCCAGATTGCCCTCCCGCAGCGGAATCCGCACCGCCTCCGCATGCTCCAGCAAACTCCGCAGAGCTATCGAAACAAACAGAAAAACTCCCGCGACAACCCACCCTCCCCCTTTTCCGGCAAACAATGCACACAGCCACGCAAACGCCGTTACGGGAACCACCGCAAGCAGCCAGGCGGCGAATCCGGCAAGCCGGCCGCTGCCCGCGGCAAAACGCACCGCGCGTTCCACTGCCGCGGCGAAACGACCGAACAGCACAAGCGGATGAAACGCGCTGTGCGGATCTCCAATGACGGCATCCAGCAGAAGCGCCGTCAGGAAAATCAGACTCAGATCGTGAACAGAACTCATCATCGTGCCAGCTCCTCCGCAAAGCGGGTTGCCGCCTCCGGAGCGGTTCCGAAATGCAGATGGACATAACTCCCGAACGTCCGGCGGATCCGGTATCCGTTTCCCGACGGAGCCGGATTGCCCGCGGAGTTGAAACTGCGCCACAGGGGAGAATCCGTTTCCGGAGCTTCGGAGTAATGAAATTCATGTCCGCGAAACACATCACCCTTTCCTCCGAAACAGGTCGGCGCTTCCGCAATCACGCTCCGGTAGCCGAGAGCACGGAGACGGCCGCTCATGACCGCTTCACAGGGAACAATGCCGCACATCTCATGCCGCTTCCCCTCCCGGTCGACCAGTGCGTCCATCAGATACATATATCCGCCGCACTCCGCATAGATCAGTCCGTCCCGCAGAGAAAACTCACGGATTGCCCTGCGCATGGACACATTGAGTTCCAGCCGCTCCGCAAACAGCTCCGGGAAGCCGCCGCCCAGCAGAATCCCCTGCACGTTTTCCGGCAGGTTCCGGTCTTCCAGCGGAGAGAACGGCAGAAGTTCGATTCCAGCTTCCTCCATCCGAAGCAGCTGATCGGGATAATAGAAGTGGAACGCGCGGTCACGGGCGATCGCCAGACGAGCCGTTTTCTTCACGCGGGGACGGGGCCGAAAATGCGGCCGGGGACGACGTGTCCGTTCGAGCAGGGCCGTCAGATCCACTCTCTCCCCGGCGATTTTCCCCAACTGCTCAAGGAAGGAGTCATCCATCGGCGACTCCTCTCCGGGAACCAGACCGAGATAGCGTTCCGGAAGACGCCACTCCTCCCGGCGCGGGAAACTCCCGATCAGAGGCGGCAGGCCGGCACATTCCAGTGCGTCGGCCAGGATTCTTTCATGCCGGTCCGATCCCGTATTGTTCGCGATGACCCCGGCGATTTTCACTTCAGGCTTCCAGTTTGCGTATCCGGCAACCATCGGAGCGATGCTTCCCGCCATTCCGCCCGCATCGACCACCAGAATCACCGGCAGATCCAGCAGGGCCGCGATTTCCGCCGAAGAACCTTCCGGAATTCCGGAGGAAACTCCGTCGAACAAACCCATAACACCTTCCACAACAGCAACTTGAGCATCTGAAGCAAAGAGTTCCCAGTTCTGCAGAACGGCAGGTTTCCCCATCATTCGGCAGTCCAGATTCACCGACTCCCTCCCCGCGGCACGGCGGTGATGGGAGGGATCAATATAATCGGGACCGCACTTGAATGGAGCCACACGAAGTCCCCTGCGGGCAAATGCCCGCATCAGGGCGAGAGCAACGGTTGTCTTCCCGCACCCCGAGTGGGTTCCGGCGATCAGAAAGCCGGAAAAATCAGTGTTGGAATCCGTCATATTTCTCCCGATATCCCCGCAGGGTGTACATCCGTCCGTTCCGCACCACGGTGGAGGAGGAACCGATGATGAGAATGGTTGTCATATCAATTTCCGCGAACGGGAACTCCGCGATGGTGCAGATGGAGAAGCGTTCGCCGGAACGAAACGCATTGTGAACCACGGCAACCGGCAGGGACTCTCCTCCCGCCCTGCGGAACGTCCCGACGGTGAACTCCAGAAGTTCTCTCCGTTTTGAACTGCCGGGATTGTAAAGAACGGTCACGAAATCGTTTTCCGCCGCGCAACGCACGCGCCTGCGGATGGTCTCCCCGTCCGCAAGCAGATCGGAAAGACTGATTACGCAGAAATCGCACATCAGAGGTGCGCCGACCCGTGCGGCCGCCGCGGAAGCCGCGGTGATCCCCGGAACCACCGCAACTTCTATTCCGGGATACCGTCCTGATTCGAGGAGTTCGAGCAGCAGCCCCGCCATCCCGTAGATTCCGGCATCTCCGGAGGAGACGACCGCGACGGATTCTCCTTTCCGCGCGGCCTCCAGAGCCGCCCGGCAGCGTTCCGTCTCCTGCCGCATTCCGGAGCAGATGATCTGTTTTCCTTCAAGGAGTTCCGGGATCTGATCCAGATAGGTCCGGTATCCTGCGATTGTCGTACAGCGTTCCAGGACCTCCCGGGCCTGCGGCGTCATCAGCGCGGAGGAGCCGGGTCCGAGACCGACCGCATAGATGGTTGCGGATTTCATTGATCGTTCTCCTTTTCCTCTGCGAGAGCGACGGTCACGCCGTTGCCTTTTGTTTTTTCGATCAGCAGTTTCCGGGATCCGGAGGCGAGAAGCGCCGCGGCCTCCGAGACCGAATGAATCCCGAGAGACTTCCAGGCGGCCTCCGAGGGATGCGGAACGGAAACGGCATTCAGCTCCTCCGCGGAATACCCCGTCAGCCGGACTCCGTGCCGGGCGGCGAGATCGCGAAGAGCGCGTTCCTCCAGTTTCAGATCCGCCGTGGCGATCCGCACGACATTTTCCCAGCTTCCGCCGGCATGTTCAAGGACGGAGGAAACCGTCTGCTCCAGATCCTCCGGAGAGGCATTTTTCCGGCATCCGATCCCCAGGACAAACCGACGCCGCTTCAGATACAGAACCGTCTCCCCGGAATGGAGAGCGGGAACCGTCTCTCCGGACTCCAGAAGGACCACGGCCGGGTTCTCTCCCGGCGCTGCAACCCGATGAAAATTCGGGACTTTGGAATAAAAAGACCGGAAGAGGGATTCCGGGAGGACAAAATCAATCCGGCGTCCCTCCAGAGCCGCGGAAGAGATTCGGACGATCGTTTCCGGATTCAGGACCCGCATGGCGTTCCGTGCAGCGAATTCGTCCACGGCGAGCATTCCCTGCAAATCGCTTGCGGTGGTGAGGACCGCTTCTCCGCCGGTCACGGAAGCGACATCCTCCGCGAGACGGTTTGCTCCGCCAAGATGTCCGCCAAGCAGACTGATGACATGGCGTCCCAGCTCATCCGCGACCACCACCGCCGGATCGGTTGTCTTCTTCCGGCAGAGCTCCGCACACTCGCGCGTCACAATACCGGCCGCCATCACCATGACGAATCCGTCGTAATTGTTCCAGGCGGAGCGGAAGGCCTCGCGGAATCCGCCGTCCGGATACGGCACGACCCGGTCGGATGCCACCAGATGCCGATATTTCTCGGCGACAAACACCGGAGCATCAATTCCTGCCGCAATCTCGGCGGCTTTCAGAACCCCGGCAGAGGTCAGGGCAAAGATGGCAGAGTGTCCGGGAAACTGTTTTCTTCTCCGGTACCCATGTTCGAAATTCCGGTCGTAAAGCGACGACATCTCACCGGGACGCTCCAGCACATCGCCGATGACGATCATCGCCTGCCGCCGGATTCCGGCTTCCCGAACCCGTTCCACGAGATCGGCAAGGGTCCCGCGGACGATCTTCTGATTCTCCCATCCGGCCCGGTAGACCACGGCGGCCGGTGTTTCCGGGGGACGTCCGGATGCAAGCACTTTCCGGACAACCCCTTCCGGATCTCCCGCACTGAGGAACAGGCAGAGAGTTGATCCGTGTGCCGCCAGACTTTCCAGATTCTCCTTTTCGGGAACGGGCGTCCGACCGGAGTCCCGGGTCAGAATCGCCGTCTGGGAAACTCCGGGCATCGTGAATTCAACCTTCAGCGCGGCCGCCGCGGCAAACACGCTGCTGACACCCGGAATCACCTCATAAGGGATTCCGAGCGCATCCAGCGCACGATACTGTTCACCGACGGCTCCGTACATGGCCGGATCACCCGTATGCAGACGCACAACCTGCTTTCCTTCCCGCCAGGAGCGCACCAGGATTTCGAGGATTTCCTCGAAGTTCAGCGAAGCGCTGTTGTATTTTTCCGCGCGCGAACCGTCCATCAGCCGTTCATCGACCAGCGAACCGGCATAGACAATCACATCGGCGGAGTCGATTTTTCTTTTCCCGCGGATCGTAATCAGGTCCGCCGCGCCCGGACCGGCGCCGACAAAAGTAATTGAACCGGACATTTGCTCTCCTTATTTTTGAAACACGGCCAGCGTGATTGGATTTTCCGCCCGCCAGAACTCTCCGGCGGACGTGGAACATGCGCGCGAAACGTTCAGCGTCAGCAGCTCTGTCCGGAACTCCGGAAGAGCCCGGCCCAGACGGACGGCAGTTTCAACAAGCACCGCCGTCGCGACCAGAATTCCTCCCGGCCGGAGACGCGCAAAGACCTCCTCCAGCTCCGACGCCCCCCCCCCGAAAAACACCCGGTCCGGATCCGGAAGAGCGGAAAGGAGCGAGGCGATTTCTCCCTCCATCACCTTCAGCGGAATCCCGTGACGGGCGGCGTTGCTTCGAAGATCGGCAGCTCTTCCGGGATTCTTTTCGACTGCATAGACCGTCAGTTCCGGAGCGAGTCCGGCGGCCTCCAGCCCGACGGATCCGCTTCCCGCACCGAGATCCCACATCACTCCGGACACCGCCCGCAGTTTCGCAAGCACCACCGCCCGCACCTCCGGATGGGTAATCATTCTGGCGCTGTGCGCATATTCCGAATCGGGCAGCCCCAGAGGAAGGCCGGGACGAAGTCCGCCTTCCGGAAAAACCGCAAGCACCGAAAGCGGCGGGACCTTTTCCCGAGCGAGCCGGGCAAGAGTTCCGCAAAGGATGCGCTCCTCCGGAGTTCCAAGATCGCAGCCGATGGATGCGGAACGACCTGAGGACTCCGGAAAGCAGGCGATCAGCTCTCCGGCGAGATCCGAAGCCGTACGCCGGGAGTCTCCGTAGACCACAGAGGTCCCTGCATTCAGGATCCTCCGCCACGGAAGCGGGGTGTCGCTTCCATGCACGCTGAACAGAGCCGCCGTCTCCCATGGCCGTCCAAGACGGGCGAACAGATGTTGAAACGCTGTTATACCCGGTTGAATCTCAAGATGTTCTGGCTCCACAAGTTTTGCAATTGTTCCTCCGATCCCGCAATAGAGAGGATCACCGGAAGCGAGCACAACCACCGTTTCCGTCTCCGCCCTCCGGATCAGTTCCCGCGCCTGTTCCACCGCAGACGCGCCGAGGATCACCCGTTCCGCCGAAAGGCCTTCCGGAAGGAGTTCCAGCTGCCGTCTCCCTCCGGCAATCACATCGGCGGAGGAAAGCAGTTCTCCCGGGGGATTTTCCATGCTGACAACCCGGATCCTCCATGCTGTATTCATCTCCGTTCTCCCTGTTCTCCATAAAGGGCAAGTTCCACCTGGCATGTCCCGCCCCATTTTTTCAAATACTTCAGCGCCAAAGGTTTCAATCGTTCCAGCACGGTCCCGTATTCCGCCGGGGAAAGACGGTCCGCCAGTTCCCCCATTGTATGGATTGTTTCCAGTTCCGAACCGATCCGGACGCCGATGCCCATTTCGCGGAGCATGGCGGGACGCAGAGGAGTCCGGTGTGCATGGGTATTTTCATCGCCGCTGGCGTATTTCATCAGTTTTCCCGGCATACATCCAACAATAACATGTTGAATTCCAAAGTGATCTGCACATCGGAGGGAGTGGGCGATAAAATCGGCGATCCGCACGATCTGCAGCTCTTGAAGAGCGGGGAAATCGCGGCGGACAGCCTGCTCGGTCCGTCTTCCGGTGACCAGAGCAATGGTATCGGCCCCCTCCCGGGCGGCCATCCGGATCTGCAGGAAAATCGTTGCGGCATATGCGGCATTCGAACAGGGACGGACGATTCCGCCGCCTCCCAGAATCGAAATTCCTCCGCGAATTCCAAGCACCGGATTCAGCGTCTGATCCGCCATCGCCGCACCCTCACGGACGGAAACGCGCAGCAGCCATATCCCGGAGACCCCGAGACGCAACAGGTTGTCCATCAACAGTTTGCGCGGTCCAGGATTGATCGCGGATTTTCCGGGAGGAACCGCCAGACCGGAGCGCGTCACCATTCCGACTCCCTCCCCGCCGCGAACAATCACCGTCAGTTCTCCTGCCGACTCCAGATAATCCTCCGGCAGAAGCTCCGACGCGTCCGCCTTCCGGAAAAGCACTTCAATATGCGCACCATGGGTTGCATCGGGATCATCTCCGGCATCTTTCCGGATCACCGCCGACTCTTCCGTCCGGCTCTCGACCGGAACACGGATACGATCCGCACCGGGAAGAATCAGCTCGACCTCCCCGCTCCGACGGAGAAAAACGGCAAGCGCCCCGGCGGTCATTGCCGCTCCGGTCGTAAAGCCGCTGCGAAGTTCCGGATTCATTCCCTCTCCTCCATGATCGCATGCAGAGTCGCCACCGCCAGCGGACTTCCTCCGCGACGACCTTCCAAAGTCACATACGGAATATCAACAAGATGAAGCAACTCTTTGGATTCCAACACATTTACAAATCCGACCGGCATTCCTACAATCAATGCCGGATGCACCCGGTTTTCTACAATCAGCCGGATCATCCCCGCAAGTGCAAGCGGTGCATTGCCGCAGAGGAAAATACATCCGTCAAGATCGCGCTCATGCAGTTCCACCGCCGCAAGAGCTCTTGTAATTCCTTTTCGCGCAGCAAGTTCCGCAACTTCCGGAGAAGCGACATCGCAGAGAATCGACTCCCGGGAATAGGAAGCGTGGAACCGTTTCAGTTTCGGCACGGAAAGTCCCGCTTTAATCATATTGGAGTCCGAATAGATCCGGGCGCCGGCGCACAGGGCAGTCCGGCCGGCGGACACCGGGTCGCCAGAAAAACGCAGATGTTCCGCAATCGAAAAATCCGCTGTTGTATGAATCAGACGGCGCGCAATCCGCCATTCCGATTCGGAAAAACGGTTCCGCACCTCCGGCGGGATTTCCGCTTCGATCCGCCGGAAACTTTCGCGTTCAATGGCGCTTCCCGGAAGGTTCCATGTGATCCGCTCGAACAGAAAATGGGATCCGGAATTCATGATTTTCCTCCCTTCTTCAACCCCAGACGGGCATAGATCTGTTTCATATCCACCCGGGAACGGACGTGGTCGGCGAGTTCGTCAAGGACACGCTCCGTATCGCAGCGGACCAGAATTTTCCCGATCGCGGGAAGTCCGCGGGAGAGACGGATGCGGTCGAGAAACGCCCGGCGGTAACGATCGTCGTCAAAAATCCCATGCAGATAGGTTGTGAAAATCCGTCCGGAGCCGAAACCGACCGGGGTTCCGTCATCGCGGACCTGCGTCACGACCGCATCGGAGTCGGCGGAGGTTTCGCCGTGATGGATTTCATATCCGGAAACCGGGAGTCCGCCGGTTTCACGGCCGGTCGTGCGCCGAAGGGTCTTCTCCGGCTTCAGAACCGTTTCCAGCGGAAGCAGGCCAAGCCCCTCGACGGAGCCGGGCGCGGATTCAAGTCCGCACGGATCGGCGATGGAGCGTCCCGCGATCTGAAGTCCGCCGCAGACGCCGACATACCACGCACCGCGATCCAGTTCCTCCCGGAGAACCCGTTCCATCCCCTCCTCCCGCAGACGCCGCAAGTCCACCGGAACATTCTTCGATCCCGGCATAATGATCACATCCGGAGTTCCAAGTTCCTCCGGACGGAACACCTTCCGCAAGGAGACATCCGGCTCCCGCTCCAGAGGATCAAAATCCGTGAAATTGGCAATGTGTCCGAGCGCAATCAGGGCCACATCCAGCGTCTTCTCCAGCTTGGGAAGAGGACGGCCCTGCAGAAAGTTGACGGAGTCCTCTTCCGGAAGATTCAGACGCGGGAGATAATCCACCACACCGAGGACCTCCTTTCCGGTCCGCTTCCGCAGGTATTCGTGTGCGGGAGCCAGAAGGGAGGAATCCCCGCGGAACTTGTTTACAAGAAATCCCAGCACCAGAGAGCGTTCCGCCGCTGTGAGCGTCATCCAGGTCCCCAGAAACGACGCATAGACCCCTCCCCGATCAATATCTCCGGCCAGAAGAACCGCGGCTTCCGCATAGCGGGCCATCGCCATATTGACGATGTCGCCGGACTTGAGATTCACTTCACCCGGAGAACCGGCGCCTTCAAGGACCATCACATCCGCCTGCTCACAAAGTTCGTCATAAGAACATGTTACGTCGGACCAGAACGTTTTTTTCCGCGCATAATACTCCCGGACCCGCATCACGCCGACCGGCCTCCCCCGGAGAATGACCTGACTGCCGGTATCGCCGGTGGGCTTCAGAAGAATCGGATTCATCCGGACATCCGGTTCCAGCCGGCACGCCTGGGCCTGAACCACCTGCGCCCGTCCCATTTCTCCGCCGTCGAGCGTCACATAGGAATTCAGCGCCATATTCTGCGCTTTGAACGGAGCCACACGGAAACCATCCTGAAGAAAAATCCGGCAGAATGCCGCAGTCAGAACGCTTTTTCCCGCATTCGATGCCGTTCCCTGCAGCATCAGTGCCGGTTTCCGCCGGGGAAGAACAATCGACGGTCCGCCTCCGAAAATCTCCCGGAGCGCCGCAACCAGCCGTTCATTTTCCTTTTCCTCCCGCACCGCAACCCGGAAAAAACGATCGTTCAGCCCTTCATAATTGCCGCAGGAGCGTACGGCAATGCGATATTTCTTCAGCAGAACTTCCGCCGGATTCCGTTCGCCCTCCACCAGAAGATAGCAGGCCCGGGAAGGAAAGAGCCGGAGTCCGGGAATCCGGCACAGAGAATCCGCAAGATGTTCCAGAAGCTCCGCGGTCCGGATGCGGGAGCGTTCCGCAAAATCGCTCCGATCCAGAAGCAGCGCCTCCGCAACCGCCTCCGCCGGAGCGGACAGCATCCACTCCTCCTGAAACGCGCGGGCTTCCGCAACCGCCGCACCGACCCAGTACCCGATGCGAAGGCCCGGAACCGCATAAAACTTGGTCATGGACCGGAGAAGAGAAAGATTCGGCGGCATCGGACGCGAAAGAAGAGAGAACTCTTCTCCGGCAAATTCTATAAATGCTTCGTCCACAAGAATTTGAAGATCCGATCTACTCTCTGCAAAGCTGCGGATCTTCTCCGGATCGCAGAGTCCTCCGTCCGGGTTGTTCGGATTCCCGAGGATCACCAGATCCCCCGGAGCGGACGCGGCGGACAAGGCTTCAAAATCCAGTTCAAACGCACCATTCAGGAAAAACGGAGTAACCGGAATGCCCGCCCGTTCGCACACGTTCCGGTATTCCAGATAGCCGGGAACCACAATCCGCGCGCAACGCGGCTTCAGGACCCGCGGGATCAGCGAAAGAAGCTGGTTGGATCCGTTGCCGAACAGAATCGTCTTCGGATCAACCTTCCAAATCTCTGCCGCGATCCCGCAGAGCCGCTCCGAATACGGCTCCGGATATTCCGACAGGCGCTCCGCTGAACGGAAGTACGCCGCCTCGGCACACTCCGTCATCCCGAGCGGATTGAGATTCACGCTGAAATCCAGAATCTCCTCCGGTGCACATCCCGCAAGGCGGGCAAATTCCATCCGGTTTCCGCCGTGCCGTATCATGAGCGCCTCCCTTTCCGGATCATCAGCATGGAAAGGTATTCGTCGGGACGGGCGCGGACAGCTTCCGGATCGTCGGAAATAAACTCGTTGTCCAGTCCGATGTTCGCTCCGTACAGGATATCGCACGGTTCCCCCGCGAGACGGTCCAGATATGCGTTGCGGGTGTGATAGGTCTTCAACAGCACCATCGCACCCTCCTCCTCCAGCATGGCGGAAAGCTCCGGCGAATCAGGCGGAAGATAGCTCGGCACCACTCGCAGAATCCCGTTGTCCTCCACCAGAGGCGACGCGGAAGCCGCAGCAAGCGCACTCCAAGAGTTCACTCCGGGAACAATCTCAAACCGCAGATCCGGCAGAATCCGGCGCAGGGCGCGGAGAAGATAGCCGCAGGTGCTGTAGGTCATCGGATCGCTGATCGTCCCGAACGCGCAGTCGTTCCCTGAACGGAGTTCCCGGGCGATGGATTCGGCATGTTCGTCAATTTTGGCAAGACGGGTCGGGAAATCGGATGCCATTGTGAATTTCAGTTCCACGCGGCGGGCGGTCACGCCGGGAAGCGCATCCAGAATCGCCCCCGAAACGCTCCGCGCACTCTGCCGCGACGCCGCCGTATAGACCACCTGAACCGAACGCAGGATCTCTTCCGCTTTCCGCGTCACCAGTCCCGGATCGCCGGGACCGAGTCCGACTCCATAGAATTTTCCCGAACTCATTGCATCACTCCCTCCGTAAAATAGTCTGCGACGGATGGAAATTCTCCCAGTCCCCGGAGAACCGTTTTCACCTCGAATCCGCGCGCGGCAAGAAGCGACCGCCAGGACTCCTCGCCCTCTCCGGCCAGATCCCGGCAGGCATGCTCCCCCGCCACCATCAGGAACGGAAGAAGCCAGACCCGTTTTCCGGTCAGGCGCGGCAAGACAGAGTCCAGTCCCGGCGCCCCCTCCACACACGCGGCAAAAAATACGCTGTCCAGACGCTTCAAACCGGCATCCAGCGCAAAATACTGAAAATCCGACCGCCCGTCCGCATGTCCGTGTCCGGCAAAAATCACCGGTTCCCCGGGCAACCGCTCCGGAGGAACCGTCGACGGCAGCAGCGGAAGAAAGTCCGACAGCGACGCAAGCGTGGACAGCGGCGGACGGTTCACATGAATCCTCAGCGATCTCCGGAACGCCGAAAGATCGCGCACCACCTTCTCATACTCCTCCCCGTCCGCGAGGTATGCAGCCACCACCTCCGCCTCCGTGAACTCCTCTTCGACCAGATGTTTCAGCACTCCCGTCAGCGAAGGAACCCGTCCCCCCAGCCGGCGGCGCACCCGCGGCGACGTATATGCACGGAACACCGGATGTCCGCAGCGGGAACGAATCGACTTCTCCAGCAGATCATACGCCTTTTCCGCTCCGGGAACGGTCGTTCCGAACACGGAAAGGACCACCGCCTTTTTTTCCGGGCGGTCCGCCGGAACCGTCTTTTCCATTTCCATTTCCTCCAGCCGGGAACGGAGGGCGGCGACCGCATTCGCACAGTCGGCGGACGACGGATGCTTCATCGCCTCCATGACCCGCATTTCACGTTCCGCCGTCCATCCATGCGGTGCGGAAGGCGGAATGGATTTCATCCGCGCAAGGAACTCCTCCGTGTAGCCGCCCTGACAGAGAAAGCGGAGGCGGACATCGCACGATTCCATCAGTCCCTCCGCCCGGCCGACGCAGCGGAACGCATGTTCCGAATCCGGCCACGCTCCGAGCGTCACAAACAGCGCCACCTCTTTTCCGCGGCAGCGTCGCATGAACGCCATCATATCGCCGTCCGGCCAGCCGCAGTAAATTCCGAAGCAGAGCACAAGCAGATCGAATCTTTCCGGCGACGGCGCATCCGCAGCGGATACAAGCTGAGAATCGCAGGGAATCCCCTTCCGGAGCGCCTCCGCGATCTTCCGGGAATTACCGGTCTTCCGGCTTGCGTAAACAATCAGAATTTTCATCCGTTCTCCTTTCTTCCCGCCGGGGCGACCGGAAGACAGCCGAGCCGACCGTCCTTTCCCCGGAAAAACTCCGCCTCGATTTCAAAAATTTCGCGCAGGATCTCCGGCTTCATCAGCTCCTCCGGCGTTCCCGCATAGCGGACTTTCCGGTCGCGCAGCATAATCAGCCGGTCCGAACAGCGGAGAGCTGAATTCAGATCGTGAAGAATCATCAGCACGGTGATCCCCGCATTCCGGTTCAGCTCCCGGATCAGTTCAATGATTTCGAACTGGCATCGGATGTCAAGGAACGTCGTCGGCTCGTCCAGCAGAAGCAGCTCCGGTTCCTGTGCGAGAGTCATGGCGATCCACGCCCGCTGCCGTTCTCCGCCGGAAAGGGTGTTCATACTGCGCCGGCGGAATTCCGTCATGCGGGTCATGGAGAGAGCGCGTTCGATCATCTCGCGATCGCGCGCGCCGGGAAGCGGATGCAGACCGCGATGCGGAAAACGTCCGAAAGCGACCAGCTCTTCCACCGTCAGCTCTCCGGACGTGTGATGAAGCTGAGGCAGAATCGCCATCCGGCGGGCAAGCTCGCCGGTCTTCCATGCGGAAAGCGAACGGCCCGAAAGCAGAATCTCCCCGGACCGGG
This sequence comes from uncultured bacterium, assembly GCA_949297765.1. Classification (GTDB taxonomy): domain Bacteria; phylum Verrucomicrobiota; class Lentisphaeria; order Victivallales; family UBA1829; genus UBA1829. The sequence continues at coordinate 42,992 of CASFTV010000024.1, read as the reverse complement.
GCGTCAGGATGCGTCCGATCGTCTTCAGAAGTGTGGATTTCCCGCTTCCGTTCGGGCCCAGCAGCGTGACCACGCCGTGTTCGAGGATCTCCGCATCCACGCCGTCGAGCACCAGTTTTGCGCCGTATCCGGCGCGGAGGTTCCGGACTTCAACGTTCATAATGGTGTCTCCTCAGCAGCCAGAGAAAGAATGGCGGCCCCAGCAATGCCATGATGATGCCGACCGGAAGTTCGGAAGGTTCCATCACGATGCGCCCGACCGTGTCGCAGCTGACCACCAGAAACGCGCCGAACAGCGCGGATGCCGGAAGAAGAAAACGGTTGTCGGCTCCGATCACCATCCGCACGATATGGGGCGCGATCAGCCCGACGAACCCGAGAAGCCCCGCGACGCTGACCGCCGACGCCGCCAGCAGCGCCGCCGTTCCGATCAGCAGAAACCGGACCCGCTCCACCCGGAGACCAAGTCCGACCGCCACCTCGTCCCCCAGCGCCAGAATATTCAGTTTTCCTCCGAGCAGAAACGCGCAGAGAAACGCAAACAGCATATACCCGGCGACCTGTTCGATCTGTCCCCAGCTGCGCGCCGAAAGCGATCCGATCGTGAAATCAAGGATTCCCCCCGCCCGTTCCGCATTGAACAGCAGCACCGCGCTGCTGAACGCACCGAGCATCGACGACACCGCCACGCCCGCCAGGATCAGACGCACCGGACTCACTCCCCGCTTCCATGCGAGCAGGTACACCGCCACCGCCGTCACCATCGCGCCGCAGAAGGCCGCCGGCACCAGCAGCGCGCCGAAACGGGGAAACGCCAGCATCACCAGAATTCCCGCAAGCCCCCCTCCCGCCGACACGCCGATAATCCCCGGCGACGCCAGAGGATTGCGCATCACCCCCTGAAGAATCGCTCCGGAAACGGCAAAACATCCCCCGACCAGAGCCCCGAGCAGAATCCGCGGAAGCCGGATATTGAACAGAATCTGATATGCCACCCCCTCCGGACGGTTCCAGAGCGTGGCGACGATCTCCATCGGCGGAAGTTTCAGCGCACCGACCGAAAGGCTCGCCAGAACCGCACATGCAAGAAGCAGAGCCAGCAGAAGAAGAACCGCCGTTCTGCCCCGGACACTCCTCAATCCCGTTTTCTCCTCCGCCATTCAGAACTCCTTTCCCGGATACAGCAGACTTGCCAGGTGCCGGAAAGCCTCCGGATAGCGCGGGCCGGGCATGTACAGGAACAGATCCACCGGAAGAAAATGAACCCGTCCGCTTTTTGCCGCGGAAAGCTCGTTCCATGCGGAATGCTCCATGAACTCCCGGCGGAATTTTCTTCTCAGGTCCTCCGACTCCCCCATGGGAATGACCAGAATCACATCGGGATTGTCCAGCAGGAGCTGCTCATAACTGTAACGCACCCGCAACGGAAAGTCCGTTTTCCGGACATTCTCCGCGCCAAGCAGGGCCGCCATGCATCCGGTGTTCGTCCGCGGAGACTCCAGCGTAAAACCGGCGGATGCGGTGAGCACGATCGCACAGCGCGGCGCTTTTTCCTTTGCGGCCGCCGCACAGATCCGCCGAACCTCCCCGATCACCTGTTCCGCTTCGGATGCGCGGGCGGCGGATCCCCCATTGATCCGCCGGAAGAGATCCAGTGTTTCGCGGAAGCCGTCATAATTCCCATAGTTCACACAGAGTGCGGGAATACCGGATTTCCGCAGAAGAGCCGCCGTCGACCGGTGACGTTCCAGTTTTGCGGTCAGAAGAACCAGATCCGGCTTCATTGCGACGATTTTTTCCACATTCGGCACGGTCGGGGAACCGACCACGGGAAGATTGCGCATCTCTTCCGGCAGAGCGCTCTTTTTCCGGAGCTCCGGAACTCCGACCGCCGTTCCTCCGGCGAGATGCCAGACCCCGGCAAGAGATCCGTATCCGATCACCGTCCGGCGCGGGCGTTTCGAAAGGGAGACCATCTCCCCGTCCGTCTGGCGATATTGCAGAGAAGAGCCGTCCTCCCGGACAATTTCCGCGGAGAGCGGCAGAACGGCACAGATCAGGCCGGCCAACCCACCCAGGAGCAATCTTCCCGGAAGAATCCCTCCAGCCGGCGATGCGGAAGCAGATGTGTCTTTCATGTTCCATCCTTGTGTTGCGCGCACAAAACGGGAAACGCGATTTCCCGAAACAATTCCGATCCGCACGAAGGATCTGACTTCCGGCTGCCCGGTTCACAGTTGCGCGACAGTTCCCGATTCCAACGGGATTCACTTCCATGCGGACGATCATCGTCCGCTAATATAACATCACCCGTGATGAAAATCAAGGGAAAAATATCTTTTCCCCTCCCTCTTCTGGAACAGAAAACCCGCTTCGGGAAGCCGTCCGGGGAAAGAATTCCATTTGCTTTTCCGGAAATTGATGATATAGTTTCAGCGGCATCGCCTGCGAGTGAATCCTGTGAAAATCGGGAACTGTCGCGCAACTGTGAGCCGCATCCGCGGCAAAGTCAGATCCTCCGGCGATGGACTGTTTTTCAGAAACGCCGATTTCTGAATTGTGCGCATGACACAAAAAAAGGAACACGCAATGAATCTGCACACATCCCCTGTCCGTCGGCCGTCCGCGGCCGAGTCCCGCACGAAGAAATTCACCCTGATCGAGCTTCTCGTCGTAATCGCAGTGATTGCGATTCTGGCCGGACTGCTTCTTCCGGCGCTGAACAGCGCGAGGGCGAAAGGAATATCCATTCTCTGCCTTTCGCGTGTGAAACAGATCGGAAGCGCGGACGCCCAGTATCAGAACGATTTCGGCTTCTACTGTCCGATGAACTACGGGATGGGGAACAAGGCCGCTGGAAAGCCGAATTTCGCCGGACTCACCGATGCGGCGGACTATGAACGGACGGACTACACGCAGGAGGGTTTTCTGACTCCGTATCTGAAGAAATCCGGAGCGGACGAGTCTGTGAGCAGCGCGGCGAGGACGAATCTGTTTTTCTGTCCGGAACCCGGATATCAGGCGGCGTGGTCGGCGGTTCCGGACAACACGATCACACGGGGGACCTATGGCGGCTACGGTGTCAACAACAACATTCACGGGCGGCCTTCCTACAAGACCTCCGGCGGGGAAGCCACAAGCGATACCGTCCGTCCTGCGGGCAGAGTGAAAAGCCCTTCCCGGATCGCCTCCTTCGGCGACTGCGCCGGGGATGCCAGAAAAACAGCGACCACCCTGGCGGCGGACTCGCTTGCCGACCTGTTCCAGATCTCGCTGAACAACATCACGGTCCACTTCCGGCACCGGAGATCGGCAAACATCCTCTATGCGGACGGACACGCGGATACCCGTCTTCCGGCGTACCTCACGGGCAGTCCCTTCCGGATCGGGGGACTGGACATTCCCGATCCCGCCAAAGAGACCACGCCGACCGAATCCTTCGATCCGGACGGCTATACCCGTCCCTAGGAATCCCCTCTCCGCAGGATGCCGGAAAAGGGAAATCCCTCCCGGCGCCCCTCCCAAGTTTCAGATTTTTTTCCGGAGAACCTTGAATCCGGATCAAAACGGAAGTATTTTAATAAAAAAGATTTTCCAACTGAAACACCCAAGAATGGAGAGCTGCTATGGGCGGATTTTTTGGCACGGTCGCAGAGGAAGACTGCGTAACGGACTTGTTTTACGGAACCGATTACCACTCTCATCTGGGAACGAAGCGCGGAGGTCTCGCCGTATTCGGAGCGGACGGAGCCATCATGCGCTCCATTCACGACATCACCAACGCCCAGTTCCGCTCCAAATTCGATGACGATCTCCCCCACCTGTGCGGAAAAAGCGGAATCGGGGTCATCAGCGACTATGAGGATCAGCCGCTGATCATCGGCTCCCATCTCGGGATCTTTGCGATCGTGACGGTCGGGAAAATCAACAACATTCAGGAGCTGATCTCGGGCGATTCCTCCACACGGATCGCCCATTTTTTTTCCGAAATGAGCGGCGGAGAGTTCAACCCGACGGAAGTTGTCGCGGCACTGATCAATACGAAGGACACCATTGAAGAGGGGATTGCCTATGCGCAGTCCCGGATCGACGGGTCCTGTTCCATGCTGGTCCTCCTGAACGGCGTTCTCTATGCGGCCCGCGACAAATTCGGGCGCACTCCTGTCATCGTCGGCCGCAAGACCGGGGCATACGCGGTCGCCATGGAGAGCAGCGCCTTCCCGAATCTGGGCTACATTCCCTGCGCTGAACTGGGACCGGGAGAAATCGTCCGCATCACAGCGGAGGAACTGACACAGCTCAAGCCGCCCGAGGAAAAAATGCAGATCTGTGCATTCTTCTGGGTCTATTTCGGCTATCCCTCCTCCAACTACGAAGGGACCAACACCGAAACGGTCCGGTACAAGAACGGCGCCCTCATGGCGCGCAATGATGATGTGGACTGCGACTCCGTCGGCGGAATTCCCGATTCCGGTGTGGCCCATGCAATCGGCTACGCGAACGAATCGGGGAAACCGTACATGCGGGCGCTGGTCAAATACACACCGACCTGGCCGCGCAGCTTCATGCCGCAGAATCAGGCGGCCCGCAATCTGGTCGCCCGGATGAAGCTCATTCCGATCGACGAGCAGATCCGCGGACGGAAACTGCTGTTCTGCGACGATTCCATCGTCCGCGGCACCCAGTTCAAGAACATTGCCCAGCGTCTCTACGAGCGCGGTGCGCTGGAAGTGCATATGCGGTCCGCCTCGCCCCCGCTGGCCTTCCCGTGCAAATATCTGAATTTCTCCCGTTCCAAGTCGATTCTGGATCTTGCCGCACGGCGGGTCATCAACACGCTGGAAGGGGGAGAACCCAGCGAAGAAGTCCTCCGGGAATACATCACCGCGGGAACTCCGCGCTATGAAAAGATGGTGGAGGCCATCCGCAAGAATCTCGGATTGACCTCGCTCAAATACCAGACAATCGAAGGACTGGTGGAGGCGATCGGCCTTCCGAAAGAGAAGATCTGCACCTACTGCTTCGACGGATGCAGCGGAGGATGCGACGGCGTCTGCAAATAAAACAGCGGACACAGAAACGACAACGGACGGGATGGCTTCATCCCGTCCGTTTGTTTTTTGAGGCTGATTATTCGTAACGCAGAGCTTCGATCGGGTCGAGACGGGAGGCCTTCCACGCGGGATAGAACCCGAAGACGATCCCGACGACCGCCGAAACGATCACCGCCGCGCAGACCGCTCCCGGACTGGATTCCACCGGCCAGCTGAGATAGACATTGACCAGAAGCGCCGCTCCGTGACCGATCAGGATTCCGAGAATTCCGCCGATCAGGCACAGCACCATGGACTCGACCAGGAACTGCTGAAGGATGTCTCTGGAGCGGGCGCCGACCGCCATGCGGAGACCGATTTCGCGGGTGCGCTCCGTGACCGACACCAGCATGATGTTCATGATGCCGACGCCGCCGACAATCAGAGAGATCAGCGCCACGCCGAGCAGCAGATTTGTCATAATGGTGGAGGTTCCCGTGAGCATCTTCATGAACTCGGCGGAGTTGCGGACGCGGAAATCGTTCTCCTGATCGGGTTTGAGGCGGTGCCGCTCCCGGAGGAGAGCGGTCACGGCATCCACGGCATCGTTGACCTGCTCCGGCGAAACCGCGGTCAGCAGGATCTGGTCGATGTGGATGAACTTCGGAATGAGCAGCGTATCATCCTCCATGGTTTCGACCGGCTCCGGATAGAGGGCGACGCCTTCGGCCGGATAGAGATCGGAAGGCGAAGTGGCCGCCGTACTGGTGGTATCGGTCGCGGTTCCGGTTTTGAGTCCGGTCAGACGCAGCCGGGCGGTGGTCCACGGAAGGATAATCACATCGTCCTCGTCCATTCCCATCATATTGGCGCCCTTGCTCTGAAGCACGCCGATGATCTTGAACGTGGTGTTCACGATGCGGATTTCATTGTCGATCGGGGAAACGCCGCCGAAGAGTTCGCGCACGATGGTGGAACCGACCAGACAGACTCTCGCCCGGTTGTTAACCTCGCGCTGCGTAAAGGCGCGTCCTTCGCCGATCACCCAGTTGCGGATCTGGAGGAATTCCGGCGCCGACCCCTGAATCCGGTTCGGGGCATAGTTTGTATTTCCGTAGATCACCTGCATTCCGTTGGCATTCACAACAGGGACTGCCATGGCGACCGAAGGACACTCCCGGTTGATCGCCTCGCAGTCTTCCGGCGTCAGAGACATCTGCGTTCCGGTTCCTTTGGAGACTCCGCCCCGCCGGTCGGCGCCGGGAATGATCATGATGGAGTTCGCCCCCATCTTTTCAATGGATTCACGGATGGAGTTTGAAGACCCCGTCCCGATTTCCATCATGGTGATCACCGCGGCGATACCGATCACGATTCCGAGCGTTGTAAGCATCGCCCGGGTCGGGTTGCGCAGGAGGGCTTTGATTGCAGTGGCAAGAATGGATGTCAGGCTCATACGTTGCCTCCCTTCTTTCCGTCGTATCCGCCGTTGACGATCAGGCCGTCCTGAATGTGGATGCTGCGTTTGGCGAATCCGGCGATCTCAACGGAGTGGGTCACAAGGATCACCGTGATGCCCTCCGCGTTCAGTTCCGAAAACATCTCCATGACTTCCTCGCTGGTCTTGGAGTCGAGATTTCCGGTCGGTTCGTCTGCAAACAGGACCGGAGGATGGTTGATCAGAGCGCGGGCGATGGCGACACGCTGCTGCTGTCCGCCGGAGAGCTGCGAGGGATAGTGATGGGTCCGGTCGCTGAGGCCGACCCGCTCCAGCATCTCGACGCCGCGCTTTCTGCATTCGCGGCGGGAAAGATCGCTCGCCGTATAGGAGAGCGGCATGATGACGTTGTCCAGAGCGGTCGTTCTCGGGAGCAGGTTGAAGCTCTGGAAGACGAATCCGATTTTCCGGTTCCGGATCATCGCCCGGCGGTCGCCGGAAGCTCTTCCGACCTCCTCGCCCTCCAGCAGATAGTCGCCGGAGGTGGGGCGGTCGAGACAGCCCAGAATGTTCATCAGCGTGCTTTTTCCCGATCCGGACGCGCCCATCAGGGCAACATACTCTCCGTGTTCGATCGTCAGCGAAATTCCCTTGAGCACCGGGACGTCAACTTCTCCGAGCGAGTAGGTTTTCCGAACATCTCTCAATTCGATCAGAGACATGGCGCACCTCGCTTACTTCTTTTTGTTGTTGTTCCGTCTTGCCGGCGGTTTCGGGATGAAGGGACTGCCGGAAGCTCCGGATTTCGATGTGATGGCCTGCGTGGAGGCGATACCGGAAACGATTTCGTCGCCTTCCTTCAGGTCGCCGGAGAGGATTTCGGTCATCACGCCGTCGTTCAGGCCGAGTTTAACGGTGACCGGACGGACGGAATTGCCGCTGGCCACCCAGAGAATCCGTTCTTTTCCGGTCCGCATCGCGGCGGCTTTCGCCAGTTCATCGTGATATTTCTCCGGAATCGCGGAAGCATCGGGGAGAAAGCGCAGAGCGGCATTCGGAACGGAAAGGACTCCCTTCCTCTCCTCCTGGATGAACTTGACATTCGCGGTGAGGTAGGGAAGAAGTTTTCCGCTGGAATTGTCGGTCGCCACCTCCACCACATAGGTCACCACGTTCTGGGACATTGTCGCATTCAGACGGATCTTGTGAACGCTGCCGACAAAGGTATCGTTCGGAAACGCATCCACCGAGAATTCGACCGGCATGCCGGGCTTCAGCGTTCCGATATCCGCTTCGTTCACCGAGACCCAGACCTGCATGCGTTTCAGGTCCTTCGCGATCAGAAACATGCTCGATGCGCTCATGTTGGAAACGACGGTCTGCCCGATGCTGACGCGGCGGTCGATCACCACGCCGTCGACCGGCGATGTGATCGTGCAGTACTCCAGATTGCGCTTTGCCTTGTCATACGACGCGACTGCGCTTGCCAGCGACGCCTCCGCCTCCGCCAGCGATGCCTCATTGATGGAAACCGTCGCTTTGGCGGCATCGTATTCCGCCTTGTAGGAATCGTAGTCGATCTTGGCCATGGCGTTCTGCGGCATGAGGCGCTGAGCGCGTTCCCAGTTGCTGGCGGCAAGTTCCAGCTTGGCTTTCGAGTATTCGATATTGGCTTTCGAACTCAGGATGGCGGCTTCCGCCTTCAGCTTCTGGGCTTCGGCTTCGCGCATTTCGGCTTCGTAGACAAGGTCGTCGATCCGGGCGAGAACCATCCCGGCTTTGACGGGCGAACCGTAATCGACCTCCTCGTTGTTGGAGTCTTTCTCAAAGGCCGTGATTTTTCCGCTGACCTGGGCGCCGACATTCACCAGTTCCTCCGGTTCCACCGTTCCGGTCGCACTGATGGATTTGACCAGATCCGACCGGACAACCGGCGTTGTGGAGTAGTGCGGGCCCGCAGAGGCCTTTGCCCTGACCGAGTACCAGAACCATCCGCCGCCCGCAACCGCGGCAGCGGCGACAACAAGAATGACAGGTTTCAAAATTTTCATAATTCTTCTCCTTCTCCAATAGCAGTTTACCGGATTAACGCTCCGCAAGGGATTTTATTGTGTGAAAGAGGAAGAAAAAACGAAAAAATCTTCCATTGTCTCCAGCTCTTCTCCGGGAGAGGAGCCGCTCCGCTTGCAATTTCCTTTTTTGATGATATTTTAAAAAGAATCTGACGGCAAGGGGAAATCCCGCGCCGGAAGAAATATTCAACAGCAGTCGTTCTGAGCCGTGAGGGTGCGCCCGAGCGGGAAGGCGGTGCAGCAAAGCCGGACAGGAAGTGTCTCCATGTCCCCGCGCGCCTTCAGATAAGGAACGCGGGGATTTTTTTTCGGGAGACGGATGGGATGGAAACAAGAATCGCATTGGTCGGCATCATCGTGGAGGATCACGCGCGGACAGAGGAGATCAACCGCATTCTGCACGAATACTCCGGATGGATCATCGGCCGCATGGGCATTCCCTACCGGAGCAGGGGAATCGCAATCATCAGTGTCGTTCTCGACGCTCCGCAGGAAGCCATCAGCTCACTTTCCGGAAAACTCGGAATGCTGAACGGCGTCAGCGCGAAAACAGTTTATTCAAAAACAACCATTCAACAATAAAAACCGGAGGAATGCCGAGATGTATGACCCGAAGTCATCGAAAGCAACCGAATTCATCGACGATCAGGAGATCCAGGAATCCATCGCCTATGCAAAAGAAAACAGAAACAACCGTGAACTGGTCGACGCCATTCTGAAGAAAGCCGCGGAGTGCAAAGGACTCCCCCACCGGGAGGCGGCCGTGCTGCTCGAATGCGAACTCCCGGAGGAAAAGGAGCGGATTTTCGCTCTGGCAAAGGAGATCAAGCAGAAGTTCTACGGGAACCGCATCGTGATGTTTGCGCCGCTCTATCTTTCCAACTACTGCGTGAACGGCTGCACTTACTGTCCGTATCATTTCAGGAACAAGCACATCCGCCGGAAGAAGCTCTCGCAGGAGGAGATCGCGCGGGAGGTGATCGCACTTCAGGATATGGGACACAAGCGCCTTGCGCTGGAGACCGGCGAAGACCCCGTCAACAATCCGATTGAATATGTTCTGGAGAGCATCCGGACCATCTACGGAATCAAACATAAGAACGGGGCGATCCGGCGCGTGAATGTGAACATTGCGGCGACCACGGTGGAGAACTACCGGAAACTCAAGGAAGCGGGGATCGGAACTTATATTCTCTTTCAGGAGACCTACAACAAAAAGGCGTACGAGGAGCTTCATCCGACCGGACCGAAACACGACTACGCCTATCACACCGAGGCGATGGACCGCGCGATGGATGGAGGAATCGACGATGTCGGCTGCGGAGTTCTGTTCGGACTCAGTCCGTATCTGTACGATTTCATCGGCATTCTGATGCACGCGGAACATCTGGAGGCAGCAAAGGGGGTCGGACCGCACACGATCAGTGTTCCGCGCATCCGCGCGGCCGACGATATCAATCCGGACGCCTTCCCCAACGCGATCTCCGACGACACCTTTGAGAAGATCGTTGCGGTTCTCCGCATTGCGGTTCCCTATACGGGGCTGATTATTTCGACGCGGGAATCGAAGGAGGCGCGCCGTCGGGTGCTGAATCTCGGTGTTTCGCAGATCAGCGGCGGATCCCGCACCAGCGTCGGCGGCTATGTGAAACAGGAGACCAGTGAAGAGAACTCCGCGCAGTTCGACGTCAACGACAACCGGAGTCTGGACGAGGTTGTCAACTGGCTTCTTGAACTGGGGTACATTCCGAGCTTCTGCACGGCGTGCTACCGGGAAGGACGCACGGGAGACCGGTTTATGAAACTGGTCAAATCCGGACAGATTGCGAACTGCTGTCAGCCGAACGCCATTATGACTTTGAAGGAGTATCTGGAGGACTACGCCTCGCCCGACACCCGGGCAAAGGGCGAAGCCGTGATCGCGGAAGAGCTCAAACGCATTCCGAACGAGAAGGTCCGGCGGATCGCGGCCGAACATCTGACCGAGCTTCACAACGGCAAGCGCGATTTCCGTTTCTGAGTCTGCGGTCCGGTCCATTCTTCTCCGCGCGGAGAGGGGAATGAGTCCCCTTTCCGCAACGGAGAAATGAAAGAATCAGAGCATGATCTTGTGCATCGCAAGCGGTGCGGCAAGAAGCGGCTCAATGGCGGCGGCGAATTCCTTGAAATGCGGCTGGGCAAGATGAGCTTCGAGCGCCTCATCGTTCTCCCAGCGCTCCTGAAACAGGAAGACATCGGGATTGAGGGCATCCTGATCGCACTGGTAGCTGATGTTGCCCCGATCCGTTCTGGAGGCCGTCACAATGGCGGGAAGGAGAGTCCGGAACGCCGCAGCCTCCCCCTTCTTCAGGGAGACAATCGCAATGATCTGAAACATGGGAATCCTTTCGGTTTGTGTTTCCCGGGGCGGAAGTGCCGCCGGTTTCCGGAATATACACCGGAGATACAGGAAAATCAATCGGAGAAAAAGAATAAGGATTCCCGGAGCGAAACCGGATCATTTCTTTCCGGTAAAATCCGGAAAAGGGAAGCGGAAGAGGGTTGAAAAAATGCTCGTTCCAGCGTATATTTCAAAAAAAATTAAAAAAAATCATCCTCCGCACAATAAACACGGATACGATCGCGTTATATGGACATGAACGGAACAACGGAAGAGAACCGGATTTCGGACGAGGAGCTGATTCTCGCATACCTGGAGGGGGACAGCGACTCATTCACGGTTCTCTACGAGCGATACAAACGTCCGCTGTACGCGTACTTGAACAGAATGCTGGGAAACCGCGCACACTCGGACGATGTGTTTCAGCAGACATGGATCCGCGTTGTAAAACGGCTGGGAGACTATGAGAGCAAACAGAAGTTCTTTGCATGGCTCTCGATGATCGCCCGGAATCTTGCGATCGACCAGTTCCGGCGGGAGAAGAAATCCGCGGAACTGCCGCTGGACGACGAGAATCTCGCCGTCAGCGAACCGGTGACGCATACGGAACCATGGACGCGGATGCACAACCGCGAGCTGGCAGCCGCGCTCCGGAAGGCGGCGGACGGACTTGCGGATGAACAGAAGGAGGTCTTCCTGCTCCGCCAGGAGGGGCTTTCCTTCAAGGAGATTGCGGAAGTGCAGAACTGCTCCATCAACACGGTGCTGGGCAGAATGCAGTATGCGGTGAAAAATTTGAGGAAACAGCTGAACGAATGGGTCTCGTAACCAGGAAGGGCAAACAATGAATACGACATGTGCAGACGTCATGCGGGAGATTGCATCCGGAGAAGTACGCTCCGCCGCCGCGGAGAAACATCTTGCGGAATGCCCGGACTGCGCCCTTTTTCTGCGGATCAGCACTCTGGAGGCAGAGGATTCCGGATATGAAGAGGTCCCGGAGGCGCTGGATGCGGCGATTCTCGCGGAAGCCGGAAGACAGGTCGCCCGCCGCCGCTGGAAACTCTGGAAGATTGCACTGCCCATTGCGGCATCGTTTGTACTCTCGTTCGGGATCGCGTTTTATTCTCTGATGCCGGCACAGAACGTTCCGGTGTCCCGGACGCAGCAGGGAGTCGCTCAAACGTCGATTTTTGATTACGATGACAGCCTGATCTCGCTTTCCTGCGAAGTGGCCGACAGTGCTGCTCTGTTCAGCAATGTGTATGAAATAGCGAATCAAGGAGTCCAAACGATATGAAAAGGCTTGAATCCGTCTTTCTGACCGGGCTGCTGCTTGCCTCAATGCTTCCGGTTTACGGCAGACCGGCGGAGGAACCGCCTCCGCCCCCGCCGCCGCATGCGCGCCGTCCGGGAGGAAACCGGCATCCTCTGCTTTCCGCGCTGGAGTCCAAGGCGTTCAGCGAGGAGGAACGCAAAGAACTCCGTCAGCTTGCCGCGAAAGATCCGAGAGCATTTGAACAGCGGATGCGGAAACATTTTTTCAAGCGCCGCCAGGAAAAGGCTCAGCATATGCTTGCTTTGCGGAACGCGTATCTGGAAGCAAAAACGCCGGAACTCAAAGAGGCGGCTCTGGCAAAAATCCGGACCGAAATGCGGACCGAACTGGAAAACCACCTCAAATTTCAGAAGAAACTGCTGGACGATACGGAAGCGGCAATCCGCAATATGGAAAAGCGGCTTTCCGTGATGAAAGAGCGGTACCGGAAACAGGTGGAGGAGAAGGATCTGCATCTTGAACGGAGGACGCAGGAGCTGATTTCGGAAACGCCGCCGGAGCGTCTGGTCAAAGATGCTGCGGGAGATTTTTCCCGTCCCCGGAAACCGCGCAGGGGAAATCCCTGAGCCATGCGGATCAGAGCCGGTGCGGCGCTTCTTTTCTTCTCCATGCTTCTTCTGTCCGCGGAGGAGAGAATTGCATCGCTGAGTCCCAATCTGACGGAGATCATCTGTCTGCTGGGGGGAGAGAGTGCGCTCTGCGGACGTTCTTCGGCCTGTGATTATCCGCCGGGAATTCGAAAAATTCCAGTCGTCGGTCGTTTCGGGAAAGCCGATCCGGAGGCGCTGATCGCTTCGGGAGCGACGGTTGTCGTCACGGCGGCGGTCCGTTCGCCGAACGACCGGGCCGTTCTGGAGCGGGCGGGCATCCGATATCTGGAAATTCCGGCAAATTCCCTTTCGGATTATGATTCCGCGCTGCGCACGCTGGGAGAACTTCTCGGAAAACGCGAGCGGGCGGAACAGGAAATCCGGAAAAACCGGGAAGAGATCCGTCGTTTCCGGAGTGATCTTCCGCAGGCGCCGAAGGTGTTTGTAATGATTTCGTCCTCACCGCTCTATACCGCGGGAAAGCGGACCTTTCTCCATGAGCTGATTGAACTGGCGGGAGGGAAAAACATTGCGGGAGAGGAAGAAAAAGGATATTTCATTGTCTCGCCGGAATGGGTTCTTCTGCGGGATCCGGACATCGTGGTTTTCTGCGGAGGGGAGAACGAAACGGAATCCGTTCTGCGTTCGTGTTCCGCGTTTCGTTCGGGACGGATCCTGACAGGTCTGGACCCGTCCCTGCTCTACCGCCTCGGACCGCGTTCCATGGAAGCGGTCCGGAAGCTGCATGATTTTTTCCGACAGTCAGGGAACAGAACCGGTCACGAGAAATAGGCTTTCCGCATCTTCGAATCGTCTTCCGCCGCGGCTTTTGCGACAGCGGCATCCCACGGGACGGCGGGAGCCTTGCTGATGATCTGGCAGACATAGGAATCGAAGTTGACGAGATGCCCCGCGATGATATCTTCCTCGGTAAAGCGGGAGCAGAGGATTTCGCGGAAGGTTGTTCTTCCCCGGTCGTGAATCATGTAAATGGTTCCGTCCGGCCCTTCGACCGCGTCCGGATAAGAGGTTTCCCGCGGATCGACGACCATGGAATACTTCCAGGACCTTCCGTCATCTTCCGAGAGGAGAGCGGTCATCTGAATGCGGGACTTGGGATGATCGTTCTTAATCAGCAGGACACGTCCCGACTGGAGTCTGCGCAGGAAAAAGCGGGAGAACGGAGAAGGAATCCGGGTCGGGGCACCGGGCGACCAGTGTTCTCCGCCGTCCGTGGAGATCGATTCCGCAAGAACTCCGGCAAAGCAGCGGGCGAGCATCCAGAGAGAGCCGTCGGTCCGTTCCAGGATCATGGATTCATCGAAATCGGTCGGCATTTTTTCTCCGGCTTCTTTTCGGATCCATGTGTTTCCGTTGTCCCGGGACTCGGAATAGTGATAGCGGTTTCCGAGCCAGTCATACGCGCAGCAGAGCCAGCGGCCGTCGGAAAGGACGGTCGGACGGCAGCGGAGAAATCCGGGAGTGATGAAACGGGGTTCGCTCCAATGGAGGGTTTCAGCGTCAGGGTCATCGCAGACCATCGCCCAGAGCTCCAGGTGTCCCGGTTCCGCGGCCGGGATGCGGAGATGCCGCTGGGTCCAGAAGAGCCACATCCGGTTCAAAGGATCCATCCAGAGCTGGATATCAATCGCAATCGTGGCCTCTTCCCGAAGGCTTTCAATGACCAGCAGCGGATCGCTCCAGGAAAGCCCTCCGTCGCGGCTCCGGACCAGAAGATTGTAATTGCTGAGCGAAGGTTCTCCGAATCCGCCGGAATACCAGCCGGCGAACAGGGTTCCCCGGAGAGTCCGCTGAATGGTCGGACACCCCTGCCAGAAACGTTTCCCTACCTGATATTCCTCTCCCGGATGAAAAATCAATTTTCCATGCAACATTTCTTCCTCCCGATATTGATTTTATGATATTATACGGTATCTTACCAGAAAAGACAATAGAAAAAAACACCTCTTTTATTGAATTTTTCGACAATCATGACACAGTCGCTCTACGGGAATGAGAGGAAAATTCTTCTGGAAAATTACGATTCTCCGGAACGCTTTGATCAAACCGTTTCCTTTTTATCCACGCAGGATTTTCATGTTTTGAATGCGGCATACTGGCATCAGGAGATTCCATGGGCGGTTCCGGAGCGGAAAATCTCCGACAATCTGATTGTTATCGTGAAGAGCGGAAAACTTCAAGCCCGGACGGCAGACCGGTCTGCCGTGCTGTCCCCCGGCGAGTGCATGATGGTTCCGGAATTCGTACCGCACTCCTACGGATTCCATTCCGGGATCTGTTCGGCGGAGACGTTTATTCTGCATGTTCTCTGCGAACACCCGCACAACGACAATCCCTTCCGGCGTTTGACGAAAGCGTTTTTCCCGCTTCGCTACTGGGAAGCCAAAGAGGAGGAACTCCTGCGCATCATTGCTCTTCGCAACCGGAGCAGCAATCTTGCATTTTCCTGCGCGGAACAGCTTGTTCGGCGAATTTTTGTTGAGCTGACGGAAAGCGGGATCTGTCCGGTATCTCCGGCGGCCGCCTGTGATCCCCGGATCGAAACGGCGTTGAAATTCATGCGTCAGAATCTGGCGGTGAATCTTTCTGTACGGGACATTGCCGCAACCGTTTCTCTGAAAGAGGTCCGATTCCGGCGCCTGTTTCTTCAGACCTGCGGACTCTCACCCGCCGCATGGCTCCACCGCATGCGTCTTCTGCACGCTCGGAGACTGCTGGCGTGGAACAGCAATTCCCTGGCGGAAACGGCAAAGGAGTGCGGGTTCAATTCCGTAACCTATTTCTGTTCCTCGTTCCGCAGATTATTTCATCTGACGCCGGAACAGTACCGGAGAGGAGTCCGGACCTGAATTTATTTCTCCGAACATTCGGAGACGATATCGAAGAATTCCTCTTTCCCGACTGTATCAAGAGTTTTTCCACGGGCGGAGAGTTTTTCATTGACCCGGATTGCGGTTTCCGTCATCCGTTCATGGGTTTCTTCGGAACCGCCGACCAGGACAAAATTTTCGCCTTTTGTCACTCGCTTATGGCCGTCCTGATTATCCAGGCCGACGCCAAGCATCATTGAATGCGGTGTCTGGTTCTGCATATCTCTCCTTGGAAGACAGAGAACGGTTCCGGGCGTTCTGTCCCGGAACCGTTCGGCAAATTATGATCAATAGCGGAAGGAGGGCAGTCCTCTCATTTCCCGTTCGCGAATCGGCGATCCGTCAGGATTGATCAGGCGGCAGGTCAGGAACACCAGAAGATTGATTTTCTCGGCATCCTTGGTCTTGGACTGGAAGAGCCGACCGACCAGCGGCAGTGTTCCGAGGATCGGATACTTGTCGTCGATCGCCGAAGTCGTATCTTTGATGATGCCGCCGAGGACGATCGTTTCACCGTCGTAGCACTGCACGGCAGTGTTGATGGAGCGCACTTCGATGATCGGCATTTTCTGCTTGTTCTCATAATAAACCGGTTCGCCGTTGGATTCAACAGAAAGCTGATAGCTGTAGTCGGTCCATCCGATGAAGGTCCGGATGCTCGGCGTCATTGTCATGGAGATGGTGTAGTTGTCCGTGGTATCGACAACGGGACGAACCCGCAGCTCAATACCCAGGCGTTCCGTTTCATCGAATTCCGGAATGGACGGTGTGAACAGCGGGACGTTGCCGTTTCCGGATGGCATTGTTCCGATCTCCGCCTCCGACCATTCATCCGGGAAGTAGCGCTCGGTCACCATCGCGATCACGGCTTCAAAACCGTTCATCGTGGTGATTCGGGGACAAGACAACATATCAGCAGAATCCGCCTGATCCAGCGCATTGACCGTTGCCTGAACCTTGTATCCGTACTTGTTGTAGTGAGCAAAATTGAACAGCTGGTTCTGTGTATCGGCCATATCAGGCATATCCCGGACAGACCGGACAACCTGAGATCCCTGAGAAAACGACACCGAACTGTTTCCAACCGGAGCCTTGGTATAATAGAACGAGGACGGAAGTGTGGAGGAATCACTCTTTCCGTTTGTATAAGTTCCGCTGTATTTATACCAGTTTGCCGAAGGCGAGTTCGCTCCGGTGGAAGTATTCGGCTGATAGATTGAAATCGGATAATTCGGGAGCTTATCTCCGGTTTTGTATTCAGTCAGCTTCCCCTTGTCCATATAGGCAACATTGGAGTTCTGTCTGGAGAAAAGATACTGGAATCCGAGTTCCTCCAGATCGTTCATTTGAACTTCCACGAACTTTGTCTGGATCAGGACCTGAGGATCGACCACGTTCAATTCTTTGAGAGCCTCCTCAATCAGCTGCAGATTGTCGGCGGTATTGGTGACAAACAGACGGCTGATGCCCGGGTCATAGACGATCTGGGCCCCCGCATCGAACGAAACCTGCGGGAAGAGAGACTGCGGATTAATGATTGTGGAGGAGGAATCGCTTCCCGTCCCCTCGGCAGCCTGCGTCAGATGACGGTCCACAACATCCTTTTCCACCGGATAGATTCTGGTTTCCATCTGTTCAAGGGGAACTCCGGGAGGAGCGATGACCACGGCATAACGCTCAATCTTCACCCGCAGATTTGCCGTCCGGCAGATATAGCTGATGGCCTGACCGAGAGAAATGGAATCGGCGGTTACAGAAATCTTCCGGCCGGAAGATTCATCCTCTTCCTCGAACTCCTCTTCATTTGCCTCAGCACCGGGTCTGGCGCCTCCTCTTCGGTTGGCACCGGCTCTCGGGTTGTTTCGTCTCTGGTTTTCCTCCGTATTCACAGGTTCCGGAAGAAGGAAAATATTCACGCCTTCCTTTTCGGGATCAAGCTCCTTGGCTCTCTGGCGAAGATGACGGAGAACGACCGGAATTTCAATTTCATCAAAGTCAATGCGGTCGATAATGATATTTTTCAGTTTGTCATAAATTGCATTCTGTTTCGAATCTTTCTTCACAGGTTCATCTGCGACAGGACTCTTTCCGGAAAATGCAAGTCTGGGAGGAATCGGGGTGACCATTTTCCACTCAAGTTCTGTCTTGAACTCATCTTCGGTCAGTTGCTTCCGGAGTTTTCCCGCATGATAAAGGCGCAGATTGACTCGGCGGATCGCATCTATTGCAGCGATATTGTATGGATCCACAGCAAGGACTTCTTCATATTTATCGCGAGCTTTGTCCCACTGTCTGTCCTTATAAAAGATATCGCCCTGTTTCAGAAGGACGTCGACGCTGTAAAGACGGGCTGAGTTTCCCGGATCAACGGTATCCGGAGCCACTTTTGCCTGATACTCCGCCGCGGTCTGCAGTTTTGTAAAACGGGCGATCAGTTCATCCATTCTTTTCTTTGCCGCCGGCCAGATTTCCGCAGCCTTCTTGCAAAGTTCAATTGCCTGCTCATACTGCTTGGCATCAGCGGAGTCCTGAGCATCGAAATACAGTTTTTCCGCCCAGTAATTGTAGCAGCGGGAAATCGCCTGTTTGCAATTTTCAATATTCTTCAGAGAGGTGGGGTCGTCCCCCAATTTCTGAAGGATGGAGATGGCTTTCATATAAAGGTCGACAGCCTGCTGATACGCACCGCTCTGATAGGCTTTTCCGGCCTCCCGGGCAAGTTCATCCGCCTTTGCCCGAACCTGTTCCGCATTCAGTTCGGTGATATCGAACTCCAGAGCATATTTGGAAGCGGCGGAGCGATAGGTGTTTTGCAGTGTCTCCTCTGCGGAAGTCGCCTTTTCAGCGGAAACCACCTTTTCCGCCGGGGTCTGCGCTTCAGCGGAAACCGAAACGGCGAACAGAACCACCGCTGCGACGCAGGCTCTGGGAATGTGTGTCGTGAACATGGGATCCTCCAAATGGTTCATATATTCTTTCATCGTGATCACCTGTTGAAGTCGAAGAGACCGTTGTCTGTTTTCGTTTTCACGGGAACACCGTCAAGATTCATAATTCGTGTTGTCACAAACACCATCAGATTGCGCTTGACCTGTTGATGAGCCTGCGTGGAAAAGAGGCGGCCGAGAAGCGGAAAATCGCCGAGGAAGGGATACTTGTCATCCAGCTGGGTTGCCTGATCATCAAGGATGCCGCCGAGAACAACGGTTTCGCCGTCATACACTTTCACCTTCGTATCAATTTCCCGGATGGACAATTCCGGCATTTTCACCATTGGTGAGCGGGTTTCCGTGTTTCCGTCATTGGGATTGGTGATATTGCCAATCACGATGTCGTATGTATAAGTTGTCCATCCGACCAGATCGAGGATCTTCGGAGCAAGCGTCAGCTCGATGGTGTGGTTGTTCGAACTGACGTACGGCGTCACCGAAAATGTGATACCGACAGCCGTTTCATCACCGAAATCAGGATACGGCGGCGTATACTGATAGGTATTGTTGGAACTGGTTACTTCAGGATCATTCCAGGTATCCGGGAAGTACATCTGCTTTGCAAATTCGATCGTCGCATTGACGCCGGATGTCGCAATGACCTTCGGCGCGGAAAGGACTTCTCCGCGTTCACTCTGGTCGATCGCGTTGACCGTCAGGAACACATTATACGCTCCGTTAGGACCAAAATTCGGCATAATGTTCAGATTGTTAATCAGATTGGCGGGATTCACAAGGCTGTCCGTCGTCGCAGCAGCCTCAGAGCTTCCATAATGCCGTGTCAAGGTCTGGAACAGCTGGGCTCCCGTGAAAGGAATCAATCCTGTCTCCGAGTTGGCAATACCGGACATCCAGGCGGGATTGCTGTTGTCCCGGGTCATAGTCCAGTCGAATCCAAGTTCTTCCAGGTCGGTCACGGAAATCTCAAGGAATTTTGATTCGATAAGAACCAGCGGGGTCACAATGTCGATCTCCCGCAGAAGATTTTCCATCGAACGGAGGTTTTCCGGGGTGTTCTTAACCGTCAGTTTGCTGGAGCGTTCATCATACGCAATGGAGGAGCCGGGATCAAAGCGGATACCGCGAAGTTCAAAATATTTTTTCAAAGCTTCCGTATCCGGTCTATTCGTCTGAGAATCCCGATCCTTTCCTCCCTCGGCACTTCCCTTGGCGATATCTTCTCCGAAGTCCTCTCCGGTACCGAGACCGAGATCCAGCCCGTCATTTCCTCCGCCGCTGGTCTTTTTCTCTTTCGGTTTTGCCTTCTGATTGGAAAGGCGGGCATAGACCGCTGCGCGCATTTTGAAATAGCGCGTATCCATATCGTCAATTCCCTGCGAAGCGATTCGCACGGCCTTGTCCTCAACTTTGTATTTCAGATTCGCATACTGACAAAGATAGCGAATGATCTCTCCGATCGGCATATTCGTGAAGTTCAGGGTGACCTCCTGCACATCGTTGTCCGAGGGAGAATAAATCAGGTTGATGCCTTTTCCTTCCGGATCGCACTCCCGGCTTCGTCTGTTGAGCTGCCGGACAATACTGGAAATATTGACTCCGCCGAAATCCACTTCCGGGATAATAATGCTCTGGAGCTTTTCATACATCTGGTCCTTGCCTTCATGCGAAGCCTCCTGGGGGCCGCGCTCATCCGCAAGCTGATCGCCGCGCGGAAGGATCGAGTTGCTCCACTTCCATTCGGACTCGCTGCGCTGTTCAAGGAACTCATTTTCCCTGCGCAGCTCCGCGATGCGGTAGAGTCTGCGATAAATTTTCTTCAGGTCGAACGTTGCCTTTTCATTATAAGGATCCAGCACAAGCACCTGCTCCAGGACATCGCGGGCGCGGGCGTACTGTTTGTTCTTGTAAAACACCTCGGCTTCGCGGAGATGAATTGCGATCTGCTCTTTCCGGGAGGCATTTTCAGGATCCAGCCCGACCAGTGTCGTTTCCTGGCGGAACGTATTGGATTTCAGCATTTTTTCGCCCATCTGGGTGATCTGATCCGCCTGTTCGAGGGTCTCAGGGGCTTCCCGGCGGGCTTCCCGTGCAAGCTCCATCGCGCGACGGATTTTTGTAGATGACCCCTGCGGATCCTTTGCCGCTTCCGCATATCCCTCCTGCATCAGAGTTCTTGCCTGACGAATGAGAACTTTGCCCCACTGGCTCCGGATATCATTGGTCAGCTGAAGAATCATGCTCCGTTTTGCCACTGCGAAGGGACCGTCTCCGAGGTTCATTTCCTTCACCAGCTTCAGAGCGGCATTGCATTTTTCCACCGCGGCCTTGTAATTTCCCTCATTGCGCAGTTTGACGGCGTCCGCAAGCATGGGATCGACGGAATCGACTTTGGTATCCCGCTGAATGGACTCCGCTGCATTGATTTCCGGATAATCCACGGCATTCAACGCATTGACCATCGTGCAGGAGAAAACCAGAGACAACGCGAATTTTACCGTCGCTGCTGACGGAGCGTGAAAGCCGGCTCTCATTTGTCTTTTCATAATCGTTCTCTTCTCCAAATACGGTTTATTCTAATGTTATCTTCTTCTGTTTCTCGGCCGGAAAGACGGAAGATCCGCATCCGGAGGCATTTCCTCGCGGAATTCCATTCCTTCCAGAGGAAGCTTGAGGTTTTCCGGCACAGGGCCGATATACTCAAGCATATCGTTCGCCAGTTTCAGCGTCACCTGCTTTTTCACAGGATCCGCATCCTGAACGACAAACACATCCTCGCCGCGGCGCTCATCACCGAGACGGAATTCTTCTCCCACATACTGTTCAAACCGTTTCCGGTCCACAACGAAAAGGAACGTGATGCGTTTTCTGGGATCGACCATCTCCTCCACAACCGTGTTGTTGTCGCGCACCTCGCCGATTTTCGCAAGAATCGGAAGACCGATCTTCTGTTTGGTTTTGGGATCGTATTCGTAAACCACAATCGAAGAACGATTGATTCTCTCTTTTGTTTTCGGATTGACGGTGAAATCCTTGTTGACCTTGTCGATGATATAGGTCTTCTTTCCGATGACAAACGTCTCTCCGACCTTTTTGCCGTCATGAACTCTCGTATAACGTGGATTCCGTCTCTTCATATTGCGGAAATAGCGGATCTGGATATCCCATTTATTGACATCCTCTTCCGTCATCGCATTTGAACCGAAACGGGAAAGCCACATGCCGAGCGGTTCATTTTCAATTTTCTCATAATAAAGCTTCTTCGCATAGCTTGGACGGCTCTTCGGATCTTTCGGATTGGTTTTTGCCTTGAATTCCTCAAGGTTGGTGAATCCGTCATTATCTCCGTCGAGGACAGCGTCTTTCGGATCCTTCGGATTCAGCCCCCAGCGGATTTCATCGTTATCCGGAATACCGTCTCCGTCGGAGTCATCTTCAGTAACCACCAGGCTGGTGATCAGAACTTTGATTTCATTTCCGCAGTAGGAACATTTGCCCGGATTCTTGGCATTGTTTTTGGGATAATCCGTCACGGGAATCAAATGCGGCCCGAAGGGACAGCGGATGATCGGATACGCCTGACAGACATCATTCTTTCCGACTTTGGCCGGATCCGAAATCCAATGGGATTTCTCCGAATCAAAAATCTTTTTCTCCGTAAACTCCGGTTTGGAGAAATCCACCTGACGGGGATATCCGGGTTTCGGCGGCTTCACTCCGAGAACGGTATCAATCTCAATATCCTTCGCACGCAGAATCACCATAATCTGAAATCCGAGCAGAAGAAGGAAAATCAGCAGAAGCACTGCGAGAATGACTTTTTCATAATGTTTCCTCAAAAGCAGCATAATTTCACCCCTGGTTAGTTCTTCTGCAAATCAACGCGTTCCAGCTGGTTTGCGGTGTAAAGAATGAACCGGATTGACAGTTTCATCTCAATATTGTTGTTCCTGCCGATCATGGGACGGCCATAGGAACCGGCAAGAAGATTGCCATCCGTATCCTTCACCTCGAAATCCGGAGTCTGGAATTGACGAATCAGAGCGATAACCGGGTCTTTGCTTTCCATGGAAATCAAATCCGGAACGTTTTCTCTTGCGACACGCGAAAGTGAAAAATCCCGAATCACATAGACTACATTATCCCGGTAAGCCTCCTGAAAAATATTAATCAATTTCCGCAGAGTATCCATCGGTGCCTGAACGGTAATATCATAATCAAAAAGCAGATAGGGATCCTGCTTTTTCCCCACCAGCGGAGGCGTCGATTCCGAAAGCTCTACCAGTTGAAGAGTTCCTGCTGCGCGGAGCCGTTTGAAAAGATCCTCACGAATCTCCATCTGACGGATTACAAGCGGAATCTGTTTCTGCGACGGCTGAAAATTCTCCCGGAATGTAAATTTCTCGACATCGGCCATACTCTCCGCTCCGGGAACAACATTCTTGACGAAAAACAGATTCTGCAGATTCCTCAGATTCCCCTTGTAATATGTGACAAACGCCGTCCGGGGAAGGCCAAGAGAAGCAAGAATGAATTCATGGACATTTTTTTCCGTAATCGGCTCCACCGTGAGAAGAGTCATTGCTTCCAGGAATTCCTGAACGCCCTTTTTCACCTTTTCCGCATCATATTTTGCCAGAAATTCATTCAAAATGACCTTATCGTTGCTTCCCCCGATGATGTTGCCCCGTTTCTCATTCGGAAGCGAAGAATAGTAGTCGGCAAATGCTTTCAGGAAGGACGATTCATTCACATAATCCCGATAGCGGTCCCGTTCATAATCCAGTTTCGCACGGTCTTTTCCGGAAAGGAAGTCCGGAACCAGCTCCGGAGAACCGGCGATTTCCAGTTTGCGGTCGTCCGGCAGAGAATTATAATATTCCCGGAATTTCTCTTCCAGTTCTTTGCCTCCAATTCCGACGGCATTGG
Source organism: uncultured bacterium (assembly GCA_949297765.1). Classification (GTDB taxonomy): domain Bacteria; phylum Verrucomicrobiota; class Lentisphaeria; order Victivallales; family UBA1829; genus UBA1829. Next base: position 19,372 of record CASFTV010000024.1, on the reverse strand, counting down.
CCAGAAGAAGAAGCGGTTTCCGGTAGAATTGTCCGAAACGGCGCTGGAGCAGGAATTTCTCCATCGCAACTTTTTCCGTGTCAATGGTGATATTTTTATAATTTTCCGTTACCGGTGCAGGGGGTTTTCTCTTGTTTGCATCCTCAAGAATCTTCTTATACTCTTCAATTTTCGTATTGATCCGGGACACCTGACCGTGTTTAAGAACAACCAGGTAAATCAGAAACAGGGAAACCAGCACCGTCAGGCCAAGGACAGCGATCAGGGGAATATTGCGCATCGGAATTTTCATGGTTCTCTTCTCTCCATCCTCATCTCTTTATTGGGGTCAGCAGTTCCGCCTCGATCTTGAACGAGGAAATATTGGAATCCTGCGGGGCCAGCTTGAAGTTCTTGATCATACGGTCACTGTCCGCAATGGAGAAGACCTTGAAGAGTCCGGTTTTTTCCAGATTCTTCTTGAAACGTTCATAAATATGCGTTGCCTCCGCATTTTTCAAACCGGTCCGGATATAGCCGTTGAACTCAATCCATTTATACTCTGTCGGCTCATCCTTTTTTGCTTTCGATTCACCACCTCCGGCAAAACCGCCGAAGCCGCCGAAGCCGCCGAAGCCGCCTTCCGGAGGAGCATCCGTGGAAATCGTCGAAGCGGAGGCGACAGCCCCCAGCTTTCCGATCCCGCGAACCGAGGACAACCAGATTTCAGGCGGCACCGCGGCCTGGATCTTATTATAAATTTCCGGCCACAGATCCCGGTCTTTCAGAAGATCAAGAGCCTGGCGGTACTCGGAGATCTCGGCATTCAGCTTCCGATAGGCGGTATCAACCTGTTTCATTGCCAGCTGAGTTTTATCGACCTCGCGTTTAGCCCGCACCTCATCCTGATGAACCGTCACATACTGTTTCGAGAAACTCCAGTAGGTCACGCCGAGGCACAGCAGAAGCGCGAAGGCCGACGCATAAAAATAAGGCTCTTTCTGATGGGCAACCCGCTCCCGCCGCAACGACTCCGGGATCAGCGAAACTTCCACCGGACAGACACCGACATTCCGAAGTCCGAGTCCGATCACCTCCGAATACAGATGCGCGACTTCCGAAAGCGCTTCCTTGTCCACACCGTCGGTCACGGTCACAATCTGGAACGGATTCAGATAATCCACCGGAAGTTTCAGCTTTTCCGAGAAGAAACGCGGCATGTACGCCATTACGGAACTGCCTCCCGCAAGATACAGCTTCTCCGGCTTGTTTCCTTTCTGATGCGCGCGGTAGAGATTGATGGAACGGCTGATCTCCCCGTGCAGGCGCGTCATCACATTGCGAACAATCTTGGAAACAATCGCCGCGACCTCCGAATCCGGATCCTCATACGCTCCGCCGAGTGCAACAAAACCATGACGGCGTTTCAGCTCTTCCGCATCCTTGAAGGAAATGCCGAACTCCTTGCTGATCTGCTGAGTGATCGTATTTCCGGCAATCGGAATGGTGCGTTCGAACAATTTTCCGCTGTCAAGGAAGGACAGTGTGGAACAGTGCCCGCCGATGTCCAGAATCATTTCGCAGGTTTCCTCACCGACCATATTGGCCCGGCAGGCGTTGTATCCGGCGGTCGGAGCAACTTCAATATAGCCGATCTTTTTCCCCGCATCCCGGATGATCTTCACGATCTTTTCCACTTCCTCGCTGCGGACGTAGATAATCATCGCATCGATTTCCGTTCCGTCCTCGGACACACCGACGATCTGGGAATCCCAAATGGTCTGATCCATCGGGAACGGAGAATTCTGTTTGGCTTCAAATTCAATGATCTGATTGATCTTCATCTCATCGTCGGTCAGAGCGGGAATCTTCACAAACCGGATCAGAGCATCATGCGCGGAAAGCGACACATTAACCCGCTTCGCGGTGAATGTATGCTCGGCAAACAGATTCTTCAGCGCAATCAGCATTTCCACGGAAGAATCGGAATTCTCCAGTGCCGCGGCATCCGTATAACCGAATTCCGTAAAGACGAAATTCAGCAGCTCCATCACTCCTTCCTGCGAATAGGAAAACTCTGCGGCCTTCAGCGTATCCGCGCCGATATCGATACACAAAACATTTGGTTTCTTGCCCATGGAATCACTTGCCTTCTACTGCGTTTTTGGAAAGATCAAACGAGTCAACTTCTACAAGATTCCACGGAGTCTTCTCTTTCGGGAGAACCGCTTCCGGCAGCTTCAGGAACCCGACATTTGAATTCATGATCTGGGAAAACGCGCGGACCACCTCCTGCGGATCCTCTCCCTTCGGAATATAAATATAGCGGGCGAGAATCACCTGCTCCTTCGAGCGGAACTCCACCACAGCGGGAATAGAGGAGGCCGTATTCTTGTTCACCTTCTCAAACGTTGCATACCGTTTCAGAATCTGAGGCGGAACAGCGAAAAAGGCCCGATGGGTCTGCCCGTCCTCCGGAACGCTCCAGAACACCTGTTTTCCGGAAAGAAGAGCCCGGCGACCGTATTCCGGATATGTCGGAATAATCACATGAACGGTAATCGACATCTCATCCAGCCAGCGGACTCTTCGTCTTCCTCCAGTCCGGCGACTGTTCTCATAAACAAGAGTAGGAGTATATTCAATCAGCGCGGTCAGCCATTTGGTTCCCGAAGAACTCGAAACCGGTATTCCGTTGGTGACCGGAAGGGTCGGCGCTTCAAAGAAATTCATTCTGAATACGATTTTTTTCGGATCAATCAGCCGGTCTCCCCGGTCCGACTGTGCAAACGCAGTCAATGATAACCCAAGAATCAGCACGCATACGGACACCAGCTGAACTCTCACCCGCATTTTTATACTCCTGTTTTCAGATTGAATCTTTCCCGGGGCAATACCATTTTATGGAAAACTCTAACTTGCATTCCGGCAAAATGCAAGTCGTTTTGCAAAAAAAGCCCTCTTCTTCCTTTATTTTTTTGTACTGGCTGCGGGCTTTGCCGTCGGGGCCGCAGGTTTCGCCGCTTCCGCTGCGGGTTTTGCCGTCGGGGCCGCAGGTTTCGCCGCTTCCGCTGCGGGCTTTGCCGTCTGCGCCGCAGGTTTTGCAGCTTCCGTGGCGGGCTTTGCCGTCTGGGCCGGAGCGGCCTCCACGCTCATAACCGCGCTGGTGGCGGCTGCGGAGGAAACCTTCTGTTTATGACCGGAAATTGCAGCGAGAGCCAGGGTTACAACGAAGAAGATCGTAATCATGACGACCGTTAAACGGGAGAGATACCCCATGGTCTGCGCGCCGAACACGCCTTCGCCGACACCGCCGAAGGCGGAACCGAATCCGCCGCTTTTGGAAGGCTGCACCAGTACCAGCGCGACCAGAAGGATCGCAATCAGCACCGCAACCGTATAAAGAATTGCACTGACAATGACCAACATTTCCACCATCCTGTTTTTTATTTTGTTGCAAATAAGCCGTACTGCGGTATAATAACCGCTTTTCTTTGATTTTTCAACCCCGGCTCATATTTTTTCGTTACAATATCAAGGGAATCCGGATTTTCCGGAAATTTTTCTCCTTGTCCGGCAGGGCCGTTATTCCGCGAAGGGATACAGCGTGAAATCGTCTCCTTCGGGATCCAGCAGGATCAGGCCCGCAAAGAAATCGACGAAAGAGATCGGATGAAGAGAGAATTTTGCACCGGCCAGACAGATCGCGCCGGCTTCAATTGCCCAGTAGTCGCGGTATTTTTCTGCATAGATCCGGTCGGAGGGAAGCGGGAAGTTCGACCCGTACACCCAGAAGCGGTCCACCGTTCCGTACACAAGCGGACGCTGGAGATCCACACCGCTTGCGAACATGATCTGACCTTCCATACCCTGAGTCAGAGCAAATCCGTACTGGCGGTTGTAATCCTTCACGATGGAGCCGGTCGTTCCGATTTCTCCGCCCAGACCGAACGCACGGGTGATCCGGAATTCCGCGCCGATCGCTGCTCCGCACTTCAGCTCAAGAGAGAAAATATCAAAAAGATCGACCACCCGGTTCGGCAGATACATCAGGATCCGTCCGCCGAGTCCGCTCAGAAAACTGTTTTCCCCGCTTTCCTCTTCCACAACGGCTTCCTCCGCCGCCAGAGCCTGATCCGCCGTCGCATTGGCAACCTGGACCGTTTCCGAAGCAGCCGACGGGGAAGCACTCTCCTGCGCCGAAACTTCCTGGAAAGCAACGGCAAACATCACCATACAGAGCGGAATCAACTTTCTCATCTGAATCACCTTCATTTTGAATTGAACATTCCAAAGATACTTGAAACAATATATATCGCCTTGCGGGAAAATGCAAAACAAAAAAACTTTTTTTTTGAAAATATCCCCCCGAAAATGTCATTCCTCCGGACCGGATCATCCCGGAAGAGGAAATTCCTTATTTTTAATAACGGGAACCGAAACGCGTTCCGCCCTCTTCGGCTGTTACCTTTTTCACGCTGAACCGAAAAAATCAGAGCGCCGATGCGAAACAAACTGCGCCAGATTCCGCAAAAACCGTTTATAAACGGAAATAAAATAGATTTCCGAATTGACAAACGGACAAGACAATGATATATTACCGATACCGCGTTCAGCAGTTCACTGCCTGAATCCGCGGATGGAAAGAAATTCGGCTGTCAACCTTTAAACAATAGTAGAAAGGAAGAAAAATGGCTATCAAAGTAGGAATCAACGGATTCGGAAGAATCGGCCGCATGGTTTTCCGCGCTGCAGTGGAGAACTTCGCAAATGACATCGAAATCGTCGGAATCAACGACCTCCTCGATCCCGATTACCTCGCTTACATGCTGAAGTACGACTCCGTCCACGGCATCTTCAACCACGACATCAAGGTGGAAGGCAACTACATGATCGTCGACGGCAAGAGCATCCGTCTCACGGCGGAAAAAGATCCGACCCAGCTGAAGTGGGATGAAGTCGGAGCGGAAGTGGTTGTCGAGTCCACCGGTCTCTTCCTTGAGGACGCCAAAGCCCGGCAGCACATCCAGGCCGGCGCGAAGAAAGTCATCATGTCGGCTCCGTCCAAGGACGCCACCCCGATGTTTGTGTACGGCGTCAACCACAAGACCTATGCCGGTCAGGACATCATCTCCAACGCCTCCTGCACGACGAACTGCCTTGCTCCGATCTCCAAGGTCCTCAATGACAAGTTCGGAATCAAACGCGGCCTGATGACCACCATCCACGCTGCCACCGCAACCCAGAAGACCGTCGACGGTCCCTCCAAGAAGGACTGGAGAGGCGGACGCGGAATCCTTGAGAACATGATTCCCTCCTCCACCGGTGCCGCGAAGGCGGTCGGCAAGGTTCTTCCGGAACTCAACGGCAAGCTGACGGGCATGTCCGTCCGCGTCCCGACCTCCGACGTCTCCTTCGTCGACCTCACCTGCGAGCTCGCAAAGGAAGCCACCTACGAGGAAATCTGCGCGGCCATGAAGGAAGCCTCCGAAGGCGAACTCAAGGGTATTCTCGGCTACACCGACGAAGCGGTTGTCTCCACCGACTTCCGCGGCGATGCCCGCACCTCCATCTTCGACGTCAAAGCCGGCATCCAGCTTGACAAGACCTTTGTCAAAGTCTGCGCCTGGTACGACAACGAGTGGGGTTATTCCAACAAGGTTCTCGAAATGGCTCGTGTCATCGCCAAGTAACTCTGCCTGGCGGCAAATCGAACATTCGAAAGGGCGGGCGACTTTGAACGCCCGCCCTTTTTCTTTCTCAACAACAATCTCCGGAAACAAGCTAAGGAGTTCAATCTATGGATAAGAAAACGCTTCGTGACGTCGATCTCAAAGGCAAACGCGTCATCATGCGCGTTGACTTCAACGTGCCGGTCAAGGAAGGGGTCATCAAGGACGACACCCGGATCAAGGGCGCCCTTCCCTCCATCCGCTATGTTCTCGACCAGGGCGGAAGCCTGGTTCTCATGAGCCACATGGGCCGTCCCGATGAAAAAGGCATCACCCCCGACACCTCTCTCAAGCTGGTTGCGGATTATCTTTCCAAGCTGCTCGGCAAGCCCGTTGCATTTGCGGCGGACTGCGCCAAAGCCGATGCGGAAGTCGCCGCTCTCAAACCCGGTGAAGTGCTGATGCTCGAAAACACCCGCTATCACAAGGAAGAGCAGGCGAAACTCAAACAGAAAGACGGCCAGTCCGACGAAGATTTCAAGGCGGCGAAGGCCGCTCTCAAAGAGCAGCAGAAGGAACTCGCCAAAAAGCTCGCTTCCTACGGCGACATCTACTGCAATGACGCATTCGGAACCGCTCACCGCGCCCATGCGTCCACGGCGGTCATCACGAAATACATTCCCACGTCGGTTGCCGGCTTCCTGATGGAAAAGGAAATCGCGTTCCTCGGGAATGCGGTGGAAAACCCGGTCCGTCCGTTTGTGGCGATTCTCGGCGGCGCCAAGGTTTCCGACAAGCTCGCGGTGGTCAGCAATCTTCTGACGAAGGTGAACACGCTGATCATCGGCGGCGGAATGGCCTACACCTTCCTCAAGGCGCAGGGACACAATGTCGGCAACTCTCTCTGTGAAATGGATCAGCTTCAGTATGCGAAGGATATGATCGCCAAGGCGAAGGAGCTCGGCGTCAACTTCCTGCTCCCCGTCGACAACGTGGCGGCGGACAAGTTCGACGCGGAAGCCAATACGCAGATCGTCGGCGACGACATTCCCGACGGCTGGATGGCGCTTGATATCGGTCCCAAGACCGTCGAGCTGTACAGCAGCGCGATCAAGGGAGCCAAAACCGTTGTCTGGAACGGCCCGATGGGCTGCTTCGAAATGGAGAAGTTCAGCAAGGGAACGTTCGGCGTCTGCGCGGCGGTCGCGGAAGTCAAGGCCAACGGCGGTGTTTCGATCATCGGCGGCGGCGACTCGGTCGCGGCGGTCAACAAGAGCGGACTGGCGGACAAGATGTCCCACATCTCCACCGGCGGCGGAGCTTCTCTCGAATATCTTGAGGGGAAAGCCCTTCCCGGCGTGGTCGCTCTCAGCGACAAATAAGACGGTTCCCGTCAGCAAAGCGACGAATCCGCGCGAAAACGCGGATTCGTCCTTTTTCTTTTCAGAAAAGGAGCCTGACAGATGAAGAAAATCCGTTCGCTCTGCGTCTACTGCGGTTCCAATCCGGGGAGCGATCCGGCCTACCGGCGTGCTGCCGAGGAGCTGGGAGCGTACCTTGCCCGGAACAGAATCCGTCTCGTCTACGGGGGGAGCAACCGCGGGACGATGGGAATTCTGGCGGAAAGCTGTCTGGCGCACGGGGGGACGGTTCTCGGGATCATCACGGAGCAGCTGGACAGGCTCGTCGAAAACCCCGCTTTGACCGAATACCGGGTTGTGCCCGACATGGCGACCCGGAAACGGATGTTCCTGGAGGAATCCGACGCGCTGACCGCTCTGCCCGGCGGACTCGGAACCGCGGACGAGCTGCTGGAGGCGCTGTCGTGGCAGACACTCGCACTGAATCGGAAACCGGTCGCGCTTCTGAATATCAGCGGCTTTTTCGATCCTCTGCTCGCGTGGCTGAAACGGATGTGTGCCGACCGTTTTCTCCGCCGCGAACAGCTGGATCAGCTGATCGTCGAAACGGAACTGCCGGTCCTGTTCGAGAAACTGGAACGCTTCGAATACCGCCCGATCGACAAATGGAACTGCTGACCGCACACCCGTTGAACAAAAGGCACGCCGGAAGCGGGAAGAATGTTGTTTTGCCGTTCCCCGCAATTTGACTTTTCCCGAAGCGGGATGTATAATACCGCCTCGGAGCGGAAGGAGAAAAAGCGTTGAAACTGACACCGATCAATCTGAGCAGAAGAGGAAAAATCATCCTCGGAGCGGCCATCCTGGTGCTTGGAAGCGCGGCCATCGTGTTTTTTTCGTGGTTTTCCTATTATGAGCTTTTTCCGGGCAACATCCGCTTCACGCTGCGGCATGTGGAAGTGAACAGCCGCGGATGGTGGAAAGGAAAGACCGCCTACGTTGCGGCAATCGCCGATCTGAAAAAAGGAGCGACCGGTCTGTTTCAGCTGGATCTTGCCGAGATCCGCTCGCGCCTCCTGCGGGAACCCAGTATTGAGGATGTCATTGTGGCGCGCAAACTCCCGGACACGCTGACCTTCACCATCACGGAACGGATTCCGCGGGCGCTGCTCGGGAATCCGAAATCGCCGTTTGTCCTGGATTCGAACGCGGTGGTCATCCATCGGGACAAATGCGTGAAAATCGACGGGAATCTTCCGGTGATCCAGTATTTCCGCGCTCCGATTCCGGCGTTCGGGAACCGTTTTGAACGGCTGAAACCGTCGGTGGACCTGATCATGCTCACCATCACGGACTTCCCGGAAATCCGGATCGGCTCCATCAATGCGGCGAACACCGATTATCTTCTGTTCAGCATGTATTATCAGAACGATTTCACAAAACTTTACCGGGTCTATCTCCCGGTGAAGGAGATGAAGGCGGGGCTGACCCATCTGAAGGCGGCGATGCCGAACGTGCTGAATCCCTCGGAAACCAGACGCACCATCGACCTGCGCTATGAAGGCAGGGTAACATTGAAATAAAGGATTGAAACCATGGCAAACATCACCGTGATCGGCGCGGCCGGAAGAATGGGCCGTCATCTTGTCACAACCATACTCAGCACGCCGGGAATGTCGCTCGCCGGAGCGGTGGAGCATCCGGCATCGGAGTTTCTCGGCTGCGATGCGGCCGCGGTTGCGGGGCTTCCCGCATGCGGAGTGAAAATCACCGCCTCTCTGGAGGATGCGCTGAAAGAGGCCGACGCCGTCATCGACTTTTCCACCGGCCCCGTCATGCAGAATGCGGAACTGGCGGCATCCCGCGGCTGCCGGATCGTCATCGGAACAACCGCGCTCGGACCGGATGCCGCAGGTCGCTTCGCCGAACTGGCGGAACAGAAACAGGTCGGGATTGTATTTGCGTCCAATTACAGCGTCGGAATGAATCTTCTGTTCTATCTTTCAAAGAAGGTTGCGGGACTTCTGGCAGACTACGATGTCGAGATTATTGAAGCGCACCACAACCAGAAGAAGGATGCGCCGAGCGGAACCGCCGTCACAATTGCGGAACGGATCTGTGAAGCGCGCGGACTTTCCTATGAAAAAGACGTCGTGCACGGCCGCAGCGGAATGGTCGGAGCGCGGACAAAAACGGAGATCGGGATGCATGCCATCCGCGGCGGCGATATTGTCGGAGACCACACCGTCCTGTTCGCCACAACCGGGGAGCGGTTTGAAATGACGCACAAAGCATCCAGCCGGACCACCTTTGCCCGGGGAGCCGTCCGCGCGGTCGCGTTCCTTGAATCGGCAAAGCCCGGACTCTATTCCATGCAGGATGTCCTGGGGCTCCGGTAAAATGGAAAAAAAGACCGGAGAACCTGCCGTTTCCTATCTGCAGTGCGTTCTTGACGCCTGCGACGAACTGCCGCATTTTTCGTTCGACCGCACGTCAACGGAGCCGTTCGGAGTTCTGGAATATCCGGAGGAGTGCAGGATCAAGGATCTTGCGTTCCGGCTGTTCTGGAAACGGAACCGCCTCGGAGGAGAGGTATCGGCACTGATCCCGGCGGAGCTGCCGCGCCATTACCGGACGACCTCCAAACGGCGGGTGGAAGTACACCGGAACAAAGTACGGCTCGTCCATCTGGGGCATGCGTCATCCGGGGAGATGCGTGGGAATCTGCAGTACTCCCTGCTGGAACCGGACCTGCATCACCGGATATACGAGGCGGTTCTGGAGCATCTTTCCCGTCCGCAGGGACTTCTTCCGGCCCGGGAAATGAATTACTGCATTCTCCGGAGTTCCGGGGGGAAGGTCTGTCTGATTTTCAATCTGGCAGCGATCAGTGCGCCGATCGTCCGCAGACTCCGGACTCTGGCGGAAACACTGCGCGGTGAAATTCCGGAACTGGCATCCGCGTTTCTTTATCTGGATGAATCGCGATCGAATTATTATCTGGAGGCGAAGCGGCCGGTCAAGTCGGTGGGCTGGAAAAAACTTTTCGGAAGTTCATTTCTGGATACGGATCTTCCCGGAGGACGCCGTCTTCTTTATCCTCCGACCGGTTTTTCCCAGGTCAACGAGTCCATGATTCCCTGTTTTCTGAAGACCGCGGAAGAACTGATCCGTCCGGAGCCGGACGCCCGCCTGCTGGATCTTTACTGCGGATACGGATTGATCGGGCTGCATCTTTTCCCGGGGGTCTCCTCCCTGCTCGGAGTTGAAATCGACGGACCTTCAGTGGATTCGGCAATTGCCAACGCGGGCCATCTGTTCCCCGGGAAAGAGATTCGTTTTCTGCGTTCGGAAATCGGACCGGCGCTGATCCGGGACAAATTTCCTTCCCCGGCGCAGAAAGAGCTGATCGTGCTTGATCCGCCGAGAAGCGGCACCGCGAACGGAGTCATCAAAGAACTGGCGCGGAGGAAACCGCTGCGAGTGCTTCATATTTTCTGCGGGACGGACGCCATTCCGGATGCTGTGGTCCAGTGGGCTTCGCGCGGGTATTCGCCATCGCGGATTCTTCCCCTGGACATGTTCCCCGGAACGCCGAATCTGGAAACCATGATTCTTCTGGAAATGAATGGGAAAGAGAGCGGATGTTCTTGTCCTTCCGGACGAAATGAGAAAAAAGACGTTCCGACTGGGAAATATCATGATTTCCGTAGCGGAAAGAAATCTTTTTTGAGAAAGTGAATGATTGTTTTTCCCGGGGAATTCTCTCTTCCGGGAATTTTACGCTCTGTTTTCAAAGGTTTCTCTGATCTGCTCAAACAGGAGGAGAGAATTGTTGATTGCCTTGTCCATATCCCAGTAGCGGTAATTGCCGAGGCGGCCGGCAAGGATCACATTGGGCATGAGAGCGGCCCGTTCCAGATATTGTTCGTACCTGCGGTTGTTCTCCGCATTATTGACCGGATAATAGGCCTCTTTCCCCGGCGTATAAGTCTGCGAGTACTCCCGGCAGATCACGGTTTTTCCGGAAGCGAAGACCTCCTCCCGTTCCGGATGATAATGTTTAAACTCATGAATCCGGGTATACGGCACATCCGCGTCGGCATAATTCATGACAGCGGTCCCCTGCCAGTCCTGAAGATCCTTGCTCTCCCATTCGAAACGGAGGCTTCTCCATTCCAGAGGCCCGTAGCAATAATCAAAAAACTGATCCGCCATGCCGGTGTAGATAATCGTGCAGGAGGAAGGAATTCTGTCGCGGATTTCGAAATAGTCCACCCCGAGCCGGAGGTCGATCTTCGGGTGGCTTAAAAGGTTCCGGAACAATGCGCCGTACCCGTTCAGCGGGATTCCCTGAAAGGGATCTTTGAAGTAATCCGCGTTATAGTTGGAGCGGACGGGAAGGCGTGTTATGATTTCCGGAGGAAGATCCTTCGGATCGCGCTCCCACTGTTTCCGGGTATATCCCCGGATGAATGCAGCGTACAGTTTTTCTCCGATCAGGGAGATCGCTTTTTCCTCCAGATTCCGCGGCTTGGAGATTCCCGCCTTCCCGGCTTCCTCCTGAATGAACTGCTGCGCTTCAAACGGTTTGAGGTTCAGTCCATAGAAATCGTTCACGGTTTTCAGATTGATCGGCATCTGATAGACATGTCCTTGATAGGTTGTCAGGACCTTGTGCTGATAGTGATTGAACTGCGTAAATTGATTGATATAAGTCCAGACCTTGTCAAAAGATGTATGGAAAATATGGGAGCCGTAACGATGGCATTCGATCCCGGAAGCCGCATCGGAATCTGAATACGAATTGCCGCCGGGATGATTTCTGGAGTCGATCACAACAACCCTTTCGTTTAATTGGCTGGCAATCCGTTCCGCAATCACGCTTCCGGAGAATCCGGCGCCCACGACAAGAAATTTCAAGTTTTCAAACATCGTATGATTTATTTTTTCTATGAAAGAGTGGTTCTATTTTGATTGAGTACTATATCTCTTTTTTTGATTTTTACAAGACAGGGAGAATTCTTCTGTCGGTATTGAGTCGTATTCATCAGGCGGAAAATGTTTTTTCGTGCTTTGCACGACCAGCGACTCGCCGCTGGACCGCGACAAGGGCAGATGCCCTTGACCGGGAAAAATGCCTTCGCATTTTTCCTCCTTCGAATCGTTTTTTGCGGATGAGAGTTGGTTTCCATTTGACTTTTTATTTTCCGGTGTTATACTATTCGTGAGGCTGGATGATTTGTCCCTTGAGCTTACATCTCCGGTCGCGTTCGCATGGTCAAGGGCGTTTGCGATGTTCCAATACACTTTTTTCCTTTGAACAAGTCCATCGGGAAATCTTCCTGCATGAAAACTGATTCGTTCGAGTTTTCAGCTTTTTCTATTTTCAAAGGGTACCCCGTCAGCCTTACTGATGGTTGAGTATTTTTCCCGAAGAGGAATTTATTTTCTTGTTCCCGGATCCAGAAATCAGCATTGGTAATCACATCTTTGAAAACGGATAAATATTCTCTGATAAGCGGCGATATCATCGAATCCGATTCTTCCTGCTTCGATGTGAGCGATGCGGAAGAAATGGCCGGGCTTGAATGTGATCTCTGTCTGCTTGCGGTCCGAGGGATTCTTTTTCAAGATAAATGATGAATAAAGAATGATGTACGCAATAATCAAGCAGGAGGATAGAAAATATTTCTGAGAACAATCTTGATCTGAGACGGAATTGGAAGGCTTTTTGAGTCTGAAGAATGGTGCCCCGGGCGGGGATCGAACCCACGACCCACTGCAAAGAAGGCAATAGGTATCAAACTCAAAAATAGCCAGATATTGAATAAATGTTGTAAAAATGATGTAATTTCTCCTTGAAATACGTCTACTATGTGTGTATATTTTGCTAATGAGTGAAAAAGGCGAAAAAGGAGAAGAGTTCTATGAGTGTTGCGAAACGGAAAACATCTGCTGGGGAAACTAAAGAATACCATTATGCTTTTATGCAATCGGGTAAACGTTTTTTCGGGGTTTGCGAAGGCTGTAAAACCAAAGCGGAAGCAGAAGCGTATGAAGCAAATTTAAAAAAAATTGCGAAGGAGGCTTCGGCGCAGAAAACCCCTCTTGCGATCCTGGAAAATTTCCGACGGGAACTGACTGGAGGGTCTGAAGTCAAGTTGTCGGAAGCGTTTGAAATTGCATTGAAAAAACCCCGCAGGCGGGAAGCCTCTTCAAAAAGGATTTTCCAGAAACGTGCAATCTTTCAGGATTTTGTTGCTTTTATGGCTGCGCGATATCCGGATGTTCAAACTCTTTCCAATGTTCTTCCGAAACATGCGGAAGAATACATTTCTTTGGTCAGGACAACTGGACGATTTGAAAAGAATACAGTTTATGAGCGTGGCGGGAAAACTTTAACGTTCCGTACGCCGGAAGCATTGTCAAACAGGACTTCAAATATGTATCAGGCTGTTTGCCGAGAAGTCTTTAATCTTCTTGCTCGAGATGCTGGGCTGCTTGGTAATCCGTTTGACATGCCGATGCTGGAATCCTCGGAGGAGGAACGGCAGGCATTTTCGGAAGAGGAAATTGTTCTGATCCGGGATCATCTGGATCAGTTTACACGTCCGCTTTTTTCGATTGCCATTGCGACCGCTCTCCGGGAGGGAGATATTTGTACACTCAAGTGGACAGATGTTGACTTTCATGAAAATGTAATTCGCCGGCGAATGAACAAGACCGGCCGTTTTGTAGAAATTCCCATTTCCGGAGATCTGCGAGGTTATCTGCTCCAGCAAAAGAGCGGGAACGATTCAGAATATGTTTTCCCGGAACATGCGGCGATGTATCAGAAAAATCCGTCCGGAATTTCGTATCGAATAAAAACGTTTCTGGAAAAGCTCGGTATTAAGACTACCGTTATTCCCCAAGGCAGGAGTCGCGCCGTATCTGTCAAGGATTTGCATAGTTGCCGGCACACGTTCTGTTACTATGCGGGATTGCGAGGGATCCCATTGTCCGTGGTTCAGGGCATTCTTGGGCACATGTCTCCCGAGATGACTAAGCGATATAATGCTCATGCCACCTTGGAAGCGAAGCGCCGTAATATGCAGCTTATGGCGGATTTTATGGGTCTTGCGGACGCATCTCCAATTGAACCGGAACGGGAAGAGTTGCGAAAACTGGTTGACACCATGCCAATCGAAACGATTAGAGAAATTTTAAAACATCATCGATTTTAAAAAATTTGACTTTTAAATAAAACGGAAATATATTTAGAATAATATATCGATAAAGTTTGAACAAAAAATGTTCGCTTTGATTGACGAAGTGACGTGAGAGGCCCCAATATGGAAACGAAGGAATTTCTAAGACCTCGCCTAGTGGGAAGGCGGTTTGAAAAACACGGCCTCCCATTAGATATTCTGAGAGATTTTTCAGTTTTAGATGAAATGATCCGTAATATTGCGATCAGCATTTATAAAGAAGAACATTCAAAGCGTTTGCGTATTCCTCGAAATTTTATGGATCCAATTTCTCTTCAGATTACTGGTTTGGAGGAAGGTAGCACTATTCTGAAAATAATGTTAGTCACCTCTTCTCTTGGGTTAAGTCCTTTGTTAGATTGTGGTGCGGAGTATTATGCAGAACAAGCTAAAGATCGGCTTATTGCAACAATCCAGGCTTATGGTTCTAATACACCTATCGGCGATAAAAAATTAATGACGCCTTCTCAATTAGCAATGTTTAATCGTTTCGGTTGCAGTTTGTTGGAAGATGAGAAAATTGAATTTTACATTAATGAAAGAGATAGTAATCTAGCCGTTCTTAATAAAGATATTAGGAAGCGTTTGGTCGAAGCTTCTTCGATAAAAGAGAATTATAGAGAATCTGTATATGTTTACGGTATTATTTCAGAACTTGATCTTGAAAGAAGGTCATTCATGATTAATTCGTTGACAAATTCTCGAATTCCTGTGGCGCAATACAATGCTGAATTGGAAGAGGATATTATTGCTGCTCATGGTCAATATCGAAAAGACCAAAAGGTCCTGATCAAAGGAATCGGCGTGAAAAAAAATGAAAAGATAGTATCCATTGAAAATGTTGAATCCATAGATCTTTTAGAGCAATGTGATATCGGCTATCGTATTGAAGAATTAAAACAGTTCAAAGATGGCTGGTATGAGGACAATAAGGGTTCTTCTTTCTCTGAAGATGCATTAAAAAAGTTGAAAGATTTGTTTGATTCTTTTTATCCATCAGACCAAGAACAACCATATCTTTATCCGGCTTTGGACAACATTGTACAAGCAGAGTGGGATATTGGACACTGGAAAGTTTCAGTAGAAATCAAACTCGATGATTTTTCTTCATCTTTTCTTGCTGTTGATATAAATTCCGACCAAGCAATCGAAAAGGATTTGATGCTTTCGTCGGAACCAGGTTGGAATGAGATGTTGAAAACGTTGAAGGAACTTAAGGAACAATGTTAAATGAATGATTCTACCATTTTATATCGGCAAATATGTAAAGCTCATATTCAAAATGGACGAGTTACGTCTTTAGCGTTTAGACCTATGCCCAAAGATAATTTTCTTCTTTCTGTCTATGATGGAGACAAAATCAGCTCAAAAGATTCTTTTGACCATTTTACAAAGAATTTAAATGGTTCATCCTGTGCTGTTGCTGGAGTCACTGTTGCAGATTGCACGGAATTGGAATTGCCTGTTCGACCAGACTATGGAACACATCCATATCATGCTCTTATTGATTATTCTGGAAAAGGAGCTAGTCGGTGTCGGAGGTGTGCGGAAAAACTCAGAGCTAAAGCGAGTCTAGAGATCTACGAAACAAAATAGTTTTTGACCTTTTTCTTGTGAGTCAGTTTCTCTGTAAGGAGAAGGAGAAAAACATTTTATTTCATTCCGTCTTGAACGATCCATTTCGGATCATCTTTTCGCGGATCTCCTTTCGGGCCCGGGAGAAGATTTTCCGAATGAGTTTGATATCCCGTTCCGTCGGATTTTTATCGTTGAGCAGACCGTGACGGAATGCGTTATTGATCTGTTTGAGAGCGAGTTGTCCGGATTCGCGAGCGAATTCCTGATAATCATTTCCGGTGAAATAGCCTTTTTTTCCGTCGCGTGAGAAATAATACGCCGGAACGGATGGCCAGAATTCGTTTTCAGGATGGCGCTGATTGTATTCCCACATCAGCCGTTCGGCGCGGTTCATGGAGGAATCCGGCGATATTGGCTGAAGGGGGATCAGGCGGGCGAGAAATCCGAGCGGGCCGGCCTCTTCCAGGGAATCTTTTTTGATTTCGCGTCCGAAATAGTCGATTTTGGGAGCGGCCTTCCATGGGAACATCCGATCGGTTGTCACGCGGAACTGATCCTGAAAGAATTCGGTGCCGCGTTCTCTGCTTTTGTAGTCTTTGACATTGTCGTCGAAGAGTCCGACGGTCTGCCGGACCACGTTCGGCATCCAGGAGGACGCAAAATTGCTGAGGAAGGTCATTCCGCTTCGTTCGGGATCGGACGCGATCCTGTTGATTTCGCCGAGTGAGTCGAGAAAACTTTTTTCGACGATCATCTGTTTGACGCCTCGGATCATCTGTTTGAGGACGTCGGTTCCTTCTTTCCCGCTTTTTGCCTTGCGATACGCATCAAGTCCGTCCGCGATGAAAGCCAGCCCGGTAGCGAGCGGTTCGATCCGTTTGTAGCTGTAATAGGTTCCGCCGATCCGAATGGAGTATGGCGGGACCTTGTTTGCCTTGAATCTTTGTTCAGCGCTTCCATAAGCGGGGGAGCTTCCGGTCAGGAAAGGCATTCCGTCGTCGTTGTCGTCGTCCATTCCGGCGATCATGGCGATCGTTCCCCATGCGAGGATCTGTTCTGCGGCATGCTGAATATATTCGTTGTCGATTTTCCGTTTTCCGAGAGCCGCTTTTCCGGTTTGATAGGCGAGATTGAGAATGCCGAGTGGGGATTTCCGGATTCCCTGCCGGAGAATGTTTCCCGGAGTTTTGAGAAAAGGCAGAGTGAATTTGAGGACGTTACCGAAGATACCTCCCGCGTCTCTCCAGTGCATGAGAGTCTGAATCGCGACTCCCGGTTCTTCCTGGAATGTCAGGTCAAGCGCTCTCTGATACCCGTATTCCATGGAAGGACTGTTGAGGTTTTTGAGTTGTTCGGAGACATACTTCTTCAGGTCTGCTTCGGGAAGATTCATCGCTTTTCCTTCCCGGTATGCATGAGCGGCGGCTTCTGCGGGAACGATGATTGCCTTTGCGAATTCGTCTGCGGCTCTGAGGAGTCTTCCCGGGGTTCGGATGATCCGTCCGGTATTTCCTCCGATGGCGGCTCGGAAGGATTCCAGTTTTCCGTCTGGAGTAACGACCTCCAGATCGAACGCTGTTTTTGCTTTTTCCCATGCGTTTTTCCAGTTGAATGCTTTTGTCATTTCCCTGAATTCGCCGAATGTGGCGGCACCCTTCTTGTGGAGAACGGAGTTGAGAAGGGCTTCCGTAAAGCGTTTGACTCCGAGTTCATAAACGGCGTTTGCGGTATTTCCGAGGATGTTTGCCGTATGAGTGACGGGTCCGGAGAGAATGGAGTTGATCCAGAATTCATAGAGTTTGTCGCCTTTGGATGCTTTCATGGAAGCGAGCCGGCGGAGGAGTCTGTCAAATTCCTGAGGGTTGTTGACGAGGGAATCCGGGAGATTGTCAATATCGATGCCGAATTCCTTTTGAATGGTGTTGCGGATTTCCCTGAGATTTTTTTCCTTCTGGAGTTTTGCGACCAGAGCATTCACATGGGCCTGCATGGAATGGATATCGTTCATATCGAGGAGTGCGAGTCTTCGGGATGCCAGAGCGCGTCCGAGTTCCGTTCCGGTTTTGATATAGACGTCAGCGATCTGTTCTTTTTCGTTGTTGTTCAGGGCCTTGAATTCGTCGGAATTGAGCACGGTCTGAAGAACGCGCTGAGCGACGTCCGACTTGAAATTCAAATCTCCCTCCATCATCATCTGAATGGTGTTTTTGATTCCCCCGTAATTGGCGATTCGTTCGACGGCCTCCTTGTTGAGCTGTTCATTGGATTTGGTATGATACGTCCGGTTGTCGAGCTGGTTCTGATAACGGATTTTTTCGGTTCCGTTTTCCCGGATCGGGTTTTTCTGTTGAGGAAAGGAAAGACTGTAGAGTTTTCCATTTGACATTTTATTTTCCGGTGCTATAATATCATTGAGCCCGGATGATTTGTCCCTTGAGCTTACATCTCCGGGCGCCTTCGCATGGTCAAGGGGATTTGCGATGTTCCAATGAACTTCTTTTCCACTGAACAACCCCTCGGAAAATTTTCTTGGATGGAAACTGACCGGTCCCAGTTTTCCCTCTTTTTCAATTTCCAAAGTTACCGCAAGGAATCCATCAGCCTTTTTGATATCGGAGTATTTTTTCCCGAAGAGGAATTTATTTTCTTTTTCCCGGATCCAGAAATCGGCGTCGGTGATTACATCTTTGAAAGCGCCTAAGTATTCCCCTCTCATTTTCTGATAGCCGGCAATATCTCCGAATCCGATTTTTCCGTCTTCGATCTGAGCGATGGCGTCCGCCGCGTTTTTGGCTTTTGCGATGAATCCTTTTCTCCCCTCTGCCGGGGTTCCGGCGATCAAGCGGAAGAAATGACCGGGTTTGAATGTGATATCATGTCCGCTTGCGGTCCGGATCACCTTGCCGAGGTACTCTTTTTTGTAAATTTCGTATAGCTCTTTTACCGTGGAGAATTTTGCTTTTTTGGGTATTGGATGAGCCGGCATGGCCCGGAAATCAGCAATATTCTTTGGAACTCTCTGAAGTGAATATTGCTTCCCTGTTTCTTTCCGGCGACTTGGGATCTCGAGATCTTTTATTTTATTGAAGAACTCATTGATATTGTCCGCGGAGATTTCGATTCGTCCACGTTCTTCCGGCATCATGTTTTCCTGATAGGGATATTCCGCTTTGTCAATTACGACGATATGAGTTTTTACGGAAGTCCCGGCACGTTGGAAGGTGCAGTTTGGCAATCCGATATCCGCCGTGAGATGAGCTCCTCTGGTGTTTTCCAAAAATGCTTCGAGACGTTTCTCGGCCATTCCGCCCTCCGGTAGAATTGCGACAATACGTCCGAGTCCCCGCAGATGTTGGAATGCCTTTTCCAGATGTTCGATGGCGGTTTTTCCACCTGTTCCGAATGGCGGATTCATCACGATTCCATCATATGCGCCTCTCCCCTAGGTTGGACAACTTTTATGAAAAGATTGGTGTAAAGACCCTTGTTTTACTATATCCCATTGTTTGCCGATTGCAAGTTTCGAAAT
>CASFTV010000023.1 GCA_949297765.1 uncultured bacterium | reverse complement strand
TAAAAATCCGGAAGAGATGAACCGTCTCTGGAAAAGCTCGTATGCGTCGTTCGAGGCAGCGTCCCGATTCAAGGATCAGAAGGAGAATCTCGGACTGTTTATCGAATGGGGAAAATTCATGGAGGAGTGCGCGGTCGATCTCTGCGCGTTCGGACAGGCGGAAATCCGTAAGATTGATCCAAATGCTTATGTGACCAATCAGATCAACGGAGGAGGCATGTATCGGACCATTTCCGTCAACAATTTCAATATGTACCGGATGTCGAAAGTGCTGAATGCGGTTGTCTATCCGACCGGCGGTGCCAATATTCAACCTGACGGGTTGCGCAGGGAACCGGTCCGGACTCTGGATGCGCCCGATTTCGTCGGTCAGGAGTCCCTGGCCATCTATGCATATTACAAGGTCCTCGCGGAGGGGAAACCTCTGTTCAATGATGAAAACTATGGAACGGGACGTTCCATCTTCAATGCGGTCTGGCAGGATGCGATCCATCATTCCGGGGCAACTAATTTCTGGGCTTGGAATTCCGGAATAGGGCGTTTGAAAGATCATGAACGCAATGTCAAGGGCATGCAGAATTCCGCGAAAAAGTACAGTTGGGAACTGCTGAATCCGTTTGCGTTCGCTCCCGAACGGCTGACAGAGTTTGCTCCGGCGAAAAAGGAGATTGCGAAATTCGGGGAGTTCTTCCTGCCGCGAGACAGAGGAATCAAAACGGAAACAGCGGTTCTTCTCTCGTACCCGACCTCGCGCCGGACAGGATTCCGTTCCGATCTGCCCGACGCACATCTGATGCCGTTCTACAACAGTGCGCTTGTTTTATCCCATTATCCGACCGATGTGATTGTGGAAGAACATCTGGCGGAGGGACGCGCCGACCGCTACAAAGTCATCGTTGCCGCGGGAGTCAGCAACACCATGCCGGGAACGGTGAAACGTCTGATGGAATTTGTCCGGCGCGGCGGAATCCTGATTCTCGGCCGCACCTTCCCCGGACTGGATGAATACGACAATCCCAATTCGGAATGGAACTCGTATCCTGGCTGGAAGATCCGCATCACGGAAAATCCCGCCGCCGGATACGCCGCATTCGAGACTCGTTTCCGGAGCGGTGTTCTGCCCGGAGACCTGAAGGGCCGTCTCTCCCTTACCCCCGCTTTCGATGGAAAATGGGAGGAGATCGGACAGTGCGGCGGACGCGGCGCCCTGTTCCGCAAAGCGTTCGGCAAGGGGTATGTCTACTTCATTCTTCCTGAACTTCGCATGTATCCGCTGGCGGCGCTGCTGGGAGGAATTCTGGAACGGCACCAGGTTCGCCCCTCGCTGGCGATTGCAAACGCGAATGGAACGGAACTGCCTCCGAACGTGGAACTGCATGTTTCGAAACTCAACGGGAAACACGCCGCCTTCCTGTTCAACTACGACTCGTATCCGAAACTTCTCACGCTGAAGCCGGAACGGAAGAGCGCCGCATTCGATCTGATTTCCCGGAAGAAACTGCCGGAAACCAAACACGGATTCCTCTATCTTCTGCCGCCGCAGAGCCGTGGAATCGTCGCTTTCGGAGAGGAATCGCTCTACAAGGAGTTCGGCCCGTTCACGCCGGTTTCCGAAGATGGGCTCCGGACGGAAAAGCGCCGGGAGGAAGAGAAACTGGAACAGAAACGCAGAGCGGTCAAAACACAGTACTCCCCCGATCCGACGCGTACGAGAGCCATTGATCTGCGTCCGTTCTGCAACCGCGAGTATGTGGACAACAAGGCGGGCGACGGTCTCGGCGGCTGGTCCGACGAAGGACGCACGATGAGCCTCGACCATGTTCCGCTCTATCCCGAAGTGCTCGACGGGGTCCTCTGCGACTTCATCCGCCCGGATATGAACGAATACAAAACCTGCATTGTGCTGAAATCCACCCGCGGGAAGAACTCCGCACTTCCGGAGGCGGTCCGCGGAATTCCGGTTCATGCAAAGGTGAAGAATCTCTATTTCTTCCACACCACCGTCTGGGCGGAAAAGAACAAACAGGTCCTGACCTACCGGGTCCACTATGTGGATGGAACATCGCAGGATATCCCGATCCGGACCGGAAAAGAGATCGGCGACTGGTATCTGGAGGCAACTCCCGTCGAACAGAAAAAACAGATCGCCTGGCGCAACAGCAACGGACACGGATTCTTTCTCTGGCAGTGGAAAAATCCCCGTCCCGAAACGGAAATCCGCTCCCTCGACATCCTTTCCGCGAACGGCTCGACCGTTCCGATCGTGCTGGGAATCACGATGGAGGAAGCCGGCTCTTCTTCTCTGACTCCGATCTCCAGCGCGGAGGAGTTCGACGCATTCTTCGTTCCGGAACCGCATTATCTGAAAACGATGCGGCATAAGATCCTGCTGGAACCCACGGACGGCCGCGGTCTGCGCATCCGGACCCAGGATTCCAACAGCGGATTTCTCAGCCGCCGCACGTTCGGAAAAGGATCCGTTTCTCTGGAACTTCTGAATGAGTCAAAGGTTCCCCGGGTCACGCTGAGTCTGCTTCGGAGGGGAGCGGAACGGTTTTCGCTTTCCCTCAATTTCAAGGATCGGAAAGGATTCCTTGCAGAGATCCGCAACGGAAAGGAGTCTGTCCGGAAAGAGTTTCAGATTCCCGAAATCAAACCGGGAAGCCCCTATCTCCTGACAGGAACTTATACCGGAAAGAGCGTTGCATTCAAACTCAACGGAACTTTGCTCGCGGAACTTCCGGCGCCGTCCGGTGCGCAGGGGAAAATCGTGCTTCAGCAGAACTGGTGGACATCCGTCTGCCTCCGCGGGATCGGGTTCGACGCCGAGTGAGGCGCGAACCCGTGGCGGATTCTTGCGCTCAGCGGCTCAGCTCGAAGTAGAGGGACGGGCCGCCGGGAATCGCCGCCGTGTCGATCGTCACTTCCACTCCGCCGGAGATCTTTTTCAGCGGAAGTTCCGCAAGAGGCACTCCATCCAGTCCGAGCGCGCGGATCTTGAAGTTTTCCGCCTGTTTTGTCCGGATCTGCACGCGGAAGGAGCCCGTTTCGACAAGAACCGGTGTTTCGCCTCTTGTCAGGCGCACCCGCTGATCTTCGTCTTCAAACGTCGTTCCGGAATTCAGCGCGTTGGTGACGATGAACAGAAGAAGGCGATTCGCGTTTTCCAGATCTTTTTCTCCGTCGATGGCCGCAAGCGCCAGACAGCCGCGCCGGTTCATTGATTTCACGGAGAAATTCGGGAAATCCGCCGTGCTTCCCGCTTCCGCACAGATTCCCTGAAAACGGGGGGTTGCAATCGTCATCCGGTTTTTCCGGCTGTCGAGAAAAAGTTCGCCGGTTACGCTTTCAAAGATTTCTTTTTCCGCATGGGTCCGGTTGTTCCGCGTGAGAACACTCCGTTTTTTGAGTTCGCGGAGAGCGGAATCCATGTCGAATGTTCCGGAGGAGGAATCGACAATGCTGGAATCGGCGCGCCGGACCGCCGTTGCCGAGGCGCCGATCCGCGGCATTACAAGCTCCTGCGGCCGGGCGGGAAGGGAGGTCTGATCCACGAAACAGCGTCCGATCAGCCCCATCTGAAGCTGGGAGGCGTTGATCGAATCCGTGATGGCGTCGCTCTGGATCACATCGTGCAGATTCATCTGAATCCGCGTGGAGAACGGCGCTGTCTGCACATCGCCGCGCCGGAACAGAAGGGCGGTCATCAGTTCCGTCGCCCGCCGGATCGGATCGAAGCGGATCTCAAAATCGAAGATCCGGTGATTTTCCTGAATCGTGATCGGCATCATGAAGCCGGTCAGGACATCGAAGCCGTTCAGTGCGGCGTATCCGCCCATCACAAAACCGTGTTCGTAGCGGTAGCGGTTCCAGTAGCAGTGGCCGTGTTCGCTGACGACAAACGGCTTCCCGTAAAGACGCGCCGAAAGGAAACTCCGCACGGTGTTGGCCGTGTTGCCGATCGAACTTGCCTGCGAGATCCGCGCCTCGTTGGCGGAACTCCCGATCGGGTGGTCGTGATAGCTGTTGCTGGAGACGAAGTCAAACTCTTTCCGCACTCCGGCATGCCGCATGGATTTGCCCATCAGGAATGTGGTCACCGGACCTTTGTAACCCAGTTTGCGGACAAAGGCAAGCTCCCGTTCATAGAGTCCGCGTTCCTGTTCCGTGACGAACTCCGCGCGATCCCGGTTGAGCTGTCCGGGACGGTCCTTGCCGAGCGGCTGGAAGGTCCGGATATCCTCAAACGAGTTCAGGTTTGCCGCATCCGATTTCCAGGCGGCCTTCAGTGCGGAGAAGGTTTTGTATTTCTTTTTCAGAAACTCCCGGAAGAGCGGTGCAAAGCGGTCGTCCGCCCGGATGAACGCAAACTCCAGTTCGTTGTTCAGATCAAGGAACGCGATCTGCGGATCGTCCACATAGCGGGTCTTCGTGTACGGATTGCGATGATTCAGCAGCATTTCGGTCCCTTTGCACCATGCGTCGAAATCCCGTTTGTTCCGGTAGAGAGACCAGCCCAGCTTGTCCGGCCCGCCCCACGGATAACATTTGTCGAACCCGATGGTCGGCATCGGGAGAGAAAGGTAGATGTAAATCCCTTTTTCCTGAAGACGGTAGGCCAGATAATCCAGAAGATCGAGAATCCGTTCGGAAAATTCAAAGGCGTTCAGTGTTCTCCACTCCATATTCCGCAGGGCATTCGCCCAGATCCGGACCATATTGTATCCGTTCCGTTCCACCTGTTCCACAAAGGCGTCGACGGACTTCCTGTCGGAAAGTTCGATGCCTCCGTTGTAGTGGTTCCAGAATTCGCGGCCCATGGAGAAGGACTGGAAGCGGAGCGGAACTCCCGGGCGTTTCTCAAATTCAAACTGTCCGCTTTTTCCGAGGACGACCCGTCCGAATTCCCCGGTCCGGTGTTTCGGGAAAAGACCCGAGAGATCCAGTGCGGTTCCCGCTTTCGGCACCGGCGCGATCCGCTGCGGAAGCGCTTTCCAGATCCGGTTTTCCCGCATCACCTGTTTTTTCTGTTCCGGATAGCGGTATTTCCTTTCCGATACCGTTGCTCCGATCAGCATCCACATGGCATTGGCTCCCGGCTCTTTCCGGAAGACCACCTTGCGAACTGGGAGAACGCTCTCCGGCAGTTCAAAGCGGGAGACATAGGCAGCTCCCGAGCCGCCTTTTGCCGGAATCGGCGTTCCCGTCACGGCGTTTTCCGCGCCCTTTTCGCCCCACCAGTCGATCAGATCCCTGCCGTAGACAACCGGAATTTCAGCTTTTCCCTTATTGCCGCCGTAGACGTCGATCCATCCGGCAGTTGTTCCTTTTTTCTGTCCCCATGCGGAGCAGTGGAGCAGATAGAGATAGCGGCCGGCAGCGGGAGCGGAGAGCGAAATCTCTATTCGTTTCGGTCCGTTCGGAAGACGCGGACTTTCAAAGACAACAATGGATTTCCCGCTGTTCTTCTTCGGATCGACAATCTGGAACGGGACATTGGCAAACGTCTGTTTTGCGACGGGAAAGCGGGAGGCATCCATATTGCTTCCCTGATCGTGCCATCCGCCTTTCCGGTCTCCGGCGACCTCATCGGCAAATCCCATGTTTGCCGCTTCCGCGAGCGGAAGGAAGGTCTCGTCCGACTCGATTTTCAAGTTCCGAACCCAGATTTTGCCTGCGGCTCCGCTGCTCCCGATCATCAGCTGAAGCGACTGGAGATCGTCCGGAAAGCGGCACTCAAAGGAATACGCCTTCCAGTCTTTTTTCCCGACACCGATGTATTTGCTGTCTTTCCAGATCCCGGCTTTCCCGTTCGGACGTGCCCCCCAGACGGCGAACTGGCCGCCGTCCCACTTCTTCAGCGGAGACTTCAAATCCACGCGCAGTTCCGCCGAGAAGCGGACATTCCGATTCTGAAAATCCTTCCCCTTTCCCCGCCAGATCAGAACGTTCCGCCTTTGTTCCGCTGTTTCCGGAATCCGGAGTTCAAGCGCTTTTTTTCCGTCCTCAAGCGTGACAAGGGAGTGGGTGCCGGGAAGTTTGGACGTGATGTCTTTCAGACTCTCTTCCGTCTGAAACGAGCGGTTCAGCAGCTCCTCTCCGCTCGCGCTGCAGAGGAGAAAGGCGGCGATAAGAAATGGAAATGATCGATTCATAAAGACTCCTTCTTTTCTGAAATTTCATTAATCGTTATAGGGGCGCCAGCAGTCGTTTTTCATGCTCATCATGGTGGAGGCTTTTGTCAATGCGGCGTGTCCGTCCCAGAAGATTGTGCTGGCGAGCTGTCCGTTCCCATGACGGTAGGCGACTCCGGATGAATCGTCCCCGGTGGCCGCGTAGAGCGTCGGATCGCGGGTATTCTGACTGCCGATACTCGGAACCGCCTGTCCGTATGCGGCGGTCGCCCGTTCGTCGAACATGATTTTTTCCGTGGGAATCCGGACTTTGTTGAGCTGGATGTAACGTCTGCCGCACCAAACACTTGTGTCGGTGCAGTTCTCCTGATGGCTGGCTCCCCAGAACGCCATGCCGTAGACCGCGTTTACATTCCGATAGTTGCTGCCCCAGCCGGTTTTGGTCGCTTTCGGACAGACATATTTCTTTTCCCAGATGTAAAAATAGTTCGTTCCCGATACCCGTCCGACTGATTTCGCCCCGACTGCCTGCACAAAGGCTTCGTTCATGTACCATCGGAGTTCTGAACCTGAGGTTCCATCGAATACAATCGGTGTCCGGTCACTCCACTCTCCGGCATACTGCATCATTCCGTTTCCGATCTGGCGGAGCGAGTTCAGACACGATATTGCATGCCCTTTCTCCCGCGCCGAATTCAACGCAGGAAGTAAAATTCCAGCCAGAATCGCAATGATCGCAATTACAACCAGAAGCTCGATTAAAGTAAAATATTTTGCTCTTCCTTCAGCGGTTTCCGCTCTGAGTTCCGTGTGGTTCATGTCAGACATCCTTTCCTTGTCAGTGGTTGCAGTGAACCTGTTTGATTTCCAGAGGAACGGGAAGGGGATCTGCCGGAAGATCCTCTCCGTCCAGTGTTCGTTTCACCCGGTCCGCGAGGGCGCGGGCGGCCTGTTCAAAAGAATACAGATAAGTATAGCCGTTGAAATCCGGCGAATCCTCCCGGACATCCGGAAGGACCAGACTCATTGTCTCCCGGTAATCGGGACGGTTTTTCCGCAGAATCTCAAACAGCATCGGATGGGATGGAATCGTGGAGAAGATGGCGTCAATTTGCGGGGCGAAACGCAGCATTTTCTCCAGATCGTCAAAACAGGTGTTTATTGACCGGAGAAAGAAATTCTCATTGAGCGTAATCCCGGATTCTCCATAGGCTTTTTTCAGTCCTTCAAGCTGAATGGTCTGCTGTTCAACCGCCGGAAGATAGATCAGATTGCGCCGTCCCTCTTCCATCAGTTTTTTCCCGATCCGGAAACCTGCCGTCCAGTAGTCCATCCGGATGGTTCCCGGAAGATTCAGCGGCGAATTGTAGAGCAGTATCCGATGTCCTTTTTTCCGCAGCTCCTGAATGACCGGAAGGTGGTTTTCTGCTGCTCCGATCCAGATCAGAAGATCCAGCGTTTCCGCCTCGATATCCCGAAGTATCTCCTTCAGCTTGTGCGATGTCAGGGAGATCAGGTGCATCATCACCGGCAGTTTTGCCAGCTCCAGCATCATGTGCGCGTGCTGACGGGCAAGATAGGACGTGTAGTGGGCGATCATGCCGTCCCCTTCCAGTATACCGATCACCGCTTTGGATGACGCGTCCTGGAGCATCTGGTTCCGGGCCGGATTCGTGAAACTGCCCAGACGCGGACGCGCTATGATGTAGCCATCTTCCGTCAGCTCCTTCATCGCCTTGCTGACCGTCGGACGGCTCACTCCGAATTTTTCCGCCAGCTCCACCACGGTCGGAATCCGGACCGATTTCTGACCCGCACGAAGAATCAGCGTCATCACATAACGCCGGATCTTCATATATTCCGTAATGGGGCTTTCCGCTTTTACCATCCGATTTCTCCCCTCAAATAAAGGATAAGTGTTTGCCATTGTTTGCCAATGTTATACATTATAGCATATTCTGCGGAAAATGTCAAGATCCGGATTGGCAGAAAAATTTGATTTTTCAGAAAACCGCTTTTCCTCATGGGCAGAAAGAGGCGTGGAAGAAGAAACGGATCCTCCGGAGACGGGGGGGCCGATCTTCTCCGACTCTCTTTCAGCGGCCGTTTCCCTTCGTCCGGAGATCCGGGAGAAACGGATTGCGGAAGGTGTTGAAGCGGCAGCTTCCGGTCAGGGGCTGATCCGTCGAGGAAAAGTCGATGCGGAACACTTCGCGGAAGGAGGTTTCGTAACAGCAGAGCTGAAGTTCCAGAATGCTGCTGTCGAGCCATGCGGCGCTTGCGGCGGTCCGGCGGGGAAGATGGTCGTTCAGCTGAATGCGGCTGTCGCAGTTGAATCCGAATCCCGCCCGGAGCTGTTCGACCCCGTGCTTCGAATGGAACTCCAGAAGGCACTCCTTTTCTCCGAAGGTGATGGCAAGACGGGTGATCCCCGCCTCATTCGGAAGAAATTCCCATTGCGCCGGAGCATGGCGGCGGGTCAGATCCCCCGATGCCGGAGGAATCGAGAGCGAGTTCAGAAGCGCGGAAAGCTCTTTGTTCCCCGAAGGATTTTCCGGCAGCGGTCCGGAAGCCAGAGACGGAAGAAGAATCTCCCAGATCGGCGTCAGGATGTTCTGCATGTTGGCCAGTCCCGCCGTGGTGACAAGAGCAATCTCCTGTTCCGGGAGGACCAGTGCGTTCTGTCCCGAGGCGCCGTCGCCGCGGAATCCGTGCTGACTCTGCCAGAACTGATAGCCGTAGCCGAGTTTCCAGTCGGGAGCCTCGTTCATGGAGTTGTCGATCTGGCGGGCGGTTGCCTCGCGCAGGTAGTCTGCCGGAATCAGCTGTTTCCCGTTCCGGATTCCGCCGTCCAGAAGCAGCTGGGCAAATTTTGCGAGATCCTCCGTTTTGAGATAGAGTCCCCATCCGCCGACATTGGTCCCCTTCGGACAGCACTCCCACATTCCCGGCGTGATGCCGAGCGGATCGAACAGACGGGGGATCAGGTACTCGCGCACGTTTCGCCCCGAGACTTTCCGCAGGACCGCCGCCAGCATGTAGGTCGCCGCGGAGTTGTAGACAAAACGGCTCCCCGGTTCAAAGTCCAGCTTCGAAGCAAGGAATCCGCGGACCCAGTCTCCGTCAGGATCCGCGAGCATGGCGGGGCGGGCGCAGGAGGCGTGTCCGCTGGCCATCGTCAGGAGATTCCGCAGCGTTACGCGGCGCATCCGGGGATCGGTTACAACTCCGTCATAGTCCGGGAAATAGGAGAGAAGGGGATCGGAAATCCTCAGCAGCCCTTCCTCCTGCGCAATCCCGACCGCACAGGAGGTGAAACTTTTGCTGAGCGAAAAAAGAATATGCGGGATCTCCGGCGCGTAGGGTTTCCACCATCCTTCCGCGCAGACCCGTCCCCGGCGCAGGATCATGATGCTGTTCAGGGAATCCAGCTTTTTCAGTTCGGTGATGAGGCGGATCAGCGTTTCGGACGGAATGCCGACCGCTTCCGGCGTGGATCGGGGAAGTTCCCAGATCATTTCTGCAAATCTCCGTTGTTGGGTCGGGCAAAATCAATGCGCCCGCTCAGCGCGACGGCAATGGTGGCGGGATCCGCGTAACTGAGATCCGAACCCGCCGGAAGCCCTTGCGCTGGACGGCTGATTTTGACCGGTTTGCTGTTCAGTAAATTGGCGAGGAAAACGGCGGTTGCCTGTCCCTCCACGTCGGAACCGAGCGCAAGGATCACCTCCCGCACGTTTCCCGCGTCGATCCGTTTCAGGAGCGGATCAATCGAAAGCGAATCGGCGAGACGCCCTTCCAGCGGAGCGAGCGTTCCGCCGAGAATGTGGTACTTCCCCCGGTAGACCCCTCCCGCTTCGATGGAACGCATCTGCGGAATATCCTCCACCACGCAGATCTGAGTGGCGTCCCGCTGCGGCGAGGCACAGATCGCACATCGCTCTCCCGGCCCGGAAGACATTCCTCCGCATTCGGGACAGATCCCTGTCCGCTCATGGAGGGTTTCCAGCGTTTCCGCCAGCATGTGAAGCCGTTCCGGCTCCCAGGTGTAAAGCTGAAGCGCCATCCGTTCCGCGCTCCGGCGCCCGACCCCGGGAAGTCCGCGCAGAAGCTCCATCAGCTCCTGAAACGCTTCCGGATAAGCGGCGTTCTGCATGATTCACGCTCCGGGAGTCAGTCCGGGAAGATTGAGTCCGCCGGTTGCGTCGGAAAGCCGTTTTGCGCCCTCCATCTTCACCTGCTGGAGCGCGGATGCCACCGCCTCCAGAACCGCTTCCTCGACCAGTTCCCGGTTCTCCGCGCAGAGCGCCGAACCTTCCAGATGCACACTCTTGACCACCATGTCGCCGGACATGACGATTTCTGCGATCTTCGAATGCGAGGTCCCGCGGACTTCGATCGCCGCAAGTTCCTGCTGCATCTTTTTCATATTGCTCTGGATTTCGCCGAACTTCTTCAGAAGTCCGGCCATCTCCCCGAGGGATCCGAACATTGACATGATCTTATTCTCCGTAAAGTTTCTGTTCCAGCTCGCTGGATTGTTTCAGTCCGAATTTTCTTGCGGTCTCGTACGCCTTCTGCGCGCTGGCCTTGTCGCCGCGCGCCAGATAGGTCCGCACCAGGCCGAGATGAGCTTCCACGCTTTCCGCCCATGCATCGACGGCGCGCCAGTAGTTCATCAGCGCCACGGCGGTGTTGTTTTCCTGTTCTGCTTTCCGGGCGATCGACATGGCGGATTTGTATTTGGCTTCGTCTGCCGGCTTGCCCGTTTCGCTCTTTTCCGGTTCGTTCTTTTCCGGTTCCGCTTTTTCGATCCGGAGTGTTTTCGTTGCATCGTCCTTTTTCGCGGAGGCTTTCTTTTCCTGAAGTTTTCTAGCCCGGGCAATGATCTCCTGATGTTTCTTCAGTTTTTCCTCTTCTTCGCGTTCGGCTTCCTGCTGTTTCCGGCTGTCGATCCGGAGGACGGCGTCGGTATTTTCCTGTTTGTACTCCTTGAGCGTGAGCAGAACTTCCCGGAAGCGTTTCTCCATCGCGACAATGGAAAGTTTGCTTTTGCGCAGCGAATCGTTGGAGACCGAAAGTTCCGCTTTCAGACGTTCCACCTCGCGGCGGAGCTCTTCGTTCTCGCCGACGACTTTGTCCAGTGCCAGATTTTTCTTGTAGACCGTCTGATCGTTCATGGAGATCGGGTCGTCGGTCCACTTTTTGAGTTCCCCGCGCATCTGTTCAATGGTGACGGAGGATTCTGCAAGCCGTTTGTTCGCATCGGCCATCGCCTTGTCCAGCGTCTGAACCCGGAGCGTCAGATCCTTGTGTTCCCGCGAGGTCTTCGTATAGAGTTTTTCATACTTCGACGCCGCTTCGAGCAGTTCCAGATTCCGGCGTTCCAGTTCTCCCTGAGGTCTTGGCTGGCCGAGCTGTTTGCGGAGAGCCTCCGCTTCCCGTCCGGCAAGCTCCAGACGGTTTTTCAGTCCGGCATTTTCCGTCTCCAGCTTGCGGCGCACCTCATTCAGGTTGGCGAGCGCCGTTTCAAACTGGACTTTCCCCTCCTTGAGTTCCGTCACAGTTGCGGAAAGAGCCGCGATCTCTTTCGAGGCGGAGGTCGGGTCGCGGCGTTTCAGCTGTTCGATCTGGGCGTTGAGTCCCCGGATGGTCTCGTCCCGCTGACGGATGAATTCCTGGGAGTTGCGCACGGAGTTCAGAAGCGTGACAAGGCGGGCATCGTTTTCCTTCCGGCGGGTTTCATTTGCAGCAAGCTGTCCGCGGATCGTTTCAATCTGATCCTTCTGCTTCTGGATCTCAAGACGCAGTGTGCTGTTCTCCTGAATGGTCTGCTCCACCAGCGAGGGCGCCAGCTGAGGATTGTCCACCAGTTTCATCAGACGCGCAACACTGCCTTTCAGGGTCTCCGTTTCGTTCCGCAGATTCCGGTTCTCCTGAAGGAGCGTTTTGATCCGGGCGGCGAGTCCGTCTTTGGCTGTGGCGCGCTCCAGAGCGGTATATTCCGCCTGAAGACGGGTGTTCTCCCGGATGAGCGCTTCGGTCCTCGACTGAAGCTTCTGATGATCGGCCAGAGCTTTTTTCAGCGTGGCGTTGTCCGCCGACAGAAGAGCCGCCGAGGTCTTCAGCGCATCGAACTCTTTTTTGATCCGGGCATTTTCCTCTGCCAGAAGAGCTGTGCGATCGGATTTCCCCGCTCCGGAGAGTTCCTGTCCTTTCCGGGTGAGGTCGGCCGCCGAGGCGGCGTTGACTTCCGTCCGGCGCATCTGGCGTTCCAGTTTCGCGCGGAGATCCGCCGCCTCCCGTTTCAGACGTTCATTCTCCTCCGCAATCTTTCCGGCGGAAAAGCTTGACTGATTCACCTTGGCCGCGGATGCTTTGAAGCGTTCAAACTCCTCCTTGAGCGCATTGTACTCCGCGGAAAGACGGTTGTTGTTGGCGACAATCTCATTGTATTTCTTGAGCAGGACGGCGTCATTCCGGGTCCGTTTCAGCTCATCCTGCAATCTGTTCCGGTCGGCGGATGCGCGGTCGAGATCCTTTTTCAGCGTGTCGGCGCGCCGTTTGAGAGAGTCATATTCCGCGGACAGGGGGTTCTTTCCCGCAGCATCCTTGTGGAAACGCTCCAGGGAAACCTTGAACTCCGCCGCTTCCCGTTTGAGCTTCTCATTTTCCGCATTCAGTTTCCGGACCTGCTGTTCGAGTTCCTGCGATTTGGAAAGCGCCGTCCGCAGATTCTCGGAATCGACTTTCAGTTTCAGATTTTCCGCGGAGAGGCGGTCCATGTTCGCTTTCAGTTTTGCCGTTGCGTCGGCAACCGCGGCTGCGGACTGCTCCGCTCCCGCCTTCTTTACGGCCTCCAGCGCGCTTTCGTGTTCCTTTTTCAGTTTCGCGAGCGCAAGATCCAGTTCCGTGGTCTTCCGGGCGAAGGTCTGAAGCTCCTTCTCCTTTTTCAGAAGCTCTGCCGAAAGAGCATCCGACCGCGACGCATTCTTGAGAAGCGATTCATATCGTTTTGCAAACGCCGCAAGCTCCGTTTTGAGTCCGTCCCGCTCCTTCTGGAGCAGTTCCGCGGCCGCTTTGTAGGATTGCGCCTGCTTCTCCGCGTCCGAGAGCTGCTGTTTTGTCTGAAGCGTCTGGCTGGAGAGCCGGGAATACGCGGCTTCGGTCTGTTTGTACTGCGCCGTGATCTTCGTCAACTCCGCGGAGAGGGAGGCGCTGCTCTTGCGGAGAAGTTCCAGCTCCTGCATGTTCTTGTTGTTCAGCGTGCGGAGATATTCGTTGTCCTTCATTACAACGTTGGCATTGTCCTGAATCCTGCGGATGTTTTCCGGGAGGTCGATTCCTTCACGGATCTTCGTCAGCTGGGCATTGAGATCGGAGATCTTCCGGTTCGCTTCCGTGAGTTTCTGCTGGAGCTCCATGCGGTCCTTCTTCATTTCCACAACCTGGGAGAGAAGAAGCTGATTTTCCTTCTGTACAAGTTTGGCCGTCTCCACCGATGCGGTGAGCGCGGTAATCTGCCGGACATTTTCCCGCAGCGCCAGTTCCGCTTCGTTGCGCCGGTTCTGTGCTTCCGCCTTCTGGCGTTTCAGCGTATCCATCTCCACTTCGAGATTGCGGAGCTTGTCGGAGAGCGCGGTGACTTTTGCCTTTTCCTCCACGATTCTGCGGTCCCGGTCCCGGCTGCGGTCCGCCCGCTTGAGTTTCTCCTTCGAATCCTCGAGAAGCAGATTAAGCATATTGTTCTTCTCAATGAGTTCATTCTTTTCCCGGATCAGATTTTTCACCTGTTCTGCGGCTTTCGCATTGAGATCCAGCGAGCGCTTCAGCGATGCGATTTCCTTTTCCGCCTCCGCGAGACGCGCCCGCATTCGCAGCGACTGCGTTACAAAGTCCTCTCTCTGATACACCGGGCGCTTCGGCGCGGGCTTTGCAACTTTCGGCCTGGCCTTTTCCGCCTGTTTGGCCGCGGCCGACTGCAGCTCCTGCACCGCGCGGATCTTCCGCAGGCACAGGTCGATCCGATAGCTGATCACGCTCCGGTTCCAGTTCGGATTCGACTCCTTTACCGCCCGGAATGCACTCAGCGATGCCCGGTAACTGGAAATTGCGAGCGCATAATCCTTGTTTTTGGCGGCTTTTTCCGCTTTTTCGTAATTCTCAAATCCTTTGCGCCATGTGCTCCAGACGTCGGTCGAGGTTTCGGATGCGTTGCTGCCGCTCTGCGAAAAGAGCGGCTGAATCGGCAGCGCCGTTGCGAGCGCCAGCAGGGCGATCAGTCTGAATTTCATCGATGTTCCTCCATCTTGTGTTCTGTCATTGAGCGGGAAAACGGCGCAAAATAGTCGCTTTGCGCGTTGGGGATGCGGACCGTGCAGCGGAACGATCCGTCATCCTGGTATCGGCCTTCCAGAAGAGAGGCCCTGGAATAGACCGCCGCCACCACATCCGGGCGGTCCGGCGGAATTTGAAGATCATCAATCAGCGTCCGTTTTTTCATGAAAGCCGTCAAAGCCCGGCGCAGTTCGTCGAGTCCCTCTCCGGTCCGGCAGGAGATGAACACCCCGTCCGGAGCAAGGGCGTGCAGATGGGTCCGGATCAGCGCATCTTTCTGGCGGTCGCTCTTGTTGAAAACGGTCAGAATCGGTTTTTCCTGCGCTCCGAGTTCGCTGAGCACCGAAAGCGTGGTCTGCCAGTGGGATTCCACATCCGGGCTTGAACTGTCCAGCACCAGAACGAGAAAATCCGCAAGCACCGCCTCCTCCAGCGTCGATTTGAACGCTTCGATCAGGGAGTGGGGCAGTTTGCGGACAAATCCCACCGTATCGGTCAGAAGAAGTTCGCTCTTGTTCGGCAGCCGCAGTTTGCGGGTTGTCGGGTCCAGCGTGGCGAAGAGCTTGTCCTCCACCAGCGCCTCCGATCCGGTCAGCGCGTTCAGCAGCGAGGATTTCCCCGCGTTCGTATAGCCGACAATCGCCGCCAGAGGCATCTCCCGCCGGATTCTCCCTCTGCGCTGAATGCCGCGCTGGCGGCGCACCGCGGCAAGTTCTGTTTCCAGCTGTGCGATGCGCTGTTTGACCATGCGGCGGTCATATTCGATCTGTTTTTCGCCTTCGCCGCGGGTTCCTTTCGCTCCGCCGCGCTGCCGGGAAAGATGGCTCCACGCGCGGGTGAGGCGGGGAAGAAAATACTGATTCCGGGCAAGTTCCACCTGCAGAACCGCCTCTTTTGTCTGGGCGCGGTCGGCGAAAATATCCAGAATGATCTCCTGACGGTCCGCGACACTTGTCCGTGCGAGGCGTTCCAGATTCCGTTGCTGGGACGGCCCGAGTTCCGTGTCGAAAACGATCAGCTCCGCATTCGCCTGTTTGGCCGCGGTGCAGACCTCTTCCGCCTTGCCTGTCCCGAGATAGAATTTCACATTCGGAACGCGGATCGCCGTCATCATTTCGCCGACGACCGGATATCCGAGCGTTCCGACCAGTTCCCGCAGTTCATCCAGATGTTCCCGCGCTTCGCCCGGCGATTCTCCCTGTTCCGTCACGCCGACCAGAAACGCGCCGGATTTCGGCTTCTGTTCCGCCGGTTCCTCCGTCCGGTAGAGTTCGTCCGTTGTTTCCTCTGTCAGATTCCGCGTCATGTGTTTTCCGTGTAAAGGCTTTTGTTTTTGAGGAAATAACCGATCCCGGAGAGAATCGTGACCAGCGTCATAATCAGCAGAAGAACATACCATGTCACCCAGATCGTTTTCTGATGAATGTCAAACAGCCCGACCCACGATGCTCCGCCGATTAGCAGCGAAACCATCTGCAGAATCGTTTTGAGTTTTCCCCACTTGTCCGCGGAAATCACCACTCCTTTGTGGGTTGCCAGCATCCGGAGTCCCGTCACCATGAATTCCCGGGTCAGCACCACGATGATGATCCAGCCCGGCATCAGTTTGTATTCCGCCATCATCACAAATGTCCCGACCACGAAAATTTTGTCCGCGAGCGGATCCACCAGACGCCCGAAGTCGCTCTCCAGATGAAATCTCCGCGCCAGATACCCGTCCAGAAGATCCGTGAATGCCGCAAGAATTGCCACCACATACGCCACCACATGGCAGATCTGTTCAATCTCCCGGCTGACGGTCGGTATGAAAAAGCCGATGCTGTCCGAACGGATGTTGGCAAGTGCCACAAAAACAAAAATCAGCAGAATTCTGCTCAGAGTGATCCGGTTCGGAAGATTTCTCAGATTGTCTGTCACGTTCTACTCCTCCTTGAATGCGGTGATGTCCGCCGTAATGTCGTATGCTTTTGCCGAGCGGACAAGCGCCCGGGCGAACGTCCCCGGTTTCATTCCTGTCGGAATTTTCCTCAGGACGATCTGATTGTCGATTTCGGGAGCGTCCAGTTCCGTGCGTCCGAATCCTTTGCCGCGTCCTTCCACGGAGTCCACGATCACGGAGATCTCCTTCCCCACCAGCTCCCGGTTCGCGGCAAGCGAGATCGCGTTCTGCGCCTCCAGAAGCCGTTCATACCGTCTCTGTGCCGTTTTCCGCGGGACCGGATGCGGAAAGGCCGCCGCCGGCGTTCCCTTCTCCGGCGAGAAGCAGAACGCGCCGAGACGGGCGAATTTCTCCTCCTCCACATAGCGGAGGAGCGTTTCAAAATCATCCCCCGTCTCACCCGGGAACCCGACCATGAATGTCGTGCGGATGGCGCAGCGGGCGATTTCCCTGACTTTGCGGACCGCTTCCCGCGTCGTCTTTTCACCGACCTTCCGGCCCATCGAGAGCAGCATCCGGTCGGCGATATGCTGCAGCGGCATTTCCACGCAGCGGGCCAGATGTTCCGCATCCGCCAGCGCTCCGACCACCGCGTCCGTGACGGACGCCGGGTGCAGATACATCAGACGGAACCGGTAATCGCCGTCCAGACGGTCCAGTTCCCGGATCAGTTTTGCCGCGGCGTTTTTTTCTCCCCTGTCCCGGCGGAATGCGGTTGTGTCCTGTGCGATGACGATCAGTTCCTTCACGCCGCCGTCGATCAGGGCGCGCGCCTCTGCAAGGACCGATTTCAGGCTCCGGCTGCGCAGGGGTCCGCGGATGCCGGGAATGGAGCAGTAGGCGCAGCGGTTGTCGCAGCCGTCGGCGATTTTCAGATAGGCGTAGTGTCCCGGTGTCAGGAGGACGCGGGGCGTGGTTTCGTCATAAAGATAGGAGGGAACGGCGGAAATCTCCGTTCCCGCGGAGAGATGCGGTCTGGCGAGAAGTTCGCCCATCCGTTCGACCGCGTCAATCCCGGTCCACAGATCGACTTCCGGAAAGCGTTTCCGGAGGTCTGCCGCGCCGTTCCACTGGTTCAGGCAGCCTGCCACGACAATCTCTCTTCCGGCGCGTTTCTTTTTCCAGCGGACCGCTTTCCGGATCTCCTCCGTTGCTTCTTTGCGAGCGGGTTCGATGAAGGCGCAGGTGTTGATCAGCAGGAGATCGGCCTCCTCCGCGTCCCCGGTGATTCCGAGACCGCGGCACAGGAGGGATCCTGCCGCAACTTCCGTGTCGACAAAATTTTTCGGACACCCGAGGCTGACAATGCAGACCATTTTCGGTGTATTTTCCTGCGTTTTCAATCCGAACTCCTTTTCCGTCGTTCAAAATGGCATGTATGAATGTAATTTACACTCCGAAACGGAATAAGCAATTTCCGGAATGAAAATATTTCGGAAATTCATCGTCCTCCGGATGGTTTTTCCGGCCGTTCAGCGCACGCTTTCCCGCGGATTGAGGATGTAGGGCAGAACGGTGCGGCGGGGAAAGTCGGCATTCCCGATCCGGGCTTCGATCAGATCCGCCGCGGCTGCCGCGAGCGCTTTGTAGTCGGGGGAAATCGTTGTCTGCGGAGGAACTCCGTAACGGGAGAAGAAGGTCTGTTCCGATGCGATCAGGGAGACATCTTCCGGAATCCGCCGGTTGAACAGCGAAAGCGCGTAGGCGGCGATGATTCCTCCGCTTCCTCCCGGACAGAAGAGTGCGTCGATCCCCTTGCGCAGCAGTTTCCCGATGATCTCCACATACTGCTCGTCGGCGGAGTAGTGTACGAGCGAGTCGTCCGCGGGGAATCCGTGGGCCTGCAGGGAGTTCCGGACCGCACGGCAGCGGATGTCCGCATTGCCTGTTCCCGGCGCACCGTGGATGATGCAGCCGATCTTCCGGCATCTCCGTTCATGAAGATGGGCAATCGCCAGTTCCATCGCCTGTTCCTCGTCGGAGCGGACCAGCCAGACTCCCGGATAATCCCGTGCCGCGTCCCGGTCCACGATGACCAGTGGAACGGAAAAGCGCTTTTCCCACTCCTTGAATTCGCACGGTTCGGCGCCGATCGCCACCGCCGCGCAGAACTGAATGCTGTCGAGCCGTTCCAGATTGTCCTGCGGAAGGATTTCCAGACGGAATCCATGTCCGGGCAGTTCGTGCGTCAGAGCCATCAGCAGCATTTCCACGCAGCACTGTACCGGATAAATCGACTCATACGGCGTGATGATGACCACGTTCCGCTGCTTTGTGGAAAGCCGCGGATGGTATGAATACTGCTTGGCCACCGCGAATACCCGTTCCCGTACATCTTCCCGGATGTTCGGATGGTGGCTGAACACCCGCGAGACGGTCGACGGAGAAACCCCCGTCAGCCTGGCAATTTCCTGAATTTTCACTGTCCTCTCCTTGAATGGCTGAAGAATTTTTTTAGATTCTTGCTTCATTTGCAATATAAATCCGTTTTTCAGGAAAACAAATCCTGAAAAGGGAAAAGAAAGAGAAAAAAGAGATTTTTTTTCTCCTTGTTTTCCGTAATTTTCCGGAAGAGATCAGCGGTTTTCATTTGACAAAGAGCGGAGACCGGATACTGTAATCAAAAAAAGAAACCAGAAAGGAGTCCGGTCGATGGGCATGAGTGTGAAGGAACGCATGAAGAGCGGAAAACTGTACTTTTGGACGGATGAGGAGCTGACCCGGGAGCAGCAGAAATGTCTGGACCGTCTTTACGATTTCAACCGGACCCGTCCGAGCGAGATGCCGAAACGCATGGCCCTGCTGAAGGAGATTCTGGCGGAGGTCGGCGAGAACTGCTATGTGGAGCCGCCGCTGCATGCGAACTGGGGGATCAACACCCATTTCGGGAACAATGTCTACGCGAATTTCAATCTGACGCTTGTGGACGATACCGATATTTATGTCGGCGACAGCGTGATGTTCGGTCCGAATGTGGTTGTCGCCACGGCGGGCCATCCGATTGATCCGGAACTCCGCCGCCGGGTTGCGCAGTTCAATGTTCCGGTCCGGATCGGCAGCAATGTCTGGATCGGCGCCGGTGCGATTCTTCTGCCGGGGGTTCGCATCGGGGAGAACAGCGTCATCGGCGCAGGGAGCGTCGTGACAAAGGATATTCCGCCGAACGTGGTCGCTGTCGGCAATCCCTGCCGCGTCCTCCGCGAAATTTCCAGCCGCGACCGCGAATACTATTACAAAAACTGGAAAGTCGAGATTCCTTGAACATCCCCTTGAGTTCTTCTTTCCCCGGTGTATATTATCCGAAACAGAGGAGGCGAAAACGTGAATTCCGAAACAATACTGGCAAAGGCGAAGGAGGTTCTCTCCATTGAAATAGAAGGCCTTGAAGCGATCCGCGGATCGCTCGGCGAAGATTTTGTAAAACTGGTGCAGGCCTGCGCGAAAACTCTGGATTCCGGTGCGAAAATCATCATTTCCGGTCTCGGGAAAAGCGGACATGTCGGCGGGAAAATCGCCGCGACAATGGCAAGCACCGGGTCGCCGACCATCTTCATGCACCCCGTGGAAGCCATGCACGGCGATCTCGGAATGATCCAGAAGGACGATCTTCTCATCACCATCAGCTACAGCGGAGAGAGCGATGAACTGGTCCGCGTGATCGTTCCGGCAAAACGGCTCGGTGTCCGGGTCGCCTCCCTGACCGGAAACCGGAACTCCACGGTTGCGCAGCTCAGCGACATCCATGTGGAGACCGCCGTTCCCCGCGAAGCCTGTCCGTTCAATCTGGCGCCGACCACCTCCTCCACCGTGCAGCTCGCGATCGGCGACGCTCTCGCGATGACTCTTCTTGCTCTCCGGAAGTTTACAAAAGAGGATTTCGGCAGACTCCATCCCGCGGGAGCGATCGGACGGGCGGTCACCATGCGCGTCGGCGATGCCATGCGCAGCGGAGAGCGTCTCGCTGTGGTGACCCGGGAGTTCAATGTCCGGGACACCCTCCTTAAAATGACCGCCTGCCGCAGCGGTTCCGCAATTATCGTCGACGATGCGATGCATCCGGTCGGCATCTTCACGGACGGCGATTTCCGCCGCCGCGCCGGTGTGCCCGACATTCTCATGAAGAACATTGCGGAAGTGATGACACCGAATCCCGCCTCCATCTGTCAGGATGCCCTGGCGGTCGAAGTCCTCCGGCTGGTCGAAGCGCGCAAGGTGGACGACATCATCGTCACGGATGCGGATGGCAAAGTGGTTGGTGTTGTCGATATCCAGGACCTTCCCGGACTCAAACTGATGTAAGGTTCGGCCGGACCCGTTCCAGCCGAATGTGCCGCACGATCTCTACAAAAAGGCGGCGGCAATGCGGAGGTCGTCCACCCGGGTGATCTTGATGTTGGGTTCCGCATTTTCCACCGGGACCGGGCGGAGACCGGAATAGAATTCCAGTGCAGCGGCGTCATCCGTGAAGGATTTCCCGTCGTCAAGGGCTTTCCGGAGCGCCGTTTTCAGGTCGGAAAGACGGAAGATCTGAGGCGTTTCGATTCCCCAGAGCCGATCCCGTTCGACCGGAGGAGTTGCAAGTTTTCCGTCGCCGTCCTCCATCTTGACCGTATCGTTGATCCGATGGGCAGCGACCGCCGCCCCGTGTTCGCAGCAGGCTTCATGACAGCGGCGGAACAGATCCGTTGTCACCAGCGGCCGGGCCGCATCGTGAATGGCGGCAAACTCCAGATTTCCCGGCAGGGCTTCGAGCGCTCGGAAAACAGATTCCGTCCGGGTGTTTCCCCCCGGCACCATCCGGAGAAGAAGACCCGGCATCGACCGCTCTATCTGGCGCTGGAATTCCTTTTGAAATTTCTCATGCACCGCAAGGACGATGTTGTCTGCCGGAACCAGTGTGCCGAGCGTATGGATGCAGTGAAGAAACACCGGCATTCCGTTCAGTTCGCAGAGAAGTTTGTTCCCTCCGCCGAAGCGCTGGGAGCTGCCTCCGGCCGCAATGACGATTCCTGTATTTTTGTAGAACAGCATACAATCACATCCAAAAAAACACGCCGGACTGATGATTCAATCAGGTCCGGCGCTGAATTTCAAATCCCCTGCGGATCAGGGCAGCTTGATGGTCGATCCCGCACGGACTTTGCCGTCGGCGGGAATCTCCGGATTGAGTTTTTTCAGTTCGGAAACGCCGAATCCATATTTCTTTGCCAGCGCTTCCAGCGTGGTATCTTCGTCGATGTCTGCGGTGTAACCTCCGGTTACGGGAACCGCGGTCGGCGTGGTGTCTTCCGAGACGGCGCTCAGAGCCGCGGGAGAAGCAACCGGTGCGGCGGGAGCGGCCGCTTCCGACGGCGCAGCTGTTCCGGCCGGCGCAGGAGTCTTCTCTCCGGGAACTGCCGGGACTTCCGGGACGGGAACGGCATCCGCTGCGGAAGTCGTTCCGGGAACTGCCGGTGCAGGAACTTCCGTTTCCGTCTTTTGCGCGGCGGTGCCGGCCTTCTTCGATGCGGTGTCGATCGGTTTTGCCTGACGTTTCACCGGTGCGGTTTTCTGTCCCGGTTTCGGGATCACAAGTTTCTGACCGATCTGAAGCGTCTGATCCAGCGTCATGTCGTTGGCCGCGGCGAGATCGGCCGCCTTGATGTGGTGACGGGCGGCGATCCGGCTGAAGGAATCGCCTTTCCGGACCACATAAAGTCCGTCATCCTTCACCGGTTTTGCCACGGTTTTCTTTCCGCTTCTGCGAGCGGTCTTCGCCGGTTTGGAGACGGCTTTCGCACTGCTCTTTTTCACCGCTTTGCGGGGGCCCGGTGCGGGAACGGTGACTTTGTCTCCGATCTTCAGCTTCAGCGGATCCATGCCGGGATTTGCCGCGATGACCTCATCCATGGTCACGCCGTAAAGGAGAGCGATGCTCCAGAAGGAATCGCCCTTCTGAATGGTATGGGTTGTTTCCGTTTTCCGGGCGGGTTTTGCAACGGGTTTTGCCACGGGTTTGGTTGTCGCGGGAGTGGTTTTCGGTTCGGGTTTTTCTGTGGAGGCCGGCGGGGGAGTGACCGGTTCCGGGTTCTCAATGAGAACCGGTGTCACCGGAGCGACAGACTGAATTCCCTGCACCTGAGGCTGTTCCTCTGTTCCCTTTACGGCGATCGGCGCCTCTGTTTCCGGCGGGACGTAGGCGCCCGGAGGCATCGGCGCATCCTCCACGGACGCGCATCCGGTTGCAAGCATCATTCCGCCGGCCAACAGTGCGGCGGACACTCCTCCGACAAACAATCTTCCCTTCATCTCGTTCAACCTCCCTGGTCTGTTTTAATCAAGTTTCATTGTCTGATAGTTTATCCCAAAAGTCAGGAAAATCAAATGGTTTTCCTGGAAAGAGCGAAAGATTTTTTCAGGCGATGAGGGGCGGCATGGTTCCGTTTTTTTTCTTTTCGGCTCTTCCGGAATGCGTCGGCAGGAGGGTTCGAAGATCCGGGATCCGGTTGAAATCTTCGCGAGAATCGTTTTCGCTTGCGGTCAGCAGTCCGCTGCGGATCATGTTGAAGACCACGTCGCCGATTGCCGATCCGCTCACGAGTCGCCACTCCTCCAGCACGCTCCAGGCGAGGGGGCCGAACTCCTGTGCCGCGTATTCCGCAACGCCGTGAATGAGTTCTTCTCCCGTTACATGGCGTTCCTGCTTCGATTTGGACTCCCTGCGGAGTTTCCGGATCGTGAATTTGACCGACTCGTTGACAAATTCGTATGCGTCGGCCGGATAGCGGAGATCGCTCCGGATGATTTTTTCCACGATTTCAACAAAATTCTCGTCCGGCATGGCAGCCCTCCCGTCTCCGCCTCCTTCTTCAGGCCTGCGGAATTCGAATCATTCCCCTCCTCTGAAATAATATACACGGGCGCACTTGAAATACAATGCGCCGGAGAAATAAAAAACATTTTTTTGCAATCTCCGGAAAATGTGCTACATTGTTCGCGAAACAATTACGGAGAGCGGGGATCATGAATTTCTGGAACCGGGCAGAACAGCCTGTGGAGCTTCATCGGAACGGCTGGAATTTCCGGCTGGCTCCGGGGATCCCGTCCGAGGAGTTCCTGCATTTCCTGGACCGTCTGGACGCTGTTCTGGAGGAGGCTTCTCCGCTGAAGAATTCCAGAACCACCACCGCCGCCGTCGTTCCGTTTCCCGGATGCGGACGCGTCTTTCTCAAGCGGACCAACAACAAGGGGCTTCGGTTCACGCTGCGCTATCTGTTCCGCAGAGCGCGCGCCTTCCGGGCCGCCGAATGTTCGAATGCTCTGGTGCGTGCGGGAATTGAAACTCCCGCCGTGCTTGCGGTCGGCGAATTCCGGGTGGCGGGATTTTTCCTGCGCGCCGGATATATTGTCAACGAGGCGCGGGAGGATGCGGAGAATGTTCATCTCCTGCTTGCCCGTGCTGCGGAGCCGGAGCGGATGCTTGCCCGCCTGATCGACAGAATTCTGCCGCTGCTTTCCCGTATCCATGAAAGCGGGATTGTCCATGGAGATTTCAAACTCAGCAACCTCTATCTGACCGCGGGTGGACAGGCGGGAACGTGGGATCTCGACGGAGGATGTGTGCTTCACTCTCCCTGCCGGAAACGGATGTTTGCGGATCTTGTTCGTCTGCTCTCTTCTATTTGCGCCGTCTTTCCCGGCAGTCTGGATCCGGATTCTCTCTGCCGGACGGCGGCGGAACGGTATGCCGGGCCGTTTTCCTTTTCCGCGGAGGAACTGGCAGAGGCTGTCCGGCGGAGAAAGAGATGATCCGGATTCCGACGGCGTTTGCGGAATCGGCGGACCGTTATCCCTGTCTCTGGATGACCGCCGCTCTGCTGAACGCGGGGGCTCTTCCTCTGATTTTTCCCGGCGCGCCGGACGGATTCTGCTTTCTTGCTCCGCTACCGCTGACTCTGATTGCCTGGGGATTGCTCGGGAGCGCACGGACGCTGCGTGTCTGGGTGCTGCCTTCTCTGCTTCTGGCCTTGTCGTTTCTTTTATCGGC
Source organism: uncultured bacterium (assembly GCA_949297765.1). Taxonomy (GTDB): domain Bacteria; phylum Verrucomicrobiota; class Lentisphaeria; order Victivallales; family UBA1829; genus UBA1829. Next base: position 36,411 of record CASFTV010000023.1, on the reverse strand, counting down.
TCCCGGTGACGGCGCCGCGCTGCCCGACCGGGCCACCGGGGCGGAGATCCGTGCGGTTATGAAGGATCCCTCGCTTTGCGGCGGAATGCCGGAGTGGCTCCGGAACGCACCGAACAATGTGCTGGCGGAGGTGCGCGCGTTCCGTTATACGTCCGCGGATGAGTGGCGGACGGTACGGGAAAGGGTGTTCGTCCGTTTCCCTATTTCGACGGCGTTGACTCCCGGATACGGCGACTGTCTCCATTTGAGCGGAGTGCTGGAACCACTCCGGAATTCGGAATCTCCGGCGGCGTTCGATTTTGCCGCGTATGCCCGGGGAAAGGGGGTCGCCCGGATCTTTACCGCACGCGAGGGGAAACTGCTCCGGAAAGGGGATTCCCTGTTCCGCCACCTCTGCGATCTCCGGGGAAAAATTCTGGAATCACTGGGCGGAAAACTCGGTGCGGAGGAGCGCGCCATCGCCTCCGCCCTCCTGTTTGGAATGAAACAGGGGATCGACGCGGAAATCCGTTCCGATTTTCTGCGCAGCGGAACGATTCATGTTCTCTGTGTCAGCGGACTTCACATCGGGCTGTTTGCGTCGGTTCTGCTGCTGATCCTGCGTCCGCTTCCGTTTGCGGTCCGCTGGTTTGCTGTTCCGTTTCCGGTCCTGCTCTACGCCCTTTCGACCGGGATGCAGGGACCGGCGTTCCGTGCGTTTGTGATGTTTGCCGTCTGGGCGTTCCTGAAGGCCTTTCATTACCGGACCGATCCGATGAATACCATTGCGCTGGCCGCGGTTCTTCTGATTCTCTGGAATCCGCTCTCTCCGCTGGATCTCGGATTTCAGTATTCGTTTCTCTGTGTCTTTTTCCTTCTTCTGTGCCGGGATTTCCTGAACGGGGTCCGGACGGCCGCGTTTTCCCGGTGGAAATACTGTTTTTCCGATCCCGGTCCGCTGCGCCGTGCAGGGATGCAGTTCCTGATCTTTTCATTCGGAGCGTCGCTGGCGGCGTATCTGGCGTCGTTTGCGGTTTCCATGTTTCATCAGGGGCTGTTTTCGCCGTATGCGGTTCCGGCGTATCTGCTGATGGCGCCGGCGGCGTGGCTCTGTTTTGCGGTGTTTGTCTGCGGGCTTCTTGTCTGCTGGATTCCCGGAGCGCTTGTTCTCTGCGGCGTCCTGATGGCTCCGCTGCTGGGATTGATCCGGGGAATTTCCTCGTTTTTCGGAGAGGAGGGGGCGTTCTACACATCGCCTTCCCCGTGGTGGTGTGCGACGGCGTTTCTGCTTCTGCTGGCGCTGCTTCTCGTCTGCCGGAGAAGAGAATGGGAGGCGGTTCTGTCCGTTCTGCTGGCGTTCTGTTTTGCCGGACTGCTCCTGCTGCCCCGCTTCCGTACTCCGGAGCTGCTGATCCGTCATGGGGGAGGGGTGCGCCCGATGCTGATTTTCGCGGATCCCGGACTTGCCCGGGCGTTCGTGTTCAACGTGCCGGACTATGAGGGGGCTGGAGATGCCGTCGCATGGCTCCGCTCCGAGGGAATCGGCGCCGTGGAGGAGCTGTTCTGCGATTCTGCCCGCCGGGAATCCTGCGGCGGAGCGGCTTCTTTTCTGAAAATGATCCGTGTCCGGAATCTGTCGTTCGGTTCCCCGGTCCGCGTGAACGCCCTCTCTGCGCGAACGGCGCGGAAAACGGCGGCGGAGCGGGGGATGCCGTCGGAAGAAGGGGTCACCCTCCCGGTGGATGTCCGGAAGAACGGCGAGGAAACGGAATACCGTCTCCCGCATCCCTGGAACGGGATTCTGGTCCGCTTCCGGAAGACCGCGGGCGGAGAGCAATTTGCGCTTTTCCGGGACGGACGCGAAAGCGGATCATTTTTTCTGCCTCTGGAACGGGATTTCCGCTGGAGGAGGCTGCCGCTTGCCGAATGAGTGCGGCCGGGATCAGTCGACGAAAAGATCCCGGCTTGCGAATTTTGCGTCGCAGGTCAGATTGATTCCGAGTTTGCGCAAGCCCGCCTCGTCGCCCGGGGTCGGGAGATGGGAAATGTGCATTTCGCAGCCCGCCAGTTTGCGGAGTTCCTTCATGGCCAGCTTGGCGGTCGGATTGCTGTTTGCGCTGACGCTCAGGGCAATCAGGGTTTCATCCAGATCCAGGCTGACTCTCCGGCTGCGGAAAATATTCTTTTTCAGAAGCCGCACGGAGTCGATGACGCCGGGCGCGATCAGCTGGAGTTCGTCGGGGAGCTTTGCAATCTTTTTGATCGCGTTCAGAATGCAGCTGGAGGCCGCGTGCATCAGCGGCGAGTTGGTTCCGGAGACGATCTCTCCATTCGGAAGTTCGATGGCGGCGCCGCAGAAGAAGCCGTCGTTGCCTTTTCCTTTTGTCCGGGATGCGCGGAGTGCGGCGTTTCGGGCGGGTTCGACGATCCGGCGGTCGGTTTCCTTCAGGGCCAGGTTGTCCATGAGGACCTTGACCCGGTCGACCGTTTTGCGTTCCGCTCCGCCGAGCGTGTATTCGCACTGGTAGCGGAAGTAGCGGCGGATGATCTCCTGTTTCGAGGCTTCGCAGACGACCGCGTCGTCGGTGATCGCGAAGCCGACGCGGTTGACGCCCATGTCCGTCGGCGACTTGTAGCAGAGTTCCGGTTTCATGATCCGTTCGCAGATCCGGCGGACGACGGGGAAGATTTCGATGTCCCGGTTGTAATTTACTGCGAGCGTATGGTAGTGTTCCAGGTGGAACGGATCGACCATATTGATGTCGCCGATGTCGGCGGTGGCGGCCTCGTAGGCGATGTTGACCGGATGGTTCAGGGGAAGATTCCAGACGGGGAAGGTTTCAAACTTTGCGTATCCGGCCGCGATGCCCCGGCGGTGTTCGTGATAGACCTGGGAGAGGCAGGTGGCCATTTTTCCGCTGCTCGGCCCGGGACCTGTGACGATGACGATCGGCTTGTCGCTTTCGATGTATTCGTTTGCGCCGTATCCGCTGTCGCTGACGATCAGGTCGACGTCGGCCGGATACCCTTTGATTGCGCGGTGCTTGTAGACCCGGATGCCGCGCCGTTCCAGTTTGTTGATGAAGTGGTTGACCGCCGGATGGTCGTCATAGCGGGTGACCACCACCGCTTTGACGGAGATCCCCCATTCCCGGAGATTGTCGATAATCAGGAGCGTGTCGGCGTCATAGGCGATGCCGAAGTCCGCGCGGATCTTTTTGCGTTCGATGTCGCCGGAATAGATGCAGATCACCACGTCGATCTCCTCTTTCAGGCGCTGGAGAAGCTGGAGCTTCACGTTCGGATCGAATCCCGGGAGAATCCGTGCCGCGTGAAAGTCGTATGCGAGTTTCCCGCCGAATTCCAGATAGAGTTTGTTGTCGAAACAGCGAGCCCGTTTCAGAATCTCTTCGGACTGCTCCTGAAGATACAGTGCATTGTCGAAACCAGTTTTCATCATTCCCTGCCGCGAATAAATAAGTTCATTGAATCTTCCGGATCTCTTCGCTGCTCCGGGGAAGAACGGGGATCGTGCGGATGCGGAGCTTTTCCCGAACAAGTTCGATCGGCACAGCGCGGACGGATCGGTTTTTCTCCGCCGCGGGACCCCTCTTCCTGCACGGCGTTTCCGCCGCCGGTGCAATACGGAAATCATGAAGGAATAATGTATCTCCGCAACGGCAAAAAACAAGTTCCGGAACAAAAAAATCCAACCTTTCCGATTCGGAAATCGCAGCATTCCCCATCTCCCTCTTCCGAAAAATCTTGAAATTTTTTATCGGAAAGGTCTTGACATTTTCCCGCTTCTGTTCTATAATTACATAAAAGCCGCACTTTATAAACTAATATAAACCTGTGATGAAAAAATGACGAACATCGGAATTGCAGAATATCAGAAAATCCGCCGGTATGTGATGAATCTGATTCTCCGGTCAGGCGGGAAGGCGGTGCAGATTCCGACGATTCAGGAGCTGTCGGAAAAGTTCGGCGTGAGCCGGACCACGGTCAGCAAGGCGATGAAGGAGCTGACTGCGGAAGGGCATATTATCGGCAAGCGGGGAATCGGTTCGTTCACCAATCCGGCAAAACCTTCGACAGTCGCGCTCGGGAAAAAACTGCCGGTGGTCGGCGTGATGGTCGGAGATGGCCGCACCGTGCATCTGGACAAGTATCTCGGCTGCGCAGTGGGAGCGCTTCTGAAACAGCTGGTATCCATTCCGGCGGTAGTGCATCTGGTCACGGTCGGGACTTCCGATCCGGATGGAGTGATCCGGGAAATTCAGGATGAACAGCTGGATGCGCTTGTCTGCTGTGGATCCAATACGTTCATGAAGGAATTGAGACAGATGGATCTTCCGGTTGTTTTTTCGTTCAATCCTTGTAATGTGTCGTCTGGTTCTGCTTTTTTCGATTACGAGGACTGGGGATACCGGTGTGGAAAACAACTGTTGAAAGAGGGAAGAAAAAATATCGTTTTCCTTCATGACATGTATGAATGGAATGCCTCATTCCCCGGATTCCGGCGGGCATTCGCAGAGGCGGGAGTGCCGCTGAATGAGAATTTTTTCCTGAAGGATTATACGACGTCGCTGGATGAGCTTGCGAAGATCATTCGCTATGGAATCCCGGTTGATGCCGTCTGCGATACGCTGCTGTTCAATAATGAAGTGGTTGACCTGCTGATGAGTCTGAACCCGGATCTGGCGAAGACCTGTGCGATTGTTCACAATGCCGATTCTCTGCCGCAGGATGCGGGATTTCATGAAATCTGTTACAAACCGTTGTTTGATGAGCTTGCCGCGGAAACCGCGGATCTGGTGAAACTGCAGTTGAAGAAAGACAATGCGGGAATGGGAATTCGTAAAATTTCTCTTCCTCTGATTCTTCGGTAAAGAAATTGCTGAAATGAAACGTGATAATAAAATAAGGAGAAAAGCATGAAACAAAGGAGAAGGTTTTTTACTCTGATAGAACTTCTTATCGTGATTGCAATTATAGCAATTCTTGCAGGGATGCTTCTTCCTGCCTTGAATAAAGCAAGGGAAATGGCGTATCAGACGCAGTGTCTGAACCAGATGAAAACGATGACAACCTCCGCCCTCATTTACTGCGACAGTTACGATGGCTGGCTTATGCCGGTGCAAGAGGGACCCATGGGCAATAAGGTGGATGCCTTGTGGAGTGCGAACCGGACTTTCCTGGGGATTGCCGGAATTAAATATGACACGTCGAATCCGATGTATTCCCACTATTGGGACATGAAAAACATTTGTCCCAAGGCACGGGAAATATATTCTTCGAAAAAGTGGGTTGTTGGTCCGGCATTTTACGGGCTGCAAAATATCACAGGAATTCTGCCAAACAATTACTGGCATTCGGAAAATTATATCAAACCGTCCAGTATGGTCAAGTCACCCTCAGCAAAGGCTTTTTTAATAGAAACGTTTCAGGCTCCGTGCGGGAGCGGTGTATACAGCGCGGAGATGACGTTGTTGAGCACCTACCTTCAGTATGCGGATGAACAAATCCCTGTGAACGGAGCTGTGATCAGCGGAGATGTCCGCAGCTATCTGGCATACCGTCATGGCGGACGGCGAACCATCAATTTTTCCTTTTATGACGGTCATGTTGCCAATCTGAAGGAAAGTGCAGCGCGGATTACCAATCCCCTTCAGTTCAAACCGTCCATGTACTGGTATGCCCGGTGATGAGGATTTATGAATTTGCTACAGTCTTGTGCAGAATTGAATGAATTTGCGGAGAAGGAAGAGATGACGGGGATGAAAATCCCGGGGGATTTCCATCTCCTGATTTTCCGGAACGGCGATGCAGCAGAAGCTGATTATAAAATAAAACAAGGGAGGATAAGATGAGAAGGATGGTTAAAAGATTTACCTTGATAGAGCTTCTGGTCGTAATAGCGATCATCGCGATCCTTGCCGGGGTCCTTCTTCCGGCTCTGAACAGCGCACGGGAGAAGGCCAATATGATGACTTGTGCCGGACAGGTGAAGCAGATTGCCCTCGGCTGGCTGATGTATGCCCAGCAGAACAACGATATGTCAGTTCCCAATCACTGGGGCAATGATAACGGGACGATTCATGCAAACAAGGAATTTCTGGATCTGGTCGGCATCAAATATGATAAAAACTACCCCAATTACTGGGAAGCTCGTTTTGTGTGTGCCAAGGTCCCCTTTACAACGTGGCCGAGACACAAATATGCGAAGACCGCCTACGGATTTGGAAAAACGCAGAGATCGACAATTCCTGACCCGCCTTTGGCAAGCGGACAATATATTCTGGCATACTATAAGATGAACCGGGTTAAATCGCCTTCGGAGAAGATTGCAATGGCGGAAGTCTCCGGAAAGAACGGGACTTTTAGTGACTACAAGACCAACTATCTTCTTGCCTACTATCTTGAACAAGGAGAAGATACAAGTCTGACTGAGGGGTATATCGCCTATCGGCATCTGCAGAAGGCCAACGGATTCTTTTTCGACGGTCATGTTGCGTCGATGGCTCCCGCGTCCCTGAATCGACAGCTGGAAAGCGTCGACCGGAATTTTTATCCTTACGGAAAAGATTGAACAAATAAGTGGAAATAAAAATAAAAACAGAGAAAGGAAAAACGAATGAAATCAATTCTTTGCGGATGTCTTGCCTTTTTTTCCGCATGGGTTCTGACGGGAGCGGTCCCGGGACCGGAGACGTATCAGCCGGACCCGCGGACTTCGGATATTTATCTGCCCCACCTGAAACGGATGTCGCTCGGCGGCTGGTGGAAGCTGAAGAAGGTCTCCTCGGACCGGAAAAACAATCCGCGTGACGAGGGGACTCTGAAACGGTATTATGAGGCGGATTTCGACGATTCCTCCTGGGAACAGGATGTGGTCCCCAACAATATCCATGTGCCGTTCCGGATGAAGGTTCCCGCCGATACGACCTGGAAAGCCATGATCGAGGCTCTGCCGAAGGAGACCCGCACATGGGGAGGCGTGGCATGGTTCCGCAGAGAGTTCCAGCTTCCCGCGCTCGGCCCGAAGGAACGGGCGGTGCTGAGTTTCGATGAAGTGCTCGGCGATTATACGGTCTATGTCAACGGCAGAAAGGTTGGCGAGGGGCCTCGCTTCATTCCGCAAGTTCATTATCGCGGTCCGCATATCCCGCAGAGCTATGATGTGACAGATGCTCTGCGTCCGGGAAAGAATACTGTGGCAGTACGCCTGTTTCACAGCGGACATCCTGTTCAGCCGTGGGGATGGGGCGGACTGGCGGGAATTACGGATCTGGTCTATCTGGATGTCCGTCCGCAGGCATATACGGCAAACATCCTTGTGACGACCCGTCCGAATCGGAAGGACGTCTTCTTTGAATGTATCCTTTCCGGTTCCTCCGCTCCCGCGGATACGGACCGCTGGACCGGGGAGATCTTCGAGTGGAACAGCGGCCGGAAAGCCGGAACAGTCGCTTTCGGGAAGCGCTATTTGGAAGACGGTCTTGCTCTTGTTTCCGGCACCGCACATCTGGAAAATCCGAAGCTCTGGAGCTGCGAATCGCCGTTTCTCTACGGCATCCGGGTTCGCAATGCCCGCGGAGAAGTGAGTGGAGTTCAGCGATTCGGTGTTCGGACGTTCGGAGTTGAAAATGGAAATTTCGTCTTGAACGGAAAACCCGTTTTCCTGCGCGGATTCTGCAGAAGTTTTGATGAAATGATTCCAGGATTCCGGCATGGATATTTCCATGCGTTTCGCTTCAACGCACGGAACAGCCTCCGCCGTTATCTGAAGAGTCTGTTTTCGGATGGCAATCTGAACCATGTCCGGATGCATTCCTCAACCGCACCCCGTCTCTGGTATGATACGTTTGATGAGCTGGGGATCCTGATCACCGATGAGCTGAGCTATCCGGAAACAGCGATCAAAAATGCGAAAAAAGCGGAGGAAATCGCCGTCAAGGGTTTTGATGGAGCATGTGACAAACAGGGAAATCTTCTCCCGGAATTCGTTCAGAAAATGAAGGAACGGATTCGGCGTTCCTACTCCCATCCCTCCATTGCGACCTACAGTTTCGGCAACGAAATCCGCCAGTACGAGGATCCCCGTGTGACAAGACTTCTGAACAATCTCTACGACCTGTTCCATCGCGTTGACAAACAGCAGCGCCCGACCACCAACTCCTCCGGCCGCTTCTGGAAGGATGCTTCCAATGTCAAGGAGATGCACGATACGGAAAAATTCGATTATATCGACACCCATGACTATACCGGAACGATCAACAATTCCACGATCGCGGAGTGTGAACCGGTCGCCGAACTGCTGATCCGGACCGTCCGCAAATACTACGGAGAAAAAATGCCTCCGATCATGAATGGTGAAACCTGCTATATGAGCGAGCATTCGTTCTCGTACCTTTTCGACCATCTCTGGAAATCGGAAGACGCTCCTCAGCCGGAATGGGAGAAATACCTCTATGCGCTTGATTTGTGGCAGCGGGAGCATCCCGAGCACAGTTTCCTCATCCTCCACTGGGTGCGGAACTGGGGCGCGCGAAATACAGTGTTCCAACGGGATCTCGGCCGCGGAATCTATACGGAACTGAATCTGGAGCCCTATCGCAAACTCTGGCCGGAATATGACGGATATGAAAATATCGCCAATCCCTATCTGACTCTGAGCAATGCGTGGCCGTTTGAATCTGTCACATTCCGTAAGACCGATGCGTTCCGCTATCTGGCGCGCGTCAATTCCCCGGTGATTGCGGTTCTGGACTATCTTGCGCCCAACCGTTTCAGCGGAGAAGAGATCCGAACCGTTCTGAACGCGGTCAACAACAGTGAGACTCCTCAGAAAAATGTTGTGTTTGAACTGGTCCTGGAACAGAATGGAAAACCGGTCTCCCGGACGGCAGTCCCGGTCGGAGACCTGGATGTTGGAGCGAAGAAAACGCTGCCGGTGAAATTCCGGGCTCCCGGGTCGGCCGGGGCGTTCCGTCTGGTTCATCGTCTCCTTTCCGACGGGAAGATTCTCTGTGAACGGGATCGGAATCTGTTTGTGCGCGGCCGCGCCGATCTTTTCCGTGCGATTCCGACGGAAAAGAAGATCGCGCTCTACGATACTTCCTCGGTTTTCGGCGGACTCAAACCCTATTCCTCCATGAAACTGCTTCAGGCGTTCCGGCTTCCATTTCAGACGATCCGCGATTTCCGGAATCTGGACTCCTTCGACATCCTGGTCATCGGATCGGACTCCATCGACAGCAAAGTTTCTGATGCGGCGGAAACAATCCGGAAGTTTGCGGAGAACGGAAAACGCATCCTTGTTTTCGAGCAGTCCTTCCTCGGACGGATTCCTTTCCTGATGGAGCTGGAATATATGCTTGCAGGCCCGGGAATGTTCTCGGAAATCGTCCGTTTTGACCATCCGGCAATGCAGGGATTCACGCAGGAGCATTTCTTCGGCTGGAATCAGAAAGACTGGTCCGTTTACCACGCCTGCATTGCCCCGGTTTCCTCCTGTGCGCTGCTGGTCGGATCCGATACCACTTATTGGGGCGCCGGGCGGTTCGGGATGGTCGCTGCGCATCTCAAACTGGGGAAAGGCGATATCCTGTTCTGTCAGGCCGATGTGACAAAAACTCTGAAAAACGATTCCGCCGCCGCCCGTTTCGCCCGGCAGCTGCTGGAGACCGTTCTGGATGATTCCACCCGGAAAGATGCAAAACCGTTTGCCGGTCTTCCTCGTCCGAAACACGCTCCGCTCTCGTATGCGGCGGCGGAGTTCATTTCCCTGCGCGACGCCGCAAATATGGGGTTCTCCGATCCCGTGGAGCGTGACGGTAAAGGAGGATGGACCGATCAGGGACCCTCAAATGATCTTTCCCCGTTCCCCGTCGGGAAACGCCTGTTCGGCATGGTGCCCTTTGATGTGATCAAACCGGAGGAGAACGGCGGAAGGTCCTGCGTGGTGCAGTCCGCAAATCCGCAGCTGAAATTCAAGCCGGAATCGAAGGCTGTTGCGGTAGGAGGTGCGATGAAACGGCTGCTGTTCCTCCATTCCGGAGCGTGGATTTCAGAAACGAGTCCGAATGAAGTCGGAGAATATGTCGTGACATACGAGACCGGTGAAACGGTGAAAATTCCGATCATCGCTCCGGACACCATTGGAGACTGGTGGGCTCCGGCTCCGAAGCGATCCCGCTGTGAATGTGTATGGACCGGTATGAACAAGAGAGGAATTGTAGCGGTTTTTCTCTTTGAATGGATCAATCCTCATCCGGAGAAGAAAATCCGGGATATCGTTCTGAAAAGTCATGGAAAAGCGGTCATCGGTCTGATCGGCCTGACCGGAGAAAAATTCTGATCTCCCGATTCAAAAACAGAGAAAGAAAGGAAAACAAAAAATGAAAAAATTATTTCTCACAGGACTCTGTACAATGGCACTGAGCATCTGCTCCTATGCAGAGGTGTACCAGAGTCCCGGTTTTTCGGCAAAAATCGGGGCGAACGGATTTATTCAGGATATTCGCTATCAAGGGGTTCCTCTGATCCATGCCGTCAATCTGATGGGAAACTACAAGATCCCGGAAGGCATGGAAAAACATGATGCCCGCTTCTTCCAGACGTGGGACTTCTCAAAAAAAGCGGTTTTCAAACGGGACGGAGAAAAACTCTCTTTCACGGTCAAGTCCACCCTCAGCAATAAAAAATTCAAGGATGCGGCAGACTATCAGGTGGTCTGTGTCATGGAACCGAACCGGATCTCCATTCAGTCCGAAGTCACGCAGAAAATTGATTTGCAGACGCATCTCCGGCTTTTTCAGACCAATGTCGTCATGCCCGCTTCTCTCTTCGGAAGAGGTGTTCAGGTGATTCGCAGAGGCCAGGAGGAGTTCAAGGTCCTTCCGGAAACCTATAATCCGAAATTCCGTCTGGATGGGGATTCCCTGCGCATCTCCACCGAAAAGGGAATCCTTGCCTTCTCCGGCGGAAAAGAGATCTCCTTCTCCTATATGGATTCCCGCATGTGGGGGGGAAAAGACTTTACGATCCTTGTCAATCCGCCGGCGAAGTGGACTGCAAAACCGGTCACACATCCCGCCGGAACCGTGTGGAAATGGGAGTTCACACTCACGTTCCAGCCGGAATAATCCGGACTTCATCTGATCCGAAGATGCGAAAGGACGGTGCGGAATAGTTGTTCCGCACCGTCCTTTCTGCTGTTTCGTTTCCAAATAAAAAACGGAGCGTGGATCTGCTCCTCCGCTCCGTTGGAAAAATTCCCCGGTGCTTCTCAGAGCGTTTCCCGTCTCGAAAGGAAGAATCGCCGTTTCTCCGCTCCTCCGGCGGATGCCATAACATTCGTGAATTCTTGCAAAACACTCATCCGTCGTACTTGCGGTTTCCCGGATTTTATTCCTCGTTTCATGAAGGGGGTGTGTCGGAAAAATCATTGCTCCGGCGGAACGGGTTCCGCGCGGTCCGGATTTCTCCGCTCAGAGGCTTCGCTGGTCAACGGGAAGCGTCTGAAAATGCCCCGGGTAATTTTTTTCAAAGAGCACAGCGGGGAGAACTCCCGCACAATGCAGCTTTCTTTTTTCCGCGCTTTTCGGGTTTTCCGGGAAAAACGCGGATCCGGTTTCCGGGAGCGTTCCGCATTCCGCGGAGGACTCCGCCTGTCCCGGAAGACCGATGTTCTTCTCCTTCAATAAGATAATATATTAAGATTCCGGAAAAGTCAATCCTCAAACCGATTTTTTTCTTTCCTTTTCCGGAGATTTTTGAGTTTGCCGGCGTTTTTTTCCGGAAACAGCCGGCTGAAACGGGGGATTTTTCCTGAAAAACTCCGTCCGCCGATTGATAAAACCGGGGACGTGTGGTATGGTACCGGGAGGTAGGTACTGGTTATGGAAAAGTTATTACAGCATTTCTGCGGATATCTTGCCATGGAGCGCGGATTGAGCAGAAATTCCATCGCGGCATACAGATGCGATCTGCAGGACTTCATCGCGTTCCTTGGAAAACTGGGGAAGACGGAATTCAAAGAAGTTTCCCGGGACGATATTATCGACTTCCTCGGCGAACACAAGGAAAACGGAATGGAGCCGACAAGTCTTGCCCGGCGCCTGGTGGCGATCAAGGTGTTTTTCCGCTATCTGTTTCAGGAAAAATTTATTCCGGAAGAAATTACGGCAGTGATGGATTCCCCCAAGCTCTGGAGGATCCTTCCGGAGTTCATGTCGTCGCGCGAAGTGGAGGCGCTGATGAATGTCTATGCGGTGAATGCCAAGGATTTTCTGGCGATCCGCAACCGGGCGATTCTGGAGGTGATGTACGCCTGCGGACTGCGCGTTTCCGAAGTGGCGTCGCTGAAGGTCTCCTCCATCAACATGGAGGACGGGGTCATCCGGGTGCTGGGGAAGGGATCAAAGGAGAGAATCGTTCCGGTCGGCCATCTTGCGCTGCAGGCGATCCGCCGCTATCTGACCAAGTCGCGTCCCAACCTGCTGAAGAATCCGGACGAGACCACGCTGTTTCTCTCCCACCGGGGGAAAGTGCTTGACCGCGAACGCATCTGGGCGATTATCAAGGAGGCGGCTCTTCAGGCGGGAATCACGAAAAACATTCATCCGCATACTCTGCGCCACTCCTTTGCCAGCCATCTGCTGGAGAACGGGGCGGATCTCCGCGTCATTCAGGAGATGCTGGGGCATGCGGATATCGCGACAACTCAGATTTACACGCATGTGGATCAGCGCCAGCTTCTCGCGGTCCACCGGAAATTTCATCCGAGGTCCTAGAATATGACGAAACGAATTGGTGTGGCGGTTTTGTGGGCGGTGATTGCCTGCGTCCTTCTCGGCGGAATCCGGTATTTCGAATCAGCATCCCGCTATCGAAGGGAGACTCTCTCCTTCCCCGTGATGAGCACCCGGGCAAAAGTCACCCTGATTGATCCGGATACGCGGCAGATTGAGCGCGGATTCCGTGCGGCACGCGGAGCAATGGAAAAGGTGGTGGCTCTCTGCAACTATTTCGATCCGGAAAGCGAACTGGGGCGTCTGAACGCTTCCGCGGCGAAGGAGCCGTTCCGCTGTTCTCCGGAGCTGTGGGAGATCCTTCTGGAATGCCGGAAATATCACCGGATTTCCGGCGGGGCATTCGACCCGACCATCCGTCCGCTGATGAAGGTCTGGGGATTCCACCGCGCCCGGAAAACTCTGCCGGACGCCCGGGAGATCGCCGAGGCGAAACAACTGTGCGGATTTCAGAAAATCCGTTTTGAGGATGCGCAGAGGAGTGTGTTTTTCGAAGTTCCCGGCATGTCCATTGATCTGGGCGGAATCGCGAAGGGATGGGCGGTGGACAAGGCGGTGGAGGCGATTGAAAAGGAGACGTCGATCCGCCGGGGATTTGTGGATCTCGGCGGCAACATGCGGACTCTCTCTCTGCCGCCGCCGGGACGGGAGAACTACCGGATCGCAATCCGGGATCCCAGGTCCGCGGAGGACCAGGTGGCCGTGGTCTCCATCCTGAACGAAAGCATCGCGACCAGCGGGGACTACGAACGCTATGTCGTGATCGGGGGAAAACGGTATACGCATATCGTGGATCCGTCCACGGGATTCCCGGTGGACAGAAGTGTTTCCGCGACGGTGGTTGCGCCCCGCGGCGTCGATTCCGACGCGCTGTCGACCTCCCTGTTCATTCGCGGACCCGCGCTTGCGGAAACGCTGGATGTCTCCGTCCGGACCTTCCTGATCGACAGCAGCGGGAAAATCCATTCCCGGGTTCCGGCGGGAACCTCCCCCTTTGTTCTCCTGACGGATGAGAACAGAAGGTGATTCCATCCGCCGTCCGGAGCGTTTCTCCGGAAAAAAGAACGCGAAATTTTCATGTTTTTTTTTCCGATGCTTGAAAAAAACGTCCTGAAATCGTATATTCATCCCCGTGTTTTCAACGACGATATTCAGATGGGAGGAAGAAAGATGACGACATTGGGTACGGCTCTTACATTAAGTGCGGTCAAGGTCCTGCTTCTCGGATCGGGAGAACTGGGGAAGGAAGTGACGATTGAACTGCAGCGGCTCGGCGTCGAAGTGATCGCCGTGGACCGCTATGAGAACGCTCCCGCGATGCAGGTCGCCCACCGCAGCCATGTGATCAACATGCTTGACGCAAAGGCGCTCCGGGATGTGATCGAAGCGGAGAAACCGGACTACATCGTGCCGGAAATCGAGGCGATTGCCACGCCGGAACTGCTGAAGCTGGAACAGGAGGGCTATACGGTTATCCCGAACGCGCGGGCCACCTATCTGACAATGAACCGGGAAGGAATTCGCCGGCTCGCCGCGGAGGAGCTCGGACTCCCGACGTCCCGCTACCGCTTCGCCTCCACGGAGGAGGAGTACCGGAAGGCGGTTGCCGAGATCGGCATTCCGTGCGTGGTCAAGCCGGTGATGAGTTCATCGGGACACGGCCAGAGCGTCATCCGCTCCGAATCGGATCTCGACAGCGCGTGGCATACGGCTCAGGAGGGCGGGCGCGCCGGAGCTGGAAAAGTGATTGTGGAGGGATTCGTCGATTTCGATTACGAGATCACGCTCCTCACTGTGCGCCACGGAGGGGGAACCTCGTTCCTCAAGCCGATCGGGCATCATCAGGTCAACGGCGATTATCAGGAGTCCTGGCAGCCGCAGGCGATGAGCGAAGCGGCGCTCCGGAAGGCGGAGGAGATCGCCGGGAAAATCACCGGAGCCATCGGCGGCCGCGGAATTTTCGGCGTGGAAATGTTCATCAAGGGCGACGAGGTGATCTTCAGCGAAATCAGTCCCCGTCCGCACGATACGGGAATGGTGACGATGATTTCGCAGGATCTTTCGGAGTTTGCGCTTCATGCCCGCGCGATTCTCGGGCTGCCGATTCCGAATATCGCATTTCACGGGCCTTCCGCCTCCAAGGCGATTGTCGTGGACGGCGTCTCGAACCATGTCGCATTCGGCGGACTGGAGCAGGTGCTGGCGGAGAAGGATACCGCCATGCGGATTTTCGGAAAGGGCGAACTGAACGGACACCGCCGTCTCGGCGTGCTGCTCGCCCGGGACACATCCGTCGAAAAAGCTCTTGCAAAAGTCGAAAAAATGAGAGCCGCTCTGACCGTGAAACTTTGAACGGAATCCGCGGAAGAACAAGGGAAGGAAGAAAAAGGTCATGATGCGTTTTCTGCTGCTGTTCCTGACGGTTTTTCTTCTTTCCGCCGCGGAGAATGCACTGAAAATCCGGATTCCGAATGAAGAGTTCGGGCCGGTTCCGAACATCGAGGCGGAGAAGAACATCCGTTCGGAGGACCGGCTTCAGCCGCTTCCGAAGGGGAAGGAGCGGACTCTTTCCACCGCCTATCCCGATCAGCGGAAGGATTACCGGTGGACGCCCGGATGGAGTCTTACCGGGACGGGACATCTGCGGATTGCCGACGCCGCCTCTGCGGCGGACGGAAGTCTGATCGCATTTCTGGAAACCATCGGCAGAACCGACGGGCCGCAGGGCGGGCGGATCGTCCTCCTGGATGTGCCGCGCAAACGGATCTGCGGATATTTTGAGATCGGCCGGAAACTGACAGCGCTGCGGCTCGGCAGTTCGCTGGACTATGCGGTCGCCCAAGCGGAGGAGCAGGAGAGCTTGAAACAGCCGGCGGGACTGGTTGTGCTGAATCTTGCGGAGGGCCGCGAGACCGGATTCCTGGCAGGAGAAAACCCGTTTGCATTTGTGCTTGCAGGACGTACGCTTTTCTCCGCCGGCGCGGACGGCGTGATCCGGATGAGGAATCTGAAAAGCGGCGCAGGACGGACCCTCCGTTCCGGTCCGCGCCCGTTTCTGTGTGTGACTCCGGACGGGAAAACGCTGATTGCGGTTGCGGAGGATGCCATCTATCGTTTTGATGCGGGCAGCGGAGAGGTTCTCCGGAAGGAGCCGCTTCCGGAGGCGCTGCATCTCCGTTCGATGGTTTGTCTGAAACCGGATGGAAGCGCGTTTGCGTTTGCATCGGAGCCGGATTCAAGAGGACGCTGCCGGGTGTTTTTCCGGGTGGAGGGAAAACAGAAGGAGGTTGCGTCCGATTCGACGGGAACGATGGTTTGGCAGGAACGCGACTCGCTGTTTTTCCTGATGCGCCTGATCAAGGGGCGGATCTGCCGGATTGATCCGGAAACACTGGCGCAGATTTCCGCCTGCGAGCCGAAAACCGTGCGTCCGGGAACTCTGGGGACGGTTCGCTATCTGTTCCCCGGCTTCGAGCCGGGAGAACTGATCGCAATGGATACGCTCGGCGCGGTCTATTCCCTGAAAAGCGTCGGGAAACGGTGGCGGAAAGCGATGATCGTGGAAGCCGGCACCCGCTGAACATGAAGATTGGTATGTACGAAGATGCAGGATGTGATTCTCAAACCGGATGCGTTCGCCTATCGCGGAAAAGCGGTGGCTGCGATGCCGTCCGGAAAACGTTGTTTTATTCGCGGCGGAGCGCCGGGGGATCTTCTTTCCGTTGAGATTGTCCGAGAGAAAAAAACGTATGCGGAGGCGGAGATCCGGGAGATTCTGACTCCGTCGCCGCAGCGGGTCCGACCGCTCTGCCCGTATGCCGGAGAGTGTCCGGGATGCAGGTATGCGCATGTCACCTATGCCGCCGAACTGGAATGGAAACAGCGGCAGTTTGAACGGTTTCTGGTTCATCCGGGACTTGCCGCTCCGTCTGCCATGCGTCCGCCGGCGGCGGCTCCGCAGCGGACGGGCTGGCGCAACAAAATCCGTCTGACGGCGGAAAAGTCCGGGTCCTCCGTCCGGACCGGCTATCTGATGGAGGACAATCGGACCGTGCTTGATCTCCGGAATTGTCTGCTTGCCTGTCCGGAGATTTCCCGCCGGATGGCGGAGAAGCTGAACGATTCCCTGTTCCGGGCTCACCTCCCCGAGGGGCGATCATTTCTGACATTCCGCTTTACCCCGTCCGACGGTGCGCTTCTGCTGGAAGAGGGGTGCGGAGGGGAATGGCTGACGGATACACTGCCTTCTTTCGGAGATTTTTCGGTTCCGCGCGGATCTTTTTTCCAGATCAACACCGGAATGGCCGCGCGGCTGGGAACGGAGGTCCTCCGGATTCTCCGGACGGCTGCTCCGGAGATTTTCATTGAACTTTACTGTGGCTGCGGCGTGTTTTCCGCGCTTGCGGCGGAGGCGGGTGTGGAGAGAATTTTCGGCGTGGAGGCCGATGCGGAATCTGTTCGGGCGGCATCGCGGAATCTGCGGGAGCGGGGCCGTCCGCGCAGCCGGTTCCTGGCCGGGGATGCGGTCCGGATGCTGGATCAGCTTCCGCTCCATCCGGACCGGCGCGCGCTGCTGCTGGTCGATCCGCCGCGGACGGGGCTGGAAAAACGTGTGATTGAGACGATCGGAAAAAGTTCGATCCATGATCTTGTGTATGTTTCCTGCGGACCGGATACGCTTGCCCGCGATCTTGCGCTTTTCAAAGCGCAGGGATGGCAGGTGGAGGAGACCGGATTGTTTGACTTCTTTCCGTCGACAGCTCATTTTGAATCTCTGACATATCTCAAGCGCGGGTCGCAGCCATGAAGGGACACAGTTCATTTCATCCGGAAGGCGCGGCGGGGCATCGGGAGCGTCTGCGGGAACGGTATCGGAAGGCCGGGCATGACGGGCTGCTCGATTATGAAAAACTCGAACTTCTTCTGACCTTTGCGATCAGCCGGCGCGATGTGAAGCCGATCGCAAAAGCCATGCTGAAGGAATTCGGATCGCTCAGCGGGATCATGGATGCTCCGGCCGACCGGCTGACAAAAGTTCCCGGAGTCGGTCCGAATGTCGCTCTTCTGATCCGCCTGATGAAAGGGCTCTGCACAGATTATCTTTACGAGCAGGTGCAGGGGAGGGAGGTGGTCTCCTCCACACAGGAGGTCCTCCGCTATGCAAAAATGAAACTTGCCGGACTGGAAAACGAGGTTTTCATGGTGGTTTACCTGAATACCCAGAACGAGGTCATCGGCGATGAAATCCTTGTGGAAGGGACGATTGATCAGCTTTACATCCATCCGCGGCAGCTGATGGCGCGCGCACTGAACATGTCGGCCCGCGGGATTATCCTTCTTCACAACCATCCGAGCGGGACTCCTTCTCCGTCGCCCGCCGATCTCCAGCTCACGCGCTCCATCAAGATCGCAGCCGAGGCGATGCGCCTGGACATTCTCGACCACCTGATCATCACCCGGAACGCCTGCTACAGCATTGAGGCGGGGGAGCTGATCCCGATGGAACATCCCCTGTCCCCCGCTCCTGCCCGGGGGAACGCCCGGAAGGATCTCTCTCCCGAGGAGCAGAGCGCTGAAGCATTCAGCGCTCTGGCCCGTCTTTCGGCTATGCGCGACATCAAGGAGGGCAACGGTCCCGGCGGTGTGAAACCGCTCACCCGGGAACGCGATTTCCAGGTTACCGAGGATCCGGTCTCCTATCTGAAGGCTTCCGACCGGAGAGGAAAAAAGAAAGGACGCGGAACATGATCGTCGGAATCGGAACGGATATTGTCGAAATTGAACGGATCTCTGCCGTTCTGCAGCGGCACGGCGACCGCTTTACCTCTTATATCCTCACCGACCGCGAGGCCGAAGAAGCCGACCGGCGCGGCGACCGGATTCCGTTCGTCGCCGGACGATGGGCGGCAAAAGAGGCCGTTGCAAAAGCTCTGGGCTGCGGTCTCGGCGCAGGGTGCGCATGGCGCGATATCGAGATCGTCGGAAATCCCTCCGGTGCTCCTCATGCGACCCTCTCGGGGGCCGGCGCAAAAACGATGCATTCACTCGGAATCCGGAAGATCTTCATCAGCATCAGCCATGAGCGCGGACATGCCATCGCCATGGCGGTGGCCGAGGCTTGAATCCTCTCCGGACGTCTCTTCCCGCCTCTTTCTCCTTCTTGTTCAGATCGGATCAATTCCTCCGCCGATCCGGAAATAAAAAGCGCGTCCGGCTCCTTTCGGGAAACCGGACGCGCTGTGTTTCGGATTCTGATCCGCGGTATTACTTCATCAGCGCTCCGACCTGCTGATAGAATTCCATGCGCTTGGCGGCATCCGCCTCGGCTTTCGCATAGAGTTCTTCCGCCTGGGTCGGATTGGCCTTCAGAAGAGATTTGTAACGACCTTCGGAGCGGATGAACTCCTGGAAGGCGCCATTCGGAGCGGCCTTGACATCCCATGTGAACGGAACTTCCTTGGCCGGGTTGTAGCGGTAGAGCGGATAGTAGCCGCAGTCGACCGCGCGTTTTTCCTCCGTCTGGGTCTTGGACATGTCGATGCCGTGCGCGATGCAGGGCGCATAGGCAAAGATGATGGAGGGACCGTCATAGGCTTCCGCTTCCAGGAAGGCCTTCATGGTCTGGTTCCTGTCGGCGCCCATCGAAACAGAGGCAACATAGACATAGCCGTAGCTCATGCTCATGAAGCCCATGTTCTTCTTATAGGTTCTCTTTCCGCCCGCGGCGAATTTTGCGACCGCGGCGGTCGGAGTGGCCTTGGATGCCTGTCCGCCGGTGTTGGAGTAGACTTCGGTGTCCAGAACGAGAATATTGACGTTCTTGCCCTGGGCGAGGACGTGGTCGATACCGCCGTAGCCGATATCGTTCGCCCAGCCGTCACCGCCGATGATCCACACGGATTTATCACAGAAGTAGTCGGAAAGTTCGCTGACCTTCTTGAGCGTCGGGCAGTCGCAGCCTTCCAGCGCCTTCGCGATCGCCGCTTTGGCTTTCGCCTGCGCTTCGATGGCTTCCGGAGTCTTGGAGTTGTCCCAGTGGCTCATGGCGCCGCTGAGAGCATCCTTCAGTTCCGCCGGGGCCTTGTCGCCGGCAAGGATCTTTTCCACTTCCTGCTTCAGCAGAGCGCGGTTGGCATCCACCGCCATGCGCATGCCGAATCCGAATTCCGCATTGTCTTCAAACAGGGAGTTCGCCCATGCCGGACCGCGGCCGTTTTTGTCCTTGGTGTACGGAATGGTCGGGAACGTTCCGCCGTAGATGGAGGAGCAGCCGGTGGCGTTCGCGATCATGACGTTTTCGCCGAACAGCTGAGCCATCAGTTTGACATACGGCGTTTCGCCGCAGCCGGCGCACGCTCCGGAGAATTCGAACAGCGGTTTGCGGAGCATCGCGCCCTTCACGGTGGTGATCGGGTTGGAGCCCATCACGTTGTCCGGGAGGACGTCGTTGAAGAACTTCTCGTTCTCGTTTTCGCCTGCGGCGCGTTCGGCCTCGAGGGTCGACCAAGTCAGCGCGGGAGCGAGTTTTCCGCCCTTGAAGACCGTGCACTGATCCACGCAGACGCCGCAGCCGGTGCAGTCTTCAATATAGACCTGGATCTTGAACTGCAGAGCCGCATCGCGTCCCTTTGCGGGAACGGCTTTGAAGGAGGCCGGAGCGTTGGCGAGTTCCGCCGGTTCGATCAGCTTCGCGCGGATCGCCGCATGCGGACAGGCCATGCCGCAGACGTTGCACTGCACGCAGGTTGCGGAATTCCACTTCGGAACACGCGGAGCAATGCCGCGTTTTTCGAGACATGCCGTTCCGGTCGGGATCTTCCCGTCGACGGACATCGCCGAAACCGGAATGCTGTCTCCCTGGAGCTTCATCGAGGGTTCGATGATCTTCTTCGCGAACTCGGATGCGTGATCCGGGAGCAGTTTGACCTCGGGAGCGCACGGAATGCCGTCGAGGGAGGCAGGAACCTGAACCTGCTGACAGGCGTTGATCGCCGCGTCAATCAGAGCGAGGTTCATGTTGACGACATCGTCGCCTTTCTTCTTGAAGGTCTTCTTGGTCATCTCCTTCATGCCCTCTTCCGCCTTTTCGAACGGAACGATGCCGGAGACCTTGAAGTAGGCCACCATCATGACGGTGTTGGCGCCTTTGCCGCGGAGTCCGGGCTGTTCGGCAATCAGTTTCTCCGCGTTGATGTTGTAGAATTTGATCTTCTTTTTGAGGATCGTTTCCTGCATGTCGCGCGTCAGGTGCTGGAACACTTCGTCGTTGGCGTAGTGGGAGTTCAGCAGGAAGGTTCCGCCTTCCTTGATGCCCTTCAGCAGGTCGTAGCGTCCGACATAGCTGAAGGAGGAGCAGGAGACGAAGTCCGGCGAGGTGATCAGATAGGTGCTCTTGATCGGTTTCACGCCGAAGCGCAGATGCGATACCGTGACGCCGAAGGATTTCTTCGAGTCATAGGAGAAGTACGCCTGAGCGTCCATATCCTCGCGGTATTTTCCGATGATCTTGATGGAGTTCTTGTTCGCTCCGACCGTTCCGTCGCCGCCGAGACCCCAGAACATGCAGTTCGTGGTGCCTTCCGGCTCGGTGACGATCTCTTCCTCAACCTTGAGGGAGGTGTTGGTCACATCATCGTCGATACCGACCGTGAATCCGTGGAATCCGTCCTTCGCGAGGTGCTTGAACACCGCGAGAACCATCGACGGCGTGAATTCCTTCGAGGAGAGTCCGTAGCGTCCGCCGATGATCCGGATGTTCATTCCGGTCAGAGCCACGACCACGTCCAGATAGAGCGGTTCGCCGATAGCGCCCGGCTCTTTGGTGCGGTCGAGAACGGCGATCCGCTTGACTGTGGAGGGCAGAGCCTTCCGGAAGGCTTCGACATCGAACGGGCGATACAGGCGGACCTTTACCAGTCCCAGCTTCATGCCGCGTTTTTCATTGAGGTATTCGACGGTTTCGTCGATCGTTTCGCAGCTGGAGCCCATTGCGACGATCACGTCAGTGGCATCGGCCGCGCCGACATAGTCGAAGAGGTGGTACTGACGGCCGGTCTTCGCGGCGATCTTGTCCATGTATTCCTGAACGATCGCGGGCGCGGCGTTGTAGAATTTGTTGACCGTTTCGCGGCCCTGGAAGTAGACGTCCGGGTTCTGAGCGCCGACATTGGTGATCGGAGCATCCGGGCGGAGTGCGCGGGCACGGAATTCCTCGATGTATTTCGGTTCCACAAGTTCGCGGATCTCATCGTAGGTGATTTCGTGATACTTGTGCACTTCGTGCGAGGTCCGGAATCCGTCGAAGAACTGCAGGAACGGAACGCGGGCCTTGTAGGTGGAAAGGTGGGCGACGAGCGCAAGATCCATCTCTTCCTGGACGGAAGCGGCCGCCAGAAGAGCGAATCCGGTGTTGCGGCAGGCCATCACGTCGGAGTGGTCGCCGAAAATGGCGAGCGACTGAGCGGCGAGCGCGCGGGCGGTTACATGGAACACCGTCGGAATCAGTTCTCCGGCGATCTTGTACATGTTCGGGATCATGAGAAGCAGACCCTGGGACGCGGTATATGTGCTCGTGAGCGCTCCGGCAACCAGAGAACCGTGAACGGCTCCTGCGGCACCGGCCTCCGACTGCATTTCCGCAACTCTGACTTCCTGCCCCCAAATGTTCTTTCTGCCTTCTGCCGCCCACTGGTCCACCCATTCTCCCATGGTGGACGACGGGGTGATCGGGTAGATGGCTGCGACTTCGCTCAGTGCGTAAGCGACGTGTGCGGCACAATAGTTACCGTCTTGCGTGTTTGTGATGCCCGACATTCGAAATTTCCTCCTTAGCGGGTTTAAATGAACAATGCCTGTGCTGATTTCAAAACATCGTGCGCAGTCTTGAAATCAACCCACGCGACAATGACACTTTGCAAGTATACATCCTGTACGAAAAAAGTCAAACCGAATTCCCGGAAAAGGGGTCACTTTTTACAGATTTTTCCTTCCTTCCTCCGGACCTCGGAAACCGGGGCGGTCCGGTCTTGAGAAAGGAATCAGCGGATCCGCTTCGCAGGAGGGGGAAATTCCGGCAGCGACCGCCAGGATCTTCGTGTTCCACGGCCCGCAGAAGCCGGAAGGCCTCCGGATTCCACGTCCGCCAGTTCCCGAGCGACTCTTCCAGCTTCCGGATTTCCCCGTGCAGAGAACATGTTTCCGGAAGAGGAATTCCCGCGTTCCGCATCCGGAGCAGAACCGGCAGCGAGGAGGGAAGCAGTCTGACCAGATACCTCCTGTCGAGCGGAGCCGGTTCAATTCCCTCCTTTGTCGGTCCCGCAATTTCGCGGCAGTGGGCGAAATTGTATTCCGCGATGAATCCGGAACGATCAAAAAACAGCACGAACAGAAACAGAACGAGGAGCTGGATCCCGTTTGCCCAGAACAGCCAGCGCAGCGATTTTTCCCGCAGAATCTTGCAGAGAATCAGGCACAGTCCGATCCCGACCAGCATCATCCACAGCGCCGCCGCAAAGCGGAGATGCGTCAAACTGTACACGGCCACATATTTCCCCAGCCGCAGCAGGGAAGAGGCCACCAGAAATACATTCTGTCCCAGCCAGAGATAAACCAGAATCCGTGCATGCTTCCACTCCGGAGCCCTGCATTTTCCGCTGAAGGTCAGCAGCGTGAGGAATCCGGCAATCAGCGCGGTCACGATCAGCGGATATGCGCCGCGATGAGCATATTCCGCATAGCTCATGCCGTCCGGCAGTTTTGCTCCCGCCCAGAGATATTCCACATCCAGCAGATTCTGGACAAGAAACAGCAGATTGAACAGCAGAAGTCCGCGGGTCATGATTTTTGCCAGCATCCGGGATGCCGCATCCGGAAGTTCGCGGAAGGTCCCCTGAACCGGATTCTGCAGGAACTCCGGATAGATTTTCTGCCAGAGGGAAAAACCTGTTGCCGCAAGAGTCACCGCAGCACAGAAACACCAGAACAGACAGCGTCCCGCGGACGGAAAATGAATCTGTTTCAGCCGTTCGATACAGGCATCCACCCAGCGCTCCAGGATCGGATTTGCCTCGGAGAAAAATGCCAGAAACAAAAGACTGCCCAGAATGGGAAGAATCCATAGAAGCATTCCACGGATCACGCGGGAGACGATCCCTTTTGCCTCGTTCAGATTGCGGGAGCCCTGACGGATCTGATACAACGCTTCGAAGGGAAAGGAAAACAGAAGAACCGCCACTTTCAGGAACCATCGCCCGACGGCCGTATCCGCGGTTTCCTCCCGGCAGAGCAGACGGAAACAGAACAGCGAAGCGAGAGCCAATGCCGCGGCATATCCTCCGGGCGCCCAGAACAGTCCCAGTCCGCAGAGACCGAGCTGAATTCCCCATAGAATCCGTGCATTCCGGGAGAGAAAATTCATCCGTTTCGGCCAGAGAGCCGCAAGAAGCGTCAGATAACATGCTGTCAGGGGAATTGAACGCGGTACAATCGGCTCATATAAGAGAAAGGTCGCCAGACTCGCAACGAGCAGGACGGAAAGAAGCCGCAGGTTGTCGGGATACCATAAATTATATTGATTGTGATTTTCCATGGAATTTTCCTCCATTATTTTGGAACTGACGGAGATAATATAGAAGCGGAAAAATCCATTTCAAGGGAAAAGTCTTAGGAAGGAGGAAGGGAAAAGCCGGCCTGATCGTGGAGAAGAGCTTTTTTCTCCCATAAGGTTTCTTTGAATTTTTTCCATGACAGCATTTGACATTTCTGCAGTCCGGTATATATTAATGGAGTTGCGGAGATCAATCTCTGAGCGACAGCACCCGTAGCTCAATTGGATAGAGCGTCTGGCTACGGACCAGAAGGTTGCAGGTTCGATTCCTACCGGGTGCACCATTCTTCCCTGCATTTTCACTTTTCCTGCTGGTTTTTTGTCGTTGTGAGACGGCAGTTTTCCCTGATGGAGATCTGTGTGAAATAAAGCGATAAAATTTCATATTCCGCTTGTATTTTGATGAATCGGGCGGTACATTATGTCTTTGCAGGAGTGCCCTGGTAGCTCAGAGGATAGAGCAACTGCCTTCTAAGCAGTGGGTCGTGGGTTCGATCCCCGCCCGGGGCACCATTCATTAGCCTCAAAAAGTTCCCTTTTGCTCTCTTTTCAACGTTTCGCAAATATTCCGCTAAATATACGTTTTCAGATTTGAATTACAGCATTTTTACAGCATTTCCCCCCGAATAGAATGCGTTGCACTCTCGAGAAAAAAATGTGGAAAAACTTAGGGAATTTGAAATGCTGTAAAAATGCTGTAGTCTCATGTATTGCGCTTTGCCCGTATTTCAAGATATTTTCCCCGCGCTTTCTCTTCATTCCCTTTCGCAGCAATGAGCGCCTGCGCCCATGAAAGCTGATCCAGATTCCCGGATTCCAATTCGCTCAACGCCTCTATCTGCCGCTCTTCCCGTAGCGCCTGAACCGCTTTCCGCATCGCACGGCAACGTTTCAATCGGCGAAAAATATACCATATCACCAAACCGATCAATATCAGATCCAGCGGCCAGCAAATACCAATCAGGCGCCCCGTCATGGACATCGGCGACGGATTGACCGGAGAACGCCACTGCTGATTGCTCCGCAAAACATCTTCACTATATTCCGGTGCAAACGGTTTCAACAACGTGAAAAATGAAGTACATGCTCCCTTCCCCATCTCTCCGAAGAATCCCTCGTCCTCCGGCGGAAGAATGCCGGATTTGCGGCGTAAATCTTCAAAATATTTATCTTGAGCTTCACTCATGTCTTACTCTCCCCATTCTGATTGTTTACTATAGGAAAGTTTCATGATTGCGCTATTCATTTCTAAATGGCACTTGGCTTAACTTTACAATAGTTGATGATAACCCCACATTTTCACAAAGAACCTCTGCGAAACGCCTGTTCCGTGCGACATTCCCGTGAGGAGAGACTATGATACTATGAATTTTATTAGGTTGTATAGCAAACAATTTTTTTCGAGGCTTTCCTCCAATTATTTCTATACCATTTTTTTGAGATGTAACATATGCCACACGAAACTCCTTTTCATCTTTATAGTTTTCATTTTTCACAAAACATGAGAATAATGCGCGATAAAGAGATAGCCAATAAATTATAACATGATCTTTTGATCCTTGATTATCGCTGTTATTAATACAATGTTTTATAGCTTTCATAGCTTTTTCATAAAAAACATCAACTTCTTCTGGTTCATAACAAACCTTTAGACCACAACCAAAACCTTTTTTGAATTGTTCCTCCACATTTTTATATTCGTTATATTTAGGCCTTTTAGACCATTTAGCATCAACTAATTCTTTGGCAAAGAATTGAATAGAAAAACCTCCAGTCTCTTGCGATGTATAGGCTCTCCATTGGTTTATATTATCCATGTCAATAGATAGAGACGCTGTATAGATAGAAAAATCCTCATATAAATTTCCTGCATATTTTTTGTATTCCGACTGCTCAATTTTTGAATCAAATATTGTCAAGGCATATTTCTTCTCCGTCGGATCATTCAAGAAATCAGTATGCGTCCCATAAAAAAAAGCATCTTTTTTTAAAAACTCTGGTAAAATGGATACAGACGTATAGTGACTGACAAGTCCTTCATGTTTCATCACACTCTCCACACCTTGATCAATGATTATCAATAACAGCCAGCATCAATGATTTAAAGACTGGTCGTTGAGCTTTCGGCAATCGTTTTACAAGTTCTATTAATTCCTCAACATCTGTTTCATCTGTTGTTTTTTGAATTGGAGATGGGGAATTATTCCATAATTGAATTATTTCTAATTCTTTGCATTCTAAAGGTGTTCGATTTTCACACGGGACAGAGATAAGTTCATTATAGCGTCCTGCAGATAATTTTTCCCGATACAACTCGAAGAGGTATTCCAACACATCCTCTTCGGGATTAAGCAATGCTAATAATTGGAAGAAACGTCCTATTGCAAACGGCACAACTCCTGACAACATTTGGCTAAGGGTCGGTGGAGTAATTCCCATTTGTTTTGCGAGGTTCTTCTGGTCACAATTATCAGGCATTAATGCTCGAATAGCACCTCCGATTTTTGCATCATACTCATTTCGTTCCTTTGTTGCCACAATACACCTCATTAGAATATTATAGTTAATATAAAATAAAAAAAATAGATTGCAAAATAATTTTTTAGATAATTTTCAAACAGTTCTTGAAATTAGGTTTTTATCTATTTATATTATAATAGACAATCACGGAGGTTAAACATGACAAAATTAAAACAGATGCGCCTAATCTTAAAATTGACACAAAAAGAATTGGCAACTCGAATAGGAGTAAAACCTCCAACTGTAAATACCTTAGAACGTAAAGGAATCTATGACACCCGGACAGCTAGAAAGTACGCAATAGCATTAAAATGTTCTCCCCTTTTTTTATTAGACGGATTAGATTAATACCTAATGCAAATTTTAGAAGCAGATCCGCTTGGAGAAATTTCCTTTGAAAATCCTACAAAAATACACCAGCAATATAGGAGGTCAGCATGCGCACGTCGAATGACTACGAGCAGAATCAGCTCCAGCGGATCGGCTTTCGCCTTTCCGGGGCAAAACAACTCTCCAAAAAAGCCCGCGCCAAACGGATTCGGGAACTCCACAAAAACCCACACTCGCCGGGTCCATCTCCGGAAGAATGCCAGATCCAAGTCTTACTGGATGCTATTGAAGACACCGCTTTTTTCCTCGAAAACTGGGGGAAATGGAAAATCTAACCATCCTCTGAATATAAACTCTCAACATGGAGATTTTTGATGAAAACCAAAACTCAAACCATGATGGAGCAGACAATCCGGGACTTCTCCGAAAAAGTCCTCTCCGTCGCTCAGGCCCGCGCTGAAATCCATCAGAAAGAACTCGCGGCTGCCGTCTATCGCGAAATCACGAAACTCTTCCCCAACATCTCTACCGAGATTCAGAAAAAAATCTTGATCGATCTCGTCAAAGATTCCATCGGTGAAGCGTTCCTCTTCGCAGAAGTCTCAAGAATGAACACCGCCATCGCAGAAGTCGCGGCTAATTACGGAGAACTGAAATGAATATCCCTCAACCGATCGTCGACGCAATCAACACCATGCTCGCTCCGTATGGAAGATCATTTTCAGACACCTCCTCGCAGGCCGTTAAAAAAATCAAAGAACCGCGATTCCTCAACCTTCATGACGCAATGCTCTATTCCGGACTCAAACGATGGAATATCTACAATCATGCGCGGCTCGGACACTTCATCTGGAAAAAAATGGGACCCGCAAAACGTTCCACTGTCCTGATCGAAAAAAAATCGTTCGATCAATGGCTCGATACATATCCCAGAAAACAACGGGAAACAAAATGAAAAACCTCGTCCTCACCTTCCTTTTCGGTGTCGCCGCCGGTCTTATCCTCTCCCTCTGGTGGAGGGCGGCTCAAGTCCATATGACACAAAAATACGCCGGATCACAATGCATCTCGGCTTTCAACTCAAACACAGTGGAGGAAAAATGAAAATTATTCGCTTTGAACTCGAAAACGTCAAACGGGTCGCCCTCGTCCGGATGGCGCCTGCCGAAAACGGTCTCACTGTTATCGGAGGAAAAAACGCCGCAGGAAAAACATCCGTCCTTGACGGAATCATCTATGCTCTCGGCGGCGAACGATACAGACCCGGCAATCTGCAGAGAGAAGATGGGATCTCGCCCGCACGAATCAGAATCGAACTCTCCGGCGGACTCGTCGTCGAACGAAAAGGAAAAAACGCTTCCCTCAAAGTCACGGACGCTACCGGACGAAAACGCGGACAGGCTCTCCTCGACAGCTTCATTGAGGAACTCGCTCTCAATCTCCCGAAATTCCTCGCAATGAAAGATTCTGAAAAAGCTGAAGTCCTCCTGAAAACCCTCGGAATCGGCGATCAGCTCGAAGCCCTCGACCTTCGCGAAAAACAGGCGTATGACAAACGTCACGACTTCGGCGTCATCGTCGATCAGAAGAAAAAATTCGCAGCCGAACTCAACGAGTTCCCAGACGTTCCGGAAACGCCCCTCTCCGCAGCCGATCTCATCGCCGAATCCCAGGCAATCCTTGCACGCAACGCAAAACGAGAGGAAAAACGCGAAACCCGCGCTTCCTGGGTCCGTTACCGCGACGAGGCAATCCGCGAAATCGAACGCCTCGAAACCTCTCTCGCCGGCGCTCGAAACCGAGTCGAACAGGCAAAACGTGAGCTTGAACGCATCGACGCAGATCCCATTTCCCCAAACGAATCCACCGCCGAACTCGAAGCAAAAATCGCATCCATCGAAAAGATCAATGCAAAAGTCCGCGCTAACCTCGACAAGGCAAATGCCATCGCCGACGCCGAAGAGTATGAACGAAAACTCCAGCCTCTTACCGATGCTCTCGAGGCCATCCGCAAAGAACGCCGCGATCTCCTCCGAAACGCGCCCATGCCTCTCCCGGATCTCGCCATCGGAAAAAACGAAAAGGGATTCCCGGTCCTCCTCTACCGGAATCAGCCTTGGGACTGCATGAGCACCATGGAACAGTACCGGGTCGCCGCGGCAATCGTCCGGAAACTCAAGCCCGAGTGCGGATTCCTCCTCCTCGACGGACTCGAAGCTTTTGACCACGATCAGCTCGAAGCATTCGACGAATGGCTCAGAAACGAAAATCTGCAGGCCATCTGCACAAAAGTCGGAACCGAGGACTGTTCCATCGTCATCGAAGACGGCGTCGCGGTCGAAGAAGGCGTCCCGCCAACGCGACTCCCGAATCCCAATGACCCGATCCCGGAGGAAACAAACGATAACAGCAATCAGGAAATGGAGTGGTAATATGGAAATCTCCCGTGGAAAAAAAATTCTGCCGGTCAAAGGAATCGTTTACGGAGTCGAAGGAATCGGAAAGACCACCTTCGCAGCCCGCTGGCCCGAGCCCCTCTTCCTCGACGTCGAACGCGGATCGTTCCAGATGGATGTTGCCCGCGTCACGCCGGGAACCTATGCCGAATTCAAAGAGTGCATCCGTCAGCTCTGCGCCGACGCGCAGGGGTTCCGGACCCTCGTCATCGACTCCGCCGACTGGCTCGAAACTATGATGATCAAACACATCTGCACCGAGGCAAACATCAACTCCATCGAAAAATACGAAAAGGGATACGGAAAGGGGTGGAACAAACTCGCAGAAGACTGGTCAACCCTGCTCGACCGCCTCGATCTGCTCCGGCTCCGCCAGAATATGAACATCCTCTTCGTCGCCCACTCCAGAATCAAACGCTATGAGCCGGCCGACGACACCGGGCACGACCGATACACCCTCACCATGTCCGACAAAAGCGCCGATGTGCTGAAAAAATGGTCCGACCTCACGTTGTTCGTGAAATACGACACCTTCACCATCGAAGAAGAGGGAAAAGTCAAGGTTCGTGGCGGCGACAAGCGCGTCATGTTCTCCCGCTTCCATCCCTGCTGGGATGCAAAAAACCGATACGATCTCCCCGAAAAAATGCCGTTCGAGTTCCGGCAGATCGCCGGAATCTTCCAGCGAAATCCCGATCCCGAACCGAAAACTCCGGAAATGAAGCCCGAACCCGAACCGGATGCCGTACCAAAAACTCCGGAATCAAAGACCGAACCGGAAACGGATGCCGTACCAAAAACTCCGGAACCGCCGACCGTAACGGAACAGAAAACGGAAGAGGATGCGGAACGTCGCGCTCCGGAAACGAAGAATCCCGAACAGGAGGAACTTCTCCGCCAGGTCGAAGAGCTCCTCGCTACCTCCGGAATCTCCCGCGCGGAACTCGCTTTCGAGATCGAAAAGATCGGTGCCGTCCCGAAGGACACCCCCATCACAAACTACAACTGCAGCACTCTCAAACGAATCATCGCCGGATGGAAGGCGATCACCCATAACGTCAATCTTCACAGAGGAAAGTAAATCATGAGCCAGTACGATGAATACGCCGCAATCCCAATGGACGGAGAAATCGAAGTCGAAAACGAAAATCAGATCATCCCGGAAGGCGAATACCTCTTCCGGATCGTCTCCATGAAACGCGAACAGGTCGAAAAAACTGAAAAAATGCCGAACCACACCAATATCAGATTCCAGCTCAAACTGGAACATCCCGACGGGACATACGCAGGAAACGCATTCGACAACATCCGCATGTATATGAAGTGGGCGTGGAAATTCTCCGACCTCGCAAAATCCATCGGCCATACCCCGCCGGATTCCAGAAGCTGCAGAATCGCATGGGACAAGTTTGTCGGCGCAGAAGGCCGGGTCAAAGTCACCATCCGCGACTGGAAAAAATCCGACGGAACCAGCGAAAAACAGAACGCATTCAAATATCTCCCGCCCGCTCCTCACGAAGAGAGCAGCGGCGATATCCCGTTCTGATCCTGCGGAGACCGTCAATGGAACTTCGACCCTATCAGAACGAAGCGCGAAACGCAATCCTCTCCCAGTGGCGGGAGGGGATTGACAAAACACTCCTGATCCTCCCGACCGGCTGCGGAAAAACCATCGTCTTTTCCAAAGTGATCGAGGAAAGAGTCCGGCAGGGCGGAAATGTCCTCATCCTCGCCCATCGAGAAGAGCTCCTCAAGCAGGCCGCCGACAAACTCCGTGCCTCCACCGGACTCCTGACCGCTCTCGAAAAAGCGGACTCCTCCAGCGAGGGTTCCTGGTTCAACGTCACCGTCGGGAGCGTACAGACGCTGCAAAATGCGAAGAGACTTGAACGTTTCGCACACAATCACTTCGACACCATCATCGTGGACGAGGCGCATCACGCCGTCTCGCCATCCTACCGGCGCGTGCTCGATCACTTCCCGGACGCAAAAATCCTCGGCGTAACCGCAACCGCCGACCGCGGCGACCGGCGAAATCTTGGAGAACTCTTCGAGACCATCGCCTATGAATACACCCTCGTCCGCGCAATCCGAGAAGGATATCTCTCCCCGATCCGGGCGCTCACGCTGCCACTGTCCATCGACCTCGCCGGTGTCAAGATCCAGAGCGGCGATTTTCAGGCCGCCGCGCTCGGATCCGCCCTCGACCCCTATCTCGAACAGATCGCCCATCTCATGACGGAACATTGCAGAAACCGGAAAACCGTCGTCTTTCTGCCGCTGGTGGCTACCAGCCAGAAAATGTGCGCTCTGCTCAATGCGGCAGGACTGACCGCGGCAGAAGTCAACGGCGAATCCAGAGACCGCGCCGAAATCCTCGCCGACTTCCATGCAGGAAAGTATCAGGTGCTCTGCAACTCCATGCTCCTCACCGAAGGATGGGACGAACCGGCCGTGGACTGCATCGTCTGCCTTCGTCCGACAAAGGTCCGCGCGCTTTACGCCCAGATCGTCGGACGCGGAACACGGCTCGCCCCCGGGAAAAAGGAACTCCTGCTCCTCGATTTCCTCTGGCAGACCGAAAAACATGACCTCTGCCGGCCCGCGCATCTGATCTGTCAGAACGAAGACATCTCCCGGAGAGTCGCCGAAATCCTCGCCGAAAAAACGCTCGATAACTCCGGCGGCGATCTCCTCGAACTCGAACAGGACGCGGAATCCTCCGCCGTTCAGGAACGCGAAAAAGCACTCGCGAAAGAACTCGAAAAACAGAGACTCCGGAAACGAAGCCTCGTCGATCCGCTTCAATTTGAAATGTCGATCTCTCCCGGCGGAAAGGTCGCGGAATACGAACCCGATCCGTTCAATCTCCGCGAACAGGCCCCGCCTTCCGCAGCGCAGCTCGCCAGGCTCGAAAAAGACGGCATCTTCCCCGATTCGGTCAAGTGCGCCGGACACGCCGCTCGGCTCATCGAAACAATTCAGAAAAGAAGAATGGAAGGTCTCGCAACTCCAAAACAGATCCGCTGTCTCGAACGATTCCATTTCCGCAACGTCGGAACCTGGGAGTTCGCCGAGGCAAATAAAATGATCTCCCGCCTCGTCGCAAACTCCTGGAACGTCCCCCGCGGAATCGATCCGGAATCGTTCCAGCCGGATACCGGAAAACAAAAAACCGCATGAGGTTGAAAATGTCCGATTTTGAACAGAACGTAAAAACAATGCGCGATCTCCAGAAACGCTATTTCCATACGCGCGATTACGAAATTCTCAAACAGGCAAGAGCCGCCGAAGAGAAGATCGACCGCTACCTCGAAGAACTCGAACACGGACCCGGACTCGGTCTCTTCCCGGAACAGGAGG
Organism: uncultured bacterium; assembly: GCA_949297765.1. Taxonomy (GTDB): domain Bacteria; phylum Verrucomicrobiota; class Lentisphaeria; order Victivallales; family UBA1829; genus UBA1829. The sequence continues at coordinate 3,340 of CASFTV010000023.1, read as the reverse complement.
CGCCAAATGGAGAATCTTGATTTCATCGCCGAATGTCTCCGACAGATCGATCCGGCTTCGCTCGATTACAACGAGTGGCTCCAGGCCGGCGCCGCCATCAAACACGAAGGCGGATCTCTCGAAATGTGGGATACATGGAGCCGCCGCGATCCGCGATACCGAAAAGACGACTGTTCCAGGCGATGGGACGGACTCGACAAGGGCGCTTCCCCTGTCACCGCCGGAACCCTCGTGAAACTCTGCCGCGACCGCGGAGGAACTCCGCCCGCCGTATGCCCACAGGGAGACGACTTTCTCAATCAGCCCATTCCTATGGAGGAACCAATCACGCTCCCCGGATTCCGGGAAAACAGGTCCAGCCGCGGAAACGCAGATCAACAGATCGTCCGGAAAGAGTGGCTCGAAATCGAACCGCTGCCGCCCGACTCCGGAAAATCAGGACCGCAGGAACTGTCCGAATACATCCGGACCCTCTTCCAGAACGATGAATATGTCGGATACGTCGCCACCGCGTTCCAGAGCGAACCGGACGCAAGCGGAAAAAGAAAATGGCTCCCCGGCGGAAAGGGAATCTATTCCGTCACCGCGGGCGAACTGCTCCGGCAGCTTGCTCACTGCGGAACCGATCTCGGAGGAGTCATCGGCGACTGGGAACCTGAATGCGGCGCGTGGATCCGATTCAATCCCCTCGACGGAAAAGGAGTCGCCGATGCCAATGTCACCGATTTCCGCTTCGCTCTGGTAGAATCCGACGAAATCCCCGTCAACGAACAGTACACCATCTGCCGGAAACTCGAACTGCCCATCGCCGCGCTCGTCCATTCCGGAGGAAAGAGTCTCCACGCAATCGTCCGGATCGAGGCGGGCGATTACCGCGAATATCAGAAACGAGTCGATTTCCTCTACGAAATCTGCAGAAAGAACGGTCTCTCAATCGACCGGAAAAACCGGAACCCTTCGCGTCTCTCCCGTCTGCCAGGCGCCGACCGGGAAGGCGTCCGCCAGAGACTCGTGGCAACCAACCTCGGAAAGGCCTCGTGGAACGAATGGGCCGACTGGATCGCCGCCCTCAACGATGAGCTGCCCGACGTCGAATGTCTCGGCGATGTCTGGGGAAATCTGCCGCCGCTCGCAGACTGCCTCATCGAAGGAATCCTCCGGAAAGGACACAAAATGCTCGTCTCCGGACCATCGAAAGCAGGAAAATCGTTCCTGCTGCTCGAACTCGCCGTCGCCATCGCCGAGGGAAAAGAATGGATCGGGTGGAAGTGCAGGCAAGGACGCGTCCTCTATGTCAACCTGGAACTCGACCGCGCAAGCTGTCTCCACCGTATCCGCGATATTTACAAGGCAAAGAAAATCAATCCGCCTGCCATCGAAAACATCGACGTATGGAACCTCCGCGGAAACGCGCTGCCCATGGACGAACTCGCACCCCGACTCATCCGCCGAGCAATAAAACGAGGATATGCCGCCGTCATCCTCGACCCGATCTACAAAGTCATCACCGGCGACGAAAACTCCGCCGACCAAATGGCAAAATTCTGCAACCAGTTCGACAAAGTATGCACCGAATTGAAATGCTCCGTCATCTACTGCCATCACCACAGCAAAGGCGATCAGGGACAGAAACGCGCGCAGGACCGCGCGTCCGGATCAGGCGTCTTCGCTCGAGACCCCGATGCACTCATCGATCTGGTCGAACTCGAAATCGACGAAAAGCGCCGCGAACAGATCCGCTATCATTTCCAGGTCCGCCGTCTCCAGCGACTTCTCGATACCGTCCACTGCAGGTGGCGGGAAGAAATCGAAATGGAAGACGCGGAACGCCTCGAAACTCTCATCAGTCGCGCTCGAGAACTCGATCCGGACGCCGATCGCGTCAACGCAGACGAATTCCACGCAGCCGGCGCCATGACCGGATGGAGAATCGGGGGAATCCTCCGCGAATTCCCCTCGTTCCCTGACCGCCATGCCTTTTTCCGTTATCCCCTGCATCTCACCGGGGACGAGGTCGAAACCCTCCTCTGCGACGCCCGCGCGACCGGAGAACTCCCCGTCCGAGCCCCCCTCTCCCGCGAAGAACGGGCCCGGATCGGAAAAGAGACCGCCGCAAAGAAAAAAGCCGAAACCATTCAGGAAACCAGAGTCGCATTCGCCGCCCTCGATGACGGGAAACCTGTCACGACAAAACGTCTGGCAGACTATCTCGGAGTCGATGAATCCGTCGCAAGAAAACGACTCGGAAACGCTGGATTTCAACATCCGGAAGGAGCAAAAAGCGTATGGATCGACGCGTAAAAACAGCAGGCGGCGGCAAGACCTTTTATGGTTGTGCTCCCGATCAGGCAAAGGCACCCCCCATATATACTAAAGTATATATGAATGGCAAGATACTCTGCCCGTTACCGGGTGGCGGGTGGAGGGGGCGTTTTAAGTCCGCCCCTCCTCCACCCCCCGCTACCGGAAGCAGAGGCCCCTCTTTCCCCCAAAAAAAAACAAGAAAGAAAAAATCATGAAAAAAATCGAATTCCAATGGGCGGGAATCCCGCCGAAATCAACGTTCCAGCAGAGAAACAAGAACTTTCTCCCGACGGCATCCTGTCGTCTGGCCATGGCGCAGTGGACGGCAATACTCGAACAGCATGTACCCGATCAGCCATTCAAGGAAGCGGTCGCTTTCCAGATGATCGTGACCTGGCCGCATACTCGCGAAACACTCAAACGGAATCATGGTCTCCCAGTCCCGAAAACAACAAGACCCGATGGCGTCAATATCCTCAAAGGGGTCGAAGACATCATGACAAAACTCGGCTTCTGGATCGACGATTCCATCCTTGCTTTCGAAGCCATCGAACGCTGGCATGGCGATTATCCCGGAGTTCTCTTCATCATAACGGAGATCGGAAAATGAAAGAACTGTTTACGCAGGGCCCCTGGAGCATTTTGTTCAATGATAAAACAAAAGTAGTATTGGAAAAAAGCGGAGTCGCAATATTCGTTGCTGACACTTATGCCGGATTTACTAAAAGCGACAGTGAACAAGAGGCCAATGCCGCGCTGATCGCAGCCGCGCCTGATATGTACCAATTCGGACAAACAACAGCGGAAGTACTGCAAATTCTTCTAGAACGTTTGGGACCAAAGCCGGAAGGACTTAACGCAGAAATAAAGCGTCTTGCAGAAGAAAGAATTTCCGAGTGGCAAAAAATTGAAAATAAAGCGAGGGGGAAGAGATGAAAACAATATATTGTGCAGACCTCTTCTGCGGAGGCGGAGGGACGTCCACGGGAATGATTCAGGCATTTCAGAAAGCCGGGATCAATTTCCAGCTGATCGG
>CASFTV010000022.1 GCA_949297765.1 uncultured bacterium | reverse complement strand
GAGTCATACGACTTTTTCATAAAACGCCCTCCTTTTCCAAGTTACTTTACGGGCATTTTACACCAAGTCAAGTTGTCCAGTTTTCGGGGACAACCGCATTCCGATATCAAACCGAATACAAAATCATTGCGGACTGCTTTGAATGCCGATATCTAAACTTTGCCGTTCCGATACAGCAAAATAGAAATTTTATTAAAATATTACATTTGCGATTGACATAAAAAAATAAAAAGGATATATTATATTAAATAATAAAAATTTGGTTATCACGTTTTATCAAAAAAATTCCGGTTTTAATATATTATAACGATGGAGAAAAGATGAGATTTCATCCAAATAATACCTCATAAACCATGAGGGAACAATAAAAAAACAAACCATAAAACAAATTAACAGGAGGGTATTTTATGCACAGTCTTGCGTTGTCTCTCGGAGAAAGAGCACTGGTATTGAAAGAGTTTTCCATCGACGAAAACGCAACAACAGGAGCACAGGTTCGGATTGTCGCCCGGAAAGAAGGACTCATCGCCTGGCTGCTCACTCTTATGGGAATTGATGTCACAACCATTTTTGAGGTTTATTCCAATCGTATTGAGTTCAGTCGGGGCAGTCTCAGCGGAAAGCTCTGCAATGTCATTCCGCTCTCCGCTTTGAGTGTTGGAACAACAGGATATACAAAACCGATCATCTTCCTGGTTCTGGCCGCCATTGCCTTCATTGCAGGAATTGTTCTGGCGGCCAAGGCTGGTTTTCTGGCGTTTCTGCTCGGTTTGGTCATCGCCATTGCCTTCTTCATCAGCTACTTCCTGAAGAAATCACTGCTGATTTCCGCGATCTCGCACAGCAGCTTTATTGCGGGATTCGCCTTCAAACGCAGCATTATCGAAGGAGTCAAAGTCGATTATGAACAGGCTCTCCAGGTGATTTCCATCATCAACAGGAACATCATTCAGCAGAGTGCAAAGTAAACCGGGGTCTCAAGGAGGAATGAACATCGCGTTCATTCCTCCTTATTCTGGAGCATTGATCATGGATTCGTTGGGGATGAGTTTCAGCCAGATTTTGTCAGCAATCGTTCAATCCGCGGGCATTTTTTTCAAATATTCTCTGATCATGCTTCTTGCTGGAATTGTTCTGGCAGGCATTTTCTCCTGCATCCTTACCGTATATTACCAGAAACGCCGCAAGAACGATGACTCCAAAGTCATGTATGTTTTTGCCCTCATCCTCATCTGGAGCGGCTGGTGCATTCCCATGCTGATCCTCGGAGGACTGGGAGGAGCTCTGGCGGCATACCGGACAGTTCTGATAAAGGAAGCCCATAAAAATCCATCCTTGTTTTCCGCACCGGAAGCGGCTGAGTTTTATATTGTCTCCGGCAACCTCGAAAAACTGGCTGAGATGGACAGCGCGTCCGTCGGAAAGCTGATTCAAAAAGATCTTGATGAATTCCACAAAAAGAAAACGATCCCTTTATACGACCTCGTCATCCGCACCAACCGATTCGCAGACAAAGTCCCTTTGGTGCTTGACAAGCAGCTGAAACTTCCTGAAATAGCAAATGAACTGAACAAATACAGCAATGCAATGAAATTCGGAAGCATATTTTCCTCCTCCAGCCTTCGGTCCGCCTTATCGGCATCGCTGAAAAACAAGGAGCTTCAGGACCTTGCAACGGTCTGGAAGTGGTACTTTCACATGACAAAATCTTTTGAAGCATTTCTTGCGGAACGGAAAGAATACCATGGAGAAATCTCTCTGGAGCAGTTGTGCGACGCACAACGACACTTTCTGCTCGACGATCTTCTGGACAGCTTTCTCCTTCAAAAGTTTTTAAACTATCTTTTGACGACCCTAATCATCATAGCCGTTTCCTGCTGTGGAAGTTTTGCTCTGGTCCTTTTCTGGACAAAACCAGAAAAGAATTAGTTCTTCGGCGGTATTTGACAGGAATAAGTGCATTTTGAGAAAACCTCAGCGATGAAATAGAAAAAACCGGAACTGCACCTATTGTTAATTTACCACAAAAAACGATAGGAAGACGCAATGCCGGTCAATCTTTACGATCCTCAGCGGATTCGTGGATTTCAACAGGAATCGGTGAAATATAACGGTTCCAGTGTAAGATATTCGCTGAAACGAACCAGGGTTCCATGCAATCATTGCGGTTCGCCCGACGTGACATCCGAACCGCTGTGACAATGCCTTGTTCATGGGTGAACCAAAGAGGTGCTGTCACGAGGTAATTTTCAAATTCACCTCTATATAGTATAGTAAAAAGGATTTCAATTGAAAAAAATTATCAACCCATTGAAATTTTCGCTACTGCACCAGAAACTTCGGAGTCAAAATCTGTATGGAACAGGATGACAGCCTTTACGGGAATGAAACCAAAGACCGTCTGGAAACCCTTTTCCCGCCGGAAAAAGCAAACGACGCCCTCCGTCTTCTGGACGGAATCCGGTTTGTTGTCCTGAATGTATCGCTCTGGCATTGCCGGAAAAACTGGCGAGTACCCCGGCGTCAGATTTCCGACACCCTGATCCTATTTGCCCTGGATGGAAAATTCCACCTTGAAATCGACGGACAGGAAAAAACGATCGGGCCGGGAGAGTGCGCCGTCATCCCGGAACATCTCCCGCATACCTATTCTCTTGCCGGCGGCTGTTCCGCGGGATCCAATATCATTGTGCATGTTCTGCCGCTTTACGACCTTCTGGAGAACCCTTTCCGCGGATTTGATTCGCCGTTTCTGAAACTCGAATATCCGGAATCGTTTTTTTCCCGTCTGAAAATGAGTGTTGCGCTCAAAAATTCCAGTCGCCATGTGGCCTTGTCGTATGCGGCCCATATTCTGCAGGATCTTTTTCTGGAGAAAATCCGGACTGGATCTTTTCATCCGTCGCCGAACTCCGGGCTCCGGACCCGTCTCTCCGGAGTATTCGAATTCATTTCCAACAACTACAAACACGATTTCAGCATTGAGGAGCTGGCGGCTGTCGTCAATTTGAAACAGGCGCGTTTCCGCCGGATTTTCCGGGAGGCATGCGCAATGGCGCCGAACGAATATGTTCACCGGATCCGCCTTCAGAACGCCGCCCGGCTGCTCGTCCGTTTCAACTGGGAACTCTCCCGGATCGCCGCAGCTGCCGGATTCCATTCGAGCACCTATTTCTGCACCTCGTTCCGAAAACATTTCCACATGACACCGGAACAGTTCCGGCAGGCATATTCGAACTGATTCCGCAAGTCTCTCTCCCGTTTTTGTCCGGGAAGCGGTCCCCCGAAGCAAGCGGAAGAACGATGAACATCGGAGCGGAAGAGTCCGCCGGAATCCTCCTTGCACACCCGCCAGCGAACTGCGGAAAAACGCGGATCATGGATGATTTTCCCGGCGGAATTCTGTCGGAGTCATTCCGGTGATTTTGCGGAAATACCGGGCAAAATAATTGGGATTCTCAAAACCGCAGCACTCGGCGATCTCCCCGATGGAACGCGTCGTATCGGCCAGCAGGTGCCGGGCGGAGGAGATGCGGCGCATCATCAGGTAGTGATGGACGGACAAGCCCATCTTGCTCCGGAACAGCTTCGTCAGATGGTTCGGCGAAAGATGCAGTTCCCGGGCCAGGGAAGATACCGAAAATGCGGAATTGGCGAACTGCATGTCGACCCGGCTTTTGGCTTCAAAAAAACGGGTGTTCAGTTTTTCCGGCTTCCGCACCGGGGAGGAATTCGCATCCAGAAGATACCCGAGAATCGAAAGCAGGACCCCCTGTCGATGAAACTCCTCGCGCAAACCATCCGGAGAAAGCAGAAAATACTCCTGAAGCAACGGCTGAAGAGTGGATTGTTCCTGCAAGGAGAAATGTCTCTGCAGAAGATCGGGAATCTCCAGTTCCTCCGGAGGGGGAAGCGCACGCTGGGACTCGTCAAACTCTTCGCGTTCATCCACATAGACAAATATCGACGGTTTGCTGTAATGGGCTTTGCAGTCGGAATACCAGTCAAAATGGATGCACCAGCGCTCCGTCCGGGTGTCGCTGATGGTGCAATGCGCGATTCCCGGCGGAATCAGGACGGCATCCCCCGGTCCGCAGAAACAGTTTTTCCCTTCCGTCAGGATTCTTCCGCGTCCGGAGCTGAAGTAGACGAATTCGTAGTCATAAATCCGTCGATTCCGCTCGATATGTCCTGCCGGCCAGTTTGTCCGGCAGACCGGGCCCACCGAGGGACAAATCCGGCGGAGGACACTGGTACATGGCGTTTGAGGAAGCAGTTCCGGGGTCATGGCATCCCTTTGAATCGCGGTTCAAGATCCTTTCCGCATCTAAGATAATCCGACTTTCCGCAAAAACAATGCGGAATCCCCGTTTTGTGCTGGAAATGATTGATTTGTCTTCTTTTCAAATCCGCTGTTCCGGAGTATAATCTAAAAAAAAGCGGAAACAGGCGGAACACCAGAACGCGGGAGAAACAACATCATGAAATGGGAAAAATCCTGTTACAGCAGACTGCTGATTGACAGCCATATCACCGATCAGAAACCATCGTATATGCGGAACTTTTCCGTGGAGGAATATCTCCGTCTGGTCCGTCTTTCGGGCGTGGAATCCGCGATGGTCTACGCCTGCGACCACAACGGGAACTGTTACTATCCGACCGCGGCCGGCCATCCGCATGCGAATCTGGACGGACGGGATCTCTTCGGAGAAACAGTCGCCGGACTGCGGAAAGCGGGAATCGTCCCCCTCGCCTATTACACCGTTGTCTATCACAACGACTGCGCGCGCCGTCTGCCGCACACCCGGATCCGCGACAACACCGGATCCGATCACGACGGCCGTTACCATTACACCTGTCCGAATCAGCCGGACGCCCTCGCGTTCTATGAACGCCAGATCGCGGAAATCCTGAACTACGACATCGACGGAATTTTCATCGACATGACCTTCTGGCCCTCCATCTGCTGCTGCAGTGCCTGCCGCCGGAAATATGGGAAGCCCTTCCCGGAAATCATCGACTGGGATTCCCCCGAATGGGTCTCCTTTCAGCGTTTCCGCGAGCGCTCCCTCGGAGAGTTTGCCGAAGCTCTGACCGGTTTTGTCCGCCGGACCAGACCGGGCATTTCCGTCACCCACCAGTTTTCGCCCGTCCTGCACGGATGGTATCTGGGGCAGTCCGACACCATTGCGGCGGCCTCCGATTATGCGTCCGGAGATTTCTACGGAGGGAAACTCCAGCAGCGTTTCGCGCTCAAAGTGTTCGATGCCTATACGCATACTCCGCCCTTTGAATACATGACCTCCCGCTGCGTCGCGCTGAACGATCACACGTCCGCGAAATCGGATGAGGAACTTTTTCTGAGTGCGCTGACCACGCTCGCCAACGGCGGGGCGTATCTGTTCATCGACGCGATCAATCCGGACGGAACCCTGGAAGAGAATTTCTACCGCCGCCTCCGTGATCTGAACCGGCGTCTGGAACCGTTCCGGAACGCGCTCCGCAATCCGGGCGGACGCCTGACGGCGGATGTCGGACTCTATTTTTCCATGACCGGCTGTGTCGACCGGAACTGGAACGGATGGAAGCTGAATGAATTCAACGGCGGACGGGCAAACAACATGTCGATCCGCAGAAACGCTGTTCTGGACGAAACGCTCGGGACGAGCGGCATCCTGAACCGTCTGCACATTCCGTGGCGCGTCGTTGTGAATTCTCCGGAGCCGTATGGGGATCTGAAGGCGCTGATCGTCTGCAATGCGGCGTATCTTGCCCCGGAGGAGGTCGAACGTCTGCGGGAGTTCGTCCGGAACGGCGGGACGCTGATCGCCACCGGTGCGACCTCGTTCTACACTCCGGATGGACGGAGCACCGGAAATTTCGCCCTGGCGGATGTCTTCGGCGTGGACTGGCCCGGCAAACGATCCGATTCCGTGACCTACACGGGAGAAGCGCTTGTTTTCGCCGAAGGATGTGTTCCGCTGGCGCATCCCCGGGCGGGAACGGAGGTCCGATGCACCCTGAGCGTCCCCGACTTTCCGGTCAACGATCCCGATCACTACGCGTCGATCCACTCCAATCCGCCGGGAAAGAGGACGGAATATCCGGCGCTGACGGTTCACCGGTTCGGAAAAGGAGTCTGTCTCTGGCAGGCATCTCCGATCGCGCTGGAGGATCACTGTTCTCAGCGGGAGTTCCTGAAAGCTCTTTTCCGGGAATTCCTCCCGCCGTTTCTGCTGGAAGAAAAAAATCTTGCGGAATCGGCGGAGATCACGCGCCTGACCGCGGAAAACGGAGACGAACTGCTTTGTGTCGTCAACCGTCAGGAGGAGTCGCCGGTGATCCCGCTCCGCGATGTCGAATTTTCCATTCTTCATCCGGAAAGGCCGGACCGGGTCATCCGGGTGTCCGACGGAGCGGATCTTCCACCGGAATGGGACGGCAGAGCACTTCGGTTCCGGATCCCGGAACTGCGGTACGGCGAAATTTTTCAAATACAATCAGGAAAAGGAGAAAAATTCAAATGAAGAATTCCGCAAAAATCCGAACGGCGTTTGAACAGGGCGGCGGGATATTCCGTCTTGCTCCGAACTGGGTCCCGCGTTCCTTCTGCATTCCGGGACGGCGCATCAAACTGCATCCCGACGACTATTATGCGCTCGGCGGCAATCGCGGCGGCATCGACGAACGCTGGCTCGGCTGCACCACTCCCGCCGACAACGGCCCGCTGACCGGTGTCAACGAAGGCATCAGCCATCTGGTCGCGGAGGACGGCGAACTCATCCCGCTGACCGAGGCGGTGGAGGAACTCGGTGCGGAACTGCTCGGCGAACGCATCTGGAATCAGTACCGCAGCTGGCCGGTCTACTCCAAGTTCTTTGACAACCTGGGTCCGCTCCCGCATCATATTCATCACAGGGAAGAGCACGCAAAACTCGTCGGACAGCACGGGAAACCGGAAAGCTACTATTTTCCCCCCCCAGCTCAACAACCACGGCGGACATTTCCCGTTCACGTTCTTCGGATTCGAACCGGGAACGACAAAAGAACAGGTCCGTCAATGCCTGGAAAATTTCTCCAGAGGCGACAACAAGATCACGAATCTGTCAAAGGCCTATCGTCTGGAACCGGGAACGGGCTGGGACGTCCCTCCGGGAATCCTGCACGCACCCGGCTCCCTCTGCACCTATGAGCCGCAGTTCGCAAGCGATGTCTATGCGATGTGGCAGAGTCTTGTGGACGATCAGCTCATCTCCGAGTCGCTCCTCTGGAAAAACTGTCCGCCGGAGAAGATCGGCGACTTCGACTATCTGATCTCCAACATGGACTGGGAACGGAACATTGATCCGGAATTCCGCCGCCACCGCTTCATGCGGCCGGTCGAGGCCATCAGAGAGGTTCCGGGCGCCATCGACCGATGGATCTGCTACAAATCACCGTCCGTTTCCGCCAAGGAGCTGACCGTCCTCCCCGGCCGGACGGTGTTTGTTCAGGATTCCGCCGCCTACGGACTCATCATGATGCAGGGACACGGCACGCTGAACGGAATGCCGGTCGAGACCCCCGCAATGATCCGATTCGGCGAACGGACATGCGATGAATACTTCGTCTCGGAAACCGCCGCCAAAAACGGTGTGACCATCGTCAATGAATCCGCCTGCGAGCCGATCGTGATGCTGAAACATTTCGGTCCCGGAAATCCGGACTGGTCCGCACAGTTCGGCGGAAAGGAACCCGGAAGCTCCGATTCAAAATCCGACACGGGAATCTGACTCTCCGCGCCGGCCCGGCCGCCCGGGTGCGGCTCGCAGGAGGAGAGATGCGGAACGATCAGGAAAACGGCCTCCGGGAGAGCTCGGATTTTTCCGTTCCATCTTCTTCCTGCGATCCCGTCTCAAAAGAGACAGATTTTATCCCGCACTCTGTTCCGCCCCGCCATTCCGCCGGATTTTCCGCGCAGGAATGTCGGTGATGAGATTTGCGGTATTCCGCCATTCAAGCCACGGGAATGCGCAGTTTTCAAACCGGTTTCCGAAAATCCGGATCGTGTCGTGAACCGGCGCATCGGAGTCCGGCACGGTTTCCGGAAGAATGGCGATTGCCGGTTGTCCGCAGCCGTAAAAGGTGTTGCCGGAGATCTCAAGATCCGTCACCCCGCCGGACTCGTACCAGCTCCCCGCATCCCCGGAAATATAGACGGCGGGAAACGGAGACGCATGAAAAAACGTGTTGCGCAGAATGGCACATCGGCCCGCGGAAGTCAGCAGGATGCCCCGTGTCGGATATCCGGAAAAGGAGCAATCCCGGATCACAGTATCCGGATATGCGCTCATATTCTCGATCACAGCGGAGTCCGGACGGAGGGAAAAGGGTTCGGAAAGAAGCAGGCGGATCCGATGATTCCCGTCCGGGAATGCGGCCGTCACCGTCCGGTATTCCAGACGCGAAAGCGTTTTCCCGTCGACCAGCGCCACCCGGTCCCCCGGTTCAAACGGCAGAATCCCCCAGGTTTCCGCCTGCATGAAGCGGAGAGAAAGTTCGTTCCCGTCCGCTTTTTCAAGTTTCAGATAAATTCCGTGAACATTGACCGGATCGTCCTGCGATCCGGAAAAAGAACATTCCGAAAGCTCCACGCTTCCCCTGCATGCAGAAATATGAACACAGTCGGCGAATGCCGCACAGACCCGCCCGCCGGCCTCCGACGGAGCATGGACCAGTTTATGAAAACGGAGATCCCGCGACATCTGGGCAATCACGCCGAGTCCGGGCGTAAAATGCAGATGCACCTCCTCCATCTGAATTTTTCTGCAATGATCCAGCAGGATGCCGATTTCGTTCCGGGCAGGATCGCGGAACTGCCAGACCTCGCCGCATTGTCCGGGAAACGGATCCGGAAAACGGAGACGCACCGTGTATTCCCCCGTCCGTTCAGCGGAAAGCGCCGCGCAAAGCGGATGAAAACGGCTTCTCAGATTGCGCCTTCCATCGGGAGAGGCACATTGCGCGATGACCGATTCCGGATACTCCGCTTTCCCGTCGGCATTGATCCAGAGAAGCCGTCCGCCGGCAATCACAAACGGGGAATCGGGAGAAACGGAGAAATCGGCTCTCTTCCCCTCGACGGACAGAAGCCGGAGTTCGGAAACTCGCGGACGGACAAAATGAATCGAAAAGTTCCGGAGCACAAGATTTTCACAATCCAGCAGAATCAGCGGGGAGAGATCTCCGTCAAACCAGAGCTCCGCTCCATGACCATCCAGAACGAGATTCCGTTTTCCCCGCAGGAAAATTGCGGCATGACGCACAAAAACGGAACCGTCGCCCGCATTTGCATTGCTGATGGACAGCGGCAGTTCCGAGGCATCCTTTTTATGGAAAACATATCGTCCCGGCTCCATGTGCAGCACCGTTCCGGAAGAATCCGTTTCAGAAAGAATCGCAGCAAGAGCCCTGCCGCAATCATCGGAAGGAGCGATAAAGCGGTCTCTCATCGTCTTTCCGTCCGGGTGGTCGATCCAATGAAAAGCGGATGAATCATCATCTGGAACAGCGGAGCGATTCCGGGATTCCGCCGGAGCATGAGAAGCGTTTCCACTCCGCGGATTCCCATTGCGCGGAAGGGCTGCGGAGCCGTGGAGATGGACTGGCGCAGAGCCGCGGCAGAACCGTCAAACCCCATTACGGCAATCTCTTCCGGAACCCGGAGCCCGTGACGGCGGAAGGTTTCCAGCATGACAATCGCCCGCTGGTCGTTGAGACAGAACAGCGCATCCGGACGCTCGGACGGATCCAGCTCCAGAATCCGCTCCGCACATTCCGAGATCTGGAACAGATTCTCTCCGCAGAGAAACACGCGGGCCTCTTCCGGAGAAAATCCATGTGCGGTCAGAGCATCCCGATATCCGTTTACCCGCAGACAGTAGGCTTCGGGAACCATCTCTCCGCTGACGCAGGCAATTCTGCGGTAGCCTTGTTCCGCCAGATAAGAAACCGCCTGAAACGCCGTCATATAGAAATCCGGAAGAATCATATTGTACCGCAGATGCTCCGCCCGGTAGGATCCCGCATGCAGAAACACCAGTGGTATCTCCGGAAGTGCCTCCTGAATCAGCGGCAGTGCATCCAGATTCACCGCCAGAACTCCCGTGGCCTTTTCCGTGTAGCAGTGAAGAAAATCCGCGATCCGGCCGGGCTCCTCATAAAAATCCTCCGGAATGAAACGGAGTTCAAGATCCACCTTGAGTTCCCGGCAGCGTTCCTGAATCCCGAGAACCATATCATCGAACAGATGAGCAAAATAATGGCCGGAACTCTCATCGGAAGAATTCCGGATAATCCGCCAGTTGTCGATAAATGCGGTAAAATGATTTCCGGAAGAGCGGTTTTCCGGCGGAGAAAGCACAAAGATCCCGCTCCCGCTCGCGGCGGAAATCAGCCGTTCCCGTTTCAGTTCATTGACCGCACGCGACATAGTCACCAGGGATACGCCGTACTCCCGCGCCATTTCCCGGGTCGTCGGAAGCCGCGTCCCCGGAGGATATTCTCCGGAGGAAATGCGCTCCCGGAGCATCCGGCATATTTGAGGTATGGGTCCGTTTTCCCGCTGCATTGTCATCCTTCGTTCTGCAAATGTTATACTTTATTATAAAATATCTCGATTTTCTTTCTTTTCAACTGCATTTAAAAATTTTTTTCTTTTTTTTCCGGATTTCCTGTTGCGTTTTTTCCAAAAATGTAGTATAATATTATACAACACAAAATATAACAATATATAACAACATCTTTCCCGGGACGGGATTTCCGGATCCGCGAATCGGGCAGGATTCTGAAACAAGGGAGGCGTCATGAAGAAATATGTATCCGTGGTTCTGTCGTTGATTTTTGCGGTTTCGACCGGGGCAGTTGAGCTCGGGAACTCCTGGAAATCGTTGAATCCCGCAGGCACAGTCCTGGAAAAGAAGGAAGGGCAGCTGCACCTTGTCATCCGGGCGGAGACGAAATTTCACGGAGGAGCGGTTTTAAACTTCGAAAAACTGGAAGGAGAAACAAATTATCTTTTTTCCGCGACACTCACAGCGGATCAGCCGGATCTTGCCTATCTTTCCGTAAAGCTCTATCGCAAAGGAGAGGAACTCAAGCGTTTTGACTCGCCCTGCAACGGGAAAACGCCCTCGCGCCTTTCCGTAAAATTCAACACGGAAAAAGCGGACCGGGTGGAGCTGCTGATCCGGACTATTCAAACGACGAAAACCATCGGCGCCGCCCTCACGGCGGAACGGATCTCTCTGGAGAAAGGAGAATAAACATGAATTTCCGGAGAAGGCGGTTTTCTCTTGTGGAACTGCTGATTACCATTGCGATCATCGCAATTCTTGCGGGTCTTCTGCTTCCGGCACTCAACAAAGCCAGGGAGGCGGCACATGCTTCCAGCTGTCTTTCCCAGATCCGGCAGATCGGGAATGCCGCCGGCATGTATGCCGACGACAACAACGGCAGCATCCGCTGGACGACTCACTGGCGCTACGACCGTCAGCTGTTCGGTCCGGCCGACCGGAAAACCCGCCCATCGACACTCGTTCCCTATCTCGGAGGCGGGACCATGAATGAGGACATCGGCGGAATGAATGAGGAGTTTTACAATTATGACATTCTTCCGGTTGCCGTCTGTCCCTCCGGGCGCCGCGACGGAAACGGAATCCGGCCGGAACGAAGCATCGTCTCCAGCAACTATGCGCCGAACAACAGCTACGCGTTCAACACCTATCTGACCGGAACTCCTGGAACCTCACGGACAGAGCGCTGGCATGAATTCCGCCAGATGCGTTATCCCTCTTCCCGGCTGCTCCTCAGTGAAATCGGCTATCTCGGATATGACGGCTCCATCACAAACAATTCCATGCAGATGTGGAGTGAAACTGAGATTGCGCGGAGACATCAGTGGCGGGCAACGGTCGGATTCGGGGATCTGCATGCCGCGCGCCTCCCGCATGCGCTTCTGGTCTCTAAAACAAGCGGCTCGTCCTCCGCTTCCGCCAATCAGTTTTTCTGGCATGAGAATGCGTGGTAAGCGCCGAAGGAGTTTCCCCTTATGAGACGGATCCAGATTCTTCTGCTCTGCCTGCTGCTTCCGCTGATCGGCATTTCGGAACAGATTTTTCCGGAATGCCGTCTTTCTCCCGGAGAACAGGAACGTGGGAAAATTGCTTCCCTGACCGATTTCCCTCCTGCGCAGGATCTGATTTTCTCGGCGGATGTCCGGGGTTCCCGGCGGGGATGCGCATGGCTGGAGGCTGCCCTGTTCCGGAAAGGAGAGGAGCGGATCCGGGTTTTTTCTCCGCGCAACCGGAAAACGGAAGAGCTTCTCGTTCTGCGCTTTTCTCCTCAGGATGCCGACCGGATCGAACTTTCCTGCAAAGTTCTGGATCCCGGACACGACACTGCGGAATTCCGGAATCTGAAATTTCAGGAATTCCGGCCGGAAAAAGCGGCGAACCGTCTGGAAATTGTCCCGGGCTATCAGGTTTGCAGCATCTACATCAACAACTGCGAATCCGCATCGGAGGATTGTTTCCGGGCGGAAACCGAACTCTGTCCGCAAGGAAAAACGGAATTCATCCGGGGACTTGCTCCGATTTACATTCCGGAGGACCGGCAGGCGCGGGGAACACTCGCGGGACTTCAGGAAAACACTCTCTACACCCTGCGGATCCGCCTGAATGACAACGGGAAACGTTCTCTTCTGGAAACTCAATTTCGAACGCTGGGAGCGCCGCTTCCGATCGCCCGGACCGTAGTTCTCGGGAAAGAGCAGCATGGAAAGCCTCTGGTCATCCGGGAAGGAGGGTCGCCGGACGGCTACATCCGCTATACGGCAGCTCCGGGAGTCGTCATCGACGGGAAAGAACGCTGGACCGACGCCCTGCTGATTGACCGGGCGGACTGCATCATTCTGGACGGATTAACCATCCGGGGCGGTTCCAGGAACGGCGTCCGCATCGAAAACGCCAGCAGCATCCATCTCCTGAATTGCGAGATTTCCGGCTACGGCAGAAAGGGCGTGTTCGATCCGGTGGCGGGACATGCAACGGAAAACGGAAAACCATTCAACTACGATTCCGGGATCTGCATCCGCGGCGGACGGATGATCCGCATTGAACGCTGCCGGATTTTCGATCCGCGTGGAACGGCAAACAGCTGGTTTCATACACATCCGTATGGTCCGAACGCCATCTTTGTCGGAGAGACGGAGCAATTCACCCTGCGGTACTGCGATCTGATCGGCAGCGACCGTCACCGCTGGAACGATGTTGTCGAAGGGTTTGCCAACGGCTGCGCCACCGGTGGTCCGTTCCGCGACGCGGAAATCTGCGGCAATTTTCTCGCATTCGCAAATGACGACGGAATCGAACTGGACGGAGGACAGATCAACGCCCGGTTTTTCGGCAATCGTGTCGAAGGCACTCTGTGCGGAATCAGTCTTGCCCCGAACCTTCACGGACCATCCTGGTGCTGGCGCAATCTCTTCTGCTTTCCCGGAGATGAAACCGGAGGCTCAAACGCCGCCGTGAAAAACATGTTTTCCAGGATCGGACGGGGACGGAATTTCCTGTTCAACAACACCATCATCGGATTTCAAAACGGAATCAGCGGATATGCCGGATCTCCCGCCGAGCGGGAGATCCTGAACGGACACTGCAAACAGGTTTCCAGAAACAATCTGATCGCTGTGCCGGGCATTCCCCTCCTTCTGGAACGTTTTCTGAAAAAGGATTCGGAAAACGATTTTCTCAACGCCAAGTTCCTGTTTGAATCTCCGGCTTCCGGATTTTTTGCTCTGAGACCCGCCTCCCCCGGCGAAAAAGCAAGGATGATTCCGGGAATCTGCAAAAACAGCGACCCTGCGGGAGCGTATGGAAAAGACCATTTCCGGGACCTCCCGGAGCGCCCGGTTCCGTTTACAACCGATATTTCTCATCTGGAATTTTCATCACTGCGGCCGGAAACAAAAACGGTCTCGCTGTTTCCCTCCTGTACGGGGAAGTTCCGGATTTTCCGGAATTCCGGATCCGACTTTCTGAAAATGGAACCCTCCGAAGGAAAACTGGAACCGGGAATCCCCGTCAGAATCTCGGTTTCCATTGATCCGAAACGGATTTTTCAGGCGAGAAAGAACCACGGAGCATTTTCGATCTGTCTGGAAAACGGCCTCTCCCGGGTCATTTCCGTACTTGCGGACTCGCGCGATGACAAGGCGCTCCTCCTCCGCGACCGAAAAGATGTCCTGACAGCAGCGGAACAAAAGCGGACGGAAGATGAACTCCTGCTGAATGTCACCATTCCGAAAAACGGTCGCTATTTTCTTTTTCTCCGCACGGACAAGAGGCCCGCGGACTCCTTCCGGATCTCCATTGACAACTCTCCGTTCCAGAACGCCTCGCTCTGCGGCTTCCCCATGCACTCCGGAGGATGGTTCGGATTCGGAAAAAGCGGAAATGTCCGCGTTCCTTTCTCCCTTTCCGCCGGCAGGAGAACGATCCGTCTGAAAATGACTCCGGAAAAGCTGAAATCCGTTCAAGCCGCCGCTCTGACAGAGCAGCCCTCAACTCTGCTTCTGGCTCCGGAACAGGATCTTCTCCCGTCCGCTCCACTTCCCGCGACGGAGCAGCCGGCGGAAGATCCGCCACAGCATCCTTTCCGCAGAGCGGAAGCCTCATGGACGGGCGGGGAAAGCAGCGTATCCACGTCTTCCGTCCCGGCATTGTTTCCCTGAAGCCGGGGAACGGGGAAACCGCGCAGCTTCACACTCTGCGCACCCGGAGAATTTTCCCGCTGGCTTCTGGACTTGCCGGGAAACCGTCTTTTTCCGACGGCATGTGCGAAAAAAGACGGAGAGCGGTTTCGGCTCTCCGTCCACAGCGATCATTCGATTCACTCTTCCATTTTGTAATAGGGAACTGCGTCCGACGGACGGATGTTCGTCAGATCACCGCGGTAGTGACGCAGTTCCGTGCGGATGAAGGGATGCTTGAGAAGTTCCGCCTCATTCAAGTCGATTCCGAGTCCGGGGCGATCCGGAATAACCATTTTTCCGCCGCGGATCGTCAGATCCTCGTCACAGATTTCCGCGCGATAGGGGACGTCGGTCATCATCATTTCGAGCATGACGAAGTTCGGCACGCAGGCGGCGAGCTGGAGGGTCGCGGCGTTCGCAACAGGACCGGACGGATTGTGCGGACAGAATCCGATGTGCCGCGCCTCCGCCTCCGCGCCGAGAAGACGCATCTCAAACAATCCGCCCGCATGGGAAATATCCGGCTGGATATAGTCCGAACAGGCCAGATCAAAGAACTGGCGGTACTCATAACGGTTGTAGAGCCGCTCGCCGGCCGCGATGGAAACCCGGACGCGGTCTTTGACCTGTTTCATTCCCTCCTTGTCGTCCGGGGGAATCGGCTCCTCGAACCAGAAGATGTCGAACTCCTCCAGGCGGCGTCCGATTTTGACGGCGGTCGGGATATCGAACCGGCCGTGACCTTCGATCAGTAGCTGGACATCCTCGCCAACCACCTCCGCAACTTTTCCGATACACTCCATCGCCCGGTTCAGATCCTGCTTGGAAATCTGCTGCCACGCCTTTCCGAAGGGATCCCATTTGCAGCCGAGGAATTTCTTCCGGGCAACCTCTTTGGCCTTTTCCGCGAATTCGTCGGGGGTCTTTGCCGGAGCGAACCAGCCGTTGACATAGATCGGCACCGCGTCGCGGACCTTTCCGCCGAGAAGCTGATAACACGGCACGCCGAGCGCCTTGCCCTTGATATCCCAGAGCGCCATTTCCACTCCGGCGAGGGCGCTCATCAGGACCGGTCCGCCCCGCCAGTATGCGTCGCGGTAGCAGTCGTGCCGGAACGCTTCGATGTTGTGGGGATCTTTCCCGATCAGATACGATTCCAGATCATGGATCGCCGCCTGAACGGTCAACTCCTTATATTCCAGTGTGGCCTCACCCCAACCCCAGAGACCGGAATCGGTCTCCACTTTCACAAAGACGAAATTGGTCCGGAACGCGTTGCAGATAAATGTTTTGAGAGCCGTTATTTTCATAAGTTCTGTATCCTTCGTTTTTCCAGAAGATCAGGGTGCGTAGTAAAGTCCGCCGTTGATGTGGATGGATTCGCCGGTGACATAACCGTTGCGGACGGCGAAAAGGACGCCGTCGGCCATCTCCTCGCAGGAACCGCCGCGGCCGACTGGAATGTTTCGGCAGGTTGCCTGATAATCCTCTTCCGTGATCCGCTTTCTCAGATTCTCGGTCATGACCATTCCCGGGCAGACCGTGTTCGCCGTGATGCCGAACGCTCCGCCGTTCTCCGCGAACGCCCGGGTGAGTCCGTGCATGCCGAGCTTGGAAACCCCGTATGCGATCATGTGCGGCTCCGCCGGCGTGAAGGAACGCGACGAGGCTATGTTGACAATCCGTCCCCATCCCCGCTCCTTCGCCTGATCGAAGAACACCTGCGAGCAGAGATACGCCCCTTTCAGATTGATCCTCATCACCAGATCCCACCATTCGCCGTCGCTCATCTCCGGTTTGCGGAAATAGGGGTCGATGCGGGCGTTGTTGACCAGAATGTCCACTTTCCCGAGTTCGCGGAACATCGTGCGGACCGCCTTCTCGTCGGAAATGTCGCAGACATACACCTCCGCTTCACCGCCGTCGTTCCGGATCTCCTGTGCCACATGCTCCGCCTTCTGCGGACTGTGCGCGCAGTTGACCACGACTTTGCATCCTTCCTTCGCAAGCGTCAGCGCAATAACGCGTCCGAGTCCCTGCGATGCCCCGGTCACCAGGGCGACTCTTCCCTTGATTGATTCACTCATTGTTCATCCTGTTGTTTCAATGGTTGAAAGTTCATTGGAAATCAGCTGCGCCGTTTTTCTGATCTCTTCGACCATGCGGGCGCGGTCCGGCATGGAGGCGTCGGCCGCAAGAGCGGAAACGCCGAGCGCGGCGACCGTCACCCCGTTCTTCAGAACCGGAACCGCCGCGATCCACTGCAGCGTCCGGTATTTGTCGCGCATGCAGATCCGCTCTTTCCGGATCCGGTCCAGAACCGCCGACGCCGCCTCGAACGACTCCAGTTCCGGAAACATCGGCAGCTTCTCCGCCCGGTACTCCTCATAGAGCTTCTCCCGTTCCTTCGCGGGAGCGGCGGCAAGAAGCACCATCCCCGTCGCAGTCTCGAACAGATCCCGGTAGGAAAGCTGGACGATCCGGATGTTCAGCGAAGAAAAATTTGAATGGTGAAGAATGTACCGCTCCCCTCCCAGCCGCTCGCAGATCAGAACCGACTGCCCCAGAACCCGCGCGCAGTTCTTCACATACGGAACCGCCTTCTCCAGAAACGACGGCTTATACTTCGCCATTCCCCCAAACGTGTACGACCGCGGACCGATCGTATACCCCGCCTGCCGGGAGACATGCATCAGATATCCCGCATCCGTCAGCTCCCCGAGAATCCGCGAACAGGTCGGACGGTTCATCCCGAGACGTGTCGCAATCTGAAGCGGCGTCAACGGGTTCGGCGATTCCGACGCCACCATCTCAAGAACCTGAAAAATCTTATCCAGTACCTTAATCATGACTCCTCTTACCGTTCACATTATGAACTATAATTTTATATTACATGATACAATATCATGATATGAACAAAAATCAAATTTTCAGGACAGAAAAATCACAATCTATATTTCCTCATCATCAGGAAAGCGGATTCTGGAAGAGGCTGTTTTTCATTAAATTTTAATCATACTCTTTTTATTTTAGGTACAAAACACTCAAACCATAAAAAATATTTTATTTTTTTTGCATTTTATATTTGCAATCCATCCGAAACGATTGTATGGTATTCTCCGAAAAAAGGGAGAGTGTGCAAAATGGCACGCGGAAACATCTATCGGACACTGCTGGGCAGGCTGGAAAAGAAATTCAGCGTTCTGCCCGAAGGAACCCACCTGCCGGCCGAACAGGAGCTGGCGGATGAATTCGGCGTAAGCAAACCGACTCTGCGCCGGGCTCTGGCAGAGCTGGCGGAACGCGGACTGATCCTCAAACAGAACGGAGTCGGCAGCACCATTGCGGGAAGCAGCAAGGTCATTTCGAGGGAACTGATTTTCCTCTGTCATGACGTGGTGTTTTTCGCGGAGAGTCTGAAGAGTTTCAGTCTGGCAGCGGCGGATGCGAACTATCTGCCGTCGATTCTTCCGCTGTCCGGAGATGCCGCCGGGCAGGAGCGGATCACCGCCACCGCAGTTGCACGGAAACCGGCGGGAATCGTCCTTTACGCGGATCCCCGTCACGCCCGCCCGGAAACCTGCCGGATCCTTGTGGAAAGCGGAATTCCCGTTCTGTTTCTGATCCGGATGCCGGATGGGATCGAGGGCAGTCTGCTCACGTTTGAGAATGCGGACGGGATCACGGGAATCGTGAAACGGTTCTATCAGGAGGGATGCCGCCGCTTCGCGCTCTTCGGAGGGGGAAGCGTCAATCCGCTTGCCGCCCAGGAGAGAACGCTCGGATTTCTGGCGGGCTTGAAAAAATGCCGTCTTCAGCCCCGTCCGGAATGGATCTGTCCGCAGGAGAGCACGCCGGAGGAGCAGGACCGGTTCTGTGAACTGTTCCGGACACCGGAGAAGGCACCGGACGCGGTCTGCTGCCTCAACGATTTCTGTGCGGGCGTCTTCACCCGGAAGGCGCGGATGCACGGGATCGACATCTCGCATCTCCGGATCTCCGGATTCGACCATTCGCTGCTGACGGAATTTCTTCCGCATCCCCTCCTGACCGTCGAACCGCCGATGGAGGAACTGGGACGCGAAGCGGCGTCCATGCTGATCCGCCAGATCGAAAATCCATGCTTCGGCATCACGACAAAAAAACTTTCGTCCAAACTCATAGAAACAACCCCCTGTCAATAAAAAGGACCGCATCATGAAGAATTCGAATTCGAAGACCTGGCTGAAACCGGGTACGCGGCAGTGCCTGCTCCGCCGCGCCCTCATCAAGTCGATGGGCTACACCGACGTCGATCTGGACAAACCGATCGTCGGAATCATCAACACCTGGGCGGAGACCAATCCCGGACATTACAACTTCCGTCAGATGGCGGATGCCGTAAAACGCGGTGTCTGGGCGGCGGGCGGCTTTCCGCTGGAGGTCAACACCATGTCGATCTGCGAGGTGTTTTTCGACATCTCCAGCCTGATCTACCGCAATCTTCTCTCGATCACCACCGAAGAGCTGATCGCGCGCCATCCGTTCGACGGCGTGATTCTGCTCGGATCGTGCGACAAAAACGTTCCCGCCCAGCTGATGGCGGCGGTCTCCGCGAACAAACCGATGATCTTCCTGCCCGGCGGCCCCATGCTCCCCGGAAACTACAAGGGAGAATCGCTCGCCTGCGGGACCGACAGCTTCAAACTCTGGACCCGCTATCTCGCCGGAGAACTGACCGAAAAAGATCTGAATGAAGCCGAAGGCTGTCTGTACGGCAGCATCGGAGCCTGTCCGATCATGGGAACCGCGAACAGCATGCAGTGTGCGACGGAATCGCTCGGGCTTTCGCTTCCCGGAAGCGCCACGGCCCTCGCCGTCTCCGCCGAGAAAATGCGGTACGCCGAGGAGACCGGACGCACCATCATGAACCTGATCGAACGGGATATCAAACCGACCGACATCGTCACGAAAAAGGCAATCGAAAACTGCATCACCGTTCTGATGAGTTCCGGCGGCTCCACCAATCTGATCATCCATCTGACGGCGATCGCGCGCCGGGCGGGAATCGAACTCAAGCTGGAGGAGTTCCAGAAGATCAGCGAACGGACGCGTGTTCTGGTCGACGTGAAACCCTCGGGCAAGGGAACGGTCGGGATCGAATTCCATCAGGCGGGCGGCGTCCCGGCTCTGATGAAGGAGCTGGAACCCCTCCTCCACACCGATGTGCTGACCGTCACCGGAAAAACTCTGAAGGAAAATCTGGAACATGTGGAGCCGCCCTACCGGCCCGATGTAATCGCCCCGTTCGACAAACCGCTGAAACCGGAAGGCGGCATCGCGGTTCTGTACGGCAATCTTGCGCCGCGCGGAGCGGTCATCAAGCGTTCCGCCGCGTCGATTCTGAAGTTCCGCGGCGAAGCGCGCGTGTTCGACACCCTCGCCGAAGCGGAAAAATATCTGCTGGATCCGAACTCCGACATGGATGAAAACAAAGCGATCATCCTGCGCGGATACGGACCGAAAGGCGCACCGGGAATGCCGGAATTCGGAAACTACATGCCGATCCCGCCGAAACTCTACAAGCGCGGAATCAAGGACTATGTGCGCATCACGG
The DNA here is from genome assembly GCA_949297765.1 of uncultured bacterium. Classification (GTDB taxonomy): domain Bacteria; phylum Verrucomicrobiota; class Lentisphaeria; order Victivallales; family UBA1829; genus UBA1829. The sequence continues at coordinate 44,774 of CASFTV010000022.1, read as the reverse complement.
ATTCCCGGATGAGCGGAGGAGCGTTCGGAACGGTGGTTCTGCACGTCTGCCCCGAAGCCTGCGACGGAGGTCCGCTCGGCGCGGTCCGGAACGGCGACATCATCGAAATGGACGTCGAAAAGGGCATTCTGAATGTGGAACTCTCCCCCGAACAGATCGCGGAACGGCTGAAAGAAACCACCTTCCAGTCCAAGGAGTCGTTTGAACGCGGATTCGTCCGCCACTACATCGACAACGTCCTGCAGGCGGACGAAGGATGCGACTTCCCCTACATGCGCTGACCGGGAGAACACAAATGCCGGAACTGAAGCACAATGCCATACGAATTGCCCTGAATCTGCCGGATGCCTCCCTCACGCTCCGGAACGGCAATACGGCGTTCCGGTTCGGAGGAAACGGCTTTTCCGCAAAGACGGTGTCGGAGGAGGAGGAAAAAATCGTTTTCACGCTGACCTCGGTCCGGCATCCGTCTGCGGTGCGCGCCGTTCTGGAGTTCGCCGCGGACGGGAATCCGGAACTGCGCCTCTTCGCGGAAGGCGCGATGGAAACCGCCGTTGAATATCCCGGCGCCCTGCTTCCGGAAAAGGGGGATCTTGCACTGATCCCCGCCGGAGAGGGATTCGCGTTCCCGGTGGACGATCCGTCGATCCCGGTCCTGCCCGAAAGAGCGTCCCTCTGCTCGCAGACGTGGCACATGGCGCTTCTTGCCTCTCTGCGCGGAGATGCCTGGATCGCGCTGGCGCCGGAAGAGGGAGCGGACGCCTCGGTCCGGCACGAAAGAGCGGATGGTCTTCTCCGCTCGCAGCTCTGCTGGGAGTCTCAGCGGGGAGAGTGGGGATATGAACGCGTCCTCCGGTTTCTGTCGGGCGGAACGGGAGGACTGAATGCGCTCTGCTCCGCGTACCGGGCATACCGGGAATCGCTCGGGCAGATCGTGACGCTGAAGGAGAAACGGAAGAAACTTCCGCATCTGGATTCCCTGATCGGCGCGGCAAACTGCTGGATCTGGCCCGACGGATATGAGAATTTCATGTATGGAACCGACGACCATGCGGAACTCAAACCCGCCGCAAAGGACATCCTCCGCATCGCGGAGGAACTGAAGGAGGGCGGCTGCGGAAAAGCATTGATGGGAATCTTCTTTTCCGGCGACCGTTCCGCCGCGCGGGAGATCGTCGAACGGACCGGCTTCCTTGTCACCCACTACGACAACATGGAGGATGAACTCTCCGGAACCGTGGCTCCGCTGATCTCTCCCGCGCGAATCCGCGAGTGCGACTATACAGCACGGCGAATGAAGTACTGGCCCCGCGACACCATGCGCGACAGAGACGGAAGTTTTACCGGAGCCTGGGCTTTGCGCGGACGCGACGGAAAAATGCATCCCCAGAACCGGACGTGTCCCTCGTTCGTCGAAGAGTACACGGGCGGGGAAGTTCCGCCGATCGCCCGGGAATACGGATTCAACGCATGGTTTTTCGACGTGATGGGCTGCGGCAGTCAGGATTGCTGGTCGCCGGACCATCCGCTGACGCGGCGGGAGTGCATCCGCCGCCGGAACAACGCCTTCCGCATTCTCGCGGACAACGGACTGATTTCCGGAACCGAGGAGGGCGCGGAAAGCTATGTTTCCTCGTACTGCTACTGCGAAGGGAAGATGAGTCCGGCGCACTACCGGATCAACTATCGGGAATCCGGCCGCCGGAAGGCGCATCTCTATCCGCCGGAGGAACATGAGCAGGTGTTCGACCGCTTCATGCTGAATCCGCAGTACCGGATTCCGCTGTGGGAGCTGGTCTATCACGACTGCGCCGTCAGCTACTGGTACTGGGGCGACAGCTCCAACTGCTGTCCGGAACTTCTTCCGCAGCGGGACCTGTTCAATCTGCTGTACGGCCAGCCGCCGCTCTATTCGTTCCACGTTTCCGACTGGGAGACGCTGAAAAGCCGTCTTCTGGAATCGGCGGGACGGGCCACACGCACGGCAACGCTCACCGGATACGAAAAAATGGTCTCGTTCGAACACCTCAGCGGCGACCGGCTGGTCCAGCGCACGGTCTTCTCGAACGGGGTTTCCGTCACCGTGAATTTTTCGGAGAAGGAATTCCGGACCGGCTCCGGAACATCCATTCCTCCGCAGGATTTTCTAATTGAACTCAACCAGAGAACAGGAGAATAACACTATGGAAATCAAAGGGATCTGTCCGATTGCCCCGGCGGTGTTCAACGACGCCGGAGAGGTGGACTACAAAGGCTATGAACTCTGCTGCGCGGAACTGATCCGCCGCGGCGCACAGGCGCTGACGCTGTTCGGTATCGCCGGAGAGTATTACAAACTGGATCGCGAGGAGGAGGAGAAGCTCATCGACTCCACGGTTCGGGTCTGCCACGAAAACGGCGTTCCCGCGATCGTCTCGAACACGCGCCATTCGACCGAATCCGCGGTAAAATGGGCCAGACGGATCGAATCCTCCGGTGCGGACTGCATGATGGTTCTTCCGCCCTTCTTCCTCAAACCGGGAGGCGCCGCGCTCTTCGCGCACATTGACGCGGTCTGCTCCAGCGTGAAGATTCCCGTCATGTTCCAGTATGCGCCGGAGCAGACCGGTGTGGCAATCGCGCCGGAAATTCTCGCGGATCTGGCGAAAAAACATCAGAATCTTGCCTACTTCAAGATCGAATGCAAGCCGCCGGGAGCCTATATTTCCAAACTGATGACGCTGCTGCCGGAAGGACGCAGAATCTTTGTCGGAAACGCCGGATTCCAGATGATCGAAGGATTCCGCCGCGGTGCGTACGGCGTGATGCCCGGCCCCTCGATGCCCGACGTCTACCGCAAGATCTGGGACGCCCTCCTCGCCGGCGACAATGCGGAGGCGCAGCGCGTCCATGACAAGCTCAACGCCCTGCTGAACCACATCCGTCAGAACGTCGAAATGATCATTCACTATGAAAAGGAGATTCTGAAGCGCCGCTCCTTCATCGGAAGCGCCTACTGCCGCCATCCCGGCTATGTGAGCGATCCCGTGAGCGATGCGCTCTTCGAAGAACTCTATGCAATGATCCAAACGGAATTCATCCAGTAAATCTCTGGAAAAGAGGAGAGATTCCCCGTGCCGATTCTGGAAAACTCCATGATGTCCGTCCGTCTGAACGCAGGCAATTCGCTCTCGGTCCGTCTGGCGGACGGGACGGAGCTGGAACAGTGCGCGTCGGACATTCCCGTCTCCAACGTTGTCCGGAACGGAGACGCGCTGACGTTCGATCTGGACTGTTCCGGCTTTCCGGTTCATGTCACCGTGACCCTTCCGGAAAACGGAGGGCTCGCCCTCCGGCTCGACGCGGAAGGAGAGATGCCGGACAAGATCGCCTGGCCGCCCGCCTGGAAAATGAAACGCGGGGACATGGGAATCTATCCTCTCGGCTGCGGATTCGCCGTTCCTGCGGAGGATCTCGACTTTCCGCTTCCGGAACGGATGGCCTTCTACTCCGGAATGAGCGCCTCCCTGTGTCTCTTCGGCTTTCTGCGGGAGAATCACTGCGTGCTGACCGGCGTGGAATGCGGATTCGACGCAGAACTGCGCAACACGCAGGAGGAAGGACTCCGCCACAGCCGGATCATCTGGATCGACGAAAAAGGGAAATGGGGCTATTCCCGCGCGGTCCGGTATTTTTTTGCCGACACTCTTTCCGACGGCGCGGCACAGTACCGCGCATGGCGTGAATCGCTCGGACAGGTCGTGACCCTGAAGGAGAAGATGAAACACACGCCGGAGCTGGCAAAACTGATCGGCGCGGCGGATCTCTGGCTCTGGGACGACAACAACATGAACCGTCTGTACGCCCGTCCGGAGGAGCCGGAACAGACGCCGCGCAACGTCCGGAAGATCGCCGCCGATCTGGAACGTCTGGGCATGGACCGCGTCCTCTGGAACTCCTTTGAAGGAGAGACGCCGGAAGACTGCGCCTTTCTGAAAAGCAAAGGCTTCCTCGTCGGAAAATACGACATCTACCGCGACGTTCTGCCGAAACCGGACGTTGACAAAATCATCCCCTACCGCGTCAAACGGAGCGTCAACACGAAGTACTGGCCGGGGATCGTCCGGATCACCCGCGAAGGCGAATACGCCAAAGCCTGGCAGCTGCACGGACTCGACGGCGAACTGCACTGGCAAAACTCCGTCTGCGACATTCCCGCGCTGAAACTGACGATGGAAAACGTTCCGCCGGATGTGGAAAAGGTCGGCTACACCTCCCGCTTCATCGACGTGCAGGCGGGCGGCTATCTTCAGGAGTGCTACCATCCGCTCCATCCGGCGACGCGCGCCGACTCCATGCGCTACATCAAAACCCAGCTCAACTTCCTCTCGGACATCGGTCTGGTCAACGGAGTGGAGGTCGGCTGTGAAGCCGCCGTCGACGCCTTCCACTTTTCGGAGGGGATGATGAGTCCGGTGGAGTTCCGCGCGGAGGACGCGGGCCGCCGCATGACCACCGTCTACCGCGGCGCGGAGATTCCGGATTCGTTCCGCCGCTACATGCTGAATCCGCAGTACCGGATCCCGCTCTGGCAGCTGGTCTATCACGACTGCGCCGTGAGCTACTGGTACTGGGGCGACAGCTCCAACTGCTGTCCGGAGCTGATGGTTCTCCGCGACCTGTTCGACGCGCTCTGCGGCGAGCCGCCGCTGTACAGCCTCACCGCGACCCAGTGGGAGGAACGGAAGGAAGAGATTGCCGCCTCCTATCATCGTACCGCTCCGGCGGCACGGGAGACGGGTATGGCGCGGATGATTTCCTTCGACTATCTTTCGGCGGACCGCACCGTCCAGCGGACCGTCTTCGCAAACGGAGTTTCCGTGACCGTCAACTTTTCGGACCGGGCGTTCACCGGAGAGGACGGAAGCGTTCTTCCCGGGAAAAGCGCGGCGGTTTCTCACGCATAACCAAGGAGTGATCCATGCCATCTTTCTCAACACCGTTTTCCGTTCGGGACAACGTTATCTACGACGCCGACGGGAAAAAAGTCAAACTCTGGGGCGTCAACTACTACACGCCGTTCAACAGCAACTTCTACAACATCGAAGAGCTCGGAAAAGACCACTTCCGGGCGATCGACGAAGACATCCGCCACTTCAAGCTGATGGGCATCGACTTCATCCGGATGCATCTCTACGACCGGGAGATCACCGACCGCGACGGCAACATCGTCGAAAACAAGAACATGCGCGTCCTCGACTACCTGATCGACGAATGCGAGAAGAACGGGATCTATCTGATGCTGACCCCGACCGTCTGGTGGAACACCGTCGCAAACCAGATTTTCCAGGAAAAGTACTACGCCTACTGGTTCATCGACTCCCAGGAGGCCTTCGGCTTCTCGAACTTCTACTCCTGCGACTCCATGATCTGGGATCCCGACGCGATCCGCTGTCAGGAGACCTACCTCCACGCGCTCTTCTCCCGGAAAAGCACCGTCAGCGGCAAACGGATGAACGAGTACAGGAACATCGTTGCGTTTGAACTCATCAACGAACCCCCCTTCCCCTCCCTCCAGCAGATTCTGGAGGAGTTCGATCCGGCGCACCACATGGCCAACGCGGTCTTCTCCCGCGGACGCCAGCGCAGAAAACTTCAGGAAATGTGGAAAGCCTTCCGCGCCGAGCACCCGGACGGAGACGACGACACCCAGTTCAGCCGTTTCCGTTCCGGACTGGTCGAACGCTATTTCCGCCATCTCTGGCCGGTCATCGACCAGTATTTCGGCAAACAGGTCATCAAAGCGCAGTTCCCCTCGTACAGCGGACTCATTCCGCCGGATCTTCTTCCGGTCTTCGAGCAGTGCGGCATCGACGCGATCACCATCGGCACCTATCTCAACGTCAACCAGTTCGACGGCTCCAACACAGATTCCGCGAATCATCTGGAACTTGCCGAACGCTGGTTCAAACCCTACGAAGGCCTTCCGAAAGGGAAATTCGCACGCATCGCCTATGAGTTCGACGCCACCGCCACGCAGAACGGCTATCCGCTTGCCGCGATCGCCGCAATGTACGCGAAGCATGATGTCCAGATGGCGGCCTACTTCACCTACACGCCCTATGCGGTGGCCGCATGGAATCCGGGCTGGGTGGTGCATTTCCTCAACATTGCGCACACCCCCTCCCGCGCGGCCGGATTCGCGGCGGCGGGCGAGATCTTCCGGAACAACGAACCGGAAGATCCGGTCGTCCGGGAAACGGAAAAGTGGCACGGAAACAACTACACAATCGAACGGAACAACGACTTCGTCGCATTCCGGAACGAGAGGGTCTTCCGCTATTCCTGCGACAACGATCTCCCGCTCGGCGACCTTGACAAACTCACCGCCGTCTCCGGCCGCGGAAAATCCCGTTTCGCGGAAAGCAGCTCGAACGGCTGCTACTTCCTGGAGAAACAGGAGGATGGGACCTGGAAGCTGACAATCTTCCCGGCGCAGCAGTTCCTCTCCGATCCCGGCCGCGGCAAAACCTACCGGTTCATGGCAAACCGCTATGTGAACTGTCTGAAGGAGCCGCCGGTCTCGCTTCTTCACGAAGGGAAAGTGGATTTCCGTCTTCTTCCGTGGCAGGTGACCGCCTGCCGGAATGCGGAAACCGGAAAAACGGAAGCGCCGGCGGATGACGGCACGCTCCATCTCTTCCCCGGAACCTATCTGCTGACGGTGAAATCATGAAAGAGCTGAGCGGAAAACGAATTCTGATTACGGGCGCGGCAAAGGGAATCGGCGCCGGAATCGCGGAAGTCTTTGCGGAAAACGGAGCGGACCTTCTGCTCCATTTCCGGTCCTCGCCGGAGGAGGCGGAAGCGCTGAAAACACGTCTTTCCGTCTTCGGCGGGGCGATCCATCTCTGCCGGGCCGATCTCGGGACGAAAGAGGGGATCGAAACGCTGTTTGCGGAAGTCGACCGCGTCTTCGGCGGACTCGACGCGGCCGTGAACAACGCCGGCTGGGATCCCGGATTCATGCCGTTTGACGACATCACGTTCGAAACCTACGAAAAACTCACCTCCATGAACATCCGCGGAACACTGTTCTGCTGTCTGAACGAGATCCGGCGGATGCGGAAAAACACGCCGTCCGGGGGGAGCATCGTCAACATCGGCTCGGTCCAGATGGAGACCAGCGTCACCGGGCGGACCCTCTATGCCACAAGTAAAGGGGCGATCCACTCCATGACCGGACAGCTCGCGCTGGAGTGCGGAAAAGATCACATCCGCATCAACGCCATTGCGCCCGGCTATATCGAAGTGGCACGCATGACGGAGGCGCCGGGATTCAATCGCGAAGAAATTGCCGAAGGCATTCCGGTCGGGCGGATCGGCGAACCGCGCGACATCGGGGAAACGGCGATGTTCCTTGTTTCCGGACGATCCGGCTTTCTCTCCGGACAGAGCATCATCGTGGACGGCGGAGTCTCCCGCAAACTCGCGCGCGGAGCAAAAGTCTGACCCGTTCCGATGTTCAGTTGAGTTTCCGGACGCTCTCCCGGATGCGGAAACGATAGGGAATCCGCACATTGCCGACCGTCTCCCCGCGGATCTTCTGTTCGAGAAGATCAAACGCGGCGGAGGCGATCGCCTTGAAATCCTGTCCCAGGGTCGTCGGAGCCGGAGTCAGATAACAGGCGTCCGCCCACTCCCAGCAGATCACGGAAACATCGTCCGGGATCCGTTTCCCCATCGTCGCCAGGCTGTGATAGACCGGATACGCATACCGTTCTCCGGAAACGAGAAACGCACTTGCCCCCCGTTCGAGCGCGGAACAGATCGCCTCGGAAAGCGAAATGTTCCCGGAATGCGGCTGCGCGATCAGCTCCAGCGGACAGCCGAACCGTTCATAGCGCTGAAACGGCTCCAGGCGGTCCCGGCTTGCGGCGCTGTCGAAATACAGCAGAGCAATCCGGCGGTGTCCGGCATCCACCAGATAATCCATCGCGCAGCGGATGCCCGCCGCCTCGTCGGAACGGATCGACGGGACTCCTTCCATCAGGTTGCCGGGTTCGTTCAGGCAGATCAGCGGGATATCCTTCTGCCGGGGAAAAAGCGTCCCCATTTTCCGCTGGAAATCCACGGAAAGCGCCCCGTAGACCATCCGGTTCTCCAGCAAGCTCAGATCGGTGCAGGAGAGCATCAGAAGCCGGCAGTTCCGCCGATCCGCTTCCCTGCGCAGTTCATTGAGCAGGCTGATCCCATACGCGGAAAGAGAGAGCGATCCCGGCGGGAGAAGCAGCGCGATCTGCGGCGACGGCGACTCGTAATTCCGGCGTTTCGCCAGTTGACGGACCCGGTTCCGCAGGTCCGCCGACACTCCGGGACGGTCGTTCAGCGCATACGAGACCGCGGCCGTCGACACCCCCAATTCCGACGCAATCCGGGATAATGTCATTTTTTTCGAATCCATCTTTCCAACCCTCCTCCTCTCCCGGAAATCAATAGCATTTCACGGACAGAAATGCAAACGAAGCTCTCATTTTTTAAGTATTTTTTAAGTTGAAATCTTCTCTTCCCCTATTGACGGAATCTGCCGTTTACAGTATAATTTTATCCGTAAGCAAACCATCGGAAGGGAAGATTCAAGATGAAAATCGGATGCAATTACTGGGCCTCCCATGCGGGGACCCGGATGTGGGAACTCTGGGATGAGGACGTTGTACGGAAGGATCTGAAACGTCTCCGGGAGCTCGGATGCGAGCTGCTCCGGGTGTTTCCGAACTGGCGGGATTTTCAGCCGATCGAACAGATTGCCGGATTCCGGGGACGGGTGCGGGCCATTGCGATGCACGGACTCGACCTGCCGGACACCCCCTGCGGACGCGCCGGCGTCGATGAAATCATGATCCGCCGCTTCCGGACCCTTGCGGAAATCGCGGAAGAGAACCATCTGGAACTGGTGGTCGGGATCGTGACCGGCTGGATGAGCGGAACCCTCTTTCTTCCGCCGGCGCTGGAAAAACTCAATCCGCTGACCGATGCGTATTCCATTCAGTGGCAGGTGAAATTTGTCCGCTGTTTTGTCCGGGAGCTGAAAACGTGCGCGGCAATCCGCTGCTGGGAACTGGGCAACGAAAGCAACTGCATGGGCGTTGTGACGGAACCCGCCGACGCATGGAACTGGACCAACGCCATCGCCTCCGCCATCCGGATTGAAGATCCGGAACGACCGGTCGGATCGGGCATGCACGCGCTCACCCCTGGAGAAGGGCTTCCCGGCGATTCCGCGGCCTGGACAATTCAGACGCAGGGGGAACTCTGCGATCTGCTGACCGCCCATCCGTATCCGCACTCGCCCTCCAAGAAGCCGTCCCGCGTGGATACGCATACATCCATCCGCAGTGTATTTCAGGCAACGGTGGAAACGCTTCTCTACTCCGACATCAGCCGAAAACCCGGCGCGGTGGAAGAGATCGGCACCTTCTCCCCCTCGTACTGCGCCGAAAAGGAGAAGGCGGAATTCATCCGGAATGCGATGTTCAACGCCTGGGCGCACGGCGCGGAATATTTTCTCTGGTGGTGCGCGTTTGACCAGTCGAACCTCCCCTTCCCTCCCTACGAATGGAGCGCATGGGAGCGTGAACTGGGATTCTTCACCGCGGACATGCGGGAAAAACCGGTTGCAGAAGTTTTCCGCCGCTTCCGGGAATTTCTGGACGGACTTCCGTCCCGGAAACTTCCTCCTTTCCGGCGCGACGCAATCTGCCTTCTCCCGATGGAACAGGATTTCGATCACATTCTCTCCAACGCCTGGAGCGCGTTTGTGCTCGCAAAGCAGAGCGGATTCGACATCCGCTTCCAGTACGGCCGGGAAAATCCGCAGGATGCGGAGCTTTATCTTCTTCCCGGCCTCCGCGGCGCATCCGGGCTCTACCGGACCCAGATCCATGCGCTGCTCGAAAAAGTGAAAAACGGCGCGACGCTCTATCTTTCGCTCGACGACGGCTCGCTTTCGCCGTTCACGGAGGTGTTCGGAGTCGAATCCGGCGGACGGGAGGCCCGCACGGCTCCGGCCCGGGTCCGCTTCCAGAACGGCCTTTACGAAATCCAATCGCCGTTCCGCCTGATTCTGCGCACGCTCAACGCCGAGGTTCTGGCGACGGAAGAGAACGGCAACCCCGTCTTCACCCGCGCCCGCTTCGGAAAAGGAGAGATCTATTTTCTCTCACTTCCGCTGGAATGCTCTCTTGCGGAGAAGCCGGGAGCCTTCCATTTGAAAACGGAGACTCCCTGGCGCAATTTCTACCGGGCGTTTTCGCAGAAGATCCTCTCGAAACGGCTTCTCCGGATCGACGACCCGCTGCTGACGCTGACCGAGCATCCCGATCCGTCCGATCCAGACCGATGCCGGTGCGTTGCCGTGAACAACAGTCCCACTCCGGTGGATCCGGAATTCCGGATCCACCCGGGCTGGAAGATCGAATCCGGACTTCAGGAGATCGCTCCTTTCTCCGGCATCCTGCTCACGCTGTCCCGTGAGAAAAAATCAGAATAAGGAGAAATCTGTCATGCGGAACAACTGGAAAACCACGCTGAGTCTGCTGCTTCTGTTCCTCGCCGGAACGCTTCCGGCGGGAGAAGCGTTTCTGAAAGGAACTCCGGACAGCCGATGGAAACTGACCCAATATGCCCGCTGGACCGCCCTTGCCGACGGAGACACCGCACTGGAGGTCAGCATCGGCCCGGACGATCCGATCCGGAACGAAACCTACGGCGCCCATCTTGTCATTGATCTTACACCGTACAAGGGGAAAGACATCGTCATTTCCGGTCTGATTTCGGCGGAAGGCGTTCCGAAAGGGGAAAAGAGCCACTGCTGCGCCAAGCTGATGCTGTTCCACAGAGGAGGCGCGGAATCGCGGTATTACACCTCCTCAGCCGGACTGTGGGGAACCTTCCGGAACCGCCGGCAGGAGATCGCGCTCCGGGTTCCCGATCCGGTCGGAAAAAATGTTCTGATGGCAGGACTCCAGAACAACCGCGGGGTCGTCCGGATTTCGGGTCTGCGCATCGAGGAACGCGATCTGTATCCCGTTCCGTTCTCACTTCCGGAGAACTTCCGGTGCGAATATACGGAACGGGTCACGAAATCGCCGGTTCTGCGCGGCGCGGGCATCCGGTCCGACTCCACACGGCAGGATGCGGCAGATCTCGCGGCGGAGGGCGCCAACATGATGCGCTGGTGGATCCGCTGGGACATCAATCAGCCGGAGACCTTGCAACGGAGTCTGGACCGTCTGGAAACCATGCTCCCGGAATACGAAAAACTCGGACTGAAGCTCATTCCCGTTCTTGCGCAGGTTCCGGGCGAGCGCTACCGGAAACCGCTCCTGCTCGGCATCGACGCAAAGGAGGAGAGCGGACGAAGCAAAGATAACTTCCGCATGTTCTTTGAAAAAAAGTATCTCGACGAGTATGTGGCAATCTGGAAAACGATCGCGAAACGCTTCAAGGACTCCCCTGCCATCCACGGTTACACGCTGATGAACGAACCGACCCAGTACGGCTCCGCTCCCTACAACTATCTCTACTGCCAGTATCTTGCGGCGAAGGCGATCCGGGAGATTGATCCGGAGGTCCCGCTCTACATCTCCGCGAACGACTGGGACAATCCGATCGGCTTTTCCTATCTGAAGCCGCTTCCGTTCAGGAACATTCTCTATGAAGTTCACATGTATCAGCCGCACAACTACACCCATCAGGGGGTCGGGCCGAGCATCCGGGACATCCGGGCGGGAAAATACCTGAGCTATCCGGGGAAGATCGGTTCCGATTCCTACGACCGCGCCATGCTGAAAAAGATCCTGCTTCCCGTGGTGCGTTTTCAGGAAAAGTACGGAGCTCGAATCTACTGCGGAGAGTTTTCCGTCATCCGCTGGGCGCCGGGCGGAGCGCAGTATCTGGAGGACCTCTGTTCGCTGTTTGAGGAGTTCGGCTGGGACTGGGCCTATCACTGTCACCGGGAGTGGCGCAACTGGAGCCTCGAATATCCGGACTCCTTCCATTTGAATTCTCCCGCGAACGCTCCGACCGGCCGGCAGAAGGTGCTCCGCAAATACTGGTCAAAAAAACAGACAATAACAGAAAGGGAGGAAGAATGAATCAGAACAGACAAAGCGGAAAAAGAATCCGTTCTCCGGAATTCACTCTTGTGGAACTCCTCGTTGTCATTGCGGTGATCGCGATCCTTGCAGCCCTTCTTCTTCCCGCTCTGAACAAAGCAAGAGAGCGTGCGCAGGAGGCCGCCTGCGCCTCCAATTTCAAGCAGATCGGGCAGACCCTCATCCTCTATGCGGGCGACAACGCGGAAGAACTCCCGCCCGTCGCCGACAGCGGTCTGGGACAATATCTGGAAGACCTGATCGGAACCTATCTGAACCGTCCGCACGCGGAGAATTCCAACAAAGCGATTGCAATGAATACGCAGAAAGGAGTCTGGTTCTGTCCCGCCTATCCCGTTGTTCCGAATACGAACAACAGCTCCTACGGCAACAACTATCTGTTCACCAAGGAGCAGGCGATCTGGTGGGCGACCTACTCGTATTTTGTAAAAGGACGCGCCTACTACGCACGCTATACCCAAAATACCCCGCCCTACTGGCACGCCAACCGGAGCGACTGGCTGACCAGCCGCGTGGCCATCATGACCACGGGGAAACCGGAGGAAAATGCTTTCGGATCCATCCGCGGCGTCATTGAAAGCGGCACAACGAATCCCGCTCTTCCCTACACCTACTACACCGATGCCGCCAAGAAGGAAATTCTGATCAAGAACAGCGCGCCGCACAACCGGAAATCGAATTACCTGTATGGAGACGGCCATGTCGCCTCCCGTTCTGTCAATGCCAAAATGCCGTACAACGCAAGCGGCGACTACACCTACAACTGGATCGGATTTTAAATCAGATGAACCCCTATTCCTTCCTTCTTCCGCTTCTTCTGCTGCTGCCTGTGCTTCTTCCGGCGGGCAACCGAATTTTCAACGGATCGTTTGAACTCGGGAGCGCCGGCTGCGCGGTGAAAACCCTTCTGCGGCCGGACACCAATGCCGAACTGCGGTTTCATCCTCTTGAAACGGCGGGGAAACCGGGGGAGCGTTATCTGCGACTCCGCAACCCCTACGGTCAGCGCTTTGAACTCTACTTCAAGGAATTCTCTCTGGAGCCGGAGAAAAGCTACACGCTCCGCTTCAAGGCGCGGTGTACGGTTCCCGGCCGGCGTCTCGCGGTCAACATCTCCCGCGTTATGCTGATCAACGGAAAGCTGGAGTGGAGCGGCGTGAACACCTCCTTTCTCCTGAAGAAGGAGTGGACAGCGTATGAATACCACTTTCAGAGCGGAAGGAAACTGAACGGATACGCTCACCTCTTTCTGACCGGAATGGACGAGAAAAACAATCCGCCCGCTGATTTTGAATTCGATTCGTTTGAACTTTTTGAACAGGGGGAGGAAAGCTCCTCCGGGGTGGAGATCGCCGTTTCGACTCCGGATTTCACCGCGGTTGCGGAACGGAAGGCCAGGATCCCCGTATCGCTCCGGATCGGGAACTTCTCGGCGGAAGAGTTTTCAAAGGATGTTGAACTTTCCGTTCTGGACGATTTTACGAACGCCGTTGTTTTCCGGAAAAAGATCCCGGTCCGTCTGCAGCGCGGAGAGGTCCGGGAATTCACGGAAACCCTCTCTCTCCGATTCGGTTGCTACACGCTCCGGGCAGCGGCGGAGGGAGTCCCGGACGATTCGGTGCTTCCGGGCAGCGTGGCGGTCATCGGAAAATACACTGCCGGTCCGCTGGATCCCCGCCGGGATTTCTGCGTCGGACTCAACGGAGGACTGGAGTTTTCCGGATTTCCGAAATACAAGGCACCCGGCTACCTCGTCTGCAACGCGCCGCTGGAGCGCAGACTCGAACTCCTCGCGAAAATGGGATGCCGGATCCTCCGGGAACATGACGGAGGCTATGAATCCACCGCCTGGTGCATTCTTGAAAAAGAACAGGGGAAATGGGATTTCCGCCATCTGGATTTCGGACTTGATCTGATGAGAAAATACCGGATCGAACCCTTTGCCTGTCTCGGCCGCATCAACTTTCTGCGGGCGCGTCCGCATCAGCTCCATTGGTGGACGAAAAAATGGCCGGACTGGCTGGATCCTCTCTGCACCGAGGTCCGCTATGCCGCATACAACTGGAACGGAATCCGAGGCTGGGTCTTTCTTCCGCCCCTGGAATACTGGCGGACCTACGTCCGGAAGATCGCGGAACGCGCAAAAGGCCGGATCCGCTGCTACGAAATCTTCAACGAACCCAACGGCTGCATGAGCGCAGAAAGCTATCTGCCGTTTCTGCAGACGGCATATGAGGAGATCAAGGCGGCCGACCCCGCGGCCGAAGTCATCGGCTTTTCCGTGACAGAGGACTTCGGCGTGAAAACCGGTCAGTTCGTCCGGGAGGTTCTGGCCGGCGGAGGCGGACGGAGCATGGATGGAGCCTCGTTTCATCCCTACACGAGCCGGGAACTCGGCTCGGCGGCTCCCGCCGACAGGCTGATCGCAGAATTCCGTCAGCTTCTTGCCGAAGCCGGATACAAGGATCTTCCTCTCTGGAACACCGAACTCTATTACACCTTTGACACGCCGATCAAGGACGGCGCCTTTCAAAGCATGGCACAGCCGCACCACATTGCCGCCCGTTTTCTGACCGACCTGGGAGAAGGCGTCCGCCAGTCGATCTTTCTGCAGCAGGACCGCATCTGGAAACTGCGTCTGATCCCGCATCACGGATTCGGCAGTTTCATGGAGTGGATTCCGGGGCCGAATTTTGTGGTATTCAATGCTCTGGCGCGTTTTTTTGAATCGGCGGAACCGGCGGGGAAACACAAATTCCCCGGCGGTGTTGCGGTCTACGCATTCCGGAAAAAGGGAGAACCCGTGGCGGCTCTCTGGAATTTTGAAAAGCGCGACGGAATTTCTGTCGATCTTTCCGGATTCAAAGTGTTCGATCTTTTCGGCAATCCGCTCCGTCCCGGGGTTTTGCCCGTCACTCCGGTGCCGTTCTTTCTGCGGGAGGGAAAATGGAAAGGAGAAGAGTTTTTCAAACGTCTGGCGCATCTTCCGCTCCGGATCCGCCATCCGGTTGTTCCGTCCGGACTGGTCCGCGCCGCCGGCGGAAAGATTCATGCAACACTGTTCAATCAGAGCACCGCTTCCGTCTCCGGTTTTGCCGGATTCCGGGGAGACGGAACCGTTGCCACGGAGATGGTCCCTTTCACCATTCCGCCCCGAACCGTCCATTCCGTGGCGATCCCGGTCAGCCCGTCGGGGAACGTCAGCGGCCGCCCCCGGATTCTGCTCTCGACCGGCGTGGGGATTTCCTCCTTCCCCATGGAAGAGATCCGGAACGGAACGGTGACTCCCGGCGAGCGCACGGTCATGGGAACTCCGGGCGATTTCTGCGGAACATGGAGCATCCGGAAAGAGGGAAAGGAACTGATTTTCGATCTCTCCGTGGACGACGCGACCTCCTCCGGAGCCGATCCTGCCGGACGCCGTCCCTGGCAGCAGGACTGCGTCGAACTTTTCTTTGACTTCGATCCTCTGAGACTCGATCCGGACCATCCCCGCCAGTATACGGCCGACACGTTCCGGATCTTTCTCCTTCCGCGCCTGAAACGCGACAGGACCGTTGTCTGGAGCGATTCTCCGCGCTCCGTCCGGACGGAATACCGGACCACACAGACCGGCTACACAGTCTCGCTCCGGATTCCCTGCGACGCCCCCGTCATCGGCTTCGCCCTGAAACTCAACGACGCCGCCCCCGGTGCAAACGCCCACCGCTCGCTGATTTCGGCCGGAGAAGCGGAACTCCATCGGGACCGGACCAGTTTTCATCTGCTCTTTTTCAACGGAAGGAATTAAAAAGATGAAACATCTCCCGCTCTTTCTTTTCTCCGCCGGAGTGCTCCTTTCGGTCGAGAGCGCCGAAAACACGCTCCTTCCCGAAAAGCCGTGGGTGTCGGACGGAAACGGAGAGTACACCATCCATTACACCGGCAGCGCCCGGCCCGCACTGAAACTTCCCCTGAACACCGAACCGGGACATTTTCTGCGAATCCGTCTGGAAAGCCGTTCCGATTCCGGAACTCCCACCTGCTTCATGGTCTTCGACCGGAGCGACGGAAAACGGATTCACCTCCGCCTCCGTCCGACCCGGAACTGGGAGGCACAGACCTTCTGGCTCTTCACCGGCGCGGCGGATTCCGCCGCACTCCGCTGGAATCCGGATCCGAACGGCGGAGCCGGAACCATCCGGATCCGCAAAATCATCGTGGACCGTTTCGCCGCTCCCCGGGATGCGGGGAATCTGATCCCGGACGGGAATTTTGAATCCGGCAATGAAACTCCGCTGTTCTGGCGTGTTCATCTGAAGGGAGGCGAAGCGCCCCGTCTCGCGAACAGCGGAGAATTCCTGTGTGGAGAACGGAGTCTCGTTTTCAGCAGCAAGCCCGGGAATACCCTGATTTCCGGAGCGCTTCCGGTAACTCCGGGCAGGAAATACCGTCTCATCTTCTGGGCGAAAGGAGAGAACGCGACCGGACTGCGCACCGCGTTCAGTCTCTGGTCGCCCGCCGGCCACCGGGGAGACCATTTTCACACGGGCTCTCTTCTCCGGATCGGAACGGAATGGAAACGCTATGAACTGACGATCGGAATTCCCGCCGACAGCAAACGCTATCCCGATCTGGATGAGCGGATCGGCGCCCTGACGTTCGCCGCCGAAAAAAACGCCCTTCCCGCCAATGTTCTGCTGGACGAATTCTCTTTTGAGGAAATCAAATAAAAACGAGGTATGTTTCAATGAACGACATCTCCATTCTGCACGAAGGAAACCGCTTTCTTCTGACCAACCGCGCCATGAGTTACGCCATTGAAATCGCCGATTCCGGCACGCCGTGGAATCTTTACTGGGGCGCGCCGCTTTCCCGGATTGAGGATCCTCCCTCCCCCCGGGAGCGTCAGTGCCACCGTCACTACTCCCCGGCACGCGCCGCAATGCTGTACCGGGAGCTTCCCGTGTTCGGCGGCGACTTTCATGATGAATCCGCACTGAAGATCTCCTATCCCGACGGCATCCGGGAATCCATCTTCCTGTATACGGGATTCGACACCAGGGAGAACACGCTGGTCCTGAATTTCCGGGAAAAGCGCCATCCGGTGCGATTGAACCTGATCTACCGTCTCCACGAACGGGTGCTGGAACGCTCCTGCGAAATCATCAACGACGGAGAGTGCGACATCACATTGGAACGCTTCGCCTCCGCTGTCTACTTTCTGCCGAACGCGGCGGAACAGTGGCGGATCACCCATTTCGGCGGCCACTGGGGAAAGGAATCCATTCCGGTCCGTCAGGCGGCGGCGCAGGGAAAATTCACGATTGAAAGCCGGACGGGGCTTTCGGGGCCGTTCCATGTTCCGCTCGTCGCCCTGGACGAAGGCGGCGCAACGGAAACCTCCGGAGAGGTCTACTTTGCCACCGTACTCTGGTCCGGCAACTGGAAAATCACCGTGGAGCAGAACTGGTACGACTGCACCTGCATCCACGGCGGCATCAACGACTTCGACAGCGCGGTCTTCCTGCATCCGGGCGAATGCTTCCCGACCCCCTCCTTCGCCGCCGGATATTCCACGGAAGGATTCAGCGGAATGAGCCGGACCCTCCATCGCTGGCAGGACGAGGCCCTCCTTCCGCGAGGCATCGCAAATCGGGAAATTCCGATGATCTGCAACACCTGGGGAAGTCTTCAGACCCATGTCAACGAGGAGAACGTCATCCGGACCGCGGAACGGGCGGCGGAACTCGGATGCGAACTGTTTGTCATCGACGACGGCTGGCAGAGCGCCCTCGGCGACTGGACCCCGGACAGAAAAAAATTCCCGAACGGACTGCGCCCCGTCATCGACCGCGTCGCCGGACTCGGAATGAAGTTCGGACTCTGGATCGAACCGGAATCCTTCGAAATCGACAGCGACCTCTACCGAGCTCATCCGGACTGGACGATGGTCTATCCCGGCTGCGAACCGCTCCGGAAAACACGGAACGATGTCGGCCCCCGTCCGCGGGTCAGCGTCATGCTCAATCTGGCGAAGCGCGAGGTTGCGGAATACCTCTGTACCACGATCTGCGATCTGATCCGGACAACCGGAATCGCCTATCTGAAGCTGGATATGAACTGTTACTTCTCCTCGCCCGGCGGAGCGGAACGGCTCTGGATCGACTACGCCCGGAATCTCGACTGGATTTTCCAGACGGTCTCCCGGACCTTCCCCTCGCTTCTGATGGAGAACTGCGCTTCGGGCGGCGCACGCATCAGTCTGCAGATGACCCGCGCCTTCGGCAGAGTCAACCGAAGCGACAATCAGGATCCTCTCGACATCCTCAAGCTCCACGAAGGCTTCTCCGCCCTCAACCATCCCCGGATGGCCGGAGGCGCCTGCCACATCAGCGACACGATGGCGCACATCAACAACCGGAAAACACCGCTGAAATTCCAGGCCTTCTGCGGAATGCTCGGATCCCTCGCCTGCGGAAAAAATCTCCTGCTCTGTCCGGAACAGGAAATTGCGGAAATCCGTTCGTATGTGGAACTCTACAAGAAACTGCGTCCGGTGATCCATCGGGGTGATCTGTACCGTCTGGTCAGCGCCTACACTCATCCGTATGCGGTCTACGCCTATGTTTCGCAGGACAAGACGGAAGCGGCGGTCTTTGTTCTCGGCATGTCGATCCAGTTTGCCGACAAGCTCCCTCCGTTCCGCCTTCCCGGACTGGACCACGACGCCGTCTACGACATCGTCTGCCACGGCAACGAGATCGAAGACTGCTGGAACGCCGCCATCCGGGAGTATCCCGCACTTTCAGGCGCGGCCCTTGCCTCCGTCGGACTCCGCGCGGAGCTGACCGGAGATTTTGACTGCAAGATTCTCCATCTGAAGAAAAGAGTCTGATCCGGAAGGGCGCTTTCCCCGTTCAGAGCGGGGGAAGCGCAAACAGAATCCGCGCCGTTCCCCGGAACCGCGGAGCCGATGCGGCGCCGAGGGCGAATGTTTCCCCCCGCTCCACGGACATCGTCTCCGGACCGCTTTCGACGGACGCCGCCCCCTCCAGAACCGTTCCGGCCATAAAGCAGCGGAACTCCTCCGGGCACTGCCATGTCCCGTTCAGACGGAGTTCCAGCGATCCGAAGAAGCGGATGGCGTTCCGGTCGATCCGCTCAATCAGCACGGCATCCGGATTCTCCGCGAGAACCCGGGGCGGAAGGACGATCCGTTTCCGCAGCTCCGCCTCGGACGTCACCGAGCAGTGAAAGACCGAAAGAGCTTCCTCCGCTTCCAGACCGGCAAAACGGTCGCGGAGCGTGAGCGGACACTCTCCGCAGAAGTTCTCCGGCTGGACCACCCAGTCCGTCGGCTCCATGATCTCCTGGACCAGAACGCCGGATCCGATCGCATGCGGAAGGCCTCCCGGAATAAGAATCGTCTCGCCGGGCGTAACGGGAAAACGGTGCATCATGCCGAGTGTCTTTTCCATCCGCCCCTCCAGCGCCTCGCGCCGGAAGACCGCGGGATCGAAGCGTTCATTGAAGCCGATCAGAAGATACGGCTCCTCTCCGCCGATCCGCCGTCCGGCGAGGACCACCCATGCTTCCGTCTTTCCAAACTCGGAATGAAAGAGCGTCCGGGAAGCAGCCCGGTCCGGATGCGCCTGGATCGGAAGACGGATCGCCGAATCCAGGAGTTTGGTCAGGAATCCCGGCCGGTTCCCTGTCCGCGCGGCAAGCTCCGGTCCGAGAAACGCCTCCCCTTCCCTGTCCAGAAAATGATCGAACCGTTCCTCTCCGCCGTCCGGCAGCGCCACACGGCTCACGCCCTCCCCAGGAAGCGGATGCTGCGGATTCCGCGCCTCCACGGTCGAAGCGATCCACTCCTCGGGAAACGATCCGTCCGCCGCCTCCGCCGCCCCGCTCCAGCGGTCCAGCTCCGCCCCTCCGCGATAGACCCGCCACACCCGATTCGGAAGAAATTTCACCATCCTTTTCATAAAAAATCCTTTCTGCGCTTGTTTTTTATATGGTATTATTATATAGTACCATAAAACAGAAGATTTGCAAGTTTATCATGCGGAAAATTTCGTCCGGCAGGGACCGGATGTCCGAAACGGGACGGAATCCCGGACAACTGGGGAGAACAAGAGATGGAATCGGCGGCGGAACTGTTCAACAGCGGCCTGAAGCTGCTGACGGAGAAAAAACAGCAGCAGAAGGATCTTCGCGGGTGGTTCGTATTTCAGGAAATCAAAATGATGCAGAGCGAAGCGATGCGGAGCGAAGGAGTGGATCCGTCCGCGCCGGAGCATTCGGGGGAACTTCTCTGCCGCTGCGTGGAACGCATGCCGCTGGAGATCCCGGAAGGGAGCGTCCTGGCCGGAACCCAGGATGACGCATTCTCTCCGAGCTACGCGCTGATCAACCCGGCGTTCCGGGTGGAATCCTTCTGCGGCTACTGCGATCCGACCGCCATCTACGCGGACATATCCCCGACGGAGGAGTTCCCGGAAGAGCGGATCAACCGGGTCCGCGACTATTGCAGCCGGAGTGCGTTTGTGAAGCGCCTGAACGGAATCTATCAGACCTTCGCGCCGATGACGGAGGAGGCGGTCTTCTTTGTGGAACCGGTCACGGGCCACATGATCCCCGATATGCGGGCCATTCTCCGCGGAGGACTCCGGAGCCTGTTTCCGGCATCCGGCGGAACGGAGGGGTTCCGCGGAGCGATGCGGCGCGCGGCGGACGCTCCGGTGATTCTCGCAAAACGTTATGCGGAGCTGGCGGACCGTCTGCGGGAGGAGCGCTCCTCCCTTCCGGGAGAAGCGGAACGTCTGCGCCGGATCGCGGAAAACTGCCGGAAGGTTCCGGCAAACGGAGCGGAAAATCTGCACGAGGCGCTGCAGTCCTTTGTTCTGCTCTGGCAGACGATGTGTCTGGAACAGGCGCCGAACCCGTATGCGTTTTCCGCCGGGAATCTGGACCGTCTTTTCGAGCCGTACCGGAAGGAGACGGAAGAGGAAGAGGCGGTGGCGCTGATCCGGCATCTTCTGGCATTCTACATGGTCGGGGCGCGGGGATGGGCGATCTCCCAGAACATCCTGCTCGGCGGGCGCGATACGGAAGGGAACGATCTCACGAACTCCATGACCGGCGTATTTCTGGAGGCGTTTCACCGCTCCAATCAGCCGCAGCCGGCGCTTTCGGTCAAAATACACCGGAATACACCGGAGCGTCTTTTCTCCGCGATGGGAAAACTGTTTTTCACGCCGGGGCACTCCACGCCGTCGCTGTTCAACGACGATATGATGTTCCGTCTTCTGAGCACGAAAGGAATCGCCGCTGCCGATCTGCCCGACTGGGCCGTGGCGGGCTGTCAGGAACCGCTGATCGCGGGAAAGGAAAACGGCAACACCACCAACAGCTGGCTGAATCTGGCAAAAATCCTCGAACTGACCCTGAACGACGGCTGTTCTCTGCTCACGGGGAAAAAGATCGGAAGAAGCACGCGGGAACTCGGCTATTCGAACCGGGAGGAACTGTACCGGGATCTTGAAACGGCGTTTTTCCGTCAGCTTTCCGCCGTTCTCCCGGAGATGGAGAAGGCGGCGAATCTCTGCACCGAGGCGATCGGGAGCTGTGCGACGCCGTTCGGCTCGCTGCTCTTCGGAGGGACGGAAAGCGGACGCGACATGCGCGATCCCGTCCATCCGGGAACCCGCTACAATGCGAGCGGCTGTCTGATTCACGGACTCAGCGTCATCGTTGACTCCCTTGTCGCGGTCCGCCATTTTCTTGCCGAAGATCCCGATGGAGCGGAGCGGCTTCTGACAGCCCTGCGGGAAAATTTCCGGAACGATCCCGCCCTGTGCGCCCGTCTGCTTGCCTGTCCGAAATACGGCGGATGGAATCCGGAGGCGGATGAGACGGCATCCCGGATTGCGGAAACGGTCAGCGAAAAGGTTTCCTCCCTCCGGAATCCCGCGGGACGCCCCTTCATGCCGGATTTTTCCACGCCGAGCACACATCTGCTGTACGGCTACTGGGTCGGGGCGACACCGGACGGACGATGCGCCCGGGCGATGCTGGGCTACGGCGTCGATCCGCGCCCCGAAGCGGTCTCCGGAGAACTGGCCGACCAACTGATCTCGGAACGCATTCTCCCGTTCGACCGGATGACCGGCGGATACGCTTCCCATATCGGCCTGCAGCCCGCGCTCTTCGACGACTGCCCGACCGCTGAAGAAAAAGGACTCGCAATGCGCGACCGGATCATCCGTCCGCTGTTCTATCCGAAAGAGGACGGCAGCGCACCGTTTTATGTCTACTTCAATATTGACAGCGCCCGCCATCTGCGGAAGATCCTCTCCGATCCGCAGAAATATGCGCCTTCCGGCATCTACATCATGCGGATCCACGGGACCTTCGTCAACTTTCTGGATCTTGCCCCCGCGATTCAGGAGGACATCATCAAGCGTCTGGAACGGAAGGAATGCGCATGAAGAGTCTGACCGAACAGATCCGCTCGGAACTGACCGCGCAGATTCTTTCAGGCGTATACGTTCCCGGGGACAGACTCCCGACGGAACGCGATTATGCGGCGCGGACCGGCGTCAGCCGGGTAACGGTCCGGCGGGTTTACGAACAGCTGGAAGCCGCAGGGATCATCGTCCGGCAGCGTCCGATCGGGACCCGCGTTTCCGACACCTTCCGCGCCCATCGCGGCCCGCTGGAACGCATCGGGCTGATCACCACGCTGCCCCATGCGTTCTCCGGACGGTTTGTCGAAGCGGTCAGCCGCCGCTGCGACGAACTGGACGCCCTGCTGGTTCTCGGCATCCCGGAACCCGACACGGGGGAACGTCAGCTTGAAATCGCCCTCCGGATGGCGAGCCGCGGCGTCCGGGATCTGATCGTCTGGGGCGCCGACAGGGGATTTGATTTTTCGGTCTTTGAGCGCCTGAGGATTCTCGGAGTGAATCTGGTGTTCTACGATCAGGTGGTGCCGGGACCGTTCGCGGACTACGTCGGCCTGGACAACGCCGGAGCCATGAATCTCCTGCTGGAGCGGGCGCTGAAAAAGGGCGCGCGGAATTTCATCTTCGTCACCTATTCCGATCTGGATGTGGATACCAACGCCGAACGCCGGGCGGCATTTGAAACATTCCGGGATCCGGCCGTCCGCCACAGGGAGGTCCGCACCATCCGCCGCGATGCGCCCCGGACGGAGTACAGCCGTCTCGGCGAGGAGCTGATCCGATATGCGGAGAACAACGCCCATACGGCGATTGTCGCCGTCAATGCGCCGGTTCTTCTGGGGCTGTTCCACGCTCCGGTTCCGGGCGCGGGACTCTACTGCGTGGACAGTCCGCCGGAGCTTTCCGCAATCGGCGGAACCGGATGCCGTCAGCCGATCGCCGAAATGGCGGACGCCGCAGTGGAGGCGCTGTTGAATCAGCGCAGAAAAGGCGGAGCGTGGAAGGCGTCCATCCGCCGTTTTCCCGGAAAGCTGGTCGAACCATGAGACTTTTTGCCCAGGGATGGTCAAACCGGAAGGACGGACCGGGATTCCGGAGAATCTTCTATCTGAAAGGATGCAATCTCCGCTGCCGCTGGTGCGCATCACCGGAGAGCATCTCGCCGGAACCGGAAATTCTGTTTCATTCGGACCGAAGCGACGAGGAGGATCTCTCCTTTCTGTGCCCGAACGGAGCGATTTCCGGACGAACACTCAACCGGACATTCTGCCGGAACTGCCCGGACCCGGTCTGCCGCGAACTGAAACATCCCGCGCTGGAGTGGGCGGGATTCGATCGAACCGTCGACGATCTGCGGAACGATCTTCTCTCCGCCGCCTCCGCCTGGACGACATTCGGCGGCGTCACATTCGGCGGAGGGGAACCCTCCCTTCAGGCGGAGGAACTCTGCCGCCTGCTCCCCCTTCTTCGTGAACGGGGAATTCATACGGCGATCGAAAGCAACGCATCCACACCGGGATTTCCGGCGCTGGTCCGGACAAGCGATCTGGTCATTGCCGATCTCAAGGCGGGAACGGCGGAAAACTTCCGGAGGAACACCGGAGGAAATCTGGCGGATGTCCTTGAAAATCTGGAAGATGCGGCGGAACATGCCAACGATTTCCTGCTGCGTTTCCCGGTCATCACGGGACGGAACGACGCTCCGGAGGAACTGGATGCGGCGGCGGACCATGCGCTCCGTCTTCATGCGGTCCGTCTCCGGGCGAAGGGGATTCCGCTTGCGGCGGAAGTGCTCAGACTGCATCATTTCGGAGAACCGAAGTATCGCGCGCTCGGCCGGAACTACGAACTTGCCGGAATGCCGGAACCGCCGCAATCCGCAATCCGCCGACTGGAGGAACGTCTCGCCCGCGGCGGAATTCAACTGCAAAGGAACTGAACATGAAGGATCTCACGCTTGGAATTGATCTCGGGACAACGAAAATCGCGGTCGTTCTTTACGATCCTGCACGGCCGGAGGAGAGCCGGAGTCTTTCGGCGGGATCGGGAGCGGCGCTTCCGGGGCCTCCGGAAAGCGCCCGTCAGGATTACCGGAAAATGGAACGGACGGTATATCATCTTCTGTCGCAGTTTCCGCGGAAGGAGCTTGCCCGGGTCCGGGCGCTCGGAGTGACCGGACAGATGCACTCCGTCGTTCTCTGGAACGAAAAAGAAATATCCCCGGTCACCACCTGGCAGGACAAGAGCGTGTCGGCGGCGGGAGAACTGGAAAACTTCCGGCGGATCAGCGGCGCTCCGCTTGCCGACGGATTCGGCGGCGCCACGCTTGCGCTTCTTGCGCTCCGCAGAGAACTGGAGAAATGGAACTGCTGCGGAACGCCTGCCGACCTTCTCGCCGCCCGTCTGACCGGAAGAGAACAGAGTTCCGCGATGGATCCGACCTTTGCCGCCTCGTGGGGAATTTACGATCCGGAGAGCGGACACTGGAACCGGAAAGCGGTGAACGCACTCGGCATTCCGGAACGTCTGCTTCCGGAACTGCTCCCGTCCGGAGAGACGGCGGGATTCACCCGGGGTGTGCCGGGACTGGAGGATGGGCTCCCTGTCGCCGTTCCGGTCGGGGACAATCAGGCGTCGATCTTTGCGACCGCGGAAGATGAGGACTCCGAACTGTTTCTCACCATCGGGACCGGCGCCCAGCTTTCCTGTACGATTTCAGGGGATACGGAGCTTCCGGCCTGTGCGGAACGGCGTCCCTATCTCCGCGGACGGATGCTTGCGACGGTTGCACCGCTCTGCGGCGGCCGGGCCTGGGCATGGCTCGGAAACACGGTGAACAGCTGGCTTGGCACGCTCGGGTATCTTCCTCTTCCGGAGGAGGTCCTGCTGGATCTGCTGGATGCGGCGGCGCTTCAGGCGGAAGAGCCTTCCGCACTGACGGTCTCTCCGCATTTTCTCGGGGAACGGAACGATCCGGATTCCCGGGGGAGCATCGGAGGAATCACGCTGGAGAATCTGACGCTGCCGAATCTGGCGGCCGGACTGGCCCGTGGAATTGTCCGTCAGCTTGCGGAGGGAATTCCGGATTCGCTCCGTCCGGGACGCAAACGGATCATCGGCTCAGGAAACGGACTGCGTCTGTGCCGCTCCATTCAGAAGGCCGTCGAGGAGGAGTTTCATCTTCCGCTTCTTTTCCGGGAACTCCGGGAAGAGGCGGCGACCGGTGCGGCGAAACTCGCTTCGGAACTGGAATGAGCGTCGGTTCCGGATTCTTCGCCGGGAGCGGGGGATCTCCCGTTTCCGACGGAAGCTCGGTAGGCGCGCGGGCTGATTCCGACATAATTCCGGAACGCATTTGAAAAATAGAGCGGATCGTTGTAGCCGACCCGTTCAGCGATTTCCTTGACCGGGAGACCGGTGGATTCCAGGAGAGTTTTTGCAAGCTCCATGCGCATTTCCGTGACATGTTCCATCGGGGATTTTCCGAGGCAGGTGCGGAACATACGGATCAGGGTCGGAGTACTTACACCGGCGACCTCCGCGACGGCTCCCATCCCGAAATGCCCCCGAGTGTAGTTTCCATGCAGGAATTCCAGAGCCTTCCGCAGCGGTCTCGGATATGTTCTGTTCCGAGTTTCGCGGTTTTCCTCTTCGAGGAACAGGAACAAATTGAAGGTTTTCTCTGTAAGGAGGCGTTCCGTTCCCGGAACTTTTTCCCGGAGAAGTCGTTCGATTTCGCGGAAACGGCGCTTTGCTTCTTCTACATGGGAAAGCGTGATCTTCGGCACCGCATTCAAATGAAGCGATTCCACCAGAAGATCCAGAATGGTTCCGGAAATGCAAAGTGTCATTTTTTCATAGTATTCGTCGGCCGAAGTTGTGAAACCGGAATCGCATCCGCGCTGCATGATGAAAATTTCCCCTGCGGAGACCTTTGTTTTTTTTCCATCAAGAAGAAAGGTTGCGGATCCGCTCACGACAAACTCCAGGGCCGCACAGACATACTGATGATGCTGCATGCGGTGACTCCCCCACCGTTTGCAGTAAATAAAGGTGTTCGGATACAGCACAATGCTGCGCAGGGGCGAGTCGTACCACCCGCAAACTTCCATCAGGCAATTGCCTCCGACCTCGAATTCGTCATACGACGAGCCATACGATGAAACTCTTTTCATGATTCCATGTTTTTGATAAAAAATTCCATGTTTTGATAATCCTGTCCCGTAGTTTTTTTTATAAAATAACATATAATAAGAAGAAAACAAACCCAGAAAGGAAGGATTTATGAAGAAAAACAACCCTGTTTCATCTTTTACTCTTATAGAACTCCTTGTTGTAATTGCGATCATTGCAATTCTCGCGGCGCTACTTCTTCCGGCTCTGAACAAGGCAAGAGAGAAAGCGCAGGCGATCACCTGTATCAACAATTTAAAACAGCATGGGACGGAATATCAGATGTACGCGGGAAGTCATGATGATATCGCTCCTGTCAGCGGAGGCGCGTATGACTGGATCCGGCCGCTTTATTTCCCGACCATGAACATTGCCGACACGCATGAACTGGTCAAGAAGAAAGTCAACAAAAAATGTCCGGCGATCCCGGATATGAAGATGGATACCGATACAAAGCATGCCTATAACACCTATAAAGTCCAAACCACGAGCATGAATTATGATGCCTCCCGGGAAAGCCCCTGGGGGAAAAATTACGGAGGAGGCTTGAATTCCCATATAAAAGTCGGAACGGGATGGGTCTTTTTCAATATGAAAACCATCAGACAGCCGACAAAATACTTCTATATGGGGTGCGCCGCCTCGAAACAGGAAGATGTGTACAGGACCAGCTATGCCGGAACGTATTTTCTGGTCCACAGCAATCGCTGCAACATGCTTTTTGTCGACGGACACGTTGCGGCGCAGAATAAATCGTTATCCGCCCTTGTCGCCGCCAATACCTGGCCAACCAACCAGATTATGATCGACATCACCGGAACTGCATACTGAAAGATCCCAATATGAAACTTTTCTTTCTCCTCCCTCTTCTGTTTGCCGGCCTCTTCTCGTTTTGCGATGTGATTTACGAGAATTCGTTCCAGACACCGGAGAGTCTGAAGGAATGGACTCTCCGGCCGGAAAGTTCCTGGTCCGACGGCGCTTTGAATTTTAGAATGGAGAAAAAATCCGGAGGCTTTCCCTCCATTTATCTTCCGTTTCCCGCAGAGAAAATGGCGGGCAGGCTGATTGCCGTCTCCGCGGACATCAAGGGAAGCGACCTGAAACGTTATATCAGAAAACCGTTCACTGGGGTCAAGATTCAGTTTCTTGCCAAACTCAACGGGAAAAACTTCTATCAGGGAATCACAAAAACAACAGAAACCTCCTATGACTGGGTTACAATCCGCAGCGTCCTTTTTCTTCCCGCGGGGATTGAGGATCTGAAACTTCAGATCGGCATGCAGGGAACGACCGGACTGTTCCGGATGCGCAATCTGAAACTGGAAAATCTGGGAATGGCCGTCCCGCTGAACAAAGCCGCCAACATGGCCTACCAGGATGAGAAGGCCGGAGACGGACGCGGAGGATGGTCCGATCAGGGCCCGCAGAATGACGGGACCCCCTTCCTCAAGGAGTTCTGGAGAAAAGAGTATAAGACGTTCCCGTTTTTCATTCAGAAAACCGGGAAAGCCGTTCTGACGCTCGGCAGCAGCAATTTCCCGTCCGGGCCGAAAGAGATCACGGTCAATCTGGAAAAACCGGTCGGGGCAAAGTATCTTTATCTGCTCCACACGCTCTGCTGGGGCGGAAGCAGAAAGGCTCAGGAGATCGGCCGGATTGAAGTTGTCGGGACAAAAGGAAAAGAGAGTCTCCCGATCCGGAACCGGAAACAGGTCGGGGACTGGTGGAGCTCCTCCCGTCTTCCGGACGCCATTCCCGCATTGACGGTCCGGGGACCGGGAAAAGGCACGCGAACCCTGTTTGCCACCCGTCTGGAACTGAAGAAGGATCTCGGAGAAATCACCGCTCTGCGCTTTCTTTCCGCCGATACGGAGGCCGTCTGGATCGTCTGCGCGGCAACGCTTTCCGCAGATGGAATTCCGTATCCGGAGGACAAGCCCGTTCTGGAAATCAGGCTGGGAAAAG
Organism: uncultured bacterium; assembly: GCA_949297765.1. GTDB lineage: Bacteria > Verrucomicrobiota > Lentisphaeria > Victivallales > UBA1829 > UBA1829. Next base: position 16,027 of record CASFTV010000022.1, on the reverse strand, counting down.
AATGGATGGCGCTCCGCCGGACCGATTATGATTTCTGCATTCCGGGATCGCCGATGGATCTCTCCCGGTTTGAAAAATGGCCGGAATCAGGCACACTCGGGCGGATCGTCGTCTCCGAGCGCGGAACTCTCTGTTTCGAACGGGAGCCGGAACGCGACCTGCGAATGCTCTGCGCCTCGTTCCCGACGACATTTTACCGCGGACTGGAGGCGGAACAGTGCGTCCGGGAATTTGTCCGACGGGGACTGCGGATGGCAAGATTCCATTTTCTCGACACCTTCCTGATGAACGGATCTTCGCGTGATGTGGAATTCAACACCCGTTCTCTGGACATTTTCGACTACACGGTTGCCCAAATGAAAAAACAGGGCATCTATCTGATGCTGGATCTGATGACCCATCCGAACGGCTACTATGCTCAGCACCGGTTCGACAAATGGAGCAATCTCCGGGATTCGCACAACATGAAACTGCGGATTCATTTTTCGGAAGAGGCACGGGAAAACTGGATCGCCGGTGTGAAAAAGCTCCTGACCCACGTCAATCCTTACACAAAAACGGCGCTGATCGACGATCCGGTTCTGGCGATGGTCATCACATTCAATGAACAGGCCTTTGCATTTTCGACGTTCATGAATCCGAAGATCGTCGCGCCCCACTACCGGAAATATCTGGAGAAGAAATACAAAACCATCGAATCCTGCAACAAATCCCGCGGCACACACTACCGCTCTTTTTCGGAAATACCCTGCTTCCGGAACTTCAACACCAAAGACGTCGATGCGCTGAACTTTATTCTGGAAACCGAACAGAACACGATGGAGTGGTACCGGACCGAACTGCGGAAAATGGGATACAAAGGACTGATCGCCGGATGCAATCTCTCCAAGCGGCATACAGGAAATGTTGTCCGACTGAAGAATGACGTCGTGGCAATCAACAGCTATCACGATCATCCGCAGGGGGGAAACAGCAAAGGCGCCATCAACCGCCAGAACAGCTCGGTCGCCAACGCGGCAGGAATGTTCCGGGATCTGATTTCCGCAAAGCTCACCGGAAAACCGATGGTTGTTTCCGAATACTCGCATGTCTTCTGGAACCGCTACCGCCATCAGCAGCCGTTTACAGCCGGAGCCTATGCGGCACTGAACGGAATCAGCATTCTGACTCTCCACGGAGGAATCGTCAATGTCGAAGCGTTGAGCGAAGGCGATGCACGCTTTTCCATCCGTCAGTTCAACAGTCATCGCGATCCGATCGCTCAGGCATCGGAATTCCTGACCTATTTTCTGTTTGTCCGCGGCGATGTCGATCCGGCGGAAAACGAAGTGCGGATCCGCGTCCGGGAAAAAGACTGGACCAGTCTTACGGGGCAGCAGATGTTTTCCCGCTCTCAGAACGCGCTCGCTCTTCTGATGCGCTTCTCCGGCGATTATGGACAGGCCGAGGCGGAGAAGTCTCGAAGGAACGGTGTTGCATTTCCTCTCGCGGGCGGATCCGAAACCGTTGAAACGAAAGCCACTCTCCAGAGCCGGGAAACCGGCTCCGGGAGCGCAGCTCCCTTCATCAAAATACTCAGGCAGAAGGGCCTTCTCCCCGAAAGCAACCGCTCCGATGGCGATGCGATCTTTGAAAGCGCAAATGGAGAGATTTACATGGACTGCTCCCGAAATCTGGTCCGGATCAACACTCCGCGCTTCCAGGGAATCTGCGCGCCCGCCGGAACGAAAGAGCAAATGGACGATTTCGAAGTTCTTCAACTGGGAAAGGATGCGGGAATTTCGCTGGTCTCCATTGACGGAAAAGAGCCGATCCGGTCTGCAAAAAAACTGATGCTCGTTTTCGCCACCAATGCGTTGAACAGCAGGATGCAGTTCTATGACAGGGAGATGCGTGAAATTTTCCATTTCGGGTATTATCCGCCGTTGCTTCAAAGCGGATCGTTCCGGGTCGCCGTTCAGAATGACAATGCGGAAAAAATGAAACTGTACTGCCTGCATTATTCCGGAAAGAGGATGAAAACGATTCTTCCGGAAAAAAGAGAAGCCGGGCGCGCGGTTTTCTCCGTTGATACGGCTCGTGACGGTGCGTATCTTTTCTTTGAGCTTTCCGCAGAATAATCCTCAGATGCAGGATTAGTATAGCAATGGTGAGGAAAGGAGAACGCTGTTTTGAAGTAATGGATCGCCGAAGAAGAGATGGAAGAAAAAGCGGGATTTCGTGCTCCGCACGACCAGCGTTTCGCCGCTGGACCGCGACAAGGGCAGCGGCCCTTGACCGGAGGAAAATGGCTGAAATGAAAGTTGATATGAAACCGTGGATGATTTATCGGCTTCCGTATGGGAAGTTTCTGAAGAAGGATACTGAGGCTCTGACAACGATAAGGAAGGCGGGAATCAATTTGGTTTCCATTTCTCCGATGAATACGACGAACGCGTTCGGCGAGCCGTACAGCGCCTATCCGCCAATCTGGAATTATGATGAGAGCTACGATTTCTCGTCGCTGGACCGTCACATTGCCGATGTGCTGGAGTTTCATCCGGAAGCACGTTTTTTCTGTGCGGTTGATCTGAATTCTCCGCAATGGCTGGCCCGAAAAATTTCGCTGGATTCCTTTTATTCGCTGACCGCCTGCTCCCTGCATTCGGAATGGCTGGATCTGACAACAAAGTATCTGAATGCGTTTCTGGAATATACGGAGACGAAATACCGGGACCGGATGGCAGGTTACATCCTCGCCTGCGGGCGCACCATGGAGTGGATCGACCACAGCTACTTCTGCGCGGAAGAACTCAAAAGTGCTTATTATGAGGAGTGGTGCGGAAAACAGGGAGTTCCCGTTCTCCCCATCCCGAATTCCCGGGAACTGAAAAGCGCCCGGCATGATTTTGTCCGTGATCCGGAAAAAGAAGCGCACGTCATCCAGTGGCTTCACTATGTCAACGATTTGATGGCGGATCTCGCGATTCATTTCATCACCTCCGCCCGGAAAAAGATCCGGAAAGAGAGAAAAATCGGCATCTTCTTCGGCTATCCGTTTCACATGATGGCGGAAGGACAGCATGAGTGCGAGCGGGTCTTCGACACCGCCCCGCCCGATTTTGTCATCGGAGCTTCCTGCAACTCCACGCGGGACATCGGCTCCGCAAGCGGTTATATTGCCACGCTTCAGATGCTGAAACGCCGGAACATCGCCTATCTGCACGAATGCGACCGCATCACCAGCACGACCAACCGCGATCTCACGGATCATATCCGGATCGAGGGGAAAATATGGAATGCCTGGAAAACCCCCGAAGAGGACGTCGCCGGACTGCGCCGCGAAATGTCGCTGAGTCTGATCAACCGTTTTCATCTCTGGTGGTTCAACATCTGGGGAAACTCCTATGCGTCGCCCGAAGTCAAAAAGGCGATCGCTCAGATGCAAACTCTCTGGGAGAAATATGCCGCTCTCTCCAGCGGCTCCAATGCGGGAATTCTGCTGGTCCATGATCCGGAAAGCAATTACTTCGTCAACTTCTACGATCATCCGAAGCAGTACTTCCTCGCACATAAGATCCGCGACGAATTCTCCGATGCAGCCCTCCCCTTCGACACGGCCGCATGGAAGGATCTTGATAAAATCAACCTGGATTCCTACCGGATGATCATCTTCCAGAGTCATGTACTCTCCGATGCTCGGAGGAATGAGATTCTGAAGAAGTTTGTCTGCCGCCCGGACCGCCTGATCGTCTGGATCTATGCGCCCGGCATTCTTTCCGGCGGGAAGTACGATCCGGACCATGTCCGCGTCCTGACCGGAGTTCCGTTCGGTGTCGACGATCATGAAATCAAAACGTTTCCGACCCATCGCTCCGTCTATTACGCAAAGATGACCGACTTGACCGCTGCGGAACTGCGCCGTCTCGCAAAAGAAGCGGGGGTTCATTGTTATACTCCGGAAGGCAATGCGGTCTGGAGTTCCGATGAATTTCTGATGGTCCATCGGAAAGGTGCGGCGGATGTTCCCGTCCTCCTTCCGCGGAAGGCAAAGAAAATCACAGAACTGTTCTCCGGACGGGTTGTCGCGGAGAACACCGATTCCTTCACGGAGCATTTCTCCGACTCAGGAACCTGTCTCTATTTTATGGAATAAGGAACCGGACTCTCACGATCCGTTTGTGATCCAATGATCCGGCGACCACCTCGCCCCTTCTCCTTTTCCGTTCAACTCCGCTGAGCGTTTCCCGCCGGCGGAGTTTTTTTCTCTTCAGACCGAAAAAATTTCCGTATTTTTTTTAAAATGGCTTGATTTTGGAATTTTTCGGAATATATTGGAACAAAATGGAATAAACCGGAGACCAATCGGATGCTCTCTTTCTGCGGGATCGACAAATGCTCCGTGGATGCGAACGGACGAATCAAACTGAGTCCGCGGGTGATCGAGGATTTCACGGCACGCGGCGGCGATGTTGTGCTGCACTGTCTTCCGGAAGGGGCGATTGCGGTGTATCCGGAAAGGGTCTATCTGGAGATGCGGAAGCGGGAGAGCAATCCTGCGGAGCGCGCCGGGGATTCCATCGTGTTCCGGCGGACGCTGCGGCGATTCGGCGCCTGGTCGCAGTCGGGAAAGATTTCGGCGCAGGGACGGATCACTCTGCCGCAGATGTTCAAGGAACATGCGGCGATCGAAAACGGAACGGACGCGCTGGTCGTCGGCATTGAAATCGGCGTGGAACTCTGGTCGCTGGAACGCTGGGAGGCGGAACAGCGGAAAATCATGGATCACTCCATGAAAAAAGATGAACTGGAAATGATGCGCGATCTGGAAACAGGCCGCGAAGAACAGTAAAAACATAAAAAGAAGGGAAAGGAGACCGGCATTCATGAAACCGCTGAAAGTCCGCTATGTGTTCTGCATTCTCGTGTTGTTTCTTTCCCTGATGCTGCTGGGTTCAGCCAGGATCAACGGGGAACGGAACCGCTCCAGACGGGGATTGAATGTCAACACCTGCCGGGTGGCCTGCAGAGAGATGAGTTCCTATATTCCGTCGGAAAACCGGACGGAGTGGGAGGATCTGATTGTCCGCGCACCGGAACTTGCGCTGAAAAGCACAACGCTTAATCTTCATGAACTTCCGCGAATCCGGAGATGAATCCGTCGGAGTTCAAAAAACGAAGCGGGATCATTCTGTGCGGACTTCTGCTCTGGGGAGGTCTCGCCGCGGCGCACATGATTTATTACTCCTGGTGGGAGCGCGGAAGGCTTCTGGAGGAGAGCCGGTATCTTGCCTGGCGCGAAGGAGGCATTCCGGCGATGCGCGGAACGCTGCGTGACCGCGACGGAATCAAACTGGCATGGACCGAACTGACGCACGATCTCTCGCTCTCAAAGAACGGTCTGAAAGCGGAAAGATACACGGATCTGTGCGCCCGTCTCAAAGCCGTGTTTCCGGATACCCCTCCGGCCGAGGAGGAGGAGGAGACACGCATTCTTCTGAAACGGAATCTTTCGCCGGGAGAGATTCTGAAACTGCAGCAGCTGCTTCAGCGCTGTCCGGAACTGGAAATTGTTCCCCGTCCGCGCCGCCGGACCGTGGACGATCCGGAGATCCGGAAAAAAATCGGGGAAACCGAATTCCGGAAGGAGCAGGAACGGGAAAGCGGCATCTCCGGCTGGGAAGCGGAGTTTGACCGTGAACTTTCCGGACGGCCGGGAGTGTTCCGCGTGATGCTGGACCGCCGCGGAGCATGGGTGCCGGGGACCATTGAAATTCTGACGCCGCCCGTTCCGGGAAAAGATGTCACCCTCCCCGTTTCCATCCGGGAGGCGAGCAGACCATGAACCGGAATGAACAGACCTATCTCAGCGCGGCGCTCGGACTTACGATTCTCGGGCTGGGCGGATGCCTCTCGATTTACAGTGCGCGGGCGCTCGGGGAAAATCCGTTTCATTATTCGTTCCGTCAGCTGGTCTGGCTGATTTTCGGGATCATCCTGTTTCTGGTTCTTTCCCGGATTCCGTTCGGGATTTACAAGAGCTGCGCCCGGTATCTGGGAGGAGCGGCGGTGGCGGCGCTGCTGCTGGTTCTGTTTCTGGGCACGCCGATCAACGGAATGCATGGATGGTTTTCGCTCGGAGGGGTGCTTCTTCAGCCGTCGGAATTCGCGAAGGCGCCGTTTCTGCTGCTGATCAGCGGATTTGCCGCAAAGACGCAGTGGCCGGAACGGAAACGGGCGCTGTATCTTGCGGGAAGCGGAATGGTATTCTGCGGGCTGGTGCTTCTGGAACCGGACTTCGGATCGGCGACGGTCTTTTTCCTCGGACTTGCCGTGGTTCTGTGCACCGCCGGTTATTTCCGGACCTTTTTTCTGCTGTTCGGCGCTCTTGCCGTTCCGACGGCGGTTCTGTTCGTTCTGAAACACGAATATGCGATGAAGCGCATCGCCGGATACTGGAATCCGGACAGTCATCTTTACGGGGCGGGATGGCACATCAAACAGTTTCAATACACGCTGGCGCACGGAGGGGTGTTCGGATCGGAATGGGGGGGAGCGCTCTGGTCGAATGCGTATCTTCCGCTGTCGCACAGCGACTCTGCGTTTGCCTCGATCGTGGAGTCGGGCGGAGTCGCCGGCGGACTTCTGATGATCGCCGGCTATCTGTTTGTCGGATGGATTTTCCGGAGAATGGCCCTCCGGACGGAGGATGCGGAAGCCAGGATCTTCATTTTTTCAACCGGCGTTCTTTTCACGGCACAGGCGCTTCTGCACATCGGGGTGAATACAGCGCTTCTGCCGCCGACAGGGCTGACGCTTCCGATCTTCAGTTACGGAGGCAGTTCCCTGTTTGCGACCATGATCGCCTTCGGGATGGCATGCAGTGCGGCGGGGTCCCGTCCACTCTTTTGCGAAAAAGACGAAAAAACGATTTGAGTTTTTCCGAATACGGTTTATAGTAAAATCCGAAAAAACAAGCGATATTTTGAAGATTCCGCCAAGGGGAGGTGCAAATATGGAAAGTCTGGACGCAATCAGGGAGCTTGTTGCGAACCCTCCGGTCATCGCTGAAAAAGACCAGTATCTGATTAAATTTGCATTGACGGATGAGGAGATTGAATCGGTATTCCGTCTGCGTTACAATGTATTCAATCTGGAACAGGGAAAAGGCCTGAAGGATCTGCAGGGAGGGATCGACAAGGACGAATTTGACGATCACTGCCTCCATCTCATTGTGGTCCGAAAAGATGATGAACGGGTCGTCGGGACCTACCGGATCCATTTCGGCTCCATCGCCCGGCATTCCGGACTCGGGTTCTATTCGGAGCAGGAATACCGGATCGACGGACTGGCATCTATCGCACCGCTGGCGATCGAAGTGGGCCGGACCTGCGTGGCTCCGGATTCCCGCAACGGAAGCGTGGTCGCTCTGCTGTGGAGCGGAATTTCTGAACTGATCTACCGGAGCCGTCAGAGATATCTGCTCGGATGCGTCAGTCTGGAGACAACGGAACCGGCTCACGGATGGCTGATCTACGACGAACTCAAAGCCCGCGGAAAACTTTCGGAGGAGGTGTATGCCGAGCCTCAGGATGATTTCCGCATGGAACGGCCCGATGAAGAGACCATGAGGAAAGCCGCGGAAGCAATCCCCTCCGTGCGGGCGCTGATGCCGCCGCTTCTGAAAGGATATCTGCGCCTCGGAGCAAAAATCTGCGGAGCGCCGGTATTCGACCGCAAATTCGGGACGATCGACTTTTTCATTCTTCTGGACGTTGCCCAGCTTCCCCAGCGCTATTCCCGGCATTTCAATGTGGAACTGACGGCACAGCAGCCGGAATCTTCCGCCGCGCGGCCCGCAACCCGGTCCTGCGGCTCCCCATGCTGACCTTCGGCCGGAAAATCCTCCGGATCGTGCTGCTCCTGATCTGGTTTCCGGTCATGCTGCTGAAGGCAGTGCTCCTTCATATCGGGAAGACCAGGGATGAACGGGTGACCCTCGGCGCGAAACTTGCGGGAGAATGGGCGCGCGGAATTCTGCGGATTCTGAAGATCCGGGTGATCCGGCACGGAGAATTCCCGGAAGAAAAAGGGGTCCTGCTGGTATCCAACCATCAGAGCTATGTGGATATTCTGGTTCACGCCTCGCTGACAGGAGTACGTTTTGCGCCGAAAAAGGAGATCCGGAAATGGTTTCTGCTCGGGCCGTATATTGAAATGTCGCATCCGGTGTGGATTGACCGGAAATCTCCGGCGAAATCGCTGGAGACGCTGAAGGAATTCGAACATACCCTTGCGATCGGAGTTCCGCTGATCGTCTATCCGGAAGGAACGACAACCGACGGACAGCACGGTCTTCTGCCGTTCAAATCGACACCGTTTGAAGCGGCGTTGAAAGACCGTCGCCCCCTGCTCCCGCTGATTACGGTTTACCATGTCCCGGGAGGCGAAATGAATCCGGCATGGTACGGCGACCAGACACTTCTTCCGCATGTCTGGCAGCTCCTGGGCCTGAAGGAGATCCGGGTGGATGTCTACTCCTGCGGCCTTTTCCACCCGACCGGGGAAACGCGGAAGGAACTGGCGGAAAAAGTACGCAAACTCATGCAGAACGCCTATCGCGAACATACGGGAATCGAGGTTTTACCATGACACGGGATTTCTGGAACGACGCAGCGGCGACATTCAACGTATTCTTCACCCGGAAACTGCACAGCGGTTCTGCGGAGCCGCAGGCGGCGCTGTTTCCGCTGGCCGGAGCGGCGGCGGGCGGAATCTGCACGCTGACGGGACTTGTTGCGGGAATTCTGTTCGGCAGGGAAGCCGCGGGACTTTTCGCAGCCATCGTCCTGCCGCTCGGATGCGAACTGATGACGGAATGGCGCGGCCTGCGCAGTCTTTCCGTCTATCTGACCCTCCGCTTCCGCAGAGGAGAAATGGCGGAAGCCGTTTCCAGAGATCTGGAATTCCGGAGAGAAATGACGCCGATTTTTCTCTTTGTCAGCCTCTATCTTCTGCGGGCGCTGGCGTTCGGGATGATCTCGTTCCGCTCGCCGTCGATCTTTCTTCCGGTTTTCACGGGGGCGTATCTGGTCCGGAGCGGACTGGCGGACTGCGCGGCGGAGGATTTTGAACCGCTGCTGGGAATTCCGGAAGAGAAAAAAAGAATTCCCTACGGAATTGCGGGAGCGGTGGTGCTGCTGACGGGAATCCTGTCGCTCCATCTTCAGGTTCTTGCCGGAGGCTTTGTTCTGCTGCTGGCAGCCGAACTGATACTTCGAATTCAGAGACATGCGGTCATCCGGCATGCGGGACGGCCCTCGCCGCGTCTTTTTGAAATCGACGGCTACCTTGCCGAAACCCTTCTGCTTCTTGCGGGAATCGCCGTTGCGTAAGACGGATCGGATGGTCCGGATGGGATATTCCTGAAAAAACCGCAGTTTCCATTTGAAAAAAACGGAAATCCGGATTATTGTTCGCCTTCGGAAGAAACGAATCATGGAAAATGTACTCGAAGTAAACAATCTGACGATTGAATTCAAATCGGACCGAGGCTGGCTTCCCGCCGTGACGGATGTCTCGTTCCAGCTCCGGAAAGGGGAAATTCTGGCGCTGGTCGGGGAGAGCGGATGCGGGAAAAGCATCAGCTGCATGTCGCTGGCGCGTCTTCTGCCGTCGCCGCCGGCCCGGATTCCGCGGGGCGAGGTGCTGCTGACCCGGCGCGACGGCGTTACAGAAGATGTGATGAAACTGCCGCCGCGTCAGCTCCGGAGAATCCGCGGAGGGGAGATCGCCTATATTTTTCAGGAGCCGTCGGTATCGCTGAATCCGGTCTTCCGGGTCGGTGCGCAGATTGCGGAGGCGATCGAGCTTCATCGGCCGGAGGTGGAGAATGTGGAGGAGGAGGTGGCGGAACTGCTCCGGAAAGTGGGAATCCCGAGTCCGGAGGAGCGGATGCGCCTCTACCCGCACGAGCTGTCGGGAGGGATGCAGCAGAGAGTGATGATCGCGATGGCGCTGGCAAGCCGGCCGTCGATTCTCGTGGCGGATGAGCCGACAACCGCGCTGGATGTGACAATCCAGGCACAGATTCTGGATCTGCTCGCGGAGCTGAGAAAGAAATTCGGGATGTCGATCATTCTGGTGACCCACAATCTCGGGATTGTATCGGAAATGGCGGACCGTGTCTGCGTGATGTATGCGGGACGGATCGTTGAAACAGCACCGGTGCGGGAACTGATCGACCATCCGCGGCATCCGTATACGGCGGCGCTTCTTTCGGCGGTACCGAAACTCGGCGGCAGTCACGGGAAGCTCTCGACGATTCCGGGATCGGTCCCTCCCCCGGCCCGCTTCCCCGCGGGATGCCGCTTCTGCGACCGCTGCGCTCTCCGCCGGACACTCCCGGAAGCGGAACAGCGCCTCTGTGAAACAGAACTGCCGGAAATGCGGGAACTTGCGCCGGGACACTTCTGCGCATGCCGCAGGATCGGAGCGGACGCATGACAAAGGATTCGCTGTTTTCCGGCATCCGCAATCCGCTGGGGCCGTTCATTCTTCTGATGGCGCTGATCATCCTGACAACGATCATCATCACCAACATCAAGACGGCGCAGGAGAGGACAGAAAATCCGGCACCGGTCCCGCGCGATCTGCTGTTCGATCCCTCCCTGCCGACCCGGTTTGAAGATGGGGAAATCCGCTCCGCCCTTCCGACTCTGGAACCCGACATCCGCCGTCTCACGTCCGCCGCTCTGGACGACTGGGCGCGGGGGGATTTCCCCGCCGCGGAAGATAAGTTCCGGACCATTCTGGTCTTCCGTCCGAACAACGCGGTGGCGCTGTCGCATCTTGGCGCGCTGATGAGCCACCGGGGAGATTACAAAACCGCGGAGCTGATGTTCCGCAACCAGACCCTTTTCTATCCGGGCGATCCGAACGCCTATCTGAATCTGGCGACCGTTCTTGCGAAACAGAACAAACTACCGGAGGCGCTGGCGGCGTCGAAACAGAGTCTTGCACTGGATCCCGGCGGGACCACCGCCACCCATCTCTCTCTTGCCAAGATCTATTCTCTTGCCAACAACCGGAAGGTTGCGCTGGATTTTCTGCGGCGGGCGGCCGCGGATCTCGGCCCCCGTCTTGTCGAAGCCAGCTGGGACCCCTCCTTCGACAACATCCGGAAAAGCCGTGAATTTCAGGAGCTGGTCCGGGAGGCGGAAAAACAAACGGGAGAACACCATCCATGAGTCTGATTAAAATTCTTCCCGACCGGATCGCCAACCGGATCGCCGCGGGAGAAGTGATCGAACGGCCGGCGTCCGTGGTCAAGGAGCTTGTTGAAAATGCGCTGGACGCGCATGCGAAACGGATCACAGTCCGGATCGAACGGGCCGGCCAGCGCCTGATCGCCGTCTCGGACGACGGCGACGGCATGGACTCCGAAGACGCCCTCCTCTGCTTCGAACCCCATGCCACCAGCAAAATCGCGACGGAAGAAGATCTGTTCCATATCTCCTCCTTCGGGTTCCGCGGCGAGGCCATGCCGAGCATTGCCTCGGTCTCCCGCCTGACCATGCGGACCCGGCGGCGCAGCTGCCAGGAGGGGTTTCAGGTGGTCCTCAACGGCGGGATCCTGGAAGAGACCATGCCGGTGGGCTGTGCGCCCGGAACGGAAACCGCGGTCCGCGACCTGTTTTACAATGTCCCTGCGCGGCGGAAATTCCTGAAATCCGGCGCAACGGAGGAACGTCATATCACGGAAACCCTCTCCCTGATTTCGCTGGCGCATCCGCGTGTCGCCTTCGAACTGCTGATCGACAACCGCAAGGTTCTGTCGAGCGGAGCCGGAGAGGAACTCATGCCCCGCATCCGCGACATCTACGGACGCGAACTGGCCGACGCAATGATCCCCCTCGAATACGACAACGGACGAATCGCCATTCACGGCTACATCACCCGCCGCGGCGTGACCCGTCCGACCCGTTCGGAACAGCGGATCTTCGTCAACAGCCGGCCGGTGGAGTCTCTCCCCGTCTACCGGGGGATCAAGGACGGATGCGGCCCCATGCTCGACAAAGGCCGCTATCATCCCGCCCTTCTCTTTCTCTCGCTCGATCCTGCGCTGGTGGATATCAACGTCCATCCGGCAAAGCGGGAGGTCCGTTTCCGCAATGAATTCGAGATCGCATCGGCGGTCCGGGAAGCGGTTGCCGACGCGATGTCCCGCGCGGCGCGCTCCGACAATCCGTTCCTTGTTCCCAATCTTCCGCCGTCCACCACACCGGAATCCGCCCCCGCGCCCACTTCCGGACCGGCGAACGCATTCGATCCGGCAGATTTCATCCGCCGCCAGGCCGTCCTGCCTCCGGTGGAGCCCGCGGAACCGATTTCCGAACGCCCGGCCGGAGAACGGCTTATCCGGAAGACCGAACCGGATATTCCGTCCGGCACGCCGCAGATCGAACGCATTCTGCTGGCGGCGAAAGTGGACTATCTTCCGGTCGGCGCTCTGCCCGACAGCGCCGCCGTTCCGGATCTCTTCAAACCCGAGGACAATGCGTCCTCTTCGCGGGAAATCGAACGAGAAGAACCGCGGACCGCCAATTTCCCGGAACGAAAAGACCTCCACGTCCTTGGAATTCTGGAAGATTCCTATATTATCGCAGTCATGAAGGGGGCGCTTGTTCTGATCGATCAGCACGCGGCGCACGAACGGGTTCTCTATGAACGGCTTCTGAAACGGGATGGAGGAGTTCTCTCGCAGAAGCTCCTGATTCCGATCTCGCTGGAAGTGTCGCGTTCCGACTGCCGTTTCCTCGACGCGAACCGGGAAGTTTTCCATACTCTCGGCTTCGAGGCGGAAACCTTCGGAGAACATTCCGTGAAACTCAACGCGATTCCGCAGGCTCTGCGGCAGGACAACGCGGGCGGCGTGTTCCGGGATATCCTCTCCCTGATTACGGAAAACGGCTCCTTCAGCGGACAGACCGACTCTGCAAAACTCGCTCAGGCCGCCTGCAAAGCCGCCGTCAAGGCCCACGACAAACTCTCCATGGAGGAGTGCAGCGCCCTGCTCGATCAGATGGCGCAATGCGAACTTCCCTACTGCTGTCCTCACGGAAGGCCCACCATCCTTCATATTTCGCTCAACGAACTGGAACGCCGCTTCGGACGGAAATAACGCCCTGCGGAAAAAAGCCGGACGGATTCTTCCAGGGGAATCCGCACACGATCCGGACTGGCGCGAATTGTCCCCCCTTTCCGGACTATTCCTTCTTCGCGGCCCGGGGATAGTAGAGTTTGCGGATTCGGTTCAGATCCGCCGTGGTTTCGGGGAGCGCCGGCTTCATGTGCTTCATCGCGTCGAGGATGATCTCCGACACGGCTAAATTACGGAACTCCTTGTTGTTGGACGGAATGACAAACCACGGTGCGTGTTTTGTCGAACAATGGTTCAGCAGCCCGTTGAAGGCTTTCATGTAATCATCCCAGTATTCGCGTTCGGTGTAGTCGCTCTCCGAGATTTTCCAGTGTTTCCGTTTGTCGTCCAGACGGTCTTTGAAGCGTTTCAGCTGCTCCTCCTTGCTGATATGAAGGAAAAACTTGAGAATCGTTGTGCGGTTGGAAAGGAGGGTTTTCTCGAAATCGTTGATGAGCCCGTAGCGTTTTTTCACCTCTTTCGGAGAAACGAACCCGTGAACCTTCTCCACCAGGACGCTCTCGTAATGGGAACGGTTGAAGATCACGACCTCTCCCGCGGACGGAGCCACTTTATGATACCGCCAGAGGAAATCATGTTCCGCCTCCTCCTTTGTCGGCACCTTGAACGAGTGGGAACGGCAGCCCTGCGGATTCATGGCATAAAGGACATGGTTGATCGTCCCATCCTTCCCGCCGGCATCCATCGCCTGAAACACCAGCAGAAGCGACTGACGGTTCTCCGCATAAATCTTGTACTGATACTCCATCAGCCCGCGGGTGTTCCGTTCCACCAGCCGGTCAAGATTCTTTTTTCCCCATCCGAAATCTTCCGACGGATCAATGTCCCGCACATCGATTTTCCGTCCCGGCGCAACGATCAGTTTTTCCGTGAAATTCATAAAAAGGCCCCTCCTCTCTTCCGATGAAGGAATATATCCGGGGAAAAACCGTTCTGCAAGCAGACCCGCCCTGCGCGGAGAAACGGAAAAGAAACGATACGTCCTCTTACGGTTCCGCGCGCGGAACCGAGATCAGCTTCGCCTTGATCAGAATATCATAGACCGGTTTTTCCTGTCCTTCATTTTTGCTGTAATTGAGCATATCCTCGCGGAAATAGCGGAAAGAGCTTCCGGAGGAGTCGTCGACGATCCATTGGAAATCGCTCTGATTCTTGATCTGATCGGCCCTCGCCTTTCCGGCATAGATTCGTTTGATGTCCACGATCAGGACACCGTTTGCCCCCTTCTCCCGGGCGAAGGAACGCAGTTTCGCTTCGACATCGGTTGCGGTATAGGTCATTCCGGCGCTTGCCGTTGCTTCGCCGAGCACGGTGTAGTCCTTCACCGGAATCTGATCGGCGGAGAAATAGAGTTCGACCGCCTCCGAATCGGGAAGCGGCGGCTCCGAACTTCCTTCGTACTGGATGTTGATACATCCGCACAGCAGCATCAGGAGCGGGAGAAGCGAAATGGCCGGAATGAGTTTCAGCATGACAAAATCCTTCTGTAAGTCAGTCTGTGACAAAAATTCGTTCGACGCGCGTTCCGAATGAACAGATCACGTCATACGAGTGAGTTCCCTTGATCTGCGCCCAGTCTTCGACCGTGATCCGGTTCGGCTCCTCGCCGCCGATGCAGGTGACGATTTCCCCGGGCTTGAGTTCGCCATCCTCAAAGCCGTCGAGAGAAATGGTCGTATAATCCATGGAAAGACGCCCGAGAATCGGACAGAGGCGTCCTTTCACGATCACATATCCGCGGTTGGAAAGGTTCAGAGGAAGTCCGTCGGCATAGCCTGCGGCGATCGTCCCGACCTTCGTATCCCGGAAGAGGCGGCAGTTGCATCCGTAGCCGATGGTGTGACCGGCGGGAAGCGTGCGCACCGCCGCCAGATAGGTCTTCAGCGACAGCACCGGCTCCAGACGGAGCGCCCTCTGCCCTTCCGTATCGAACGAACCGTGCAGATTGATCCCCGCGCGGACATGGGTGAACGGAGGCACCGTCGCAAACGGACAGTTGTTGATGGCGTCGCTGTTCGCGATATGCCGTTTTTCCAGTTCGATTCCGTGCTGCGAGAGTTTTTCGATGATGGCGAGGAAACGGGCGGTCTGGGCAAAGCTGTACCGGTCCGCACCGTGATAGGCAATCGGGAAATGGGTGTAGATCCCCTTCAAGTCGAGATTCGGCAGTTTGACAACCTCTTTTGCCACCGCAAGCACCTGATTTTCGAGAATTCCGAGCCGTCCCATTCCGGTGTCCACCTTGAGCTGGACCTCCGTCCGGACCTGCTGACGGACCGACTCTGCGCTGATCTTTCTTGCGACCTCCACATCCGTGATCCCGAGAATGATATGATTCGCCACGGCGGGAGGAATCTCATAATCCAGCACTGCGCCGAGAATCTGCACCGGTTTTCCGAATTTGACAAGAGGAAGCGCCTCCTTCAGTTCCGCCACGCAGAATCCGGCAGCTCCGGCGCGGTCCAGCCGTTCCGCGATCTTTTCAGCACCGAGTCCGTACGCATTTGCCTTCAGAACGGCAAGAACCTTCAGCGGTTTCACCGCCTCCTGAATGTGCCTGAAATTCCGTTCGATCGTATCCAGATTGATTTCCAGCCAAACCCTGCTGTGCGGGGTGATTTCCGATGCCTTCATCCGAACCGCGGCTCCCTTCCGTAAAAAATTGTTCCGTGTTGGGAATATACGTTTTTTTACACAAAAATCAACTGCGGAAACCGCTTTTCCGCAACTTAGAACTTATCCCTAAATAAAAGATGAAATCCAAGAAAATTATGCTATATTTGCATTCTGTAACGCGGGAGGTGAATATGGCAGTCAAATCATGGG
>CASFTV010000021.1 GCA_949297765.1 uncultured bacterium | reverse complement strand
CGCTCCCGCTGCTCCGGCAGCCCCTGCCGCGCCCGCCGGGCAGACCATTGATTCCCCGATCGTCGGAACATTCTACCGCTCTTCCGCTCCGGGAGTCGAGGCGTTTGTCAAGGTGGGATCCAAGGTCGAGCCGGATACCACGGTCTGCATTATCGAGGCCATGAAGGTGATGAACGAGATCAAAGCGGAAAAAAGTGGCGTCATCAAGGAAATTCTCGTCGAAAACGGACAGCCCGTGGAATACGGTCAGCCGCTCTTTGTTATTGAATAATCGTGGCGGAGAAGCCCAGGAGTTGTCGTTATGTTCAACAAGGTTTTAATTGCCAACCGGGGAGAGATCGCACTGCGGATCATCCGCGCGTGCAAGGAGATGGGAATCAAATCGGTGCTGGTGTATTCCAAGGCCGATGAGGACAGTCTCCCCGTGAAATTTGCCGATCAGGCGGTCTGCATCGGCCCCGCGCAGTCGAATGAGAGCTATCTGCTGATCGACCGCATCATTTCGGTCGCCGAGATCTGCGATGTCGACGCCATCCATCCGGGATACGGTTTCCTGGCGGAAAATATTCATTTCGCGGAAATCTGCAAAAGCTGCAACATCACGTTCATCGGCCCGACCCCGGACCAGATGCGCGCCATGGGCGACAAAGCGTGCGCCCGGGAAACCATGCGCAAAGCCGGCGTGCCGATCACTCCCGGTTCCGGCGGCGTGATTGAAACCGAAGAGGAAGCGCTTGTCATCGCCCGCAAACTGGAATATCCGGTCATCATCAAGGCCTCGGCCGGCGGCGGCGGACGCGGAATGCGGATCGCTCATAACGACGCCAGCTTGATCCAGGGTTTCCACTCCGCAAAAACCGAGGCGGAAAAAGCCTTCGGAAACGGCGATGTCTATATCGAGAAATTCATTGAAAATCCGAAGCATATCGAAGTGCAGATTCTTGCGGATTCGTTCGGGAATGTGCTCCAGCTCGGCGAGCGCGACTGCAGCATGCAGCGCAGACATCAGAAGCTGATCGAGGAGTCCCCCTCCCCGTCGATCTCCCCGGCTCTCCGGAAGAAACTCGGCGAGGCGGCAGTCAAGGCGGCGAAGGCGGTGAAATACGTCAGCGCGGGAACGATCGAATTCCTCCTGGGACCGAAAGAGCAGTTCTATTTCATGGAGATGAACACCCGGGTTCAGGTGGAACATCCGGTGACCGAAATGGTAACCGGCGTGGATATTATCAAAGAGCAGATCCGCATCGCGGCCGGACTCAAACTGCAGTACACGCAGAAACAGATCATACCGCGCGGACACGCGATCGAATGCCGAATCAATGCGGAGGATCCGTATCGGAATTTTGCACCGTGTCCGGGAAAAATCGACTTTTATTCGGCGCCGGGCGGATACGGGGTGCGGGTGGATTCGCACGCCTACTGCGGATACAGCATTCCGCCGTATTACGACAGCATGATCGCAAAGCTGATCGTCCACGGCGATACACGGGCGGATGCGATTGCCAAATGCCGCCGCGCTCTGGAGGAGTACATCATCGAGGGTGTGGCGACGACCATTCCGTTCGATCTGTTCATTACCGGGACCAAGGAGTTCAACGAGGGACACTACGACACCGGATTCATAGAACGGGTGATGAAGAGCGGAAGTTTTGAAAAGACCAAAACCAGCGGTCAATCCTGACCGGAGAACGGAGAACAGACATGAAGCAGGAAGGCTACGGCGAAATCCGGGGTGCGGTCCGGATTCATGAAAACGTGATTGCGACAATCGTCCGCAAAATGGCGTGTTCCGTGAAAGGGGTTTCAAAAATCTCCGGCAGCAGCTTTGTGGACAATATCGCGGAGATGGTCGGAAGCAAGAAGATTCACGACCGCTCCATTGTGGTGGAGATGGGAGAATCTTCCGTTTCCGTGGAGGTTTCCCTCAATCTGTTTTACGGGGTGTCGCTTCCGCAGGTGGCGTCCGCCGTTCAGGAGGCGATTTCGGGAGAGATTTCCCGTCTGACCGGCCTGAAGGTCGGCCGGGTCAACATCGTGGTCCGCGAGATCGAAGATCCCGAGGAAGAGGACCAGGAGGAGGAATGAAATGGCGGTGATCAGAAAAAAAAGCAAACCGATGAGTTCTCGGGAAAACTCGACGGGCGTGGTCAAGGTTCATGAAAGCGTGATTTCCTCCATTGTCCGGAAAGCGGCGCTGAGAGTGGAGGGGGTTCTCCGCCTCGGCAACAGCACGCTGGTGGACAATCTTGCGGAAATCGTCGGAAGCAAAAAGATCCAGGACCGCGCGATTTCCGTGGAGATGAACGGAAATTCCGTGGCGGTGGAACTGCGCGTGATCTTCCAGTACGGAGTCCTGATTCCGGAAGTCGCAGCCCATCTGAAAGAGGCGGTGGCCGGAGAGATCACCCGGCTTTCCGGAATGACCGTGGATCATGTCAACGTCGTTGTGATGGACCTCGAAGAGCAGGACGACGAAGACGAAGAGGAAAACGACGAGGAGTAATCCGATGGAAAAAGCGCTGCTGGAATTGAAGGAACAGACAATCCGCTTTTTCTCGCTGGACACCGGCAACGAGTTTTTCGCAGGATTCATGTTCGGATGGATGGTGTTTGCGCTTCTGATTCTTGTGGCGCTGATCTTGTACTGGATCTTCAGTTCTCCGCACCGGGCGAAAGGCATTGCGCTTCAGGCGGAACACGGAGCCGTATTTATTTCCGCCCGCTCCATTTCCGATCTGATCGTCGCGCAGGAGAAAGAGTTCCCGGGAATCGAAATCACACGGGTCGGCCTGTTTTCCAGACGGAAAGGAACGTATCTGGAAACCCATATGGAATATCAGCCGTCGGATTCCGGGAATCTTCCGCAGCTCCTTGACTCATTCCAGAAGAAAGCCCTTGCGGAACTGTCATCCTCCTTCGGGATTACATCCGTGTCGGAAATCCGGATCCGAATCGACCGGGTGCTTCCGCCCCGGACACCGTCCATCTGATGTAGATTCGCCGTTTTCTCCAGGAAAACGGCTGCCCGAAAAGGTTTGGAAAAAGAAGAGCGCGAGAAGGAAAGAACCTTTCCTCAAAAGGTTTTTCCTTCTCGCATCACACAACCCAGGAAAAACCAACAACCCGTCGGTCCAGAGATGAAACATCCGAGAATCCGGACATCCATCTGCCTCTTCTCTCTTTTTCTTCTTTTCTTTCTCCTTCTCCTTTCAGGAATCCTTCTCTATCGTACCCACCGAGCCTCCCTGCCGGAAACCCTTTTCCGCCGGGCGCGGAAAGGCGAAGCATCCGCCCAGTACGAGGCGGGTCTTCTCTGCGAAACGGGGAAACACGGAATCCGGAAAAATCTCATTGCCGCCGCGGAGTGGTATCGGAAATCCGCGGAGCAGGGAAATGTGGATGCCATATTGAAACTAGCATACGCCTACCGGCATGGAAAAGGGGTCCGCATCAACGAACGGCAAGCCTTTTCCCTTTTTTCCCGGGCGGCGGAACGGGGATCTGCTTCCGCTCAGCTTGAGACAGGAAACTGCTGGGAAAACGGGCTGGGAACGGAAAAAAATCTTTCCCGGGCGTTTTTGTGGTATACGAAATCCGCACGACAGGGAAACGGAAAGGCTCTGAACCGGCTCGGGGTCCTGTATCTGCGGGGCGAGGGGATGAAGCGGAATGCGAAACGGGCATTCCGTCTGTTTCTTGCGGCGGCGGAACAGGGAGAGCCGTCGGCACAGAGGAATGTTGCGACCTGCTGGCGCAAAGGGGATGGGACGGAAAAAGATCCCGCCCTTGCGGCAAAATGGTATCGGAAAGCGGCGGAGGGGGGCGATGCGAACGGCCAGACCTCGCTTGCGGTGATGCTCCACAACGGAGAGGGCGTAAAAAAAGACTGGAAAGAGTCCGTGAAATGGTACCGGAAAGCGGCAAAACAGAGGGATTCGTGGGCGCAGTACAATCTCGGACGATGTTATGAAGACGGGGAAGGGGTGACGCGGAATCCGTCGATTGCGGCTCGCTGGTACCGAAAGGCGGCGGAACAGGGACTTGCTTCCGCGCAGCTCGCACTGGCCAATTGCTGTTTTTATGGAACGGGCGTTCCCAAAAATCTGCGGGAGTACCGCAACTGGATCTGGCGGGCGGCGGAACAGAACGATCCGGAAGCCATTTGCGAACAGGGATACGCATATCGTTACGGATACGGCGTCGATCCCTCCTTTGAAGAGGCGATGCGCTGTTTCCGCCGGGCGGAGAAGCTGGGATATGCGGAGGCCGCCTGCGGCATCGGAGAGCTCTACCGCGAAGGAAAAGGGGTAAAAAAAGATCCGGAAAAAGCCTTCCAGTTCTTTCTGAAATCCGCAAAAAACGGCTGTCCGGAAGCGCAGAAGAACTGCGCGATGGCCTATACGTTCGGCAAGGGAGTCCGGCCGGACAAAAAAGAGGCGTTCCGCTGGTTTCTGAAATCGGCCCGGCAGGGGAATGCCGTTGCGCAGTACAATCTGGGCGTCTGTTATTACACGGGGGTGGGCACCCCCCGGAATTTTTCCGAAGCGTTCCGCTGGTATTCCAAATCGGCGGAGCAGGACAATCCCAACGCCCTGCTTGCGATGGCTCTGGTGTATGAACGCGGGGAAGGATGCGGACGAAACCGTAAAATAGCGTTTTCGCTCTGCCGGAAGGCGGTTCAGAGAGGAAACCGTGATGCGGAGTGCGAACTGGGAAGAATGTATCTGTACGGGATCGGGACCCGGAAGAGTGCCGGGAACGCCCTGCATTACCTTGCCCGGGCGGCAAAACGGGGAGAACGCGCGGCGGAATTCCTGCTCGGCAGGATGTTCTATCTCGGCGAAGGTGTGGAACGGAATCTGGAAACCGCATTCTCCTGCTACCGGAAATCGGCCGAAAAAGGCGATGCGGAGGCCATGTACGAACTCGGAATGATGCTGTATGACGGATTCGGGACGCAAAAAGACCGGGAATCGGCTCTTGTCTGGTTGAAGAGAGCCTCCGCCGCCGGGAATAAAAACGCGGAAACATTCCTGAAAACCCGTTTCCCGTCCCCGGAGAGATAACCGGTATCCCCCCTCCCCGCCGGCTCCGGCCGGTTTCTGCGGATCACGGCGCGGGTTTGATGATCACAAACGCCGGCAGTCCGGAGATCCGGAAACGCTCCATCACCGCCTTGATCTGCGGATCGGAAACGCGGGTCGCATCCAGTTTGACGACATTGAAGTTTTCGAGCGCCTTCCGGACCGCGGGATCGCGCATCGGCCCCAGATCCATCGCCTTGCAGTTTTTGCACCACTCTGCCCAGAAGTCGATCAGGACCGGTTTTCCGTTGAGGACCGCCTCCAGCAAAGCGTCGTCCAAAGCCTGTGTCCCGGCTGTCGGAGCCGAAGCGGAGAGCTGCGGATTCGATGCGGAAAACTCGTTGATCGCCAGCCGTGTTCCGAGGACTCCGTAATATCCGGCCGCCAGCAGAATCACGATTCCGAACGCATATTTGATGCGGACCATCCATTTCCCCGGTTTTGGAATGCGGGCGATTCCCGCGGCGGCGAACGGCCACGGAAGACCCATGCCCGCACCGAGAAGAAACGGAAGCGCAAGCCCGAAAGGATTCCCTCCCGCATACAGATCCGCAGAGTAGAGCAAGACCGCGATCACCACCGGAGCGACACATGCGCCCGCCAGCAATGCGGAAAGTCCGCCAAGCAGAAACACGCCCGCCAGCTTTGCGGTCGACGGGGTCCGGATGCTGCCGCCCCACCGGGAGAAGTCGATCGTGAAAACATCAAACATGGAGAGCGCAAGGATGACAAACACCGCCGCCACGCCAAGATTGAAATACCAGAGAGAACTCAGCACTCCGAAAGAGGCGCCGCCCAGCACGGCGGCCAGTCCGACCGCACCATAGGCAACCGCAATTCCCGCCGCATACACCGACCCGCGGATCAGCGCATTGCGCCGCCCGCCCGAATCCGCTCCGATGATCGCCAGATTGATCGGAATCATCGGCAGAACGCACGGCGTCAGATTCAGTGCAAGTCCGCCAAGCAGAGTCAGAATCAGAACCAGAACAATGCCTTTGTCTGCGAAATTGAATCCTCCGGCCTCCTTCCCTTCCAGAAAAGCGGTGAACTGTTCCGCATTCCGGTAGCCGAACGCGGTCCGTTCAATCACAACGCCCGGATAAAGATCTCCGGAAGATGGTGCGGATTCCGTCTTTTCCACCGGATAGAGCGTTCCCGATCCGTTTTCGTTCGGATTCAGAGAAATCCGGACCGTTTCCGGCGGATAGCAGAGCGGAGCGCTTCCCGCTTTTGACCGGCATCCCTGCCAGGAGACGGCCAGTTCGGTCTCCTTGTCCGGAAGCGGATGGAAAACCCAGCTCTTTTCCCCCTTGTAAATCTCCGTTTTCCCCATGACGGAATCTTCAAAGGCAAGCGCATCCGGTGTTTTGGCCGGAGCCGATCCGCCGAAACGGAGCGATGTCGCATTCCGGTAGATATAGCTTCCCTCCTCCGTATGAAGCGTGACCGTCAGCGTTCCGTTGTCCGTTTTCCAGTCCCAGCGGAACGGCTGTTCGGCGGCGAAAACGGCGGATGCCGCCGCAAACAGAAGCAGAAAAATACGCACGATCATTCTTTATCCTCCTTTGAAGCCTGCCGGGCGTTAGACACGGTGTTTTCCGGAGAAGTTCCTTCCGTCAAAAGCGGAGCTCTCCGGCTCGGATCTCCGCCGCCTCCCCCCAGACAAAAGAGAGCGAGGGAAGCTCATGGCCGAACGGAAGCCCGGCAAGAACCGGCCCGGAAACGAAACGGGAGAACTCTTCCAGCAGACGGGTTTGAAACTCCTTTTCCCCGCAGTCGGTAAACTGCGCAAAAACAACACCCGCGAGTTTCTGCGGAATCCCGGCGAGGCGCAGCTGAGTCAGGTGGCGGTCGAGCTTCCGGAGCGGTTCGCCGATATCTTCGACAACCAGAATTTTTCCTTCCAGGTCCGGCAGAAACGGCGTTCCGCAAAGCGCCGCCAGCAGAGTCAGATTCACCGGAACAATCCCGCCGGCGGCTGTTCCTCCGCGGATCTCCGTCAGCGAATAGTGCTCCTCCAGTTCCTCCTTCCCGTGAAATGCGACTGAAAGCGCGCGCCGGACCGCGGAAAAAGTCTGGTCGTTTTTCATTGTGCGCGCGAAACCCGCCGCCATCTGTCCGGCAACCGGAATCCCCGCCTTCCGGGCGAACATTGCCAGATGCAGCGCCGTGATATCGCTGAATCCGATGACCGGGAGCGCACGCCGGCGCAGGACATCCCAGTCCACCCGGTCCAGAATCCGCATGCTTCCGTAGCCGCCGCGCAGGCAGAGAATCAGGTCGATTTCCGGATTGCGGATCAATCCGTTCAGGTCCTCCGCCCGCTGCGGATCGGGCGCGGAGAGGTACGGCATGGCGTCTCTGTGTTCAAAAAGCCGTCCCTCGACAACGCGCAGTCCGAAGGAGCGCAGCATCTCCGCGGACGCATCCCAGTCCGCCCGGTCCGCCCCGCTTGCCGGAGCTGCGATCCCGATCGTCCGGACCCTCTCTGGAAAAGGATTGTTCATCTGATTCCGTTCCCTGCTGTTCGCGGAGAAAAGAACGGTTCCCGCCGCCCTCCCCCGGAATCCCGTCCATCATTTGGCGAACGAGATGTAGATGACCGCCACGACAAGGATCAGAAGTCCGCCGGTCAGCGGCGCATATTTCCAGGAGGTCATATCCACCGCTTTGACATCCTCCTGAATGAACGGCGTCGGGCGCGGTGCGAATCTGCCCCACGCGACCATGTAAAGACAGAGCGCAAGGAACACCGCGCCGACAAAGTGGAACGCGTTCATGGCGTCCACCCAGCGGCTGAACGGCGGAACGAAATAGCCGATCGCAATGATGACGCATCCGGCAACCAGAGCGCTTTTCGCCGCGATCGCGGGAACATATTTTGTCAGCATGCCGACCAGCACCACCGAGAAGATCGGAATGAAATAAATCCCGTTCATCTTCTGCAGATAGGCGAAGATGCTTCCCGTATTGGCCAGCAGCGGAGCGATCGTCATGGAGGCGACTGCAATAATGAAACCGAAGATTTTTCCCGAACGGACCAGCTGAACTTCCGTTGCTTTGCGGTTGAACACCTCCTTGTAAATTCCGAGGCTGAACAGCGTGCAGGTTGCATTCAGCGCCGAGTTGAAGGAACTCAGAATGGCGCCGGTCATCACGGCGGCGAAGAATCCCGTCAGCGGAGCGGGAAGAACCGTGGAGACCAGTTTTCCATAGGCGTCGTCGGACCGCAGTCCGGTATCCCGGAACATGTAGAATGCAATAATGCCGGGCAGGACCAGATAGAGCGGACCGATCAGTTTCAGGAACGCGCAGAGCAGCACCCCTTTCTGTCCTTCCGCCAGCGAACTTGCCGCAAACGTGCGCTGAATGATCTGCTGGTTGGTGCACCAGTAGAACATGTTGATGACCAGCACGCCGGTGAAGAGCGTTGCAAAGGGAACCTCGGATTTCGGTCCGCCGATGGAGTTGAATTTATCCGGCAGGGCTTCGACGAGGGTTTCCAGTCCGCGGATCCATCCGTGTCCGCCGCTGATCGCATGAAGTCCGAAGTAGAGAATCATGAATCCGCCGACCAGAAGGCCCACTCCGTTCAGCGTGTCGGAAACCGCCACCGACCGCAGTCCGCCGAACAGCGCGTACACCATTCCGACAATTCCGATGAACCAGACCATCAGCCAGAGGTTGCCCATATAGCTGTCGATTCCGGTGATGGCGGGGACGTTCATGATGCCGCTGAGTCCGGCCGCCCCGGTGTAGAGAATAATCGGCAGCAGAATCAGCATGTAGGCGATCAGGAAGAGGATGTTGGTGATGATTGCGGTTGTCCGGTCAAAACGGATATGAAGATATTCCGGCAGCGTTGCAATGCCGCTTTTGAGGAAGCGCGGAAGGAAGAACATCGCCATGGCCACCAGTGCGAGAACCGCGACCACTTCCCACGCCATGACGCACAGTCCCTCCTTGAACGCGGAGCCGTTGAGGCCGACCATCTGTTCCGTCGAAAGATTGGTGAGCAGCAGCGATCCGGCAATGAACGGATAGGTCAGAGACCGTCCGGCAAGAAAATATCCCTCTTTTGATTTTACGTCTTCCTTGTGGGTCATGAACCAGGTGATGACCGCGACAAGCGCCGTAAAGAAAATGAACGATGAAATCGTGATGATCTGATGCATAAAATCCGTTCCTCCTCTTTCGTTTTCAAACTCCGCCGCATGGATGGAGTAAACTAGCCCGGAATCCGGGAAATTTCAACCCGTTTTCCCGATGTTTTCGGAACTTTTCCCGCGTTTTTCCGCGCATTCCGTTTCCGCCGCTTCCGGAAATCCGGAAGACGGGACGATTCCGGGAAAGTTTTGAAATCCGGACTTGCTTTTCAACGTTTTGAAATTACATTGTCCTTTTGAAGATTCCATCTGGAGATTCAACAAGAAAAGGAGTGTTGAAATGGATAAACCGGTTTCCATTATGCCGTGTCTCGATATGCAGAACGGACGGGTCGTGAAGGGGGTTCACTTTGTGGAGATCGCCGATGCGGGTGATCCGGTGGAGTGTGCAAAGGCCTACTGCGCCGCGGGCGCGGATGAACTGGCGCTGCTCGACATCACCGCCACGGTCGAACAGAGAGGAACGCTTCTGGATGTGGTCCGGCGGGTTTCCGCGGTCTGCACGGTTCCGTTCACGGTCGGCGGGGGGATCCGCGATGTCAAGTCCGCCGGAGAGGTCCTCGCCGCAGGAGCGAACACGGTTTCGGTGAGCAGCGCGGCGTTCCGCAATCCGGAAATCATTCCGGCGATTCTCAAGGAGTTCGGACAGAGCAGTCTGACGGTTGCCATAGACGTGGACGTCAACCCCGCCCTGCCCTCCGGCTACGAGGTCTACATCGACGGCGGACGCACGGCAACGGGATATGACGCCATCGAATGGGCAAAACGGGTTGACGGCTACGGTGTCGAAGTGATCCTCCCGACCAGCAAGGCGGGCGACGGCGCGAAAACCGGATACGATCTCCCCGTGATCCGGGCGATGGCACAGGCCTGCAACGCAAAAATCGTCGCATCCGGCGGCGCCGGAAAGAAGGAGCATTTTCTGGAAGCCGTCCGGGCGGGTGCGCAGATTCTTCTGGCCGCGTCCGTATTCCATTTCCACATGATCGACATCGGCGATCTGAAGCAGTATTTGAAGAGCAGCGGCGTCACTGTCCGCTGAAGCGGAAAAACCGGAACACTTTGATCCCCCGTCCTTCGATCGCGGATTGATGGACGGGGCAGTTCTTTTCCGGTTTTTGCGTTTCCTGCCGAAAACCGATTTTCCCGTCCGCTTCCGACGACAGCACGGAGAAAGGTAAAAAAAAACCACTCGGGAAGAGTGGTTTTTGAATTCCAATGCTGGAGGCGTGAGTGGGAGTTGAACCCACCAGAACCGGTTTTGCAGACCGTTGCCTTAGCCGCTCGACCATCACGCCATAAAAGTTCAGTGAAAATTACTATATCACCTTTTCCGGAAAAAGCAAATTCATTTTTGGAAAAAAACGGAAGAGAGGAATATTTTTCGATAGGATTTCCTGTTTTCCGTTGTCTTTTGCGGAAAATGCGTGTAAATTACCCGATCATGACAGGAGAAATGTATGAACGGCGATATCGTGATCCGCGGTGCCTCGGAGCACAATCTGAAAAATATCAACGTGAAGATTCCGCGCAACAGCCTGACGGTTGTCACCGGTCTCAGCGGATCGGGGAAATCGTCGCTTGCGTTTGACACGCTCTATGCGGAGGGCCAGCGGCGGTATGTGGAAAGTCTCTCCGCGTACGCCCGCCAGTTCCTCGACCGGATGCAGAAACCGAAAGTCGAACACATCGAAGGACTTTCTCCGGCAATCGCGATCGAACAGCGGTCGGCGGGATCGAATCCGCGCTCGACCGTGGCGACGGTCACGGAGATTTATGATTATCTGCGTCTTCTGTACGCGCATACCGGCATTCCCCACTGCCCGAACTGCGGGAAGGAGCTTGCGGCGCAGTCGGCGGAGGCGATCTGCGAAAAGATTCTCGCGATTCCCGAAGGAAGGAAAATGATGATTCTTGCGCCCTACATCACCGGGCGCAAAGGCGAACTGCGGGACGTGATCGACAAAATCCGCCGCGACGGTTTCGTCCGGGTCCGCATCGACGGAAAAATCGTCGAGCTGACCGACGACATGAAGCCCCTTGCCAAAACCCTGCGGCACGACATTGAAGCGGTTGTGGACCGCCTCGTGACCGGATCTCTGGAACGCTCCCGACTCAACGATTCCGTGGAAACGGCTCTCAAATGCGGTGGCGGAGAACTGATCGTTCTGGTGGAGGAGACCGCGCTTTCCGGAGAGCGGTCGTGGAAGGAGGAACGGATCAGCGAACGGCTGGCATGTGTCGACTGCGGCGTCAGTTTCGGCCGGATGGAGCCGAGGAACTTTTCCTTCAACAGCCCGTTCGGCGCCTGTCCGCACTGCAACGGACTGGGATCCATGCTTGTGATGGATCCGGCGCGTGCGGTGGATCCGTCGAAATCCCTGCGCAACGGGGCGATTCCCGGCTGGCGGCGGGGGCCGCGCCATCTGATTATGTATTACAACCATCTGCTCCGGTCGATCGCGGCGCATCTCAAGATGCCGGAGATGCTCACCACTCCGTTTGGAAAACTTCCGGAATCCGTTCAGCATTTTCTGCTTTACGGAAGCGACGGCGAGCCGGTGGATTTCAGCTACTGGCTGCGGCATAAGAAATACAATATGGTCAAACCGTTCGAGGGGATTCTCGCAAGCATGCAGAAGCGGCAGGCGGAGTCGGAGAGCGACGCGGTGAGAGAACGCCTTGCCGAATATATGGTCCGCCGGGAGTGTCCGGTGTGTCACGGTGCGCGGCTCAAACCGGAAAGTCTCGCGGTGACGGTCGGGGGGCTTTCCATCGACAAGTTCAATGCGCTTTCCGTGGAGAGTGCGCTTGATTTCATTTCTCATCTGGAGCTGGATGAGGAGCGCCGGGCGATTGCGCATGATATTGTCCGCGAGATCCGGTCGCGTCTTTCCTTTCTGGTGGATGTGGGACTGCCGTATCTGACGCTGAACCGGGAAAGCGGCACGCTTTCCGGCGGAGAAGCGCAGAGAATCCGTCTGGCGACCCAGCTTGGCTGCGGACTGGTGGGCGTTCTCTATATCCTCGACGAACCGAGCATCGGACTGCATCAGCGCGACAACGACAAACTTCTTGCCACCCTCAAACGGCTCCGCGACATCGGCAATACGGTGATCGTGGTGGAGCATGATACCGATACCATCCGGTCCGCGGATTATGTTCTGGATCTCGGTCCCCGCGCGGGTGTGCACGGCGGGGAGATCGTCGCCGCGGGAACTCCGGAGGAGGTTGCGAAAACCGGGGCCTCCCTGACCGGGCAGTATCTTTCCGGAACACGGAAAATCCAGATCCCGCCGGAACGCCGGAAAGGAAACGGGAAAACAATCCGCCTGGAGGGGGTTTCGCACCACAATCTCAAGAATGTGACGGTCGATATCCCGCTCGGACTTTTCTGCTGCGTGACAGGGGTTTCCGGTTCGGGGAAAAGCTCGCTGGTGAACGGTGTTCTGCGCGCGGCGCTGGAGCAGAAATTCAAAATGGCCGATGCCGCGGTTCCGGGCGCACATAAACGGATTCTCGGACTGGAGCATGTGGACAAGGCGATCGTGATCGACCAGAGTCCGATCGGACGGACTCCGCGATCCAATCCGGTGACTTATACGGAGGCGTTCGGGATGATCCGGACGCTGTTTGCCTCGCTTCCGGAGTCGAAGATGCGGGGATTCGGCCCGGGACGCTTCAGTTTCAATGTGAAGGGCGGCCGCTGCGAGGAGTGTCAGGGAGACGGCATCAAAAAGATCGAAATGCAGTTCCTTCCGGACATCTATGTGACCTGTTCCGCGTGCCAGGGGCGCCGGTTCAACAAGGAGACGCTCTCCGTCTGCTACAAGAAGCGGAACATCGCGGAGATTCTGGAGATGACGGTGGATGAGGCGGTGGATTTCTTTTCGGCAATACCCCGTCTTTACCGGAAGCTCAAGACGCTTCAGGAGGTCGGTCTCGGCTATCTGACGCTCGGCCAGCCGGCGACCACGCTTTCCGGCGGCGAGGCACAGCGGGTGAAGCTTGCGACCGAACTTGCCCGGCAGTCGCGCGGCCACACGATCTACATTCTCGACGAGCCCACGACCGGACTGCATCTGGAGGACATCCGCCAGCTCCTCGACGTGCTGATCCGTCTGCGGGACAAAGGCAACACGATCCTCGTGATCGAACACAATCTCGACGTCATCAAGATGGCGGACTACATCATCGACATCGGCCCCGAAGGCGGCGATGAGGGCGGGGAGATCGTCGCCAAAGGTACGCCGGAGCAGGTGGCGAAGGTGAAACGCTCCCACACCGGGTGCTATCTGGCGGAAATCCTCAGGAACGATCTCTGATGCGGATGAATCCTCCGGATGAAAAACAGAAACCGGACTTGAAAAACCATCCGCAGACAGCATATTATTCCAGAAAAACCGGGAAACACAGATGATTTTTTTTACTGACGAGGGACCGCACCCCTTCTTTGCAACACGGCTCGGCGTGCTGAGCGAATACCTGTTTCTGGCGCTGACGGGCGCGTTTTCCGCGCTGATGTTTCCGGCGGCGGACTGGAGTCTTCTTGCATGGATCGCCCAGCTTCCGCTGATTCTGCTCTGCCGGACCTGTTCCGCGGCGGGCGCGTTTTTCCGCGGACTGACCTGGGGATATTTCTGGAGCGTGTGTTCCTTCTTCTGGCTGCGGGAGATCGCGTTTCCGATTCCGTTTGTTCTTTCCGTTGTGCTTGCGCTGTTTCCCGCGGGATGGGCGTTGTGCTTCCGCTTTCTCTGGCGGAACCTTGCGTATTCTCCCGGCGACCGGCTGAAGGGGTTTGAACACTGCGCGGGAAAACTGCCGTTCGAGACGGCGTGGAACGGAATTTTTTTCATCTCCGGCAATGCGGCATGCTGGTGTGTCCTCGAGTGGCTGCGCGGATGGATCATGACGGGGCTGCCGTGGAATTATCTGGCCACATCGCAGTGGAGGAATCTTCCGCTGATTCAGATCTGTGAATACACGGGGGTATTCGGCGTCAGTTTTCTGATTGCGCTGATCAACCTCGGGCTGGGGCTTGCGCTGATCTCTCTGCGGCGTCTCCGCCGGATCCGGAGCTACCGGCGGCCGTATCCGCTCGGAGCGGCGTTTCTCCTTCTTCTGGCATGCTATGTTCTGGGCCTGCACCTGATGCGGGAAAACCGTCTGCGCGACGAGGCGGTGCGGTATGTGAACATCGGACTCATACAGCCGGATCTCTCCCAGCGGCGCAACGCCGGTTACGCCGAGGCGAAAGAGGCTCTGGAAGTCTGCCTGAAACTTTCGGAGGAGCTTCTGGAACGCGACGCAAAGGTGCGGAATCTGGTTCCGGTGGGCGATGCGCCCAATCGGAAGCTGGATCTGATTGTCTGGCCGGAAACGGCGGTTCCATACGCATACCGGGGCGGCGCGGACCTTTCGCAGAGCTACCGGGATGGAATCGCCGCTCTGCTGCGGAAATATGGCGTTCCGTTTCTGGTCGGCAGCATTGATTTCCAGATCCCCGGCACTTCCCCGGAAGAATACGAAGTCTACAACGCCGCACTTCTGATTACGGAACCGGGCGGCGCGGTCAAAGACTTTTTTTACAAATGTCACCGGGTTCCGTTCGGAGAATACGTTCCCTTCGGCAACGAATTTCCGGAGCTGAACGAGATGATCGGAATGGGCCGCAACCTCTCCCCGGGTCTCCGCTGCAATCCGCTGAAGGCGCTGCCGGGTGTCCGGATCGGGGTTTCCATCTGTTATGAATCGGTTTTTCCATTTCTTTCGCGGGGTCACGCGGTAAACGGGGCGAATCTGCTTCTCACCCTTGCAAACGACGCATGGTATCCGACCAGCTGGGAATCCGATCAGCACTTTGCCAACGGCCTGTTCCGCGCTCTGGAACTGCGCCTTCCCCAGCTGCGGAGCGGAAATTCCAATTATTCCACCCTCGTTTCTCCGCGCGGCGAGTTGATCGACACCATTTCGCTCGACCGCCCGGAACGGAATGCGAAAGTGTTCCGCGTCCCGGTGCCGGTGAATCCGGTTCCGACCTTTTATGCACGATACGGAAATCTCTTCATCGCATTCTGCGGCATTCTTCTGTTCTGCGTGCTGGCGGCGGCGTTTGTGAACTGGAAACTTTACCGGACCGCACAGGCGGATGCGGAAGTCAACCGCAGAATCCAGGAAGGAGAACGTCTGTGAAATACGCGGGACACGGCTCTTCGGAAACCATTCTTGCCGCCGCCGCGTCCGCGCTGCGGGAATGGCATGAAAAAGGCGTCACGCTGGACGATTGTGTGGAGCATCTCCGGTCGGCGGAACCCGGGGCGGCACGTTCGGCCGCCTCCATTCTGTTCGAATATTTCCGTCACAAGGAGTTTCTCGACACCCTGCTGATGCGCTCCGTTGCACGCGGAATCAAGACCGAGCTGAAGATGATTGCGCTGTGTGCTCTGACCCAGGCGCTGTTCCAGTCGGCGATTGCGGGAGCGTCGGCTGTGAACGTCGCGGTCGAAATGGTGAAACATGGCAGATACCGCGGGGCGGCCGGATTCATGAATGCCGTTCTGCGTTCCGCTCTCCGAGCCGCGGGCCCCGGCCCCTTCAAGGCGTCATTTCCGACGGATCTGCGGCGGCGGTGGATCTCCGCCCTGGGCGAGACGGAAGCAGAACTCGCAATCGCCGCCTGTTCCGTCAATCCTCCGCTGACATTCCGCCTGCGGTTTGACGGATTGCCGGAAGATTTGACGGATTGCCGCGCGCTCCCGCTGCCGTTCGCAGAGGGCTTTTCGTTTTTTGAATGCCCCTCGCCGGACCGTCTGTTTTCCTCTCCGGCATTCCAGGAGGGAAAACTCTATATCCAGGATCCTGCGACGGCGATGAGCGTCTCTCTCTGCCGCCCCGTGATCGGCGGCCGGGTTCTGGACAGCTGCGCCGCTCCCGGAGGAAAGACCGCAATGCTCTTCGACGCCTGCGGAGGAAATGCAGAGTTCACCGCCGCCGACCGCTCTGCGGCACGGATCGAAGCCATGCGGGCCAATTTCGAACGTCTCCACCTTCCCTCCATCCGGACCGCGGCCGCGGATGCCCTCCATCCACCGTTTGACGAGGAAACCTTTGATCTGGTCTTTCTGGATGTCCCATGCTCCAATACCGGAGTTCCCCGCCGCCGCCCCGACGCGCTCTGGCGATTCTGCACTGCCCGCCTGAAGGAAATCACCGAACTGCAGAAACAGATCCTGAATGCGCAGATCCGCCTTGTCCGCCCCGGCGGACACCTCCTCTATTCCACTTGCAGCATTGAGCCGGAAGAAGACCGGCTCCAGATTTCCGCATTTCTCTCCGCACATCCTGATTGCGAACCGGTCGCAATGCGCCTTCTGACTCCATCCGCAACCCACGATGGCGCGTTTGCCGCACTTCTCCGCAAAAAACAAAAATGACGGATTGTTCCGTCATTTCTCCGTCACATCAGAAACCCGCCGCCGGGCGGCATCTCAAAAAGGTTTGGAAAAAGAAGAGCGCGAGAAGGAAAGAACCTTTCCTCAAAAGGTTTTTCCTTCTCGCAGAGCTGTCCTCCATAAAAACATCAGAAGGCCCCAAACTTTTTCACGAGCCTCTGCGCGTCAAAAGGTTTTTCCTTCTCGCAGAGCCGTCCCCCATAAAACATCAGAAGGCCCCAAACTTTTTCACGAGCCTCTGCGCCTGGACCTGAGCGGTAAAATCAAAGCGGGGGAGACGCTGCAGAATCTCCTCTTCGCGTTCCGGCGGCAACTCCGTCACAGAAGTTTCTCCGAATTCCGAGACCGGGAGAATTTTTCCGTCTTTCAGCTGCATCAACAGCATACCTTCTCCATCCGCTGCAGCCCGCCGGAGCTGTTTCAGACTCCGTTCCACGATATGAAATCCCCTGCGATGATCAAATTCAACGGCTCCGCAGGCGCGGACATTGTGCGAAGCATTCAAAATCTTCGCAAAGACCAGAATCACCCCTTGCACGAGAAGCGGTTTCAGAGAATCGGAGGTCATCGAACCTCTCCTTTCAAAAGGGCCAGCAGCTGTTCCGCTGCCTCAAGAATATTTCCGGCTACCAGATATCTGCGATCCAGCGGTTCGAGCTTCTGTTCGGAACCGTGGCCGGTCAGAACCAGAGCCGCGGAAGGACAGCCGGCGGCAAACGCGGCACGAAGATCGGAGAGCTTGTCGCCGATCATCACAGATCCGGAAAGCTCCAGGTCATGCTCCCGCGCCGCCTGAAGCAGCATTCCCGGGCGGGGTTTGCGGCAGTCACACTCCCGCACATACTGCGCGACCGTTCCTTTGACATGGTGCGGACAGTAGTACCACGCATCGGGGGCGGGCGCATTTCCGGCGGCCAGCAGTTCCACGATTTTCCGTTCCACCGCGGCGATTTCCGCAAACGTGAAATAGCCGCGCGCAATCCCCGACTGATTGGATGTGACAACGATCCGGAATCCGGCCCGGGCAATCCGGCGCAGCGCTTCCGCGCATCCGGGACACAGACGCACCTTTGCGGGATCGGCCAGATAATTCTCCTCCTCAATCATCACGCCGTCGCGATCCAGAAAAAACGCTTTATTCCCCATCTTCCGCCTCCGTTTCCTCTTCTGCGGCGGAGCCGATGACCACGACGCATTCCCCTTTCCAGGTTCGTTTTCCATAGAGATCCGCGAGCCGGGCCGCGCTTCCGCGCAGGATTTCCTGATGAACCTTTGTCGCCTCCCGCACGACAACAACCGGCGTTTCCGGTCCGAAGCAGGATGGAATCTCATGGAGCAGCTTCGAGAGGCGGTAAGGAGATTCAAATACAACGGCCGTCATCTTCATTGCCGCGATTTCGGCAAGACGCGCAGCTCTCCGCCCCTGTTTGACCGGGAGAAATCCGTAAAATGCAAACCGGTCGGAGGGCAGAGCGCTTGCGGCAACCGAAAAAAGCAGCGCAGACGCCCCCGGCACGATCTCCGGTTCGATTCCCGCCGCAACCGCCTCGCGGACCAGCAGAAAACCCGGATCGGCAATGCAGGGCATTCCTGCATCGGACACCAGCGCGATTTTTTCTCCGGAGCAGATGCGCCGGATCAGTTCCGGAGTCCGCCCGTGTTCATTGAAAATATGGTAACTTTCCAGCCGTCCGCCGATTTCAAATTTTGTGCAGAGAATGCGGGTTCTCCGCGTATCTTCGCAAAGGATGGTGTCCGCCTCCCGGAGGACCCGGAGCGCGCGGAGCGTGATATCCTCCAGATTTCCGATCGGCGTTGCCACAATAGACAAACTCCCGCAGACGCTCTCGCGTGCGGGAGTCTCCGAAACCGTCTCACCTGCGGTCTTCCGTTCCGCCACGTTACTTCGAATTCCTTTCGGTCCAGTATTCCATTTTTTTCTGTTCGAGCAGAAGTCCGACTTGATCGAGGTCGATGGGGGTATACCCCTTATCTTCAAGAGAGGCACAAAACTCAAGCCACGCCTGATGATCCCACTCACCGTTGTGAGCGCGGACGAAGTCGATCGGGAGAGTCGTCTTCTCCAGCCGCTTCAGATTAAATTCTGTATTTGAAGCCATGTGCCGCCTCCTTGTTTTGAAAAGTACACATTCTTCGGGGATCGTCTGAAATTCATAGAACAAGAACCCTTTTCCTCCCTATTTAAAATAGCCCGGAAACCCGGAAAAGTCAAGAAGAGTCAAGAAAAAGATTAAATCTTCTTAAGAAATTCCGCGTTTTTGCGGAAAAGGCGAAGTGCCGGAAAAAAGAGAGCCGCAAAGCCGGTTTCCCTGAAAAAAATTTGTTTCCCTTCTTGAAGAATCCGCGTTTCCGATGTAAAATACAGAATGCCCGACAGAGAAGTTGATGGAGTTTTCCCATGCTCGACGATAAAAATCTGACGCCCATGATGCAGCAGTACCTCAAGGTGAAACAGGAGGCACCGAAAGACGCGATCCTCCTTTTCCGGATGGGCGACTTCTACGAGATGTTTTTCAACGACGCGAAAATTGCCAGCCCCATTCTGGAAATTGCGCTGACCTCCCGCGCGGGCTATCCGATGTGCGGCGTTCCCTATCACGCTCTTGACATCTATCTGCCGAAACTTCTCGAGGCGGGCGTGAAAGTCGCGATCGCGGAACAGCTGGAAAATCCGGCGCTCGTGAAAGGCAATGCGATCGTCAAACGGGGCATCACCCGGGTCATCACGCCCGGATCCATCACCGACGGACCGCTGCTGAAACCTTCCGACAACAATTTTCTCTGTTCCTATTTCAGCAATCCGTCAAAGGAGATCTATGCGCTGGCCTGGCTCGACATCAGCACCGGCGAGTTCCTGGCGGCGGAATTCCAGACTCTTCAGGAGGTCTCCGACGAACTGGCGAAACTCCATCCGCGGGAATGTGTGGTTCCGTCGTCGCTGCTTGCCGAATGGCGGAAGGGATCCCTCCCCCGGCCCGACGCACCGCAGAATCTGCTCTGGACCGAACTGGATGACTGGCTCTTTGCCTACGAAACCTCCTTCGCCCGTCTGACCGGCCACTTCGGCACCGTGACGCTGGAAGGATTCGGCTTCAAGAAGGAGATCAACGCGATCCGCGCGGCAGGCGCCGTTCTCGCCTACACCGAGGACAATCTGAAATGCCGGACCGGACATATCCGCAGAATCAGTCTCAAATCGCGGGATGAAATCCTGCTGATCGACCCCTCCAGCCGGCGGAATCTGGAACTTGCGGATCCCATGCTCGGCTCCGCAAAGGATTCGACTCTTCTCCATGTTCTCGACTGTTCGAGAACGCCGATGGGCGGCCGCCTTCTCCGGCAGTGGGTGCTGAATCCCCTGCGCAATGTGGAGAGGATTATCGAACGTCAGGATATCGTCGGCACATTCAAGGACGATCCGCTGACTCTCGCCGAGCTGCGGGAAACGATTTCCGGCATCCGCGATCTCGCCCGGATCACCACCAAGCTCAATATGAACACCGCAAATCCGCGCGATCTGATCTCTCTGAGTTCGAGTCTTTCGCTGATTCCGGGAGTGAGGAGCATTCTGGCCATTTTCGATCTTCCCCTGATCGCCGACATCAACGCACGCCTCTGCGAGCTGGGGGAACTCACGGGCCGGATTCTGAATACGCTGATCGACTCTCCGCCGGCCACCGCCACCGACGGCGGCGTCATCCGGGAGGGCTGTTCCGCCGAGCTGGACGAACTCCGCAGCGCCGCAACCGAAGGGCGCAACTGGGTGGCTCAGCTTCAATCGAAGGAGCAGGCGCGCACCGGAATCAAATCGCTCAAGGTCCACTACAACCGCGTGTTCGGATTTTACATCGAGATAACCAAATCCAATCTGGAAAACGTCCCGGAGGATTATATCCGCAAACAGACGCTTGTCAACTGCGAACGCTTCATCACGCCGGAACTCAAGGAGATGGAGTCCAGAATCATGGGGGCGGACGAGAAAGCCAAGGCGCTGGAACTCAAACTCTTTGAAGAGCTGCGCGACTATGCGGCCGGTTTCACCCGCGAGATCCAGCAGAACGCCGAGGCCCTGGCGGAAATCGACGCGCTCTGTGCACTGGCGGACTGCGCATCGCGCTACTCCTACTGCCGTCCCCATGTTGACGACAGCGACATGCTCGTGATCCGCGGCGGCCGCCATCCCGTTCTCGACGCCGCCATGCGCGACTCCCGCTTCATTCCCAACGACACCGTGCTGGACGGGGAGGAAAACCGCATGATGATTATTACCGGGCCGAATATGGCGGGAAAATCCACCTATATCCGTCAGACCGCGCTGCTGGTCATCATGGCGCAGATGGGATCGTTCATTCCGGCGGACAGCGCCGTCATCGGAGTGGCGGATAAAATTTTCACGCGCGTGGGCGCCGCAGACGATATTTCCCGCGGCCAGAGCACATTCATGGTCGAAATGCTTGAGACGGCGAACATCCTCAACAACGCGACTCCCAGAAGCCTCATCATCCTTGACGAGATCGGGCGGGGAACCAGCACATTCGACGGCCTGTCGATCGCCTGGTCCGTTGCGGAATACATTCTCGACCACCCCTCCTGCCGCGCGAGAACCCAGTTCGCCACGCACTATCATGAACTCACCGAGCTTGCCATGGTCCGCCGGGGAGTCAAAAACTACAATGTCGCGGTCCGCGAATACGGCGATCAGATCATCTTCCTCCGCCAGATTGTTCCCGGTGCCGCCGATAAAAGTTACGGAATTCACGTTGCCAAACTCGCCGGACTTCCTTCCGAAGTGATTGTCCGCGCCAAGGAGATCCTTGCGAATCTCGAAGAGAATGCCGTCGGGGAGGCGAATCTCCCGTCGGTCACCCACACCCGCGAAAAACGGGGCCGCTACCGGACAAAAAACGATGGTCCGCCGCAGCCCAAACCCGCCATTCTCCAGCCCTCTCTCTTTGACTGACCGCGACTCCCGGTATTCCCGGCATCCTTCTTTCCTGTTTTTTTGCGGAATCCTCTTGATTTTATTATTTATCATGATATATTCTATTATTGACAGATAAAATTTTATTAATGATGAAATATTGGAGAAATTATGGTTCAGACTGTGGAACGTTGCAGTCGGATTTTACGGCTGGTCGCGCACTCACCGGGGGGGATGAAGCTGAGCGATGTGGCGGAACAGATGGAACTGAAATATACGACGGTGTACAATCTGGCGGACAGCCTTCTGCGGAGCGGGATGCTGGAAAAGGCGGACGGCCGTTTCTTTCCGGGACCCGCGGTCGGGGAGCTGGATTTTTTCCGCAGGAGGCATCGCTATCTGAGCGGAATGACGCGGGAGATTCTCCGTCTGGGGAAATATTCCCGGCCGCACTCGTTTGTGTTTTCCGTGCCGCACGGAACGCAGATTCATGCGCTGCTGTGGAAGGAGTGTTCGGAACGGGAGCCGCGTCGTGTTCTTCAGTTTCTTCCTCCGCTGGATTCGGTTGCGGGAATGGTGATGCTGGCCTTTCTTCCGCCGAAAGCGGCGGCGGCTCTTCGGGAAGCGCATCGTTCCGATCCGGTGTTCCGGAACAAATGGGGGGGCTCGGAGTGGAAACTGAACGAGTGCGTCGCACGGTGCCGGGAGACCGGATATGCGGAGCTTCCGTACGAGGCGCCGGATGTGCTGCGGATCGCAGTACCGGTGTTCGCGGACGGAAAACTGATCGGCGCGCTGACCTGGACCCGGCGGACGGAGGACCGTTCGGAGCGGGAGGCGATGCTTCCGTATCTGCTTGCGCTGGAAGGGCCGGAATCGGAAACAACATCGTCTGAAACGCTGTTTCAGGCATAACAGAAAGGATTCGCGAATGAGTTTCCATGTTTCGTATGACGTCGCAGTGATCGGCGGCGGAATCGCGGGCGTTGCGGCCGCTCTGCAGGCGGCGCGGTCCGGAAAGAAAACCGTGCTGGTCGAAAAGACTCTTCTTCTCGGCGGACTGGCGACAAGCGGATTGATCTACATCTATCTGCCGATCTGCGACGGGAACGGACGCCAGGTGACGTTCGGAATCAGCGAAGAGCTGTTGAAAGCGAGCATCCTGTATGGTCCGGGAGAGATTCCGGAAAACTGGAGACATGAAACGGGTGCGGAGGAGAGAAAACGGTATCGGTGCATTTTTTCTCCGGCGTCGTTCATGCTGGCGCTGGATGAGGCGCTCCGGGAGGCGGGCGTGGATGTCTGGCTTGACACTCTTGTCTGCGATGCGGTGGTGGAGAACGGGCGCGTCGCCGGCGCGGTGGTGGAGAATGAAAGCGGCCGGGGAACGATCCGCGCCCGGCAGTTTGTCGATGCGAGCGGGAGCTGCATTCTGGCCCGCCGCGCGGGAATCCCGTGCCTCGATGAGCGCAATATGTACTCTTTGTGGACTCTGGAGTATCGGAAAGGCGCTCAGAACAGGGAGGTCACCGACCGTCTCGGGGAAAACGTCGTTGTCCATTTCGACGGTGCCTGGGCGAATGGGGAGAGTGCGGTGTCGGAGGAGATTCTTGCGAAGTGCGGCTTTACCCGGGAATCGCTGAAGGCGAGCGAAGTTCGGGCACCCTCCGGAAAGGACATTTCGAATTATGTCCTCACGACCCGCCGTTTTCTGCTGGAGTATTACAAACAGCTTTACGCTTCCGGAACATTCGACCGGAAGAGCTGTTATGCGCTGAAGCTCCCTGTGGTTCCGCAGCTTCGGAAAATCTATTGCATTCAGGGGGAATATGTGCTGAAGGACAATGAAAACGCCACCCGGTTCGAGGATTCCATCGGGTTGCTTGCCGACTGGCGCAAACCGGGATTTGTCTGGGAGATTCCCTATCGGACGCTCTATCCGGCGAACGGGACCGGCGGACTGCTTGCGGCGGGCCGCTGCACCGCGGCATCGGGGGATGCGTGGGAGGTCACACGGGTGATTCCTTCCGCCGCAATGACGGGACAGGCTGCCGGGCTGGCCGCCGCACTTGCCATTGATCTCGGCAAGGAACCGGGGGAAGTTCCCGTTTCTCTGCTTCAAGAGAAACTGCGCGGACTCGGATTTGCCATTCATCTGGCGGATGTCGGT
The DNA here is from genome assembly GCA_949297765.1 of uncultured bacterium. Taxonomy (GTDB): domain Bacteria; phylum Verrucomicrobiota; class Lentisphaeria; order Victivallales; family UBA1829; genus UBA1829. The sequence goes on along the minus strand of CASFTV010000021.1, from coordinate 41,969 downwards.
CTCTGAGCGGAGGCTCTCCGCGGGGCCGCGGCCGGGGATCCGCGTTCTCTCAGAGGACGTTCTCCGGTCGCGGAGTGCAACAGATTTTTAACGGATTCCTGACGCTTTTCCGTTGTATTGCGGGGGAAAAGATGTATATTACTGGAAAATGTAACAGGAGACCGTCATGAAAAAAATCGTTTCCGTAACCGTGGCGGCGGCCGTTTTGTTTACTCTTGCCGCCTGTTCCACCCCTTCCCGTCCGGAAGATTCTGCAAAGAATCCGGCCCGAAGCTCGGTTCAGTCTGTGGAAATTCCGGAACAGCAGCTTCGTGAAATTGCAACCGGCTATGCGAAGGAGGTTCTCGGCGGACTGGAGAACGGGGATTATCCGCGCTTCATCCGGAATTATGCCGCCGAATACGCGGAAACCATGACCGCCGCAAAGTTCGCGCCGATGACAAAAATGTTTCAGAAACGGAACGGGAAGCTGGAGCAGCTGGATTATCTCGGTACGCTGAATCAGGGCGCATTCAAGATGGTCGTCTGGAAAGCGCGGTTCGCCCGGACCAGAGCGCTGGAGGAAGCTCTTAAACGCGACGGACGCGATCCTGCGGCACAGACGGTTCCGGATGTGCTTGTCCGTCTTCTGCTCGGCAATGTTGACGGGCAGTGGAAGATTTTTGCTATTGTTCTGAATTAAGGAGAGCGGGAGATGAAGGGGTTTCGCTGGATTCTGACGGGGGTGTGCGCTCTGTTCGCGTGGCAGGCTGCCGGAACGGAGATTCTCTGCACGACTCTGCCGATTACCGCGTTGACGAATGCGGTTGTCCGCGGGGTGCCGGGATTTCGTGTTACGCAGATGCTTTCTTCGACTTTGGGCTGTCCTCATGATTATGCTCTGACTCCGCAGGATATGAAAAAACTTGCGAAAGCCGATGTGATTGTTATCAACGGACTCGGAATGGAGGATTTTCTGAACGGCGTTCTTCCCAGAGTCAACCGGAAGGGGCTTCTGATCGACTCTTCCCGCGGATTGAAGTGTGTGATGCATTCGCGGGAACACCGGGTTCCCGTCTGCACGGATCCGTCACACCATCATCATCATGGACACGATCACGGATCCGTCTGGAATGAGCATCTGTTTTCTTCTCCGGGAACCGCGGCGGCGGTGGTCGACCGGATTGCGGCAGAACTCTCCCGGGCTTTTCCGCAGAATGCGGCTCTGTTCCGGGCAAACGCTGCGCGGTATACGGAAGAGCTTCTCCGCCTGGACCGGGACTATCGTGCGTTCGGCAGAACCATTCCCGCCGGACGGCGTGACATCGCGGTGCAGCATGGGATTTTTGATTATCTTGCGGCCGCCCTGGGACTGCATGTGACGGAGTATCTGCAGGCACATGCCGGAAGCGAGCCTTCCGCGGCGCAGATCCGTTCGATGATTGCACGGCTGAAGGAGTGCAAGGTTTCCGTGATCTTCGCGGAAAAGAACTACCCGTCAAAAGTGACGGATCTTGTTTCGAAGGAAGCCGGGGTTCCTGTGGTGGTCCTCGGGGTTTATCCGGAGAATCAATCGGCGGATCCGGAGGCATTCCTTTCGGTGTTCCGCAGCAATTTGAATTGTGTGAAAGCCTTTTTTGCAAAATGACACATCCTCTCTGTCCCGGCTGTGCCCATTCCGTCAGTTTTGAACATGTTTCCGTCGAAAATGACGGGATCCCGATACTTCAGGATATCTGCGCGTCGATTCCCCGGGGCGGATGGACGGCGATTGTCGGGCCGAACGGAGCGGGGAAAACCACTCTGGTCCTGACGCTGCTCAACGAAATTCCTTTTTCGGGGAAGATTCTTTTTCACGGATATGATTCGGAACGGCCGCGGTTCGGTTATGTTCCGCAGTCGCTGTCGTTCGATCGCGGAATGCCGCTGACGGTTCTGGAATTCATGGCGGCGTTTCATCAGAAGCGGCCGCTCTGTTTCGGTCTTCGGAGATCGCTCCGGACGGAACTGCTGCAGCTGCTTGAGAAGACGGCGTGTGCGCATCTGGCGAACCGGCCTCTCGGAGCTCTCTCCGGCGGAGAACTGCAGCGGGTGATGCTTTCCGCCGCGCTTTCGCAGAATCCGGAGCTGCTGATTCTGGACGAGCCTGCGTCCGGGATTGATTTCAAGGGCGGGGAGGTCTGCTGCGAACTGCTGGACCGGTTCCGCCGGGAGCATAATTTCACCCAGCTGATGATTACCCATGATCTTTCCACGGTTCTTGCCCATGCGACCCATGTGATCTGCCTGAACAAGCGGATCATCGCGGAAGGCGATCCGAGAACCATTCTGACGCCGGAGGTCCTTGCGGAAACCTTCGGCCCGCATAAAGGTGTTCCCGCCCCGGGAATGATTCCGGCGGAACGGTGCTCCGCGCCCTGTTGCGGAGGAAAAGAGGGATGATGGAACTGGAAATCGTGACTTTTCTCTGCGACTGGATCGGAAAACTGATGCCGTTCGAATGCATGCAGATGCGCTTTATGCAGACTGCAATGCTGGGGTTGATCCTGATCGCCCCGATGGCGGCAGTCGCGGGAACGCAGGTGGTGAATTTCCGGATGGCGTTCTTTTCCGACGCGATCGGGCACTCCGCATTCGCCGGTGTGGCGTTCGGGCTGCTTTTTGCGGTTTCTCCGGGGGTGACCATGCCTCTGCTCGCGGTGATTGTCGGGCTCGGCATCATGACGGTGAAGCAGAGAAGCGGGCTTTCCACCGATACGATCATCGGCGTGTTTTTCTCCGCGGTGGTCGCCGCCGGACTCGCCGTGGTCAGCCGCTATCCCCAGGCAGCTCGGGATATGCAGATGTTCCTGTACGGGGATATTCTCACCATCAGCGACTCCGATATCGCGGTGATGTTTCTCCTGCTGTGCGTGTTCCTTGTGTTTCAGATTTTTTCTTTTAACAAGCTGATCTGCATCGGTTTGAATCTTCAGCTTGCAAAGGCGCACCGCATCCGGACGGGATTGTATCAGTATTTGTTTGCCGCTCTTCTTTCGCTGGTGGTGATTCTTTCGGTGAAGGCGGTCGGTGTTCTGCTGGTGACGGCAATGCTCATCACGCCCGCGGCCGCCGCCAGAAATCTTGCCGGATCGTACGGGAAAATGCTCTGGATTTCGGTGCTGATCAGTTTGATTTCCGCAATCGCGGGGCTTCTGCTTTCCGCTCAGGAGTGGATGCGGACCGCGGCAGGAGCGACGATTGTGCTTTGCTCCTGCGTGTTTTTCTGTATCAGTCTTCTGTTCCGCCGCCGTTCAAGATCCTGACCCGCGGCGTCGCGGAGGTGAGGTTGGCGTTCGGGGGCGGCCGGGGTGTTTTTTTGCGAGAAGGAAAAACCTTTTGAGGAAAGGTTCTTTCCTTCTCGCATCAGGTTTTTGCATAATCGACTATTTCAGGTTGAGTCTTCCGCCGGCAAGGATGATGGCAATGTCGTCGTCGGTCAGGCGGGCGTCCAGTTTGATTTCAAACGGAGCAGCGCCGGACTGCGGGATGACGGTCGCCCGGATCGGTGTTCCGGAGGTGAGGGCTTCCCGGATCTGGGGAATCCGGATGGAGTCGCCTTCGGAAATGCGGTCGTAATCGGATTTGTCTGCGAAAGTCAGCGGGACGATGCCGAAGTTCACAAGATTGGCCGCATGGATTCGTTCGATCGCCATGGCGATGAGAACCTTGATTCCGAGATACATCGGGCAGATTGCCGCATGTTCGCGGGAGGAGCCCTGTCCGTAGCTGTCGCGTCCGATGATGACGCCGTGCCGGCCTGCGTCGCGGACTTTGGCGGCGCGCTGGGCGAAGGTCTCTTTTCCCGGTTCGTTGAAGCGTTCAAAGACGACCTTTGCATATTCCGGAATGTTGCTGCGGTGTTTCAGATGGATTCCTGCCGGCATGATGTCATCGGTGCTGGTTTTATCCGGGGTTTTGATGACGGCAACGCCGTCGATGGTATCCGGCAGCGGAGTGTTGACCGGCGGTTTCCCGATGGTCGGTTTCCGGATGATTTCGACCGATTCGCCGTTTTCCGGAGGCAGGATGACCATGGAGTCGTCAATCAGGAAACGGTCCGGGTTTTTGACATCCGGATAGGGAATGCCGAGCTTGCCCGGAGGGATGATCTGTCCGGCAAGAGCGGCGGCGCAGGCGGTTTCCGGACTGACAAGATAGGATTCGTCGCCTTTTGTTCCGGTCCGTCCGGGGAAGTTGCGGTTGAACGTGCGCAACGTGACGGTTCCATTTGCCGGGCTTTGTCCCTGTCCGATGCAGGGGCCGCATCCGGCTTCCAGAATGCGGGCGCCCGCCGAAATGATATCGGCAAGAGCACCGTTCCGGGCGAGCATTTCAAGGACCTGGCGGCTGCCCGGGGCGATGGCCAGCGTGACATCCTCGCTGATCTTGCGTCCCTTGAGCATTCCGGCCACGAGCATCAGGTCGCGGTAGGAACTGTTGGTGCAGGAGCCGATGATGACCTGGCCGACTTTTGTCCCCTCAAGCGATGCGATGGTTTTGATGTTGTCGGGACTGGAGGGACATGCCGCGAGTGCTTCCAGTGTGTTGAGGTCGATTTTGACAATGCGGTCGTATTCTGCATCGGGACCGGCTTCGAGCGGGATCCAGTCCGCCTCCCTCCCCTGTGCGGCGAGGAATTCGCGGGTCATGGCGTCGGACGGAAACACGGAGCAGGTCACACCCAGTTCCGCTCCCATGTTGGTGATGGTTGCGCGCTGGGGAACGGTCAGTGTTCCGACCCCCTCCCCGAAGTATTCCACCATGCAGCCGACATTTCCCTTGGTCGAAAGAATTTCCAGCATCTTGAGGATGATATCTTTGGCGGAGATCCAGTCGGGCAGTTTTCCGGTGAGTTCAACGCCGATGATTTTGGGATAGGCCATGCGGAAGGGCTGTCCCGCCATGGCAAGCGCCACATCCAGTCCGCCTGCGCCGATTGCCATCATGCCGATTCCGCCGCCGGTCGGCGTATGGGAGTCGGAGCCGAGCAGCGTTTTTCCCGGAACTCCGTAGCGTTCCAGATGCACCTGATGGCAGATCCCGTTCCCGGGACGGGAGAAGAGAACGCCTTTGGATGCCGCAACGCTCTGAAGATAAAGATGATCGTTGCGGTTTTCCGGGCCGTTCTGCATCATATTGTGGTCCACATAGGAGACCGACAGTTCCGTGGCGACTTTCTTTACGCCCATTGCTTCGAGTTCCAGATAAGCCATTGTTCCGGTCGCATCCTGTGTAAGTGTCTGGTCGATCCGGATTGCGACGGGTGCTCCGGCGGTCTTTTCGCCGGAAACGAGATGACGGTCGAGAATTTTTTGAATCAGGGTGTTTTTCGCCATGTGCAGGTGCCTTTTTGTAACAGTTTCAGAAAATGAAAAAGCGGGAAAAGAAAAAGCGGGTGGTTCCCGGGAAGGGAGCGCACCCGCAATCCGTACTGAGAAAGCGATCAGTCAATCGGCTTGGTTTTCGGGAGTCCGCCGAGGACCTTGTCGCCCGCTTTCCAGCGGCCTTCCGCGGTCAGCATGTTGATGCGCTCGTAGCGTTTCAGTACATTTCTTCTTTTCCGGATTTTTCCGGAAGACTTCAAGCTCGGGTGTCTGGACATATTTGCAACTCCTATGTGTTTAGTTTCACGAAAATATAAAATATACCGTCGAAAGTGGATTTTTCAAGTCACGTTTCAGAAAAAGGTTTAATTTCCCCTGATTTTTGTAATCGTTCTGCTCCAGAGGAAATCGGTTTCGTTTTTCCGTTTGATGGAAAGGGTCCAGGAATCGCCGCTCCGCCGGCCGACGAGAAGATAGGCGTTCTGACCGGGGGATGTCCGCAGAAACAGGTTCGGGTCGAGCGAGCGGAGGAAGGATTCGCGGATTCCGGGCATGGCATAGTAGCGTACCGGCGTGATGCCCAGACGGATCGCCGCCTGGGTGAGCGAAACCGCCATGGAGGACTCGGCCGTCTCCCAGGTGATCTCGCGCGAAAGCCCCGATTCCCCTGCCGGATTGTCCGGCGCATTCCCTTCGGGCAGGCTCCACATGCACCCGGAACCCGCTGAAAGAAGGAGAAAAAGGAGTGGAAATAGAAACCGCTTCATGGAATATGTGTTCTCCCGCTTTTCCGTAAAATAATTCCCGCCGGGAAAAAAACAAACAAAAAGTAAAAAAAAATTTGTAATTTGCCGCGATGGAATTATCTTACAGGGACAGCGCCGAAGTGGCGGAATGGCAGACGCACTAGACTCAAAATCTGGCGCCAGTGATGGCATGAGGGTTCGACCCCCTCCTTCGGCACCATTGTTTCCCGCATGGCATGAAACGTTTCCGTGTATCGGATGCCGATCCGGCATTTCCTGTTTTTCCCGCATCGTTTTTCCGGAAGAAGAGAGGGGGAAGGTTTGTTTTCTGTAAAAAAAAGTCCGGTTTGTCCATTGGCTTTCTGCGGAACGGTGGTATATTCCCCGTGAACACCTGAAAACAGACGGGGAGCAGGAGAGATGAATCGGAAAATTCGTGTCGGAATCGTCGGAATGGGCCGGGCAGGGCGGTTCATGCATGTTCCGGAACTGGAGCAGAACAGCGAACTGTTTGAAATTACGGCGGTCTGCGACCGCGATCCGGAACGGCGGAAAGACCTGCCGGCATTTGCCGCCAGCGCCCGGACATACGCATCGCTGGAAGAGATTCTCGCCGATCCCGATGTGGATCTGGTGACGATCGCGGTCCGCAACGCGGATCATACGCCGTATGCCGTCCGTGCGCTTGAGGCGGGAAAACGGGTCGTCATCGAAAAACCGATCGCCGTGAGCATGGAGCAGATCCGGGAGCTGCAGCGGGCGGAGGAACGGTTCCCGGGGCGGCTGTTCCTGCGGTTCAACCGCCGTTTCGAGCCGGCGTTTCTCTGTCTGCGCGAGGTGATCGACTCGGGAGTGCTCGGGAAGATTTCGCTCTGCAAACTGTATCGCCAGGTCGGCTATGTCCGCCGTCTCGACTGGCAGACCCTTGTGAAGAACAAGGGCGGAATGCTGAACAACTGGGGACCGCATCTGATTGATCAGGCGTGCCAGCTTCTGGGGGAGAAGGTGGTCGACATCTGGTGCGACATGAAGCATCTTGTGGCGGCGGGGGATGCGGAGGACCAGATCAAACTGCTCCTGCGCGCGGCAAACGGACGGGTCGCCGATATCGAAATTACGACGACCGTCACCATGCAGAACTCGCTGTATGAAATCTGGGGCGACCGGGGGACGGCGGTGGTCGATCCGACGGGATCGAAGATCCGTGTCCGCTATGTCGATCCCGCACAGAAGCTCGCGAAACTGGAGGCGGTCGACGGACAGTTCCCGCTGGCCTACGGCAATCCGTATGAACAGCTTTCCTTCCTCGAGAAGGAGATTCCGGTCCGTCAGACGGCGGGCCATACGCTCCAGCGGGGACATCTTCAGCAGAGCAGTGTGGTCGATCCGGCAAAGGGCTACGCCCATCAGGATACGATCTGGCGCTGCCTCTATGCGGCGATTGTCCTGGGAGAACCGTATCCGATCCGCTTCGAGGACGGAATGGAAGTGGTCCGCATCACGGAGGAGGCCCGGCGGATCAGCGGTTTTGTTCCGGCTCCTCTGGAATGAACCCGTCCCGTTCGCGCCGCGCGGCGGAGCGGCCGGCAAGACGCCCGCTGGAGAGCGCCCATTGAATGTTGTATCCTCCGCAGGGGCCGGTCAGGTCCATGATCTCTCCGGCGAAATAGAGTCCGCGGACCCGCCGGCTTTCGAGCGTGCCGGGATGGATCTCCTTCAGTTTGATTCCGCCTTTCATTGCCATCGCCCTGTCGATCGGGCCGGCGCCGTACGCGGTCAGCGGAATCCCGCTGAGAAGTGCGGAGAGGCGTTCCGCGGAAGATGCGGGCAGTTCACAGAGTCTCCGTTCTCCGCATTCCGCCGCCGTACAGAGATGTTCCGCCAGCGCGCGCGGAAGATGACGGCTCAGGAGCGTGCGGGGTTGTTTGCGTCCATCCGTTTTCCGCCAGGATTCGAGTTCCGCTCGCCAGAAGGAACGCTCCTTTGAGGCGGCAGGAAGAAGCAGCAGCTCTGTTTCCGCGCCGGTTTTTGCGCAGGCCTCGGCGAGATCTCCCGCAAGGTCGATGGCGCAGGGGCCCGAGAGTCCGGAATGGGTGAAGAGCAGTTCCCCCCGGTTGCGGATGGTCCGCCGTCCGCTCCGGAACGACAGCGCCGCATCGGGGAGACTGATGCCGGTAAGCGCGTGAACCCACGGTTCGCGGATCAGCAGCGGAGCCATGGCCGGAAGAAGCGGAGAAAGCGTGTGACCGAGTGCGGTTGCCAGATCCAGTCCATGCCGTCCTCCGCCGAGAGCGCTCCAGGCGGTTCCGCCGCCCGCAAGAACGACCGCATCGCATTTCGTCAGAGTGCCGTCATTTGAAATTACGCCCGAAACGGATCCGTCATTGACGACGATCCGTTGGATTTCCATTCCATTTTTCATGATTCCGCCAAGGGAAAGAAATGCACCGGAAAATGCGTGAAGGACATCGCGGGCGCGTTCGGATCTGGGGAAATAGTGAAAGGAATCATCGCATTTCAGCGGGACGTTTCTGGATTCCAGAAACGGGAAAAGCCAGTCATGATAGGCGGTATCGAGAGCGGGTTTCATGAATCGCCCTTCTCTTCCGAACGCCTCCATGAAAGCCGTCGGATCCAGGGTGTTGCTGATGTTGCATTTGGATCCCCCGCTGGCGAGCAGCTTCCTTCCGAACTGCGGAAGGCGTTCACAAAGGAGGACCGCCGCGCCGCATTCCGCCGCGGCGAGAGCCGCGGAAAGTCCTGCGGGACCGGAACCGATGACGACAACATCAGGTCCGTCATTTTTTGAGGAAGAATCCGTCATTTGCGGAACTTTTGAACTTGAGGATCGACCATTCCGAGTTCTGCAAATGCTTTTTGACGGAGCGCGCAGCTGTCGCACCGGAGGCAGGGGGATCCGTCATGGTTCGGGTTGTAGCAGCTGTGGGTCATGGAGTAGTCAACGCCGAGGCTGAGGCCGAGACGGATGATTTCCGTCTTTTTCAGATTCTGGAGCGGCGCATTGATGTGGAACGACCATCCTTCATCAACGGCTTTGGTTCCAAGGGTCGCGGTCTGTTCAAACGACTTCACAAAGGCGGGGCGGCAGTCGGGGTATCCGGAATAGTCGAGGCTGTTCACGCCGATGAAGATCTCCTTCGCTCCGACCGTCTCGGCAAGAGCCGTCGCAAAGGACAGAAAGATCGTATTGCGGGCGGGAACGTATGTGACAGGAATTCCGTCTCCGCCGGCGTCGGGAACGTCAATCGCGTCGGAGGTCAGCGCCGAACCACCCCACTCCCGCAGATCGAAGGAGATCAGATGATGCCTGACGACCCCCGCGTGCCGCGCAAGATTTTTTGCATATTCCAGTTCGATCCTGTGGCGCTGCCCGTAGGCGAAGGTGAGGGTGTGAATGTCAAACCCCTGCGACTTCGCGATTGCGAGGCAGGTTGCGGAATCCAGTCCGCCGCTCAGCAAAACAACGGCCTTTTCTCGAGTCATCGGTTGTCCTTCTTAATTGGGTGATGTGAAAATGGTCAGCGATTCATTCCGGCCGATGGCTTCCCGGGTCTTTTCCAGCCGGTTCCTGTAGAAGTCGTAGAGCTTGTACTGGCTTCGGGTCGGCTCGGCGGATGCGGAGGGGAGGGGACGGGAATAGCGGTTCGGACCGATCAGACGGCGGCCTTTGCGCTTGTCGCGGAGGGCGCAGTCGAGAATGAAATCCAGATCGCGGCGGATGGCGTCCGATTCGATCGGAAGAAGAACTTCGATGCGGCGGCGGATGTTCCGGGGCATGACATCGGCGCTTCCGATATAATAGACCGGGTCGCCGTTGTTCGCAAAACGGTAGATCCGCGCATGTTCCAAAAACCGGTCGAGGATGCTGACCACCTGGATATTCCGGGCATACTGTTTCGGAAGCCAGAACGGGTTGATCCCGCAGATCCCCCGGATGACCAGGTTGATTTTCACATGCCGCCGCGCCGCTTCGTACAGATGGTCGATGATCTCATAGTCGATCAGCGAATTGGCCTTGATGGTGATCGCGCCGGGATTCTGCGGCGTGGAAAGTTCGGCTTCGCGGTCGATATGGTAGATCAGTTTCTCCTTGATGTTGAACGGCGCCACCCAGAGTTTGTTCCAGTCGGGCGGACTGGAAAAGCCGGTGATGACGTTGAACAGAGCGGAGACATCGTCGGCAAGAGCCTTGTCGTCGGTAAAGAATCCGAGATCGGTGTAGAGCTGGGCGGTCTTGTCGTTATAATTCCCGGTGCCGAGGTGCAGATAGCGGCGGATGCCGTCCTCTTCCTGCCGGACCACCATCAGAGCCTTGCAGTGAACTTTCAGTCCCGCGATTCCGTATACCACATGCGCCCCCGCGTTGGCGAGTTCCCGCGCCCAGTTGATATTGTTTTCCTCGTCGAAGCGCGCCTTGATCTCCACAAGCACCGAGACCTGTTTCCCGTTGCGGGCCGCGGCAATCAGCGCCTTCACGACCGGAGAGTTGCCGCTGACCCGGTACAGCGTCTGCTTGATCGCCAGAACATTCGGATCGTTCGCCGCCTCCTCCAGAAACCGGACCACCGGACTGAAGGATTCATACGGATGATGAAGAAGAAATCCGCCTTTTTCGCGGATCGTCCGGAAAATGTCCGCGCCTTTCGGACAGCTGACGGAGGAGAGCGGCGGCAGCGGCCGGTCCGCAAGTTCCGGAAAATTATTGAGTCCGGCAAGACGGAACAGATCCTTCAGATTCAGCATCCCGCTGATGGAGAAAATGTACTCCTTGGGAGTCCGGAGCATGCCCGCAAGCCATTCGCGCGATTTGCGCGACATCAGCGAGGAGATCTCCAGACGGACCACCTTGCGCTGCGCTTTCTTCTGGAGCGCAATCTGCATTTCGGTAAGGAGATCGGCAATGGATTCCTCGTCGATGGAAAAATCCATGTCCCGGGTGATCCGGAACGCCGAACACTCCAGAATGGTGCATTTGTTGAACAGAAGATCCAGATTGTTCGCGATCAGTTCCTCGCTCGGGATGAACGTTGCGTGCCGGCCGTAGACCTCGACTTCGATGAAGCGCGGGATCAGCGAGGGAACCTCAAGAACGGCGAAATGTTCCTTCTCGTCGTTTTCCCGCCGCAGACGGACCAGAAGTTCGAGTCCGAGATTCGGAACCTGGGGAAACGGATGGGAGCTGTCGATGCCGATCGGCGTCAGAATCGGAAGATAACTGGCGATGAACCGCTTGCGGAGCGCCTCCCGCTTCTCCTCCGGAAGCTCCTTCCAGACCGCAAGACGGATGCCGTTGCGTGCAAGCTCCGGAAGAATCTCCTTGTAGAGCGAGCGGTACTGGCGCTCGACCAGCTGGCGGATCCGGGTATCAAGCTGTTTCATCAGAACGGCGGGGACATAGCCGCTGTCGCCATAGACCCGTTTGAAGGTGTCGCCGAGCTGCTGCGACACTCCGGCCACGCGGACCATATAGAATTCGTCGAGATTGCTGCTGAAAATCGCAATGAATTTAAGACGTTCCAGGAGAGGATTGCCTTTGTCGGCCGCCTCCCCCAGCACCCGGGCGTTGAATTCAAGCCAGCTGATATCCCGGTTGATGTATTGTTCGTTTTCGACTGAAGCTGCCATGCGGAAACCCCTTTCATCCCTCCGTTACAGGAAGATAAGTTTGGATGCAAATGCGTAATTGAACATGCTGGTATCAATATAATCAAGAGCGGCGGACCGGCCCATTCCGCCCATTTTGATCGTGACAAGATTCGGCGAGATGTTGACCGTCATGCGCTCGTCCGGCTTGCAGGTCACGGCCAGACCGCTGGCGAGACGGAGAAGCGCCGCCAGTTTGTTGATCACCGCCCGCTGTTCCGGCGGAATCGCCATGTAATCCGGATGCTGCGGTTTCGGAAGCGCCTTCCGGTGATACCGGGCCGCCATCGCGACAATCCGCCGTTCCGTCAGGGAAAGACCCGGAATCTCCGTGTTGAGAATAATGTAGCAGCTGTGTTTGTGATAGGCCTGGTTGTTCAGAAAAAGACCTGTCTTGTAGAGCAGAGCCGCCACTTTCAGGAGCTTCAGCTCGCTGTGCGACATGCCGTGGACTGGCTGGAGTTTTTCAAACAGCTTTTCGGCAAAAATGACGGTGGTGGCAATCAGACGCATGTCGCTTCCGTAACGCTCCGCGATCTGGGAGGCGCATCCGAGAATCTGCGGTTCGAACGGATCCCGCCGCCGCATCTGCGTGTTGATGAAATCCTCGATCAGTGCGTATTTGGTGGAAATCGTCGGCGCATAGATGGTTTTGGCTCCCGTCAGTTTCAGAAGGTTCGAGATCATCATGCAGCAGGGAAGAACCGCCTCCGCAAGGTCGGATTTGATGTTGAATTCGCGCCCGAGGTGTTCCACGGTCCGGGTTTCCGCCAGTTCGCGCAGCAGTTTGAATTCGTCGATCTTCAGTTCGAAGACCCCCCGTTTGATCCGCTGCTTGCGCATTGCGAGCATCGCGCGGGTGGAGGCGCCGGTGACGATCACTCCGTCACAGTTCATCTTGCCGGAAAGATACTCCAGCTCGCCGAACGCGCTGTCAATGACGGGTTCCAGCTGCTCAATGCGGAGTGCGGGGGAGGAGGTGTCGGAAAATCCCTCGATCGCACGGAGCGTCCCGAGCTTGATCGTCTCCGTAAAACGCATGACGCCGTGATCGAAAAGACTCACCTGGCAGGCGCCGGTCCCGATGTCAGCCAGAAGGAGCGTCTGTTCGTCAAACCGGAAATTTGACGGAATGACGGATTGAACGGCAAGATAACCGAGTCTGGCTTCATCCGTCCCGGTGAAAATTTTGACGGCAATGCCGGAGAGGAAGTGAACGCGTTCCAGGAAGATGTCGGCGTTTTCCGCTTCCCGGACCGCGCTTGTGGCGATGGCGCAGTAGTCCGTGATCCGGTACTCCTGCATTTTCCACTTGAACTTCTTCATGATCCCGCAGAGCATGGAGACGGATTGATTGCTGATGCGTCCGGTTTTAAAGACATCCGCGCCGAGCGGAACCGGAATTTCCAGGTCCTCGATCGTTTCATACGCGCCGTTTTTGTCGGCTTCGACAATCAGCAGCCGGGCAGAATGCGCTCCGATGTCGATGGATGCAAGCATATGCTTCATTTCTGAAAACTTCCCCTCGCCAGAATGGTCGCTCCGACCGCGACCGCGTGATCGCCCAGCTCCGAAATACGGATTTCGATGTCCGCCGGCGAGATCCCGAACAAGTGCCGGTGAAAGGCCGCTTTGAAGGGAATGATGACCTGATCGCCCATCGACTCCACAAATCCGCCGCCGAGCACGATGCACTGCGGTGCGATCACGGCGCAGGCGGAGGCCGCCGCGATGCCGAGCATCCGCAGTCCCTTGTCCACGACTTTCCGGACCGCCGGATCATCCTCGTTGTAGGCGCGTGAAAGATATTTGCTTTTGATATTGGTCGTTTCGGGATTGAATTTTTCAATCGGCAGCAGGGAGTGCATGCCGCACTTGAAGATCTCTTTTTTCAGCGCCTTGACAAACGCTTTCTTGCTGCAGTAGGCTTCGACGCATCCGCGGTGTCCGCATCCGCAGCGCCGTCCGCCGACCTTGATGATCGCATGGCCGAGTTCGCCGGCGAGTCCCTTGTTGCCGGTCAGCAGGCGGTCGTTGATCACGATGCCGCCGCCGAGGCCGGTTCCGATGAAATAGCCGACGGACGAGTGAAACTCTCTGGCCGCGCCGACAAAATGTTCCCCGAGCTGACCGAGATTGCCGTCGTTTCCGAGCTTGAAGTCATGGCCGAAGGTCTCGCGCATGATCTTGAGCATGGAGGCCTTCTTCCACCCGAGGTTGACCGCGTGGAGGCAGTCTCCGGTTTCCGGATCGACCGGAGAGGGGATTGCCGCTCCGAAAAAGGCGATGTCGTCCAGAGTAAGATCCAGTTTTTCCAGCGCGGCAAGAGCGGTTTCCTTCATTGCGGCGGCGGTCTGTTCCGGTCCGGCGGAGGGATCGGTCGGGATCTTTGCATCTGCGATGACGCGGTTGTCCGGATCGGTAACCACCGCGTAGATTTTGGACCCGCCGAGATCAATGCCGAGTGCGAGGTTGTCTGCCATTTTCTCTTCTCCGTGTTGGGTTGGCGATTGGATCATCACAAATATACCAAGAAAATGCGGAAATTCAACCCCGGAAACAAAATGAAAAAAAAGCTGAATGAAAATGAAACAGAGAAAAAACCATGCGGCCGGCGCAGAAGAAAGAAAAAAAAGCCCCCGTCCGGAACGGAACGGGGGCCGGGTCAATGACCGGTCGGTTTATTCGGCGGGAGTTTCCTCTGTTTTAATGGAATCGCGGTCCCGGTGATCCTGTTTCTTCTCCAGGTATTTCCGAGCCTGGACGCCGGCTTTTTCAAGAGCTTCGACAATGGATTTGTTCATGTCGTTGACCGTTTCCGCGGAGGCGCTGACAAAGTAGTTTTTGATTGCCACGACCACATCCGCCTTGTGGGTGTTCTTCTGAATGTCGAGAACGATGCGGACGCTGGAAATTTTCAAGCTCAGGTCGTCGAGAGCCGCATGAGTGGCGTTCTCCGCCTGGACTTTGAGTGCTTCGCTGAGATCGAAGTGACGCGCGCTGACAATAATATCCATCATGTCATCTCCTTACGTTTGAACGGTTTTCCGCGGTTTTTCATGCGGACCGTTCCGTTTTCTTTCAACCGGCGGCTCGTTCAGCCGGTTTTCTCTCCGGTGGTACAGTATAGACCGAATCGCGCATGATTCAAGCCCGGAATCAAGATTTTTTCAAAATAAATTCCGAATTTGGCAAATTTCGGAAAAAAAACAGCGGACCGCTTGAAAAATCGGAAGCAAAGGGTATATTGAATGATTCCCATCGAGTTGGGAAAAGCGTTCCGTCTGCCCCTGTCCTGCTTGACGCGGCGGAGCGTGAAAGACAATTTGAAATCTCAGTCAGAAAGGAAACGGGATGAAACAAGCTCAAGCCAAACACAAACTGTGCAGACGTCTCGGATACTGCATCTGGAACATGCCCAAGTGCCCCAGTGTCAAGAGACCGTATGCGGCCGGACTCCAGGGAAAGAACAGAAAGAAATCCAAACTTTCCACCTACGGCGTCATGATGCAGGAAAAGCAGAAACTCAAAGCGCATTACGCCCTCACGGAAAGCCAGCTGCGCAATCTCTTCCTGATCGCGAAACGCAAAGAGGGAAGAACCAACGAAACCCTGATGCAGCACATCGAAATGAGACTCGATGCGACGGTGTACCATTCCGGTATCGCCCCGACAATCTTCGCGGCAAAACAGTTTGTTTCCCATCGCCATATTCTGGTCGACGGCAAAATCGTGGACCGTCCCTCCTTCCGGCTCAAACCCGGTCAGGTCGTTTCCATCAACGCGGAGAAATCGCCGAAAGTCGCTGAAATCGCCCGCGAGGTCAACTCCACGGTCCCGCCGTATTACGAGACCAACAAGGAAGAACTCAAGGTCACCGTCCTCCGGGAACCGATGATCGAAGAGATTCCGGTCCAGGTCGAAGCGATGCGAGTCGTCGAGTACTACGCTCGCTGATCTTTCGGAATTTGTTTTTCCGGAAAATCCCGCACGATGCTGCGGGATTTTTTTTGCATCTTCTCCCGGAACGGAAAACGGGAAATATCCCGGAAAACGTGTTTGCGTGATTGCAATTTGACCGGGCGGGATGTATATTCTTCCTATTCGCAGAAATTCAGATGGGAGAAGGAAATCCAATGCCGCCGGTTCTGGAAAATGCATTGTACATCTATGATCTGATCAGACCGTACCTCGATTTCGGGGTGATCGCGGTTCTGATCTACTGCCTGCTCTATTTTCTGCGCGGCACCCGCGGAGCAAGCGTGCTCGCCGGGTGCGTGATCGTTCTGATTTTCCTCACGCTGCTGACCAATATCCTGAAATTTGAAGTGCTGAACTGGCTTCTGGAAAACTTCTGGACAATCGCCTCGGTGGCGCTGGTGGTGATTTTTCAGCCGGAACTGCGCCGCGCATTTGCCCAGCTGGGAAGCAAATCGTTCTCCCATCATGCGAACGTGCAGAAGAAGACGATCCGGGAGACGGTGGCGGCTGTGACGCAGATGTCCCGCAGCAAAACCGGAGCGCTGATTATTTTCGAACGGCAGATTGGAATGGCAACCATCAAAAACAGCGCGGTTCATCTGGAGGCGAAGGTCTCCTCGCTGCTGCTGCAGTCGATTTTTTATCCGAACTCGCCGCTGCACGACGGAGCGCTGATTATCCGGGGAGACACCATCGAGGCGGCACATGCGATTCTGCCGCTTACCCAGCAGCCGGAATTCGCCCATCAGAACATCGGGACGCGTCACCGGGCGGCGATCGGCGTGACGGAGGAGACCGATGCGGTGGCGGTTGTCGTTTCAGAGGAGACCGGCGGAATCAGCATGGCCAAACGGGGGGTCCTGAAACGGTTTCTGACCCCCGATCAGCTGTTCGAACTCCTGACCCGCGCGCTGATCGACAAGCCCGCCGGCGACACGCCGGATGAATTCGATGACGACGAAACCAATATGCTGGAGACGCTGGATGCCGACTGACCGGAAAAAACTCTGGAGAAAAGTTCCCGGAATCATCCGGCACGATTTTGTGCGCAAGGTTCTGGCGCTTCTTCTTGCGTTGATTGTCTACGCCGCCGTGACCGACAAGATGGGGGTTGAACGGGATATCCATAATGTGACCGTGGAGATTCCCGCGGTCCTGACGCTTCCGGGAGCGCCGCCGGTCACGCTGCTGAAGATCGAGGGAAAGCAGCCGAAAGTTAAAATCCGGGTCCGGGGATCCGAACGGCTGCTGAAAAATCTCTCGGATTATGATTTTCTGATTCCGAATCCGGTTTTCAAGCCGGAAGGGTATGTGCCGGGTGCGCCGTATCAGCTGCGTCTGTCGCCGTCGGATGTCAAGGGGCCGCCGCGGGTTCAGATTCTGTCGGTGGAACCGGCCGTGCTTCCGGTGGATTTCGATGTGCAGGAGGTTAAAACGGTCCAGGTCCGCGCCGTGTTCGATACGGAAAAGCCGCTGCCGGAAGGCTATGCGGTGCAGAAGGTGATGCTTTCCCCTCAGGAGGTCCGGGTGACAGGGCCGAAACTCGCGCTCCAGAAGCTGGAGTCCCTGCAGACAAAACCGATTCCGCTTGCGGGCATCACGCAGTCGTTCGACTACAACGCGGAGATCGCACTTGCGACATCGGTGCTCAAGGTGAGTCCGGAAAGCGTGTTTGTCCAGATTGATATTGCGCGGAACATCGGGCTTTTGACGTTTCCGCTTCTTCCGCTGCGCGTGCTGGATGACAAGACCCCGAACGGATATGAGTTCCTGACGGCGTCCCGGATCGACGTGACTCTTTCGGGGCCGAAAGGCGTCCTCGCGCAGCTGAAGCAGGACGACGTGAAGCCCTATATTGATATTTCGACGCTGAACCAGCCCGGCATTTACAACGTGGAAGTGTCATGCTGGGTGAAGGAAAATGCGTGCCGGATCGTAAAAGTACAGCCCTCCAACATCAAAGTGAAGATTTTAAGGAAATGATGCGACATTTGAGTTTTACATGTTTTGCGGCTCTTTCGCTGTGTCTGCTCTGCGCGTGCGGCAAGAAGGCGCCGGATCCGCCCAGGGTCCGGACCGCGCTGGTCCTGGATATTTTCGACAGCGTCCGCCGCGGCGATCACAAAGGCGCTCTGGCCATGATCCGGCGCTACAAGGAACTGGATAAAACCAATGTCTTCATTTCCGAATTTGAAAATATTGAGATGGCGAACATCCGTCTTGTGGAAGCGGAAAAAGCGCTCCGCCGGCAGGACCAGGCCGCAGCGGAACGGGCGATCCGGGAGGCGATCCGGGTGGTCGGCCCGATTCCCGAACTGACCCGGGCGGCAGAAGATCTTCAGCTGCTTGCCGAACTGGAGATGCTGGCGTATCGGATTGAGCAGCCGGAGAATTCCATGGAGCTGGCAGAAAATCTCCGTCTGTTCCGGGAGAAGGCCCGGGCATTTCCCGAGAGCCTGGCGTTCCGCGAATTCACGGAAAAACGGAAGGAACTGGTGCACCTCCTGAAGCAGAGAGAGGACCGCATCACCCTCTATGACATGGAAGCGGATGAAGTTCAAGTCCGCAAAACCGACCCCATCCGGGCAAATGTTCTGGAATCACAAAGAAAGGTTGAACAAACAGACTAAAAAGGGTGTCTTTTACAGGAAACCGCGGAGAGGTTCCGCAAAAGAAGGCTGCGGAACATCGGACGAAAACGAAACTCAACACCGGGCAACCGGAAAACAGAAAGGTTTACGAATATGAACATCGCGAAAAAACTGATGATTGCGGCGGCGATTCCCGCCTTCGCGTTCGCGGCTGCGGCTCAGGCTCCCGCGGCAAAACCGGCGGCCAAGGCTCCCGCAGCGAAAGCGGCGGCCAAGGCTCCCGCAGCGAAAGCGGCGGTGAAACCGGCGGAACCCAAAGCTCCGGCGGCCAAACCCGCTCCGAAGAAAACTCTTGCAGAGACTCTTTCCTTCCTTCCGGAAGTTCTTGCGGAGGGCAAGGGAATGAAGATCACAAAGCAGGACTTCATCAAGGAACTTTCCACCCAGATTCCCGAAGGCGCACTCGGCCAGCTTCCCGCACAGCAGCTGAAGCCCCTCATCAAGAATCTGGTGAACGGGATGGTGGATCGCGAGATTGTATTCTCTCTCGCCCAGAAGAACGGCTACAAGCCTTCCGCCAAACTTGTCCGTGATGAATTCGACAAGATGCTGAAACAGCTTCCGAAGGACAAGCTCCAGGTCCTTGAAAGCCAGCTCAAGCTCCAGAACAAGACGATTGATTCCTACAAGAACGAAATTTCCGCCGATCCGATGGCGCAGAAAGCCGCGGCGTTTTCGAAGTATCTGAAGGAGAAGATCGAGCCGCAGAGCAAGGTGACGGATGCCGATGTGGAGAAGTTCTACCGGGAAAATCAGGAAAACTTCAAGGTGCCCGAGGAGATTACCGCGTCGCATATTCTGATCCGTCCGAACATTCCGGCGGGAAAAGAGAATGACAAGGCCGCAACGGCAAAAGCCGATGCGGAGGCCCTGGCAAAAGCAAAAGCTCTGCTTGCCCAGCTGAAGCAGGGAGCCGATTTCGGAGCGCTTGCGGAGAAGGAATCCGCGTGTCCCTCCGGCAAGTCTGCGAAGGGGTCGCTCGGCAAGTTCTCTCCGGGGATGATGGTTCCCGAGTTCGACAAGGCCGCATTCGCGCTGAAGAAAGGGGAAATGTCCGATGTGGTCAAGACCCAGTTCGGATATCACATCATCAAGGTGACCGACAAGAAGGCCGGCGGCTATGAGCCTCTCGACAAGGTGAAGGGCGATGTCCGGAACTATCTTGTCGCGAAAAAGACCGATGAACAGCTGAAGGCCCTGGTCGAAAAGACCCGGAAGGACCTCGGACTGAAGGTCGCGGATTTCTGATCCGGAATGAACCGGAAACAGGAAACAGACCGAAAAGGCCGGAGCGGGATTCCCGCCCCGGCTTTTCTGTTCCCGGAAACGAAAAAAAAGACCCGTTCCGCGCGTTCCGGGAAACGGGAGATTCCCGGAGATTTCCTGAAGGAACTCTCTTGACATTTGGGGTTTGCGGCGATATAATATAGTCCGCATTTTCGAAGGATAAAAGGAGCTGGAATCATGCGTTTTCAATGTCCGAACTGCAAGGAGATCGTTTCGGTCGACAATTCAGAGATGGCGGCCAAGGTCCAGTGCGGCAAATGTCAGCAGATTGTAACAGTTCCAGAGAGCCGGACTTCGCCCGGAGCGGTCATTGCCGATTTCATTATTCAGAAGGAGATCGGGCGGGGCGGAATGGGAGTTGTATATCTTTCGCATCAGATCTCCCTTGACCGTTCCGCGGCACTCAAGGTGCTTTCCGAAACCTATGCGAACAATACCGAATTTGTGGTCGGCTTCATCAAAGAGGCGCGTGCGGCGGCCAAGCTGAATCATCCTCATATCGTCCAGGCCTATGCGGTCGGCGAGGACGAGGGGATCTATTATTTCGCCATGGAAAACGTCAACGGCGAAACGATGAAGGCGATTCTGGAGCGGAATCATGTGATTCCGGTCGACCAGGCGGTCCAGATCATCCAGCAGGTTGCGGAAGCGCTTGATTATGCGTGGAAAGAGGAGCGCCTGATTCATCGGGATATCAAACCCGATAATATCATGCTCACCAACAACGGAAAAGCCAAGCTGGCGGACCTCGGTCTTGCCCGGCGGGCCGGGGAGAAGGATGATCTCGACAACAGCGATGAGGTGATGGGAACTCCGCAATACATCAGTCCGGAGCATCTGATCGGCGAGGAGATGGATATCCGGAGCGATATTTACAGTCTCGGCGCGACCTTCTACCATTTTGTCACGGGCCAGTTCCCCTTCTCCGGCACCAGCGTGACGGAGATTGCCAGGAAACATATTACCGATCCGCTGGTTCCGCCGAATCAGGTGAAACCGTCGATTCCGCAGGCGGTGTCGGATGTCATCGTGAAGATGATGGAGAAAGATCCGAACAAGCGGTATCAGGATGCGGAGGCGCTTGTGGAGGTTCTTCGCGACATCCGGAAAAACAAGCTGACCGCGCCGCCGAAAACCGGCGGACTCCATTTGAATGTGACCGGATCGCGGCCGGTTCCGCGCTTGAATTTGAAGACCTCGGCATCCACACCGGTTCCGCGCTTGAATTTGAAGATGTCGGGATCGCCGTCGGTTCCGCGTCTGGATCTGAAGAATGTGTCGACGGGTTCCGGAGGAGCCGGGAAGGGCGGGATGCCGCCTCCGGTGTCGCCGCCGTCCGCTGCCGCAGCGTCCGCAGCGCAGGAGCCGAAAAAGGAGACTCCGGAAAAAACAGATGCCGGAAAAGAAAAGTCTACCGATACCCTGACCCGGGAAATGGATGCCATGCAGGCCGATCGGGAAACACGTTCCCGCGTGAAGGTGATTCTGTTGATTCTGGGGGTTCTTGTTGTGCTTGCCCTTGTCGGCGGAGGGGTTTATTTCCTGATTTCGGGTCCGGGCGGGAAATGGATCAGTGCGATGACCTCCAAAGTCGGAGCATCGGGGAAGAAAGCGGCGGAGGCGCTGGTTTCGCCGCAGGAACCGGAGAATACCGCGCTGACAATGAAAGCGGCGGAAATTCTTAAATTTGCCGAGGAAAATCCAACGGATTCTGCAAAAACAGTCGCGCTCTGCGAAGAGTTTTTTGAAAACTTCAAAACGCCGAAATATGAGATAGAAAAGGCAAAGCTCAAAGAGATTCAGGCGCTCTTCCAGAAAGCGGATGAACAGCTTCTTTCGAGCAGACGGACGGCTGCGCATGAAGCGGAACTGAAAAAACGGGAAGAGGAACGTCTTGCCGCGGAACGCCGGGAACAGGAACGCCGGGAGGAGGCGGCAAAAGCCGCGGAACGCCGGAAGGAAGAGGAAGCCCGGAAACGCCAGAGACAGAAAGAGGCCGCGGAACTGAAGGCATTCCGGAACCGGATTCAATCGGGGATGTCGCGAGTCCGGGTTGAGCTGGTGGACCGGATCTCCGCAGGAAAGTTTGCCGAGGCGAAGAAGACTCTTCAGGGAGTGATAGATACGGCGAAGAATGCTTCCGGAAAGCCGGCGGCGTACCGCAATGCGGCGAACGGCTATGCCGGCTGGGGACGGAAAATGCTCGGAATGGTCAACAGCGCGGAAAAAATGGCGGCAACGCTGAAGAATGCGGGGGCGGAGCTGAACCGGCCGCAGGTTGTCTACAAGCGGGAGTTCGGCTATGTTACAGCGATCCGCGACGGGGTTCTGACCGTGGACAGAGGCGGCGGAAAGACGTTTGAAGTAGCATTTGCGGATCTGCCGCATTCGGAGCAGATTTCGCTGGTTTCCCGAATCGCCAATCGCGCAAAACGGACACGCGACGCCTTCTGCTATTTGCTGTTCAGCGGAGAATTTGTTCCGGCGGAGGAGTTCGCCGACAACAATGACATGAAGAACGAGTGGAAGCAGATCGGGACCGATTACATCCGTGCAAAATACCGGTCCGGCAATGCGGAGCGGAAGGCGGATTTGCAGAGGAAATACGGTAAATTGAGCTATTTCAAGCAGGCGGCGGGGATCCGCTGACGCCGTCCGAACGATCAAGAGGAGTGTTGTATGGATTCAGAGAAATGCCCATGCTGTTCCGGCAAACTGTATTCGGAGTGCTGTGAACCGATTATCAAGGGAAGCGCGAAGGCGGAGACTCCGGAGGCGCTGATGCGCTCCCGCTATTCGGCGTATGCGAAGGCGGAGATTGACCATCTTGTGGAGTCCACGGCACCTTCGCAGAGGGAGTCGATCGACCGGGAGGAGATGCGCCGCTGGGCGGAACGCTCCCAGTGGCTGGGGCTTGAAATCCTTGAGGCGCCGCCTCCGGCCGCCGGGGATACGACCGGATTTGTGGAGTTCATCGCCCGCTATACCGACCGCGAAACGCCGCTGGAACATCATGAGCGGGCGGAGTTCCGGAAAATCAAAGGCGAATGGTATTTCTACGACGGGAAACTGGTCCGTCAGAAGCCGTATGTCCGGACAACACCGAAGATTGAGCGGAACGCTCCGTGTCCGTGCGGAAGCGGAAAAAAATACAAGAAATGCTGCGGCAGATAACTGTCTGGAGGGAAGAATGATTCTCGACAAACTTGATCCGAACGTTATTGCTTCGTATGCGCCGGAGTTTCAGCGGGCGTTTGAGGCGATCGCCCGTCTGACCCCGGAGGCCCCGCTCGGGAAATTCGAAATCGACGGCGACCGGATCTACGGCAACGTGATGGAGTATGAAGCGAAATTTTCCCGTGCGGAAAAACTGGAAGCGCATCGAAACTATGTCGACATCCAGGCGGTCATCCGCGGGACCGAGTGCATGGACTGGGCAAATATTGACGGTCTTGACGTCGTGGATGCCTATGATCCGGAAAAGGATGTGGAATTTCTCCGGACGCCGTCGAAAGGCGTTTCCCGCCTGGAACTGGTTCCCGGTCTGTTTGCAATCTTCTATCCGGAGGATGGCCACTATGGAAAGATTCAGCCGATGTCCGCGCCCGCGGGAGTTGTGAAAAAAGTGGTGGTCAAGGTTCGGCTCTGAATCCTGTTCGAAAACATTCTGAAAGGGTGATGGTTTATGAAATGGGGTAGTCTGCTTTTGTTCTTCGGATTTGCGGCCGGCTGTTCGGCTCAGACGATTTTTGTCGCAGGAGATTCCACCGCCGCAAACTATTCGAAAAAGCAAGCGCCGATGACCGGCTGGGCGCAGGTTCTGAATGAGTTTGTCAAGCCCGGAGTGAAGGTGGAGAACCGTGCGGCAGGCGGCCGCAGCACCAAGAGTTTCCGGGATGAGAAACGGTGGGACCGGATTCTCAACGATCTCCGGCCCGGAGATTTTGTCATGATCCAGTTCGGGCATAACGACCAGAAAAAGGATCAGCCGGGGATCTATGCGGAGGCGGAAACGGCCTATCGCGAAAATCTGAAACGCTTTGTTGCAGAGGTCCGGGCGAAGAAAGCGCATCCGGTGATTCTGACGTCGGTTTCCCGCCGTCTGTTCCGGAAGGATGGAACCCTGATCCAGTCGCTTGGAAAATATCCGCAGGTCGCCCGCGAGGTCGCAAAGGAGACTTCGACGCCGTTGATCGACGCGAACGCGATGACAATGGACTGGCTGCAGAAAGCCGGAGATCAGGGATCGGTCCGGTTTTTCACCCATGTTGCCCCCGGCGAATTTCCCGGCTATCCGAACGGGTCGAAGGACAACTCCCATTTCCGGGACACCGGAGCTCGCGCGGTTGCGGAAATGATTGTCAGGGACGCCAAACAGCAGAATCTTGGAATTGCCCGCTGTTTTCGATAATTCAGAACGTTTAAAAAGAGTGCGGGAAGGAAAAACCTTTGAAAAAGATTTTTCCTTCCCGTTTTGTTTCTGACAGATTTCCGCAGAGTTTCAGAGAGAGACTCCCTGACGGATCAGAGCTTCCTGAATTTTCCGGATTTCGACGTTTCTCGGGGCGACACCGTCTTTGACGGCGATCGCCGCCGCGGTTCCGACCCCCTGGCCGATGTTCATGCAGATCGGCAT
This sequence comes from uncultured bacterium, assembly GCA_949297765.1. Lineage (GTDB taxonomy): Bacteria > Verrucomicrobiota > Lentisphaeria > Victivallales > UBA1829 > UBA1829. The sequence goes on along the minus strand of CASFTV010000021.1, from coordinate 17,659 downwards.
GACGCGGAAATTGGAATGTGCCTTATGGGTTCCGGAAATATTTCTTCCGGAGAGGAGGAGCCCGTCAATTTTTTCCGGGATGCAGGCGCGGTAAGGAATGGTATACTGGCCTTTTGAGGAGAAATGTTTCTGTGCGCCGTTTTTATCGAGTCCGGAACCGTCCACGTTGTGAATGTCGAAGTTGAACCAGTTTCTGGTGGCGATCCAGTCGTCAAAAATGCGGGCTTCGACGATATCTTCCGGCGTGATGGTGTAGAGACCCTTGAAATGACGGGTTTCCCGGATTCCGACATTCTGGGCGGATGTGACGAGATAGCAGTGTTCAAATCCGGGCAGGTACTCGCGCAGGAACAGAACGATATCCGTCATTTGTTTCCGGCAGATGATTTCCGCCCGGGTGAGATCATCGGCATTTGTTCCGTCAATGTCGGTGACATTCGTCATATTGACACAGACCTCTCCGGGAATCCAGGTCGGATAGACAAGGACATGGCCGGCGGGGGGCGGAAGATGCTGTTTTGCCAGTGCCTGTATTTCTCCTTTCGGAACATCCAGGAGATGTTCAAAACTTCCCGGAAGGTGGGCTCTGGAATAATCCACTCCGCCGATGCGGAACATCAAAGTGACGGGCTGGCATTTGGAATCGCCTTCGCGGCCGAGAACAAATTCCGCTCCTGCGCGGGCTGCGACATCGCCGTCACCGGTAGCGTCAATGACGACGGTTCCAAGGATGGCTTTCCGTCCGGATTTGCTTTCCGTGATGATTCCCTGCACGGTCTTTCCGTTCATGATGGTGTCGCAGACAAACGTGTAGAGCTTCAGTCGGACACCCGCTTCCTCCAGCATATCCAGAAGGACTTTTTTCAGCAGTTCATGATAGATCTGGGGGCGTCCTGCGCCCTGTGTGCCGCAGAAGCAGCCGGCGGTTTCTTTTTGTACGCGGTCCATCATTTCGTTGAAGAGGGGGGTATCGCATCCTCCGGTGAAATGGGACATCATGCCGCTTGTTGCCATTCCTCCGACGCAGTTGAACTGCTCGACAAGAATGGTATCCGCGCCGTTTCTCGCCGCGGCGATTGCTGCGGAATATCCTGCGGGTCCGCCTCCCGCAACAATGACATCCGCGCGATCCGCAATTTCGATTTTCCGTTCCGGTTCCGTGTAGAACTCCATGGCAGAAACTCCTTTTTTTGGTTTTCAGAGAAATGTTTCTCCGTTTGCGAATTACTTTACTGCGAAATCGGAGGAAAACCTTTGTTTTTCAACTTTTTTTTCTTGAAAAATCACGGATTTAAAGATTTTCTGCTTTCATTTCGGATTCCAGCGGCCATTCAGAATTGCGAAGTTTTTTTCAGAACGAGGGAAATGCGCTGTTCGGGGAAAGCGGGGATCAGCGTTTTTTCCGATCCAGGAGCTTGTTGATTTTTTTCGGTGGCGTATATTTTGGAATGATTCCTTTCCGAGGCAGTTTGACGACGACGGAAACCGTGTTCGGCTCTCCAGCCCGGACGGGAAAGGATGTAATCACGGGGCTGTCATGGTTGACAAGACAGGCGGGAGATTTATCGCGTCCGCCGTCGATATAGAATTCCGCCCGGTGTTCAAGGATCCAGTTTTCCGGCCGATAGACATCCGGCTGGCGTTCTTTATATTCTTTGAAATCCCCGTTTTTCAGCAGTTTCCCGTTCAGGCGGACGGAATCGACCATCAGCCAGGTTCGTTCTTCCCCTTCTTTCCGCCAGCGACCGCCGATCCGGATCCAGACTTTTCCCGAGCGGTTCGGGACGAACGTAACCGAATATTCGGTCCACTCTTCCTTCAGCGGCTCTTTTGCATTTACCGTCAGGACGAATTTGGAATCCTCGCGGTACCAGCTGGCGTTGTAGACGTGCGCATCCTGCTGTTTTTCGCCCCGGAGAACGATCCGGTCCGGGATCGCGTTGATGTCCATCCGGAAATAGGAATCCCGGTCTTTTTCCGGGATTCTGTTCTGGGCCGGAAGAAGAAACGGCAAAAAAAACAGAAGCGGAAGAAGAATCTTATTTCGGATTGAAAATACCATAATTCTTTTCGCTGTTTTTCGCGATATTGAGCGCCGTGTTGCGATCGAAGGGACCGGTGATGATCACGGCTTCGGCCTCTTCGCCGAGCTGGGCCGGTTTGAACACCCGGTAGAGCATTCCGTCCACCAGAAGGGCGACCTCCTGCCCCTTGAACATTGTGGCAAGGTTGCCCCACAGCATTTTCCCGCGGCGGTCCAGAGTCAGCTTGAGATCGCAGAACTGCGGATCCTTTTTGTTCAGCATGTATTCAATCTTTTCAATGTTGCGGGAATGGATCAGCGAGTGGACGTTGATGTAGATTCGTTTCCCTTCAAAGGTGGTAACGGGCTGCTCCAGCTCCTCGGAGCGGGGATAACGGACCACCTGATGGATGGAGAGCACATAATCCGGAGTCGTTTCAAAAACATTCGGATTCAGAAAATCGCTGCTCTGCATATTTTCCAGGGTTTTCAGCGTATCGCAGGAGGAAAGAAGGAGTGCTGCGCAGGCGGCCAGTACGGGCAAAAAAATTTTTTTCATCAGAAAGCTCCACGGTTATTGGAGAACTATATCATGACAGGAGGAAAAATGCAAATTCCGAAACGGATTTTCCAGGGGGAAACCCCAACCCCTTTCGGGGCGGGCAGGGAGAGCGATCGCCCTCTTCATTCCGGAGAGATCGCTTTCCGCAGACCTTCGCCGGCGAAATTGAATGCGCAGACCGCCAGAAAAATGGCCAGCCCCGGCCAGAGAGTCAGATGCCAGTAGGTGACCGGATCCGGAAACGCCTGCCGGAGCAGCTCACCCCAGCTTGCCGCGGGATCCTGAACGCCGAAACCAAGAAAACTCAGAGAACTTTCCGCAAGAATGGCTCCCGCGACATTGAATGTGAACGTGACAAAAATCGGACCGGAAACATTCGGGAGCAGATGCGAAAAAAGAATTCGTCCGGTCGGGACTCCGAGTGATTCCGCCGCGGAAATATAGGGCAGGGCGCGCTGCTTGAGCGTTTCCCCCCGGACCAGACAGCAGAGTCCCGGCCACCCTCCCGTGAAGCCGATGACCAGAATCACCAGAAGAATCGACTGCCGCGAATCGTAATCCAGCATGATCGACATCAGAATCAGCAGCAGAAGAAAAGTTGGAAAACAAATGACGATTTCCACCAGGCGCATGATTGCCAGATCTGTTTTTCCTCCCCGGTATCCCGCCAGAAGACCCAGGAATGTTCCGATCAGCAGAGAAATCGCCGTCGCCAGAAATCCTACCGCAGTCGAAACCCGTGCGCCGTATACCATTCGCGCGGCAACATCCCGTCCTGAATGGTCCACGCCGAGCCAGTGACGCTTTGACGGACCTTCATAAGGAACACCAAGCGTATCAAACGGTCCGTAAGGAATCGGCGCTGTCAGCACGAATCCTCCTTCCTGACGGATTCTTTGAATCTCGCTGTTCCAGTTTGTCCCGTCAAATTTGACGGATCCGGAGAGAAAGGGCGTCAGAATCAGCAGAGCCGCCGTCAGAAAGCCGACACTTTTCCAGACCGCCGGTTTTCTGCGCAGAATCAGAATCAGCAGAGCCGCCACAGGGAAATACAGAAGACAGAAATTGAATCCCAGCTCAATGAAAATTTCCGGACTTCGTGTGCTGAAGAGGCTCCGGAATGCCGGAAAACTCCATTCTCCCTGCGCGGTCACGACAAGCAGAGGTTTCTCATTTGCCAGAAGCGGCGCAAAAATCGCAATCCCCAGCATCAGAAGGATCAAAACAAGACCGGAAAGCGCCGATGTGCTGGAAAAAAAACGCCTGCGGAACAACGCCGCAGGCGAATCATCCGATACGCTTGTTCTCATGCTTCTGCCGCCTTACCGGGTATTGGCATTCATATCCGTCGTGAACAGCATGTAAATGGAAAGAAGCAGGAAAAAGGATGTGACCGCAAAGGAATAAAAAATCAGAGCCACCAGCGGAACGGCTCCGATCGCCATGTCATGGAAATAGAACAGCGGATTCAGGAAAAGATAGTGAATGCCGAACAGAAGAGTATCCGCCATCGGAATCATTCCATCCGGGAAAAGCGCCATCGTCAGCGGCAGAAATGCAACCACGACACAGAACAGCAGATACAGCGCCGTGAAAATCATCGCGCCGAGCGCTCCCGCAAAAATCGAAAATGTAATGTTTGCGGCAATCAGAGGCAGCAGAATCAGCGCAGGGATCAGCTGCCGGAGCGCCATCTGCCACGAATTGTAAGGAACTACCCCGAACCCGAGAAACTTACTTGATGCAAACAGAACCAGCTGGAGGAAAATGAAAATCGAATACGCCATGATCACGATCGCCGCATATTTTCCTGCCAGATACCGGAGCCGGCCGACCGGCTTCGAAAGAATCACAAGAATTACGCCCGAACTGATGTCGGACGGAATTTCGGATGACCCGTAGAAAGAGGAAATCAGAATGCTGATAATCAGTGCAACGCAGGATCCCATTGCAATGGAGGGCGCCGCATTGTCTCCCGAAAACGCATAGGAAAACAGGGATCCGCGAGCCACCTGTTCCGTGACCGGGTCCGCCGTATTGGTGAACAGACAGATCAGGGCAGCCACAATCATGAGCAGATAAAATGCCGATTCCCGCATCTTTAAAAGAGAAAATTGTGCAATGGCCCACATGATTGTTACCTCGTTTCCTGTTTCTTCTGCTGTTCCTGATACTGTTTGAACGAAAGTTTTGTCTTCTGAATCTCCTCTTTCATCTGATCCGCCTTTTCTGCTGCCGCCCGGTCATTGACAAAAATGGCACTGCGGCTGACGATATCATAGATATAGTCGTATTCCCGGAAGTGAATCTGGTCCATCGGATAGTTCAGCAGCGGCCGGAACACTTCAAGTTTCTGCTCTGCGCTTGTGAGAACCGCCGTCATGCGGCGATAGGCTTCCTGCCAGGTCCGGAAGATCAGAACCGGATCCGTCTGCGATGCAAGATAGGGATGATAAACGTTCCGGACAAACTCGCGATCATCCGTCAGCTGAGCCAGGACCGGTGCAATTTTCGGATTCTTCATGTTTTCCGGATTTTTGCACAGTGCATCCGCGATTTCACGCCGTTCCTTCGGATCGCGGACATGGCGGACAAGCTGGAATGCGGCCGTCAGTTTATTTTCCGGAGTCGCGTTTTCATAATCTGCGCGCAGTTTCAGCAGGCGGCGGTAGTCGTTCAAATTGTAATTGAGAGGATTCCGTCCGACAAAAGTCTGATATTGTTCCGCTTTCTTTGCGATTCCTCTCATTCGCGTGATGAGTTCCGGATCGCCCGGCCGCTCCCGTTTCTGGGCCAGCCGTTTCACCGCGTCGTTGGCAATCCGCGAAGCATTCCGTTTGATTGTATCGAACAGCTGGGTGTATTCGCGGATGATGAAGGATTCTTTCGGCTTGTCCAGAAGCGGCAGAAGGAAATCCGTGTGGATTATGTGGAGATCCCGCAGTCCGAGCTTGCCGAGACGATCCCGTCCGTCCTTCCAGGCAAAGAACAGTTCTTCCGGATCGGTGATCGTTTTAATGAAGTCGTAATATTTTTGAATGGAAATCGCTTTCGGGTTCTTCGGATCGTACAGCATCCGCATGTACGGAAGATAGAGTTTCTTCATCCCCGCATAGGCGGAATTGTCGATAAATTGGAGCATGAGCTGGTTGTGTTCATCCATGTCGCGGGTGTGGATGGCCAGCGCATAGGCGGTCCGCAGTTTGTCCTCCTTGCTTTCCGCCTCGTCATACTTCTGGCGGAGATCAAGATAGCGGGCCCGGTATTCCAGTTCCGCTTTCGCTTTCGGCGGGAGCCAGTCCAGAACTTTTGCAAAGTCCACTTTTTCCCGTTTGATCGGACGCAGCATGGCGTCCCGCAGAACTTTTTCCGAAATAAAGTAGGCAAAAACTGTAACGACAAGAACCGCCACCATCGCAATGGTGGCGGTCTTGTGCCGTGTAACGGTTTTCTTTTTGGAAACCATTATTTCTGCTTAGCTCCGCAGTCGGAGCAGTAGAGAGCGTTTCCGCCTTTGAGCGGCTTCTTGCAGGTCTTGCAGAGACCCCACAGCGGAACTGTGTGACCGCAAACCGAGCAATACTTCTCGCCGGCGCCGTAGGTGGAGGTGCAGTTGGAGCAGATGTGAGCTTTGTCGAAGACGCGGCTGATGACCTTGTCCGCCAGAGCTTTTCCCGCCGCGGTCGGCTTGTAGTCGTCGGACGCAACCTTGACATCTTTCAGAGCCTTGATAAGGCGATCGTTCAGGTTCTGGGAGAAGGAGCCTTCCCGTCCGTAGGTTCCTTCCATTCCGGACTTCTGGTTGGCTTCCCATTCGTCGAAGAGAACCTGCAGGAGAGCAACGCGCTCATCACCCTTGAGAGCAGGATTCTTCTGAACCATGGCTTTGGCTTTGGCTCTGAAATAGCTGCTGACGACATACGAAGCACCGCTGTCGCTGCCCGCGCGCTTCATCGCCATTTCAAAGAAGCGGACCGCTTCGTCGTAATTGGCGGGTTTGGCATTGTGCATCATCACATAGCCGGCGTAGAACGGAATCTGCCAGTTGTTCTTCAGGTATTCGTTCTTGCAGGCCGTGTCGAGGAACTCGATGGTTTTCTTCGGATCTGCGATGGAGATCAGAAGGGCGCCGTCCTTGTAGATCTTCTCAAGATTCGGGTCAAGGCCGATGAGTTCCTGCAGCTTGGCGGAAACATCATTCACATTGGATTCATCCACCGTCTGCAGCGATCCGAGATAGTTGACCAGGCGCATCCACTGCACATCCGATGCAAATTTGTGAAATCCCGCGATCGGCGTGCCGGAAAGAGTCGCTTTTTCCGGCGCAAACTTGAGCTGCTCTTTGTTCAGTTTTGCGGAAAGAAATGATGCCGCAATGAATGCAACAATCATCACCACGATATAAACAGGGAGTCTTTTCATTCTGGTTTTCTCCTTAATTACTTGATATCTTTGCGTTCAAAGATAATGCTGGCAAGGGAAAGGGCGAAGGCCGCATAGCAGATTCCCCAAACGGCAACCAGAAGGATGTACATCCACGGAATGTTGACCTGGTATACCGCGTTCGCCTTGAAGTTGAACAGATCAAGATCGGGAAGAATGCCGCCGTAAAGACCCCAGATATTCGCCAGGAACTTCGTCGAGAATGCAAACCACACCACCACAACGGTGATGATCGGCGCAATCACTTCCGGGAGCAGAACCGCAAACAGAACGCCCAGCGCAGACATCGGAATCAGCGCCAGAATAATCAGAAGATGAGACTGGAACATCGTCACATCAATCCGCTGCGCAAACGAAATGTTGAACACAATGAAGGAACCGATCGCGATCAGGAAGCAGATCACCGCTCCCGTCACCACGCAGCCGATCATTTTTCCCAGCAGGTACTGGAAACGTCCCAGCGGCTTCGCCAGAAGGGTCGATGCAACGCCTTCCCGGAGTTCCTTCGGAATTTCAAATGTCAGCGAAATCACGACAAGCAGGGCCGCAATCGAGTTCAGCACAAGAGCCACGTCGATCATCAGCTCTTTGTGCAGTCCCATGGAAAGGACATCGTAGTTGATGGCGCTGGCCACGAGAACCAGAGCACAGAAAATCAGAAAGTACACGACTTTCATGCGCAGCACGTTTTTCCAGGTGCCGCTTGCGATTGTTATGATTTCGTTCATAACCGTCTCCTTTGTTTTGTTTTGGTATTTATTTCGGAAAATTGTTATACGTTTGCGTTTTCCACTGTCCGGAAGAAGAAATCTTCCAGTTTTTCCCGGGAGGCCGAGATTGTCAGCGCATCCGGAAACTCCTTTTTCAGCCCTTCGATTTTCTCAATCAGCGGGGGCGCGTTGTGCGGGAAGGAGAGGGTCCAGCCTCCATCAGGATTTTTCACACTGCCTTCCGCATCCGCCATGAGTTCTTTGAATATCTGGTCGGCGCCCGGAGCAATCACCACGTTGACGCCGGAAGCGGCAAGCAGGGAATCCAGTTCCCCGGTGCACAGAAGATGCCCTTTCTTCAGAATTGCAATCCTGTCGCAGATCTCTTCCACGTCGGAAAGAATATGACTGCTGAAAAACACGCTCGTTCCTTTTTTCTGCTGCTCAACGATGATCTGCTTGAACTCCTGTCGGCCATACGGATCCAGACCGAGCAGCGGTTCATCGAGAATCAGAAGCTCCGGTTTGTTGAGAATTGCCTGCGCCACGCCGATCCGCTGCAGCATTCCGCGGGAGAATGACCCCAGTTTTTCCTTCGCATGATCCGCCATCTTGACCGTATGAAGCGCCTCTTCAATCGTTTCATTCCGCACATCCGACGGAATCCGCAACAGTTTCGCACAGATCGACAGAAATTCCCGTGCGCTCAGCTGCTTGCTGAAGGCGGGCGAATCCGGAAGAAAGCCGATGCGTTTTTTCACATCCACATCATAGGCCGGTTTCCCGAGAACCATGGCGCTGCCCTCGGTCGGTTTGATCAAGTCCATCAGAATTTTGATCGTCGTCGTTTTTCCGGCGCCGTTCGGGCCGAGAAAACCGAACACCGATCCCTTCGGAACGGAAATGGTCAGATCATCCAGCGCCTTCGGCCCGCGCGAGAACCAATGCCGATAGCACTTGGACAGACCTTCCGTCTGAATCACATATTCATCCATTGGCCACTTTTCTCCCTGTGTTGATTGAACAAACACCTGCAATTCCGCTTATAACAAACAGCAATATCCTGCTAAAACAATATCATCAAAAAATGCAGAATCAAATTTTTTTTGATTTTTTTTCTAAAAAAAGCGGAAAAAAGGAGAAATTTTCTCAGATTTTCCGCTTTTCAGACGATTTCTGTCAACGTTGGCGGTCCAGTTCTGCGCGGAGAAAGCGCACCGCGTTGGAAATATCTCCGTCGGGATCGGCGCCGACTTCCCGTTCGATCGTCAGGAAGCCGTCGAATCCGCACTCCCGCAGGGCGGCGAGATAGGGTCCCCATTTCACCTGTCCTTTCCCGAGTTCAACTTCCCGGAACAGTTCGCCGGTTTCCGCGACCAGCTGAGCAAATCCGCCTTCCGCGAACGCATTGTAGACCCGGGCGGGATCACAGTCGCGCAGATGCACTCCGTCTTTCGCGTGCGTGTGTACAATATAAGGTCCCAGAAGCCGGACCGCTTCCGCCGCGTCGCAGTTCTGCACCATCGCCAGATTGGCGGGATCCAGATTCACTCCGATTCCTTTGCTGTCCACATCCAGAAGGAGCTGCCGCAGAGCCGCGGGCGTCTCCGGACCGGTTTCGATCGCGAGCACCATTCCGTTGTTGAGCGCGTCCCGTCCCGTCGTCCGGAGCGTTTCGACAATGTCCGCATAACGGGCGGAGCCGGTGTCCGATGGAACGACTCCGATGTGAGTCGTCAGAACGTTTGTATTGAAAATACGGGCGTTTTCCATGATCCTCCGGGTCTTTTCCAGCCGTTCGGGATTGCCCGCAGGATCGGAGAAACCGTGTCCGCCCAGATCGGAGCAGATCGCGGAAAAGACGAGTCCGCTGCGGTCCGCAAGTTCCTTGACCGCCTTCAGTTTCGAGGGCGGATCATTCAGCATGTCGAGATGGCGGCTGACGGCGTAGATCTGAATTCCCTCCGCGCCCAGCTCCCGCGCCCGGGGAATCCCCTCTTCCAGCGGACGCTGCAATGATTCCACGATAATTCCGATTTTCATGGCATCTCCTCGTTATGGGGTTGACGGCGTTGTCGCCGTTTCCGGTTATTCTATCATGAAAATCCTGTTTTGCAAGTCCCGGGCTGCGGATTTTCCGCTCTGCCGGAAGGGGGGAAACCCCCTTTTTCATCTTCGGGTTTTTTCGTTTCCCGGATTGCATTTCACACTTTCTCTGCTATATTCAGTCCCATACCGGAGAGACGCTGAATGCCTTATCTTTTATTCGATGAAAACGGATCGCTGAACTACATCCAGCTGGAACAGGGATTCCTGCTGACCCTCGGCTGCACTCCGGACTGCAACATCATCCTGCCCCAGGGAAACTGTCCGCATTTTCGCATTTACGATGAAATGGGGAAATGGTTTTTTCAGGATCTCTCGTCCGCCGCGCCGACCGCCCGGACTCCGCTTGCAAACGGCGACCGAATCTCCCTTCATGAGCTGACGATCACCTTTCTGGATTCCGTGGAGGAGACCGGCGCCGGCCCCTTCCCCGGCGTGATCGCCCTCTCCGCAGGGCAGACCATTGATGGATATACCGTGGTCAGCCAGCTCGCCAAAGGTCTCTTCAGCCGCTTCTATCTGACGGAGGACAGAACCTCCCGTTCCTTCGGACTCAAGGTGTTCAGCAGGAACACCACGCCCGAAGAGCAGGAACTTTTCATCCGGGAGACCGATGCGCTGCGCGCCTGCGATCTGCCGCCTTCGCTGGCGCCGTACCGCAAATTCGGAATTCTCCACTCGAATTGCTACTATATCACGGATTATTACGAGCATCCCGGCCTTGCATTCCGGATCTCCAGCAAAGCGCCGATGCGTCAGCTGGAGGCGCTCTCGATTGCCTACGACATCGCGGAATGCCTGCGCGACGCCCACGAAGCCACCGGGACGTTCCACGGCGCTCTCACCCCTTCCAACATTCTGTTCGATTCCGAGGAGAAGATGAAGCTCGGCGAATTCGGTCTGTTCTACTGGAAATCCATGGTGCTGACCGGCGGACATCCCTGCGCATCCCCCTGGTACATCAGTCCGGAGGCGGTGGCGGGACGCGAAATCTCCATCCAGTCCGATATGTATGCGCTCGGCGTCATCCTGTTTCAGATGCTGACCGGGATTCTTCCGTTCCATTCCTTTCAGGAACAGGAGCTTCTGAACATGCATCTTTCCCGGCCGTTTCCGCTGCCGGAGGAGCGCAATCCGGGCGTTTCCGTTTCGACGGGAACTCTCCAGCTCCTTCTGAAGATGACCGCCAAGGAACCGGAAAACCGCTTCGACTCCTGGGACGAACTGATGAAGGCGATGGACTATGCGGCGGCATCCCGTCCGCTCGGAGTCCGCGCGAAAACCCCCGCGCCCGCCGCGACAATCCAGAGTACGATGCTGCTCAAATCCAAACTCCAGACCCAACACAAACCATAAAGGAATTCAAACGATGATGAAGCAACTCAATGTTCCGCCCGACAATCATGTCAAGGTGCTCGACGGACAGGGATGGGTCGGCCTGATCGACCATCTCGGTTCGGAGGCGACCATCGTCAACGCCGCCCGCGTTTCGTTCGGAAAGCTCAAGGAATCCATGGATGAGCGCGATGTCACACTGCTCAACTATCTGATCGAAAACCGCCATACGAGTCCGCTGGAACATGTGGTGTTCACGTTCAGCATTCACTGTCCGCTGTTTGTGCGGGGGCAGTGGCACCGCCACCGGACATGGTCCTACAACGAAATCTCCCGCCGCTATACAGAGATCGACATGGAGTTCTATACGCCGCCGAAGCTGCGCCGCCAGGCCGAGAGCAACCGGCAGGCATCCTTCGCGGACGACTCCTTTGATGATGCCGCTCTGCGCGGCATGATCGCCGAACACAACCGTTCGTCGCTGGCGCTGTATGAGAAGCTGCTGGAAGGCGGGGTCTGCCGGGAACAGGCGCGGGGGGTGCTGCCGCAGAATATGATGGTCACATTCTGGGGAACGGTCGATCTGGCGAATCTCCTGCATTTCCTTGAGCTGCGCGACAGCGATCACGCGCAGTGGGAGATCCGGGAATACGCCCGCGCCATCAAAAAGCTCATCAAGCCGATCATTCCGCACGTCGCCGCCTATTTCGAGTCCAAAGGCGAAGACTGGAACGTCTGACCGTTTCCGGCGCGGAGCGCTCGGAGATCCCTGCGGATTTCGGCCACGGAGCGGTAGCGGGCCGCAGGGAGGCTTTCGCAGCATTTCAGGGCGATCCGGTTCACGCCTGCGATCCGCCGGAGATCAAGATCCGGAGGAAGTTCGGGAAACGCCGTGGCGTCCATCCCGGAATAGAGGCAGTAGATGATTTTCCCGATGGCATAGAGGTCGATTTCTGTTCCGTCGGCGGGGGACCAGGGCGGATGGAATTCGCGGGTTCCTCCGCGCACGGGGGCCGGGGCCGGGGCGGCAAGGCCGGGATCTCCGATGGTCAGGCGTCCGTGCAGGAACAGAATGTTTTCCGGCTTCAGGTCGCGATGGGAGAGACCGCTGCGGTGCAGCTGTTCCACGCCGTCCAGAAGAGCTTCGATCCAGTCGAGCATCTGGTTTTCCGAATAGAGGCGGGTCCGGATTCGTCCCGCGAGCGTGTCGGGATGGTATTCGGTGCGGCTGCCGGAGGCGTTGTCGGCGGGATCGGTGACGCAGTAGAGGTGCTGGTCCGTCCGTCCGACATGGAGAATTTCAAGAAGATTCCGGTGCGGGGCGACGCTCTGCCGGTAAAGGGAAATTGCTCCGGCCTCTTCCATTTCCAGGCGTTCTCGTCTGTTTGCCGGGAGCCGGTCGAGAATCCGGATGGCGCGGCGGATCCCGTTGCGGTCAACGGCGAGCCAGACCGTGCAGCTTCCGCCCCGGCCGCATTGCCCGATGAGCCTAAAATCTGGAATGTGTGGTTTGTCATTCATCCGGCGGAGTCGTCTCTTCCGGCGTCTTCGGCCGGAGATAAAAACATTCATTTTCATTTTTTTTGAATATATATTTTCAAGATAAGAATGTCAAATAAAATCGTCAATAATTTATAAAATTTTACTTCGGATGGGTTTCCGCGTTCTTCTCCGGGAGGGGGACGCGGGGTCGGCGGAGCTTCTGTCCGCGGGGAGGAAAATTGCGGAAAAGAGCGGCGGACTCCGGAGGCGGAATCTTGCATTTCCTCTGTTTTTGTGCTAAATTACAACGAAAATGATTCCCTGTGAAATTAAGAGCGTTTTCCCACCCCGAAAAGCGGAAGGAGCGGATATGAGTGTGGCGATCAAGTTCAAAATGCTGGAAGGATGCGAGGATCTGGCGCCGGCCAGGGCGCACGGCGATGACGCCGCGTACGATCTTCGCTCCCGGACGGATCTGACGATCGAACCGGGAAAAGTGGCGCTGGTCCCGACCGGACTGACGCTGGAGCTTCCCGTCGGATACGAGGCACAGGTCAGGCCCCGCAGCGGTCTTGCGCTCAAATCCGGGATCGGGGTGCTCAACAGCCCCGGCACCATCGACGCAGGATACCGGGGAGAGGTCGGGAGCATCCTGTTCAACTTCAGCGACCGGCCTTTTGAAATCCGCCGCGGCGACCGGATTTCACAGATGGTGATTGCCAAACTTGCGGAGGTCCATCTGGAACCCGTCGACCGTCTTTCCGAAAGCGCCCGAGGCGCCGGCGGATTCGGCAGCACCGGAAAACAGTAACGTTCAACGATCAAATATCCGAAGGAGATTCAAATGGAGAACATTGCCGAGGCTTTGAAACGGAATCATCAGACCCATCTTCTCGACGCGCTCAACAAGCTGTCCGGCGAAGGATACGAAAAACTCAAAAAACAGATTGAGGGAATCGACTGGGACGGTCTCTCCGTGCTGATCCGGGATTATGTGATGAAAAAACCGGTCACCGTCATTCCCGCCGATCTTGCGCCGGCCTCCTATTTTCCGCTGCTTCCGAAGGATGCGGAACAGGAAGCGTTGTACAAGCGGGCGTTCGAGAAAGGCGTGGAGCTGATCCGCACGGGGAAGGTCGCCGCTCTGACCGTTGCGGGCGGACAGGGAACTCGGCTCGGATTCGACGGGCCGAAAGGCACCTATCCGATCACTCCCGTGCTGCATAAAACCCTGTTCCAGTACTTTGCCGAAAGCCTGGCGCGCGTTTCTGAAAAATACGGCTGCCGCATCCCGTGGTTCATCATGACCAGCGAGCTGAACGACAAGGCGACGCGCGACTTTTTCAAATCGCATGCCTTCTTCGGCCTTCCGGAGGAATCCGTGTGCTTCTTCACGCAGGGATTCATGCCGGCGGTGGACTATTCCGGGAAAGTTCTGATGTCCGCGCCGGATTCGATCGCTCTGACGCCCGACGGGCACGGCGGAACGCTTCTTGCGCTCCGCAAATGGGGCTGTCTCGACCGGATGAAGGCGCTTGGCGTGGAGTATATCTCCTATTTCCAGGTGGACAATCCGCTGGTTCCGGTGGCGAATCCCCTTCTTCTGGGTCTTCATGCGCTGGAGAACTCCGAAATGAGCAGCATCATGCTCTCGAAGACCAATGCGTTTGAAAAGCTCGGCAACTTCTGCGTGACGGGCGGAAAACTCCAGATCATCGAATACAGCGACATGCCGAAGGAACTTGCCGAACGGACCACGAACGGCAAACTGGATTTCATCGCGGGCAGCCCGGCGATCCATGTGATCAGCCGGACCTTCATCGAACGCCTGACCGCGGGCGGCAGACTGGATCTTCCGTGGCACCGCGCCGACAAGAAAGTCGCCTATGTGGATGCGAACGGCACCGAGATCAAACCGGAGTCGCCGAATGCGGTGAAGCTGGAATCCTTCATTTTCGACGCGCTTCCGCTGGCGTCGGCGACGATCATTCTGGAAGCGGACCGCAAAGAGTGTTTTGCGCCGACCAAGAATGCGACCGGAGTGGACTCCGCGGAATCGTGCCGTGCGATGCTCTGCGCCCGCGATGCCCGCCGGATGGGCGTTGCCGGAATACCGGTTCCGCGCAAGGAGGACGGCTCTCCGGACTGCACCGTGGAGCTTTCGCCCCGCAGGATCTTCGACGATGCCGACGCCGTGGAATTTTTCCGGAATCATCCGGTATCCGCGCCGGAGCGCGGCGCATGCGCAGCCTATGAGTGAGGCGGCGGAGAGTCGATGAGGAAGATTTTTTACGGAGGGACGTTCGATCCGCCGCATTCCGGACACATCCGTCTTGCGGAGGCGGTTCTGGAGCGCGGCCTTGCCGACGAGATCGTGTTTGCGCCGGCATGGCTTCCTCCGCACAAGCGGGATGCCTCGATTGCGTCGTTTGAGGACCGGATGGCGATGGTCCGTCTTGCGACGGAGGGGATGGAACATTTCACGGTATCCGATGTCGAATCCAGAAAAGGGGGCGTTTCCTATACGATCGACACGCTGCACCGTCTTTCCGCGGAGTTTCCGGAAGACCGGTTTGTTCTGCTGATCGGGTCGGACAGCCTTGCACAGCTATACAGCTGGTTCCGCGTGGGGCAGCTGGTGTTCGAGTACGAGGTGCTGACGTATCCCCGTCCCGGATTCGATGTGACGATGGAGATGCTTCTGGAGCACTGGGATCCGGACTGGGCCGGCCGGCTTTATTCGGGAATCCTGCGGGGTCTGCCCGCCTACGAGGTTTCCTCTTCGGAGATCCGGGAGGCGCTGCGCACGGGCCGGTCGCTGGAAGGAGTTTTGGATCGGAAGGTGCTGGAATATATCAAACAGAGGAGATTGTATGAACACTGAGGAGCGGGAAGAAAAGAAAATCGCGGCGAGACCGAGCGCGGCGGAACTGGCGGAAGCCTGTGCGGAGATCGCGTATGACCGGAAGGCGTCCGACATCATCCGTCTGGACATGTCCGAACATTCCGCGGTGGCGGAGCAGTTTCTGATCTGCACGGGGACCTCCGATCCGCATCTTCGCGCCATCACGGAACGCATCCGCCGGGATATCCGTACCCGGTACGGTCTCCGCGGAGAGGTGGACGGCTCGCCGGAAAGCCACTGGATGATCGTGGATTTCGGAAATGTGATGGTTCATGTGTTTACGAAGGAGTCGCGGGAACTCTATCAGCTGGAGGATCTCTGGAAGGATGCTCCGAGAGAGGAGACCGTGCGGAAGCTCGAAGCAAGAATCGTTGCGTCGCGTCTGAGGCAGTAAATGTCGCCGGATTCCGATCGGGAGAACTGGAACGAGTTCGACTGGGAACTCGAATTGCGGCGGGATGATGCCCGTGTCAACGCCTATGCCGCCGATCTGCCGAAATATATTGATCTTCCGGACGAGGACGGCGTGATTATGAACCGGATGCGCAAACGTCCGGATCTGGCTCCCGCCGGCGGAGACTGGAGCAAGCTCGGTCCCGTCCCCTATGACCGCGGCGAGGACGAAGAGGACGAGGACGGAGAAGAGGATTTCCGTCAGGAATCCAGCTGGAAAAAGACTCCGTGCGCACCCGTCTACCGGACCACGGGGCGTCTTGTCCGCGACTGGTGCGCATTTTACGCCTCCGCCGGAGAGCGCGGTCTGCTGGTCCCGACCATGCGCATTCTCTGTCTTTACGGGAAACTGCTGGCGCGTTCCGGCGATATGATCGACATGGCGCTGGATCCTGAGGATCCGCCGTCATCGCGTCCGCTGAAGATCGCGCTCTGCAAACGCCTCCTCGCGGATGTCAATACGCTGATGGGGGAGCTGTTCAAGCTGCATGCGTTCTCCCGGGAAGCGGAACGGAAATGTCAGGAGCACGAGGATGCGCTGACCCGCCTTCATGATCTTCTTCTGGATGTGCTTTCTTCCTTGCGGACGGAATCATGAAACCGTTCCGGATCGTGCATTTTTCCGATATTCACGAGGCGCTTCCGCTGCGCGATGCGGGAGGATGGTTCGACAAGCGGATCATCGGCGCCTTGAATTCCGTTCTGCGCCGGCGGAAGGTGCATCGGCGCGACCGGATTGCGCCGGCGGTGGAACAGATTCTCGCGGATCGGCCGGATTTGATCGTTTTTTCGGGAGATGCCGCCACCTGCGGACAGCCGTCGGAATTCGAGCTGGCTCTGAACGATTTGAAGCCGCTGACGGAATCCGGAATCCCGCTGATTTTTTCTCCGGGGAATCACGACGCCTATGTCCGGAACCGGAAATGCCGGGGGGCATACGGAGAATTTGTCCGGCGGGTGAGCGGGGGGCTGCTGAGTCTGGAGAGTTTCCCGAAGGTTCTGGATTTCGGACCGCTGCGGTTTCTGGTGTTCAATGGGGCGCGTCCGACGAATCCGGTGCTGTCGTGCGGCTTTCTGGACCGGGCGTCGCAGGAGCTGATCCGGCGGGAATGTGCGCAAAAGGAAAAGCCGCTGGTGGCGGTCTGTCATTTTCCGTTCCGCCGGATCCGGAAGGGACTGGTGAACGGATTGCGGCATCAGCTGTTCGGAGCGA
This sequence comes from uncultured bacterium, assembly GCA_949297765.1. Classification (GTDB taxonomy): domain Bacteria; phylum Verrucomicrobiota; class Lentisphaeria; order Victivallales; family UBA1829; genus UBA1829. The sequence goes on along the minus strand of CASFTV010000021.1, from coordinate 427 downwards.
AGGAGGCGGCGGATCTGCTTTCGGCGGGAAAGCTGGATCTGGTTCTCTGCGGGCATATTCATACGCCGTTTTTTGATCTGGATTCCAGCGGGCGGGGCGAGACCTCCTGCGGATCGCTGACCCGTTCCGGCGCATTTTCTGTGATTGAATACCGGGACGGGAGATTTTTTCATTCGCGGTCGGATTCCCCGCTGGAATGAAATTTGCAAAGCCCGCTTGAAATTCAGGGTTCGGCGGATATATTTACGGCATGGATTCCGGAGCATAGCGCAGTCCGGTAGCGCGTCTGGTTTGGGACCAGAAAGTCCAGGGTTCGAATCCCTGTGCTCCGACCATTTTCAAAATTCTCCGCCGACCGGTCTTCTGGTCGGTTTTTTCGTTTCGGGGGTAAATTTGAGCTCAACTCGCGTTTTACCCGAAAGCGGAG
>CASFTV010000020.1 GCA_949297765.1 uncultured bacterium | reverse complement strand
GCCCCCTCCGCCCCCAGACAGCGGAAAAATGCAAAGACATTTTTCCGGGTCAAGGGCAGAGTGCCCTTGTCGCGGTCCAGCGGCGAAACGCTGGTCGTGCGAAGCACGAAACCCGACATCTACCAGTTATGAAACGCATCCACATCATAGAAATCAAGTTTTTCAAGATACGGTGACCAGGCATCGCGGGTCTGAGGATCTTCCGCGACGATGGAAAGCTCCCCGGTGACGCCGCCTTTTCCCCAACGGTCGTAAACCCGGATGACGATCCAGTTTTCCTCCCCGAACTTGACCAGGCCGGCAGGAATCGGATAAGAACGCGAAGTCCGATAGGAATCTGCGGAGAGCTTCGTTTCGCCAATCCGGACTCCGTTGAAATAGGTAATATCGGCATCGTCGATTGACGCGCACTTGAAGCGGATTTTAGCCGTTTTCCAGTTTTCCGGAATTGTCACGGGGATCCGATACCACGCCCATCCGTCATACATGTTTTTCAGTTTTTCATTCACATTCGGCGGATAAATGTGATGAGGATTCAACATCCGGACCCCCTGATCCTCCCACGAGAGATTCAACTTAACCGGCATAAATCCCCTGGAATCGCTGACAGAGCCGCGATTTTCCGGATCGAGCTTCAGCTCCGCCTTTTCCGGCACGATCACGCCGAGGGAAGGAGTTCTTGTGTTGTGACGGATTTTGAACGAGGTGAAAAGTCGAAAATCCTTTCCGAGCCCGACATTCATATTATTGAAAACAGCGTTCCAGACCCGGCTGATTTTTTCGCGGAGCCAGAAATCCTCCTCCACCTGATCCGGCGACAGAGTCATAATGAGCTGCGCACCCGTCCGGAAGTCATAACGTCCGAAAAGCGCCGGAGAGGTTGTCACCATCCAGTCCGGCGGGTTGTCCAGCACAGGCAGTTCGCGGGCTTCACGCAGATAGAGATCCGCTTCGGGAATTCCGGCGAAGACCGGATCCTCTTTCGGAACCGACGCGCGAAAAACCAGTTTTTTGACTGTTTTCATGGGAATCGGGAGAAGATCCAGAGGAGCGCCGGGAAGAGCAACATAGGCGCGCTGGAGCTGGGACCCGATTTCTTTCCGGAACGCCTCCTTCCGCTTCTCCGGAACGGGATCTCTGCCCAGAAGAATCACCTGATAATTCCGGAGAGCGGAGGGAGCACATCCGTTGAGATTGTCATACTCCATGCCCATTCGTTTGAGAATGGCTTCGTTTTCCGCATCGCCGAGATAGGCGACTTTCTGAGGAAGGAGGGGACGGGAGGGCCGTCCCATGACCGTCAGCATATTGTCCACCAGACGGGTTGCCGCGGGATCTTTTCCGTAGCGTGAAGTCACATCAAGCTGGCAGAAAAGAATCTGCCCGTGCCCCATCCGCAACTCCATCAGGGCGGCGAACATCAGATTGAAACCGCAGTCAACGATGGTCGTAAAATTTCCGTAGGTCGGCTTGCGGATCACATTTCCGGCAACAATTCCGCCGTTGCCGCATTTCCATTTTGAACGCGGGTAGTGCGGTGTATTCTCATCGGACAGAACAAATGCGGGAACGGTATCCGATTCTCCGCGCCAGTTGCTGAAGTCCTCATCCTTCAACCCCTGAACGAGAAGACTGTCCGGCCGACGGATGAACGCATTGCGGTAACTCGGGGACTCAAACACGAAATTCCCGAGATTACACGCCTTCTGCTCAAAGATCAGGATGTTGCACCCGCGGCGGATGAACTCTCCGCTTTCGAGCTGTTTCAGGAATTCCGGGACATGGTCGCCGAGCGCATTCTGCCCAATGATCAGCAGTTGACACTTTCCCGCCTCTTCCAAAGTCGAGACGACCCGGAACGGAAAACCTGCCTTCCGCAGCATGGACGCGGTTTTGCCGACGGGGTCATACAATCCTGCGGAAACATTTCGGAATTCCGGCGGCCGGTGTTTCGGGAAAATCTGGATTGCCATTTTGTCGGTGGAATCGGCGAATCCGTCGCGATAGACCTCCAACTTCAGGATTCCTTCCGATCGTTCCGCGACTTCCGGAGCTGTCAGACGGATGGGGAGTTTGAGAATTCCTCCCGCGTCAATTTTCGTTTCGGGAGTTCCGGAGGATACGGTTTTCCCTTCGACAGAAAATTCCCAGCGGAACCGGAGATTCTGTGCCGTTGTCTTATCGTTGACGATCACGATGCTTTTTTCGAAAGTCTCTCCGGAAAAGAAGGCATGGTCCTTGCTGGTAAAGTCATCCGTTCTTCCGCCGAGGAAGACCTTCAGCGGACGGAAAGCATCACGCATCGCATGATACAATCCCTCGGGACGGCTGTGATCGAACATCTGATCGACATAGCCGATCCGGTCCGGACGGACTCCTGCGTTCTTCACGCGGTTGTCGATGATCCCGATTCCCCGGTGATTGTACAGAGAGCCGTAGCCGCGGAATGCGTAATAGAGATCGTAGCCGTGCTGAAAATCCCCCAGAGCGGAGAGATCGTACGCCCGCCACGCCCGCACGACATTCCGATACATCAGTTCGCAGACCGCATTGAAATTCGCGTTTCTCTGCGCATACGGAGAAAAGATTCCATCCTTCAGATAGGGAACCGGCCGGATCTCCTTCCGGAACACGGAGTCACCGAAGAAACGAGCCGCATGTTCCGCCGCCATGATCCGTCCGGTCGCGCCGTCAAAATATTCAAACTGACGCTGGAAGGGGAAGTTCGATTCCACAACCATCAGCGGCTGGGCATGTTTTTCCGACCACTGTTTCGGCCAGTCTTCCTGCTCCTGAAGAGGGGTCCCCATCGACTGGTAATTCATAGAGGTGAAAATCTTTCCGGAATTTCCTCCCGCATGCTGGAAGAGTTCCCGGCTCGGGTCCAGGGAGCGCATCACCGATTCCGCGGTCTGCGCCAGTCTGCGGGCGGTCACACGATTCTGCGGGACGTACGCTGTATCGTTCAGTTTTGCGGGATCCTGACACCACGGATAGTGACAGGTGTTGAAATCCGTATACCACATCAGGATGCTCGGATGATTTCCATACGCATCGAGAAAGCGTTCCACCCATTCCCGGTAAAAGGGAATCTTCTCGCCCTCATAGGGGGGCATCGGGAAAAGATTGTAGAGTCCCTGACGGTCGGATTCGCGCAGATAGGAGAAATAGGCACGACAGCTTTCTTTTGTAAACGGATTGACACGGACGGTATCGTAATTCATCTCCCGGATCGAGGAGACAAACGCCGCCATTGCCGCATCATCGGGATAATAAACGCTGTAACGCTGAAGCGGGGAATTCGACCACATCCGGAACCGGGTTTTCTTTCCGTTCAGACGGAATTCCCCGTTTTCAACCCGGAACTCACGGAATCCGAATCGGGAGTCCGGCAGGGCATCCGCTTTTTTCCCGTTGAGGAACAGCGTTACGGACCGGGTGTAAAGATTCGGGTGTTCACAGTCCCACAGAACCGGATTGCGCCAGGTCTCCTGAAAAACAATTCTCTGATCAGCATCTCCGGTCAGTGTGAAAGGTCTGACAAAGACGGTGTCGGCTTTTCCCTCCATCCGGTAGCGGAACTCCACAGAAGCCCGGCCTTTGAGACCGCGCGGATTCCGAATCCGCGCCCGCATCTCCAGCCGCTTTTCCCGCAAGGAAGGGAAATCAAGCGCATTCCGCAGAGAAACCGGAGACGGCGACGACTCCAGCCAGACATCTTCCAGAGCCACGCCATGAGAATCCCCCCGGTTTGGTCCTCCCTGCCACTGACTGATGATGAAACGGTCGATGAAAACCGTCAGCACGTTTTCCTCCTGAATCAGCTCCGTCACCTCCATCCGCCGCGGATTGGGAATATAGGAGAACAGTTTGAAATCCTGAAGGAAAGAGTCGATCAGCCTCCCGTTCAGATAGACCCGTCCGTAATCCCCGTGGAGATTGGTGAAATTCAGCCAGATCCGTTTTCCTTTCCACTCGTCCGGAATGATGAAGGTTCGCTGGTACCAGCCGGCGGTGTCAATCCGGGAAGATTTTTCCGCGACCTCCAGTTTTCCGTTTTTTTCCCGGTAATGATGAAAATGGCGGGATCTCGGGCTGCCGGGTACGCGGGAGTAGAGCTGATCCTTCTCCCGGAGCGGCGCATACGAGTAATGCTCCGCCCGGAACAACCGCCAGACACCGTTCAGACAAATGCTCTCCCGAACGCCGCCATGCGTTCTCCGTTCCGCGTCACTGAGCTTCCAGAGTTCGCGTTCCAGCGGCGATGCGGATTTTGTCGTGAGAAGAACAATGTCCGAAGGCGAAGGGACCGCATCGGCGGCCTCCGTTTTCACGCCGTCGGCGACTTCCAGTTTTGACAGTTTTCCCCACGGTTCCGGGAGTTCCAGAACTCCCTGCGGCGCATCGTCGAAAAAGACCCGGACCCCCGTTCCCGACGGTTCAAGCGCCAGCTTCAGAGGCCGGCTCAAATCCAGCACATACGGCGATTCCAGTACCGTTTTATCTGCGCTCAGCGCCAGTTTTCCGGAAACACCCATTGCCGTGAGGGTCAGGGGGATTTTTCCCATCGTGAAACACCATCAGCGTCCGGGGAGCGGAAAAACGTTTTTCCCGACAGCGGAGCACAATCTCCCGCCGTCCGTTCTTCTCCCGGACAGCGGAAAGCGGCAGAGGATTCATCTTCTGTTTCCGTCCGCCGATGGATTCCGCGAGGATCTCCTCATCGGAGAGGCGGCTGCTGTAAATCCGCAAATCATCATAAAATCCCTCTCCGACCTCGGCTTTGAAACGATCCGCCGTCGGGCGTCCGAGCCAGATTTCCGGAGAGATGTTCAGCGGGGAAGCCGTCTTTTTCCATTTTTCCTCAACTCGTTTTCCCGCGAGGTGGCCATCAATGTAAATGGCCACCTCCCCTTTCGGAAGACTCCAGGCAACGGCAAGATGAACCCATTTTTCCGCTTTCAGCGGATTTTTTACGATGACCTGCCTCTGGTCAGGGGCACAGAAACTGAACTCCAGTCCGCCTTTCAGAGTCTTCAAGAAATAGAAGCGAAAGTCTTTTCCTTTGAATCCATACATCAACCACCGGGTTCCGGAAACATCGGCATTCCAGTTCGGCTTGAAGAAGAAGGAAATCGTCCCTTCCCCCCAATCCATGACCGGAAGACGGTTCAGCTGCAGAGTTGTCGCCTGATCGTAGGCATAACGACGGATTTCCAGAGCACGGCCGTTCACTCCGTTTCCGTATCGAGGCTGTCCGGAAATCAGGGCAGGAAAATGCGTATTTCCGTCTGTTCCGACAACATCCGGGGAGCCGTCCAGAGGCAGATAAAACTGCGGGGATGCGGCATATCCACTGGAGGAGAGCAGCAGGGCCAGAAAAATACTTTGTTTTTTTCGATTCATTGTTTCTCCGTTTCTTTTTTTGCTCAGCGGCTTGGCATCCCGCGCCAGAAGCTGTTTGAGTTTGCGTTGTCCAGAACATGCGAGGACGTTCCCCAGCGAGCCAGGACCTCGTTCTGACTGTATGCGGCGACATGACCGTCACAGAACAGCATGTTGGCCTTCATGGCATGCGGAACATTTCCCTTATCGCAATGGAACCCCCATGCGTCAAAACATGGAGTTGCCTTGTAGATTTCACTGACCAGCAGAGCCACGCTTGGGGTCCGGACCAGCTTCATCGACTTGTATCCGTTTCTTGAATCGCTCTCCGAAGGAGCCACACCGAATCCTTTTCCATTCAGTTCGTTGTTCATGCCGTAGCGGAAGCGGTCCGTTCCGTCTCCGCCATAGGGATAGGGATTGACACGGAAACCCGTCGGGACGACCGGACTGCGGCACCAATAGAAGGAGTTGCGCATCATGTACTTGGAATTGTCTCCCGGCGTATTCGCGTTCCCGGGCTGCTCTTCGTTCGGATGAGTATTGAGATACGATCCAAGTTTCGTCATCCAGGAGATATTCGGCGGATCGAACTCCATGATGGAGGTCCCGTAACCGGAATAGCAGAGCGGAAGAAACTGATCGAAATCGTTTGCATACATGAAAAACGCCGTTCCGATCTGTTTTTCCCTGCTGCGGCAATCCGCCGCCCGGGCAGCCTCTCGCGCCTTGTTCAGGGCTGGAAGAAGAAGTCCAGCAAGAATTGCAATAATTGCGATAACGACTAAAAGTTCAATCAATGAAAAATTTTCTTTCTGACAGAAAATTTTTTTCCCCTCATTTTTCTGCATTTTCCGCTCCTTTTCTTTTTATTGAACTGATTCGTAAGAGATAAATCTTGAAGGGGGAAGCAGAATTATTCCCTCTCTGGAAAGATCCGGATTTTCAAGCCGCTCAATCAGAATTTCAACAGCACGCCGGGCTTTCAGTGTTGTATTCGAGAGAATTCCGCCGGCAACCAGCGGAGTCTCCCATTGATGATAGAATTCATCCACGCCTCTGATGATTTCCGGGAAATAATCCGGTATTCCCCGGATCCGCTCCAGAAGTTGATAAAGGATCCGTCCATTCATCAGAATTGCAGAAGGACGATTGTTTTCAATCCATTGAAAAATTTCATGCGCCTCCCGGAAAGAATTAAACGTGCGGTGAACCAGTTCTATTCCGACTTCGTCTGCAATTCCGGCAATCAGCGAGTTCCAGGGAAGCGGCGTATCAAAAAAACAGAACATGCTCCTGTGACCGCGCTCTTTCAAATAGCGACACGCATCTTTCAAAGCGCTCTCCACATTATCCTGCAGAGAAATTGCATCAGGTTCAGGGTATCCAAAACGAACAACAGGAATCCCGTTTTTCTTCAAATTCTTTGCCTCTGGAAGATTGACCACGGAAGAACAGGTAAGAAGTGCATCAATCTGATTGCGCATCAGAAATTCCAGAGCGTTTTCCCGTTCTTCATTTTCATGCTTTGAAACCGCCAGGACCAGGGAGTAATCCCGTTTTCTTGCGGCCTCAAGGACCTCTTCAGCAAGATGTCCGAAATAGGAATCGGAAATATTTCCGACCAGCATGCCGATGCTTCTTGTTTTTCCTGTCCGAAGCGAACGTGCAAGACGGTTCGGCCTGTAATCCAGCTTTTTTGCCGCTTCCTCAATCCGTTTCCGGGTCTCTTCGCTCATCCAGCCCGATTTGCTCCCGTTCAGACAGTAGGAGACCAGAGCTGCGGATACCCCCGCCTCTTTCGCAATATCCTTCAGCGTCACTCTCATCCCTATCCTCCTCCGCCTTCTGAACGGAAACCATATATATTAATCGATTAATATAATTATACAACATTTCCCGGAAAAAGTCAAGACCTCAAAGTGTAGATTTCGTGAAAAAACCGGAAGCAACCATCTTATTTATTGTTCCGGATGATTGACAAGCCGCCTTCTTCAGAATAAAAAACAGATCTCCTCTCTGCGCGAACTCCGCTAGAAAAAAAGCCGCCCTGAACGGATTTCCCGTCAGGACGGCTTTTCGAAAAGACAGAAGTCAAACTTCGGAAAGAGTTACTTTGCAGCTTCTTCCTTCTTCGCTTCCTTTTTCGCGGGCTCTCCGGCTTCAACCAGCTGGATGAGGCAGGCTTCCGCTCCGTCACCGATCCGATGGCCGGTGCGAATGATGCGGGTGTAGCCGCCGTTTCTCACAGCATAGCGTTTTGCAAGATCCGAGAAGAGCTTCTCGACAACCAGTTTCTTGGTCTGCGCCTTGTCGGAAGGCGTATTGACCTTGAGCTTGGCAATCGTCAGTCTGCGATGATGCTCGGTTCCTTTTTTCGCATAGGAAATAAGCCGGTCCACAATACGGCGGACCTCTTTTGCTCTCGGGATGGTTGTCCGAACCTGTTCGTGCTCAATGATCGAGCATGCAAGGTTGACCAGAAGCGCTTTTCTGTGACCGCAGTTGCGGCCCAGTTTTGCGGTATGTTTAAGGTGACGCATGATTGATCAGGCCTCCTCTTTCTTGGTGGTGTTGTTCACGCGATCCGCCTCGGCCTGGATCGCATTGACCAGCTCTTCGCTGAACGTCATTCCCAGAGAAAGATTCATTCCGTGGAGTTTCTCCTTGATTTCATCAAGAGATTTCTTTCCGAAATTCCGGAATTTAAGCATTCTGTTCTCTGTTCTGATGCACAGTTCGCCGAGGGTTTTGATATTGGCGTTGTTCAGGCAGTTCATGGCGCGGACGGAGAGATCCAGCACTTCCACATTCTGAGAAAGAATCTTGAAGAGCTTCTGATCCTCGTCGCTGATGGTCGAAAGGGTGTCGTCCTCGGCCGCCTGAGATCCCATGAACGGCCGGAGATGATCCTTCAGGATCTTGGCTGCCTTTTCAATGGCGTCCTTGGCGGAGATTCGTCCGTCCGTATAGACCTCCATCACGAGGCTGTCCATCTCGGTTTCCTCGCCGACGCGGGCCGCGCCGACCTGATACCGCACATGGGTTACAGGACTGAACAGACTGTCGATCACGATCGTTCCCTGCGGATGATCGGGACGCTTGTTCTTTTCCGCCGGAACCCAGCCGCGCCCTTTGGAAACCTCGATCTCCGCGCGGAAGGGAACATCCTTGTCCAGGGTGCAGATCACCTGCTCCGGATTGAGGACTTCGACCGTTCCGTCGCAGACAATATCCGCGGCTGTGACTTCCCCGGCTTTGTTTTTCTTGATTTCAAGAAGTTTGGGGGCCTCCCCGTGAAGATTCAGCTTGACTCTTTTGAGATTCAAAACAATCTCGGTGACATCCTCAACCACACTGGGAATCGTCGCAAATTCATGGGACACACCGTCGATCCTCACCGCGGAAATCGCCGCTCCCTCAAGAGAGGAAAGCAGCACTCTGCGGAGCGAATTGCCGATCGTATGTCCGAATCCGCTCTGAAACGGTTGTGCGGTAAACTTCGCATACTTATTTGTTGCTGTACTTTCATCCATCACCAGCGATTGCGGCATGGGAAATACATTTGCGGCAGCCATTGTCTTACCCTCCATAAATTTTTTCCATCACTCTCCGCCCCGCTCCGGGGCAGATTTCCGATTCATTTGCAAACGGCAGATCAGACACGGCGTCTTTTCGGCGGTCTGCATCCATTGTGCGGAACGGGCGTGATGTCCTTTATGGCGTTGACTTCGATTCCCGTCGAGGCGATTCCCCGGACGGCGGATTCTCTTCCGGCTCCGGGTCCGTTGATCCGGACCTCGACTTCCTTCATCCCGAGCGCTTCCGCTTTCTTCGCCGCATCCGCTGCGACGACCTGCGCGGCATACGCCGTGCTCTTGCGGGATCCTTTGAAACCGTTCTTCCCGCCCGTCGACCAGCAGAGAACATTGCCGTGAAGGTCGGTAAACGTCACTTTCGTATTATTGAATGTCGCCTGAACGAAGGCGATTCCGGACGGAACATAGCGTCCGCCTTTTCTCCGTTTCTCCGTCACAGGAGCCGCGGCAGGCGCCGCCGCCTCGGCCTGAGGCGCCGCTTCCGCTGCGGGTGCTGTTGCTTTCTCTTTGTTTTCAGACATTTTCCTGGAAACCTTTCTCAAATTGAAATCATCAGATCCGGTGAATTATTTCTTCCCGGCGGGAGCCGCTGCTGCTGCGGCTTTCGCATCCGCGTTGGATGCCGCTACGCGTCTCTGCGTTTTGTCACGGATCGCTCCGACCGTCTGCTTCTTGCCCTTTCTGGTTCGGGCGTTCGTGCGGGTCCGCTGACCTCTGCACGGCAGGCTCTTCCGGTGACGGAGCCCGCGATAGCAGTTGATCGCCTGAAGACGTCTGATGTCCTGCGCAAGCATTCTTCTGAGATCGCCTTCCACCACATAATCGTTCTGGATCAGCGTGGTGATTGCCGAAATGTTCTCATCGGTCAGCTGGCTGGCTTTGAGTCCGGGGTTAATTTTCGCTCTCTTGAGAATTTCCTTGGCAAGCGTAGGACCAATTCCGTAGAGGTACTGAATTGCGTACTCGATACGCTTGTTGGCCGGGATGTCGACTCCGATAATTCTAGGCATTCTTGTCGCGCTCCGTTTCAACCTTGCTTTTGTTTGTGACGAGGATTACGAGAGCAAACAACTCTCACAACGCCCTTCCGTTTGATTATCTGACAGGATTCACACCTGCGTTTGATGGACGCTCTGACTTTCATAACAGATACAACCTTCAAAAAAAGTTTGGGTGAATTGTTCCGCCTTCTCCGTTGCCGGATTCAGCCCCTCTTTCATCCGTGTCCAAAGTTGGAATGCCGCCGGATGCCGCGACGCATCGGCGGGGACGGATTGCACACGAATTTTATAATATACAACTCTTTCCTGAAATTGCAAGAATTAAAAAAAATTATTTTCCCGTTTCCTCTCCGGAAAACGGAAGCCGACTCCCCTCTCCGCGGACAAACACCGAAAACGAATCAAAGCCCGCCTTTTCCGCCCAGCGCACCGCCTCCGGAAAATTCCGGCCGATCATCGACGGACTGTGTGCATCCGATCCGTACGTCACCGAAAGCCCCGCTTCCCGCGCAAGACGAAGCAGCGGAAGCGACGGATAAATCTCCTTCACCGGATTCCACAGTCCCGCAACATTCACTTCCAGCGCAATTCCGCGCTCCTTCATAATCCCGAAAATCTCCCGGTACGCCTTCTCATATTCCACCGTCTCCGGCGCGCGGTACCCGAACTTTTTCGGCAGGTCGGGATGGCCCAGAATCTGAAACTCCCACTCCGATACAAACTCCTTCAAATCCCGCAGATATCCCTTCCACACCCGTTCCGCCGTTCCCGGACGCTCCCATTCCGGAAGCGATGCGGGATCATCAAAACAGAATCCGTCCACACAGTGAATGGACCCGATCACATAATCCAGATTCTCTCCCGCAAGTTTCGATTCAATCTCCCCGCGACATCCCGGCACCCAGTCCATTTCGATTCCGTACAGCACCGTCAGATCCGTCCCCGCCGCCCGTTCGCGCATCTCTCCGACAATCCGCCGGTACTCCGGAAATTCCGATTCCGCCATGCGCCAGGAAGGTTCAAATCCCGCGGGAAACGGACAGTGATCCGCAATCCCGTAATACCGTTCCCCCCGCGCCAGCGCCGCGGCCAGATACTCCTCCGGTTCCCCCTCCGCATGGCGGCAGAGACGCGTGTGCGTATGGAGATCGGCAATCTGCACGGCGTCACTCTCCCGCATGCAGTTTCCGCTTGAGAGCGATGACCGTCCGTTTGAGCTCCTCGTTGGTCTGGCAGTCGCTTTCGACCTGTTTGACCGCATGGATCACGGTCGCATGGTTGCGGCCTCCGAACGCCTGACCGATGTCCTTCAGCGACTGGTCGGTCAGATTCCGGCTCAGGTACATCGCCAGCATCCGGGATTCCGCAATCTCCCGGGTCCGTTTCGATCCGGTAAGGTCGTGCACTTTCAGATTCCGATGCGCCGCAACGACTTCCAGAATCCGGTCCACCGAAACCTTCGTCCGTTCCGCCTCCTCGTTCAGGAGATCGTTCAGCAGCGACTCCACCTGAGGCATGGTCAGCGGCTGGACCGTCGTATCCACCAGCGAGGCGTAGGCGATCAGGCGCATCCGCGCCCCGTCCAGCGCCCGGATCGAGGACGAAATCCGACGCGCCATATAGACCAGAAACTCCTCCGGAAGCTGCACCAGCGCCCCCTTCTGCTTCATCTGCAGAAACGCCAGACGCGTCTCGTAGGAGGGTGTCGTAATCTGCACGGTCAGCCCCGACTGGAAGCGGGAAACAAGCCGCGCCTCCAGTCCTTTGATCTCCGACGGCTGCTTGTCCGACGTCATCATAATCTGTTTTCCGGCGTTGTAAATGGCGTTGAACGTATTGAAGAACTCCTCCTGCAGTCCCTCTTTCCCGCTGAGGTTGTGAACGTCGTCCACCAGCAGCAGATCCACATTGCGGAAATGATCCCGGAACTCCGCCGACGTATGGTTCTTCAGGGAATCGACATATTCATTCAGGAATCCTTCGCAGGTCGTATAGCGCACCACCGCATCCGGATGGTTGCTTTTCACATGGTTCGCAACCGCCTGCATCAGATGGGTTTTCCCCATTCCCGTCCCTCCGTAAACGTAGAGCGGATTGTATGTTCCCGGCGCGGTCGCGGCCGTATGGGCGGCGGAAAAGGCGTAGCGGTTCTCCTCGCCGACCACGAAATTTTCAAACGTATAACGCGAGTTGCAGTTGGGTGCGGAAACCGGCGCTTTCGGAACGGAGGTTTCCCGGCGGAGCGGTGCAGTGTCGGCGGAAAACTCCGGCTCGGGGGAAAGACGCGGCGGAAGATAGCCGGGATCCGACTCGATCACAAAGGAGAACGGTTTTCCCGCGGCCTCCTCCACGGCCTCTTTGAGCAAATATCCGTAATTCTCCGCGACCCACTCCGCAAAGAATTCGCTCGACACCCCCAGTTTCAATTCGGTTTCCGTTACCGCCAGCGGAACAATCGGCTGAAAATACTGTTGAAACGCGTCTCTGCAGACCTTATTCTGAAGTATGGAGGACGCTTTTCTCCATAATTCGGAAGCGCCGCCGTGCGCACTCTCCGTTGTCATCTCTCTCTCCACTCTTTCCCGTTGCCGTCACAAGTTATTGACATTGACCGGACTTCCAGTAATTTCAAGCCCCCTGTCCAGTCCCCTCTGCAAAAAAAATTCCGTTTTTTTTCGAAACAGGCCCTTGACATTGCCTTTTCGCAATCTTTCAAAAACTGAATTCAAAATATTGCAATTTTATCAAAAAAACCACAATATTCCGCGTCTTTTCCCATCTTGTGGGAAGAGTTGACGCCATCCTCTTCCGTCCGACGCAGAAACCGTTTTTCCGGTCCGGAAATTGTTGACATTTTCGAAACTTGTCAACAAGTTATCAACATCCCGGAAATTCTTCGCGATCCCCGCATGCGAACATACTTAATTTGCACCGTTTTTGCGAATTCGCAAGTCCGAAACCAAACTTTTATTAAATTCTTTCTTTCAAAAAGGACTTGCATTTTCGGAAAAGCCTGCTAGCGCGCAGACGTCTATAAAATAGAAAAGGGAACGGAAAAAATCGGAAAAAACCCTTCTCTGTGACGTTTTGAATTTGAAATCTCCGGCTTTTCTGCAATATTATACCCCAATAAGGAAAACAAATCCAACCGTTTCCGGAAAAAGAGAGAACTGTTATGCCGTCGAAAAACCGAAAACTGTTTCTGACAGACCATTGCCTGACCCCGCACGAGAATATTCCATCCAGCGCGATTCTCTGTGAAGGGGATAAAATCATCGCCACCGGAGGAGCATCCGCGTTCGTCCGGGAGCCGGGGCTGGAGATCATCGCGCTGAAAGGTGCCTACGCGGTCCCGGGATTCATCGACAGCCATGTGCACGGAGCCGGAGGATTCGACGCCTCCCGCGCTCTGGTCAACGACAATGCGCTGATGAACCGGATGTCGGTCGATCTCGCCTCCCACGGCGTCACGACCTTCTTCCCCACCATGACCTCCGCCCCGAAAGACGCAATGGTGAAAACCGCGGACATCCTCGCCTCCATGATCGAACAGGAACACGACGGCGCCGATCCCGCGGGCATCCACATCGAAGGACCCTTCATCAATCCGGAAAAGGCGGGATCGCAGGCGAAGGAGTGCATTTATCCGTTCGACCCCGTCTTCGCGGCGGAACTCATCGCGGCCGGCCGGGGACGCATCAAACTGATGACCTTCGCGCCTGAAATCGCCGGGGCCGACAAACTGATCCAGCTGATGCTGGAAAACGGCGTCATCCCCTCCATGGGACACAGCATGGCGCAGGAAAAAGAGGTTCTCAACGCCATCGACGCGGGAGCGCGCCGATGCTCCCATCTCTTCAACGGAATGCCTCCGCTCCATCAGAGACGGCCCGATCTGACGCTGATCGCGCTCACGGACAACCGGGTCTCCGTGGAGATCATCGCAGACGGCTGCCATCTGCATCCGCGGATGGTGGATCTCGCCAGCAGGGTCAAACCGGCGGACAAGCTCATCGGCGTCAGCAACGGGGTGCACGCATCCGCGGAACACGGAACCGTCCTTGAGGAGGGAGCGGTCCTCACCAGCGACGGCATCATCGCGGGAGCCGCGACAACCCTGGAAACCGGATGGCTCCACTTCACCAACTACTCCGGCATGCCCGATACGCTCACAGCCGCCTGTTTCACCAGCAATCCGGCCCACGACCTCGGACTCATCACGCGCGGCGAGATCAAGCCCGGGAAAAAGGCCGATATCACGTTCCTCGACCTCAACACCAATAAAGTGCGAATGACCGTCATCCGCGGCCGCATCGTCTACAAGGCGGAAGAATAATGGAACATCTTCTCCCCTATCGTCTTCTCGACTCCGGCAACTGCCGAAAACTGGAACAGGCCGGTCCCTACCGGATCATCCGTCCGGCGCTGAACGCATTCTGGAAACCGGCCCTGCCCCGCTCCGAATGGGAGAAGGCCGACGCCGAATTTCACCGGGAATCCTCCGGAGGCGGAATCTGGAACTGGAAACGAAAACACGCCGAGGAGTGGCATCTTGCCTGGGGCGGACTCACTCTGCTGGCCCGGCCGACCAACTTCGGACATCTCGGATTCTTCGCCGAGCAGGCGCCGAACTGGGACTGGATGCGCAGCTGCATCGCCCGGATTCCCGGACACGCCCGGACTCTCAATCTCTTCGCCTATTCCGGAGGAGCGACCCTCGCCATGGCGGAAGCGGGCGCGGAGGCCTGTCATCTCGATGCCTCGAAAGGAATCATCGAATGGGCAAAGAAAAATCAGGCGCTGAATCCGAAAACGGAGAACCGCGTCCGCTGGATCTGTGACGATGCGCTCAAATTTGCGGCGCGGGAGGCGCGGCGCGGGAACCGCTATCACGGAATCGCGCTTGATCCGCCCAGTTTCGGACGCGGCGCGCAGGGGCAGATCTGGAAGATCGAAGAGGGACTCGAAAAACTGCTGACCGACTGTCGCGCCATCCTGAATCTCGACGAACCGCACTTTCTCCTTCTGAGCTGTCATTCGCAGGGATTTTCGCCGGTCTCGCTCGGCCGCTGCCTCGCCTCCGTATTCCCGGAGAGCGCCGGGCAGATCGAATGCGGCGAAATGCTCATTCCCGAAGCGGATGGAACGCGGCAGCTTCCCGCCGGAATTTTCGCCCGCTTCTTCGCAAAGTGACAACGGGCGGAGACCTCTCCGGAAGCCTCACTCCACGGAGAGGAGAGAAGTAAAGGTCCGCGCCGATCCCGGCGGAAGCATGGAAAATCCGGTGATCCGGTCGGGGAGCGGAACATTCGGTGCATCGGTCATCCAGCTCATCGGTTCAATGCAGAAAAACTCCTTTGTTCCGCCGTCGTTCCAGCAGGCAAGATGCGTATAGAGGGGATCCAGTTCGTAGCGGACCGTCCCGTTTTTCCGGTAAATGCGGACGGTGCGCGCCGCTTCCGGAAGAGAAAACATCGCGGAAACGGGGATTCCCTCCACGCTTTTCCGGCCGGAGAGAAGAGCCTCCTCCGCAGGCGTCCACGGACGTTTCTCTCCGGAAGGGAGACGGCGCAGCGCGTGAACCGCCCAGGGTCCGGAGGGGTCGCGGGGAATGTCGAGTGTCACATGTTCGGACTTCGGCGTGCAGAACGCGGTATGGAATCCGACGCCGAGCGGCATGGATTCCCCTCCCCGGTTCCGGATGGTCAGGCGGTGCGACAGGCCGGAAGAGGTCAGCTCATAGACAATCTCGGCGGAAAATTCGCACGGAAAGCCGGAAAAGCGGACGTCATCGGCGGTGAACGCGCGGGAAAGCCGGAACAGAAGCGACGATCCGCATTCCGAAGCCGCGGTCAGTTCGAACGGAAGGCCCAGAAAGAGGCCGTGCAGAAAACAGTTTGTCGCAGCTTCATTGACCGGGAAGCGGAAGATCCGTCCTCCGGCGGAGAAAACGCCGTCGCGAATCCGGTTCGGCGGCAGCAGCAGCGGCATTCCGAAGACCGCGGGATGATCCGCGAGCTCCGCCTCCGGCACAGGAAAACGGAAGATCTCCATCCCCGTCGGCCGATGGTGCAGACGAATCAGATTTCCGGTGGAGGCAAGAGCGATTTCGCCAAGCCATCCGGATGTCTCGAACAGCACGCGCCCGTGTTCGACCCGGTACGGCATCAGAGGAGCGCCTTCCGGAAGCATTCCAGGGGAGCGCCGGCATAGCCCACGCCGATCTGCCCTCCGGTCACGCGGGAGAGAATACCGCCGTGCAGTTTCGGAACGATCCCCAGCTCCGCCACCCGCTCCGCCAGAATCCCGGCGGGAGTACAGGTTTCCGGAAGAAGAGGAATCCGGAACAGCGGATTGCGTCCGAAACAGATCTTCGCCATTTCCGTGCATTGGGCGATGCCGTCGGCGGGGGTTTCGGCGCGCTCGGCGAGAAGAGCGGGGGCCGCGGCCGCGGCCATGCCGCCGAGTCCCCAGGCTTCGACATTGGAGCTGTCGCCGAGCCACGGGGCAGCATCATCCAGCGAGTCGGACGGACGGAAACAGCGTCCGCGGAAGGTCGGTGCGGGGGCCGTATGCCACCGTTCTCCGCGTCCGCTGACCTTCACGCCGAATTCGACGCCGTTCCCGCCCATCGCCGTGATGAGAGTCGATCCGGGCACATTCGCCGCGGATTTCAGCGAGGCGACCGCCGAAGCACAGCCGACATGATGCACAAACCGCCGGCAGGAATTCAGATACCGCAGAAGAAGAAGCTGCTCCGCATCGGAGAGAGGCGAATTCATCAGGGGGTCGATCAGAGAGGAAAGAAAAAGACGGTCGGTCGCGACCTGCCGCGTATGTTCCTCGTCGCCCATCAGCAGACCGGAGGCAAACAGTTCAGCGATATTGATTCCGCCCGCCGCTTTCAGAGCCTGATCCAGAAGCGGAGCGAAGGTTTCCCCCATCCAGCGGAGGTTTTCGCCGAGCTTCTCATTGTAGACGCCCCATCCGCCGAGACCTCCGCCGAACGGCCCTTCGATCGGCGCGGCAAAGGCGCGCGTTCCGCTGTTCCGCTCCGTGACGGTCAGCACCGCCATCGACCACGAAGTGATGCCCGCCCCCGGGCCGCCGGAGTTCCAGTCGTTCGCACATCCCAGCTCAATCTCCCCGGATTCGATCATGCCGACCGCCTCCGATTCGCTGTCTGCCAGGCCTTCAAAAAGAGCCGCGCCGATCACGCCGTTCCGATGCGGCCCGCGCATTGCGGCAAACTCCACCGGAGGCCCCGAATGAAGAATCAGATTCCTCCGGAACCCGGGAATCCGCTCCCCCGCTTTTCCGCATCCGTCCAGAACCGGACGCGCCGAGATCAGACGATCAAACGCAATTTGATTGGCTTCCTGCATTTTCCTCTCCTTTCGCTTGAATTATATCAACTTCGATTTATATTATACACGACGGATGGAAAAAGTCAAGAAGGAGAGGGAAAAAATGACGGAGCGCTTTGAATGGATCAACGAATCGGCCGCGCTGCTGAAAACGCCGTTCTGCGGCAGCTGGAGCGGTGTTGTGCTGATCCGGCGGACGAGCGGAGAGAAGATTCTGATTGATTCGGGAGCGTCGGCGGAAGCGGTCGATTCGACGCTGATGCCGGCACTGGAGGCGGAAGGGATCGGACTCGGAGATCTCACGGCGGTGCTCTGCACGCACACGCACGGCGACCATGTCGGCGGACACTGCCGCCTTCGGGAACTTCGGAAGGATCTCCGGTTCGGTGTATTTGAGTCGGGAGCGGAGAAGCTGCGCGATCCGCTGAAATACAACAAACGCATCCGTGCGCCGTTTCCGCGGCACAGTCCGCCGCCCTCCGCGGGACTGCGGGGAATCGAACCGGATTTCACATTCCGCGATGGAGACGTGGTCGGCGGACTGAAAATTCTCCACACGCCGGGACACGATTCCGACTGCGTCTGCTTTCTCGACACCGTCAGCGGAACGCTGATCGCGGGCGATTCGATCCAGGGCAACGGAACCGAACTGCAGGGATGCGGACTGTGTATGGATCTTCCGGGCTACCGGAATGCGCTCCGCCGTCTGCTCGCGGAGGATGTCCGCACAGTGATCTGCGGACACGCCTATCTGCCGTGGGGAACGGCGGTCCTGAACGGGGAAAATGCACGGAAAATGATCGAAGAAGCGCTTGAATTAACGGAAAAATACGGTATACTTATCCGGGAGGCGCTGGAGAAGGGAATCACCGATCCGGCGGACGAGGCGGAGTATCTGATCCGCGCGCTCGGGGGCACAATGCCGCCATATCTGTTCATGGCGCTTTTCACGGTCCGGGAATACCGGAGAGAATGGGGAATGGATGTCGAATAATGTCAAAGTGATGGACGCCGTCCGGAGCGGACGGAACAACGTCCCGAAGAAGGAGATCCAGCGGATCACAGGACTCTCGTGGGGAACGATGTGCAAGGTGACGGACTCCCTGCTGAAACGCGGATATCTCTTTGCCCGACGGGAAAAGCCGCATGCGCCGGGACGGCCGGTCGTTCCGCTGTGCGTCAATCCGGACTCGGCCTCCTTCTGCGGAATCGACATCGGCGCGGCCTACACGAAACTGGTGTTCTGCGACATGAATTTCAATGTCCTCTACCGGACGGAGTGCGCGACGGAACCGTTCCGGAGCCGGGAACGCTTCCTCGAACGGACGGAGGAAATTTTCGAAACCGGGGTGCGGGAAAGCGCTCTGGACCGGAGCAAAATCCATGCGCTGGGACTGGCGGTTTCAGGAAATGTGGATTCGGACAACGGAATTCTCGTCTCGGGCGGCAACTTCGGAATGAAGTTCGGGACCAATATCCCGGTCTCCGGGCTTTCGGAACGGATCGGGCTTCCGGTGTACGCGGTCACGACACAGGTCGGCGCGGTCTGCGCGGAATACCGGTTCGGAAAACGGGCCGGATGCGGAAATCTGGTCAACATCGGACTCGGCGTCGGAATCGGCTCCGGCATCGTGGCGAACCATCTTCTGCTGATCAGCCATCCGAAGCGGCCGGTCGGGTATATCGGACACATTCTCATCCCGAACAACAACCATGTCTGCACCTGCGGATTCAAAGGATGTCTGGAATCGTATTCCGGAGCGAACTATCTTGCCCGGATCGCGGCGGAACAGCTCCCGGACCGGCCGGAACTGCACTCGGCGCCCGCGCTCGACCGCGCCGCCGCGAACGGAGATCCCGACGCAGCCGCCATTCTGGACACCGCGGCCTCCTACAACGCCATCGGCATCGCCTCCATGATCCAGCTCTACGCTCCGGAAGCCCTGATCTTCTCCGGCGGACAGAGCAGGCCCGACGGATATCTCTTCCGGAAAACCATCGAAAAACTCAAAGAAATCCTCCCCGAAGAACGGCGCGACTGCCATCTCGACATCACCAATCTCGGACCGCATCAGGCCGCGATCGGCGCAGCCCGCCTCGCATACGAAAAATTCTTCTGACTTTTTCAGATCGGAGACTTGCATTCAGCTGCAAGGTGAATATATTTATATCAAACATGATAAAAAGAGGAAGAATACAAGGAGAACTCATGAGCGTGAAAGGAAAGCGGGTTCTGATTACGGGATCGTCGCACGGGATCGGTGCGGCGACGGCTCTTGCGTTTGCGAAAGAGGGCTGCGCCATCGGATTGAACTGCAACCGGAACCCGGAAGGAGCGGAGGAGACCGCCGCCAAAATCCGCTCTCTCGGATGCGATGCGGAGATCTATCCGGCGGACGTCAGCGACGCTTCCGCCTGCGAAACGATGGTCGGCAGCTTCATCCGGCGGTTCGGAGGCATCGACGTTCTGATCAACAACGCGGGCGGAGCGCTCCAGATCCCCCGCGGAGGCTTCATCGACATGCCGCTGGACTACTGGAACAAACAGATCGATCTCAACCTGAATGCGGCGGCCTACACCTCGCGCATCGCGGTGCGGGATATGATCGACCGCAAAACACGCGGCAAAATCATCAATGTCAGCTCGATCCACAGCATGGTCACCTGGGTGAAGCGGAAACTTCTCCCCTACTCGCCGGGCAAGGCCGGACTCAACATGTTCACGAAGGCTCTGGCATGCGAAGTGGCCAAATACGGCATCAACGTGAACGGCATTGCGCCGGGCTTCATTCTGACGAAACTTTCCAGCCGGTATTCGGAAGCGGATATGAATGCGTTTCTGAGGAAAATTCCGCTCGGACGGCTCGGAAGCGTCGACGACATCACCCCGCTGATGCTGTTTCTGGCGGACGACGAAAAATCCGCCTTCATCACCGGGCAGACCTTCGTGATCGACGGGGGGCAGTCCATCGACGGCGGCATCGACTCCATGCTCGAAGCATACGAAAAATAACACCATAAGGACAGAACACCATGTACACAGCAATTCTCCGAATGCAGGACGGCACCGAACGCGAAATTCCGGTTGTCATGAACGGGAACCGCGCAATTCTCCGCAAAGAAGAAATTCCGGCGGAGACGAAATCCGTGGATTTTCTTCCGGATTTCTGCAAAGCGGCAATCTCTTCCGAAGGGTTTTATGTGGTTCCGAGCATCGACAACGACGGACATGCCGGACAGATTTTCTTCCGTCCGCGCGCCGAACAGGAGATCGAATTCGACTGCAACGACATGCCGCTGTATGTGTTCCACAACGGGAAAAGCGCATTTCTTGCGGTCGTCTCGGGCATGTCGCTCGAATACAGCCTGATGACCGGAATCCGGGACGGATTCTACTACATGTTCCCGCGTTTTCTCCTGAACGGGGAAGGCGCATACGAAGATCTTGAGGTGCGCTTTTTCGAATTGACCGCTTCCGAAGCAAGCTGGTGCGGCGCCGCGCGGCGCTATCGGCGCTATCAGCTGGAGCGGAACGCCTGCACGCCGATCCGCGAGCGGATGAAGCGCTTTCCGGTAGTCGGAGAAGCCGCGCTCGGACCGGAGGTGCGGGTCCGTCTGGCGTGGAAACCGGTCCCCTCCCCTGTTCCCGATCAGACCGAGGAGACCGAGCCGCCGATCCATGTGGCAATCACCTTCGAACAGTGCGAACAGATTCTGGATGAATTCCACAAACAGGGAATCGAACATGCGGAGTTCTGCCTCGTGGGCTGGAACAAATCCGGACACGACGGGCGCTTCCCCGATCTCTTCCCCGTGGAACCCCTGCTCGGCGGCGAGGAGGGACTCAAGCGCGTCACGGAAAAGGCGAAACGCTACGGCTACCTCATCAGCGCGCACACCAATCTGCTCGATTCGTACAAAATCGCCCGGCGCTGGCGGGAGGAAAACTGCCTGCGCGACAAGGACGGCTCGCTCCATCAGCAGGGCAACTGGGGCGGCGGAAACTCCTACTATCTCTGTCCGAAGAAGGCACACGAGGAGTACGCGGAGCAGGATATGAACGACATGCAGCGTCTCGGCTTCCGCGGAACCCACTATCTGGATGTGATGAGCATTCTGCGTCCGGTGAAATGCTACGATCCGCGTCATCCGCTGAACCGGAAGGAAGCGGGAATCTGGAGGGGGAAAACGCTGGCGCTCGCCCGGGAGAAGGTCGGCGCAAGCGCGTCGGAGGGATCGTGGGACTTCTGCATCGGCGATCTTGACTATGTTCTCTACACGGTCTTCCACCGGAACGGCGAATTTGAACGTCCGCTGGTCGATAAGCACATTCCGTTCTGGCATGTGGTGTACCACGGAATCGTTCTCTACAACACGTTCTGCGACACGGTGAACGCCAGCATCAAATCCGATCCGGTTCTTCCGCTTCTGAATCTGGCATGGGGCGGCCGGCCGCTGTCGTACTTCTTTGCGAAATTCCGCTCCTCGGGCACCAACTGGATGGGCGAGGAGGACCTCCGGTTCGGCACCCCCGAACAGCTTGCGGCGGACGTGGCGAAAATCAAACGCGACTACGACCGCTACCGCACAATCAGCGATCTCCAGTACGAATTCATGGAAGAATTTGAGGAACGGAAGGAGAATCAGCTCTTCCGGATCACCTATTCCGACGGCTCGGTTCTGGTCTTCAACCTGGGCGGCGAGACGTGCGAACTGGACGGCAAAACGTATCCGCCGTACTCCATGACCCGGCTTTGAGGTGAGTCCATGCAAAAATGCAACGAACGCAGTGAAATTCCCTACGGCGTGGCGGGAGAGTGCCGGCGGGGACTGGTCCGCGGAATGGGCTATACGGAGGAGGAGTTCCGCCGTCCGCTCATCGCGGTTGTGAACTCGTGGAATGAATACAATCCGGGCCATGTCCATCTGCGGACTCTGGCGGAACGGGTGAAACAGGGAATCCGGGAATCGGGCGGACTCCCCTTCGAAGTGATGACCAGCGGAATCTGCGACGGCATGGTTCTGAAGAATCCGCGCTACATCGAACTTCCGAGCCGCAACAGCATCGCGGACGAGGTGGAACTGATCGTCGAAGCCAACATGTTCGACGCGATGGTCCTGCTCTCCACCTGCGATTCCATCGTACCCGGCCATCTGATGGCGGCCGCGCGGCTCGACATTCCGGCCATTCTCGTCACGGGCGGATACATGCCCATGCCGTTCCTCGACGGAAAAGCGGTCAACTACATCGAACTCACGGACAACGTCGGAAAAGCCATGCAGGGCGAATACGACCGGAAACAGGCGGAACGGGAAGTCGAACGGATGTACACCCCCTGCGGCGCATGCGGCGTCATGACCACCGCCAACAGCATGTGCCTTGCGGCGGAGGCGCTCGGGATGACGCTTCCCGGCAACGGCTGCATGTCGGCGGTCTCCTCCGAACTGCTGCAGACCGCCTACCGGGCGGGACGGCAGATCATGAAACTTCTGGAAGACGGCATCACCGCACGCCGGATCCTCACACCCGAAGCGATCGACAACGCAATCGCGATCACCATGGCGACCGCCGGATCAACCAATCTCTTCATGCACCTTCCCGCGATCGCGAGCGAGGCGGGACTGCGCGACCGCTGGTGGGCTCATTTCGACCGGGCATCCCGCGAAATTCCGCAGCTGGTCGGGGCCTCTCCGAGCGGACCGTGGCATCTGCAGGAGATCGACCGGGCCGGCGGATCGCGCGCGATTCTCAAAACCCTGATGCCGAAACTTCACGGAGATGCGCTCACGGTCACCGGGAAAACTCTTGCGGAGAACTGCGCAAACGCCGTTGTCTTCGATCCGGAGATCATCCGTCCGATGGAAAATCCCGTCTCGCGGGAGGGAGCGCTTTATGTTCTCTACGGGACGCTTGCTCCCGATGGAGCCATCATCAAGGCCGCGGCGGTGGAGGAGTCGATGCGGAAATTCCGCGGGCCGGCAAAATGTTTCGACTCGCTCCGTTCCGCGCTTGACGCACTTGATGCGAACAGAATTCGGAAAGGCGATGTCTGCGTTCTCCGGTACCTCGGGCCGAAAGGGGCGTTCGGGACCACCTCCTACCAGTTCCAAAAGGAGCTGAAGGGACGCGGACTGGCGCACGATGTGGCAATCGTCACCGACGGAAGATTCTCCGGCGGCAGCAGCGGACTTTCGATCGGCTATCTCTCTCCGGAAGCCGCGCTGGGAAGTCCTCTCGCGCTGGTACAGGACGGCGACAGAATCCGCATTGATCTCGACGAACGAACCCTCGACCTCGACGTTCCGGAATCGGAACTGGAGGAACGTCGGAAAAAGTGGTCGTGGAAATTCGATCCGACAGGAATTCCGCCGTTCCTGCGCCTGTTTGCCAGAAATGCGGGATCGCTCGCCAACGGAGCGGTCTGGGAATTCTGAACGGAAAACACCGGGAGCCTGCAATGCGGGAGTGCGACATTCTGATCGTCGGCGGAGGTCTTGCCGGATGCTGCGCGGCGGCGGAGATCCGCGATCTTGATCCGGCACTGCGCCTTCTCACAGCCGATGCCGGCGGAGGCGCGTCAAGCGAGATCATGGGATTTTCCGCTCCGGTGAATCCGCCGGACTCCCCGGAACTTTTCCGGCAGGACACACTGCGCTCCGGCGGAGGATTCTCCGATCCGGATCTGGTACGGGTTCTTGCGGAACGGGCGATCCCCGAACTGGAGCGGCTGATCCGCATGGGAATCGTCTTCGACCGCACGCCGGACGGACGGTTCGACACGGTCAACGCGGTCGGCTCCTCCTGTCCGCGCGTCGTCCACTCGGGAACGACAACGGGAAAGCAGGTGCTGGAACGCCTCCGGGTCCGGACGGAACCGATCCGGATCGTCCACCTTTTCGTCGATGCGGAGGGAGTCCGCGGGGCGTGGTGTGAAAACGGCGAATTCATCCGCTGCAAAGCGGTCATTCTGGCGGGAGGCGGATTCGCCGGTCTCTGGAAATTCAGCACATGGAGCAAGAATCTGCGCGGAGACTGCGCTCTGCTCGCGCTGGAGGCCGGAGGTGAACTGCGCGATCCCGGATTCGTACAGTTTGAACCGACGGTCACGGTCCATCCGGCCCGTCTTTCCGGTTTTCCGGTCATCACGACCGTCCTTCATGAAGGAGCGAAACTTCGGAACGGCCGCGGCGAATCCCTTCTTGCACCGGGAGAGACAGTCCCGCGGAAACGGGAGCTTGCCGAACGCATTCTGCGCGAGATCCGCGCGGGACGGGGCGGTCCGCACGGTGGAATTCTCTACGACTTCCGAGACGTCGACGAAGCGGCATTCGCCCGGAAATATCCCGAATATCATGCCCGCTTCCAGCGCCTTTCACCGCGGTTCAACGATCTCTGTTTTGAAGTGCGTCCCGGTGCGCACACAACGCTCGGGGGAATTCGGATCGCGCCGGACACCTCCACGCGGATTCCCGGTCTGTTCGCGGCGGGCGAAGCGGCGGGCGGACTCCATGGACGGGACCGGCTCGGGGGCAATGCCGGATTGGAAGTGCTCGTCTTCGGCCGGATTGCCGGACATTCGGCGGCGCATTACGCGGCAACGCACTCCTCTGCGGGAAACGGATCCGCCGCATTCTCTCCTGTGTCCGAACCTGCGGACTTTTTCCCAGCCGCGGCCGAACTTCTCGACCGCCGGTTCGATCCGCTCAGCTCCCGCGAAGAGCTCGAACTCGGATACCGGGAAGCACTGGCGCTTCCGGAGTGTCCGCGACGGGAACTGATCCGCCGCATTTTCGAACACGCCATTTCCGCCGTCGCCCGTTGAACGGTCTCCGGACGACGGCGGAAGAGGGAATCTTCAGTTCAGGAGACGGGTTCCGATCTGAAGAAGCGTCCCGGTCTGATACACCAGAAACGTCACAAGATACGCCAGGACAAACAGCCCGAGAGCCTCGCAGCACGCCATTTTCCACGAATTCAACTCGCGTTTGATGATCGCAAGGGTCGCGAGACACGGAATGGAAAGCAGACAGAAGATCATCATGCAGAATGCCTGAAGCGGCGTATAATTTTCGCGGAGATGCTGCCGCAGCGGAGCGGATTCCTCGTCCGCCTCGCCGACCGAATAGAGAATTCCCATCTGCGAGACAAACACCTCCTTTGCCGCGAGAGCGCCGATTGCGGCGGTCGTCACCCGCCAGTCGAATCCGAGGGGTTTGAACACCGGTTCCAGAAACCGTCCGATCCGTCCCGAGAGCGTATTCTCCATTGCTTCGGCTGCGCGGGCAAGGCGGAGGGATTCGGGAGATTCCGGTGCAGTCGCATCCGTTGCGCCCGCCGGTGAGCGGACCGTCTCCATCTGCGCTGTCCGGGAGGCGGAATCCGAGCGGAACTCCGTCTTCTCCGGCCAGGTGTTTGCAATAAAGAGAATCACGGAGGTGACCAGAATAATGGTTCCCGCCTTGTGCAGATACATCACACAGCGGTCCCACATGTGCAGGAAAACGCTTTTCAAAGTCGGGACCCGGTAAGGGGGAAGCTCCATCAGATAGACTTCGCCGTCCCCCTTGAACAGCGTGGATTTCATCACGCGCGCCGCAGCCAGAGCCATCACGATGCCGACCGCATAGATCAGCCACATCACAAACGCCTGATACCGCACGGCAAAAAACGCCGGAATGATCAGAGCATAGATCGGAAGCCGCGCGCTGCAGCTGATCAGAGGAAGAACCATGATCGTGGTTGTCCGGTCTTTTTCCGATTCGATGCTGCGGGTTGCCATGATCGCGGGAACGGTGCAGCCGAAGCCGAGAACAAGCGGGACAAAACTCTTCCCGTGCAGACCGAATTTGCGCATCACGCCGTCCATCACGAACGCGGCACGGGCCATGTAGCCGGAATCCTCCAGAAAGGCGATGGCAAGAAACAGGAAAAGAATGTTCGGCAGGAAAACGATCACACCGCCCACACCGTCGATGACACCGCTGATCAGGAGAGCCCGCAGGAACGGAAGTTCTGTCTCCGGCCAGACGGATCCGACCGCGTCGCCGAGCGCGCCGAATCCGCTTTCAATCCAGCCGATCATCGGATCGGCACAGGTGAACGTAAAGGTGAAGACCGCGTACATGATGAGAAAGAACAGGGGAAGACCGATCACTTTGTTGGTCATGACGGAGTCGATTTTATCCGAGATTTCCTGTCGGCGTTCCCGGGTGACCGTGATCGCGTCGCGGCATGCGCCGGCCAGCATGGCATACCGGCAGTCCGCCATGAAGGTATCCGCCTGAATCGCATGTTTCGCATAGAGGTGACGGATCTGGTTCTCCACCTCCGTATGGACGGAATCGAAATCCGGAAGTTTCCAGACGGATGTGTCGTGTTCCAGAAGTTTGATCGCGAAAAAGCGCGAGGGAATGTGGGAGAACGCCGCACTGTGCAGCGCATCAATCCGTCCGGAGATTTCACGGATTGCGTC
This sequence comes from uncultured bacterium, assembly GCA_949297765.1. GTDB lineage: Bacteria > Verrucomicrobiota > Lentisphaeria > Victivallales > UBA1829 > UBA1829. The sequence continues at coordinate 42,687 of CASFTV010000020.1, read as the reverse complement.
GTCCACATCGGGACCGTATTCCAGCTTCGGCGCACAGCGGCAGTCCGGACGGGAGAGCATGTTTCGGACCGACTCCTTCAGACGGGCAATGCCGTTTCCCCGGGAACCGACCGTCTGAACGATGTCCGCCCCGAAATAACGTTCCAGTCTGGGAAAATCGAACTGAAGTCCTTTTTTTTCCGCCTCGTCTGCAACGTTGAACACCAGAAGCATCGGGATCCCCAGTTCCGCCAGCTGCGTTGTCAGATACAGATTCCGCTGCGGAACGGAAGAGTCGATCACGTTCAGGATCAGATCAATCCCCCGGGACGTCAGGACCCGGAACGCAATCTCCTCCTCCGGCGAACTGGAGGAAAGCGAATAGATTCCTGGAAGATCAATCAGTTCTATTTCCATGTCCTCCAGCGAACAATGTCCGGATTTGCTTTCCACGGTCACCCCGGGATAGTTCCCGACATGCTGCCGGGCTCCGGTGAGCTGATTGAAAATCGTTGTCTTCCCGCAGTTCGGATTCCCCGCAAGAGCAACTCGAAGCAATGGTTTCATTCTGCACTGCCTTTCAAAAGAATGTTGACCGCATCATCGCGATGGAGCGAAAGACTGCTTTCCATCACCTTGACCCGCAGAAGTCCGCCGAACGGCGCATGTGCTTCCATCATCAGCTCACTTCCGGGAACAATTCCTACATCCGCAAATTTCTTTCTGCCCCGCAGCTGCGGTGCCACTTTAACGACAGTCGCCGCAGCTCCGATCGGAAGTTCCGCCAGCGTCAGTTCCCCGCTGCCGCCGCCCTTCTCTTTCCTCTTTTTCATACCGTTCCCCTTTTCCCTTCCTCCCGGAACCCCTCCAGCGGAATTCCGGAAACCTTCCAGACAATGGAAAGCAAAATTGTTAGAAATGCCTAAGTTTTGATACCTGAAAAATCCCGCGGAAGAGCGGGAGATATGGGATAATATAATTAGTTATATCTAAATTTCAAGTTCTTCTCCCGACTTTTTCCGGAAATGGAGAGGTGGGTTGTTTTAAAAGAAAAAACATTTCCGGATTGCTTTTTCCGAATTGCGATGTACCTTTCCCCAAACCCCGAACATCAGGACGGCTTCCGCAGGGAAAGGCTCCGGGAGCCGCCGGCAGAAAGGCATTGACCATGAAAGAAAAAATGTTTTCCGATCTTGATCCCAACTTCAAATCCCGCGAAATCGGAGAGACGGTCCTGAACTTTTTCGACGGGTTTTCCGCGCCGTTCGTTCTGGAGGGATTTCCCTACAGGGACGATCAGGGACGCCGAAGCCGTCTTCCGCTCTCCGTTGCGGCGCAGTGCGAAAAGGAGGGAGTCTACCCGATGAGCATGCAGGGAGCCGGAGAAATCATCCGTTTCCGGACGAACTCCCCGAAAATCGGGATTTGCGCGGAATTCTCGGAGGTTTTCAACGGAAACAACCGCGGAGGAAGCGATGGATTCGATCTCTATCTCGGAATCGGGGAGGAATCGAAATTTCTCGGCAACCGGATGCTCCCTGTCGGAGCCGACCGGATCGACGCGCTCTACACGCTCCATCTTCCGGCGGACGGCCAGCTTCACGACTACGCGCTCTATTTTCCCTACCACTGTGCGACTTCGTCGATTGCGATCGGGATTCTTCCGGGCTGCACGGTCGAAGCGCCGACCCCGCACCGGATTGCAAAACCGGTCGTGTTTTACGGCTCCTCGATCACGAACTGCGGATCGGCGGGACGGCCGGGACTTGTCTACCCCTCCATCATCGCCCGCCGGATGGATTTCCCGCTGATCAACATGGGGCTGAGCGGCTCCTGCCGCGGCGAACTCTGCATTGCCGATACCATTGCCGAACTCGATATCGCCGCACTCGTTCTGGAGTTTGACCACAACGCTCCGGATCCGGACTTTCTGGCGGCACGCCATGAACCGTTCTTCCGGCGCTACCGCTCCCGCCGGCCCGACACCCCTGTTCTGATGATGTCGCAGTGCGACTTCTATCCGGACGGCGAAAGCCCGATCCGCCGAAGAATCATTCAGAAGACCTGGATGAACGCAGTCAATGCGGGCGACATGCATGTGGAGTTTCTCGATGGCGAAACCCTCTTCGCCGGTCCCTGGCGCGAAGAGTGCACGCAGGACTGCTGCCATCCGAACGACTACGGGGCAGTCCTCATGGCGGAACGGATCGCCGACCGGCTGAAGCGAATGCTCTGAAGCCCCGCCCGCCGGACAGACGGAACGGAGACGGAAGGAGAAGACTTATTTCGTCTTTTCCTTCCGTTCTTTTCTCTCTTTTTTGAACAGGTCGATGATTCCGTCCACGTTCTGGATGGTTGTTTCGATGTTTTCGGGTTTCAAGGCATCCTTGATGTTCCGGCGGGTGAAGTCGACGAGAAATTTCTTATAATCGGGCTTCGGCTTTGCAAGAGAGCCCCGGACAGGAAGCGGAACAATCAGAGAACCGAGATCCAGAACAGTATTCAGATTCAGTTTTCCGGAAAGCAGATTCACACTTCCGGTCACGGATTCGCGTTTCAGCGTTCCCCCCTCGAACTGGCACTGCTTCAGCACAACAACCCCTTTTGAAGCGGAGGCGTTCAGAACACCTTGACGGAATTCCACATTCCGGCGCCCCTCCAGGATCTCCATAACCGTGGTACGAAGCTGTTTCAAATCCGCCGGCAGAACGTCGGAAGAAAGCGCTTCGGAAAGCCCCGGAACGGCGGCAAGCGGAATCATCAGAAGATCCAGCGCCCGGACAGTCTGAACCGATTTCGCCGGGAAGGAAAGATCTCTGGTCGAGGCGGTCAGAGTTCCCTTCAGATTTCTCTTGAAATTCGATGAGGTCACCCCTTTCCCGGAAAAGTTCAGCTGAAGCGCCGAAAATGAGCCGGTCACTCCGGAATCATCCCCGTTTCCCGCCGCCTTGATCAGCGGAGGCAGTGCCAGATTTTTCACGGAAAGCGATCCATTGTAGGTATAGCCGTCCGTGAATCCGGTGTTGATCCGGAAGCGGAGGGCGGCCGGAGAATCGTTGACGGTGAACTTCAGATTGTCGAGCCGCACCGAGGTCTTCCCGATGGAGACCGGACCGCTGACACTCGCACAGAGATCGTCCGTATACCGGACCTGCGCCAGAGCAAACTTGATAACGCCGCTGTAACGGGAAAGATCCAGGATGCCGGGTTCGCGCGGAGAAGCTCCGGCGGAGGAAGGTGCGGACCGTTCTCCGCTGTCCGGGGCGGATCCGCGGGAACTCTCCGGAACGGAAGACGGTGAAAAATTCCGGACAAGCTCCTGAAGTTTTCTGGCGTCGATGTAGTTGGAGGAGACCGTCAGATTGTTTTTCTTCTTTCCGGAAGCGTCATACACATAGACTCCGCCCAGACCGAGATCAAAGAACTGATTCTCCTTTTCCAGCGCGGTCAGCAGGAATTTGCGGAATTCGATTCCGGTTTTTGTGAAGGAACCGTCGGAAGAGAAATGGAAGGTCAGCGGCTGTTCCGATCCGGCAGCTGCGACATCGGCGAGCTTGAACGCGGCGGAAAGATTCTGTTTTTCCGGTGCGGTCGCACTCCAGGAAGCGTTTCCGGTCAGACGAAACCGCTTGACCCCGGAGAATCCGGCATCCGGGAACGGAAGAACGGAAAGCACCTCCTGATTGATGTCCACATTGGAAAGAGTGATCGCCGGTTTTTCCTTCCAGGCGGAGGGGATTTCAGCGCGGCAGTCCATCGAAAGCATCTGCTTCCGGTTGGCGCGTCCCGAGAGATTCCCCCGGAAGAGGATTTTCCGTTTCCCGTCAAGGATCGCGAGGAATCCGGCGGAGAGATCGGCAGGAGCGGTCTCCCGGTTTCCATACGCCGTCTGGAGCGCGGAGACCGTAAACGATCCATCGGCAATGCAGGGGCCGGAACGATCGCCGAATTTCAGTTTGAGCATCAGAGAGAGCAGACCGGATTTCACGGGAACGCATTTGTTCCATCCGGCAATCTCCGCCAGCAGCGGCAGATTCATCCGGTCGGAACGGAGAACGATCTGGCCCTGCACCATGTCCAGCGGCGACGTGCGGAAAATGATTTTTTTCGGCAGAGCAACATCCAGATTGAGTTTTCCGGACCCGTCGCGCAAAGAGAAATCAAATTTAGAAACCGCCACACTCTTTCCCTTCTTCGCGGCGCGGACGGCGAAATTGGAGTTGAGCGACCGGATCTCATCCGCCATCAGACGATCCGCGCGGATGGAAAGTTTTCCGTCCGCCGCGACCTCCGAGAACCCTGCGGCGACATCCGCGGAAAGAGCCGCATCCAGCTCCGCCCCCTTCACCGGAGATGAGACCAGCGCGGAAAACAGCGCATCGGTCAGCGCCGAACGGGCGGAATGACAGGTCAGCTTGAACTTCCCGGCATGGCTGATCCGATGGAACGACGCATCCACGAATCCCTTCACCAGCTCATTGGAATCAGGTCCTGTAACGCGGAGTCTGGAATCGGAAATGGAGATGATGTCGCCCTTTTTTGTCATGCTCAGCACGGAGGAAAGGCCGATCTCCATCGAGGTTCCGTTGAACGCAATGGCCGATTTTCCCAGATCCAGAGAGATCTTCACGAAATCGGGAAGAAGCGTATCCTGCGGCAGGCGCAGATCCATTCCGCCTTCCAGTTTGGCATTGGTCACGGTCCACTTGTTCCAGTCGGCCGTGAGAAATGAACTGAACTTGACCGACGGCGACGCGCCCCGCATGAAATCCGAAGCGGAAAAGGAGAATCCATTCAATTCCCAGCGACCTTCCTTTCCGGAGACCACAATCGTTCCGTCGTAGATATTGACCTTTCCTACGGCGATCTCCATGGAGCTTTTCCGATCCGCGCGGGCTTTTTCCTGGCGTTTCTTCTCCCCGGGAGCGGAGGATTTTGCCGGGAGCTGCGGATTTTCCCCCGAGCGGACATCAAGCTGAAGTTTCACGATCTCCAGATTCGAAATTTCCAGACGCCGGGAAATCAGACAGGAGAGAGGATTCGCCTCCAGCCGCACCTTTCCGAATGTTGCCGTCACGCCGTCTTTCCGGACAAGTTTCAGATCTTTTGCGGAAAGGGTCGGCGAGGAGAGAAGCGAGACGGAGATTTTCGACGCCCCGATTTCGAATCCGCTTTTCCGTTCCGCCATCGGCAGCCAGAGCGAACGGATCATGAACGGCGAAAGCAGAAGATGATACACCCCGATCAGGAGCAGGAGCACTGCCGCAAAAATGATCCAGCCAATTCGTTTTGATTTCTTTTTTTTCTGTACAGCCATAATGAGCACTCCTCCCGTTTATCTGGTGAACAACGGGAATTCCGTTGCGGTGATTTCGGCGCCGCAGTGCGGGCAGCGCGTCGGCAGTTCCGTCACAGGCCGTCCGATTTTCGAATCGGGAAGCTCCTCTCCGTCGAACAGGGTGAGAAACTCCCGGAAAGAGCACGACGGACAGCGCGTCTGAAAAATCCGGATATTCTTATTGCGTTTCAGCTGATCGGACGGATTCACGCGGGTGGTTTTGATCGCCATTTCAAACTCCTCTCAAACATTCCGGTACCGGTGGATTTGCATTCAGAAAATACAATAGACACCTTCCGGACAAAATTCAATAAAAAAACTCTTTTTTCCCGAAAAAAACTTGTATTTGCCTCTTTGCAGTGTAGACTATATAAAGTTGTTGTGTGTCCGGCCGCGGTGCGGCCGGTGTTTGCAAATATGCAGTGTGTCTGAAACAATATATCATAGAGAATGAATTGTTTTCGCGTACAGGCCTCCTCCGCCGTCCGGCGGACCGGAACCGATGCCGGATCCATCGTTCCTCTGCGGTATGCGGGAAGGAAACAGTGCCGGTCTGCAACGTTTCATAACGATCCGCGAAACAGTTTTTCCTGTCCATCCGGAAGTTGTAAAAGCAATCCGCACACAATGGTATGAGAAAAAGGGAAAAGGGCTGAAAGCCCGGAAAAGAGATCAAATGAGAATTTACGTCGGAAACATGCCGTACGCAATGACGGAAGAGGAACTCAGAAACGTTTTTGAAGCGTATGGAACCGTAACGGGGGCAAGTCTTGCTCTGGATCGCGAGACCCGCCGTCCGAGAGGATTCGGCTTCGTCGAAATGCCGGAAACGGCGGAAGCGAACGCGGCCGTCGCCGCACTGAACGGCTCCGAACAGGGCGGACGCAGACTGGTCGTCAACGAAGCCCGTCCGAGAGAAGAACGTCCCCGCGGCCCCCGTACATTCGGCGGCGGACGCGACCGCGCCGCATTCGGCGACCGTTCCTTCCGCGCTTGAACGATCATCTCAACTTCTCCGGCAGCGCCGTTTTCATCGAAGGAACGGCGCTGCTTCTGACGCTTCCGCGGACCGCTCCGCAAAAGATTGAGTTTTTTTCCGTTTTTTTCCGTTTTCTTCTTGAAACTTGAAAGGAAACGAATACATTGCCAACGATGCCTTTTATTTTTCTGGAGAATCAATGACGGATATTTTCGATGAAATCATTCAATGCCTCCGCCGGGAGCAGTCTGCGGACGGAAGCATCTACATCAGCAGAAAAAACCTGACGGAGTTCTACCGGAATTCAGCATCGTCCGCCCCCTCCGCGCCGTCCTCCGCCGTGCGGGAAGAGCGGCGAACAGCGGCGCCGCCCGATCGGCCGGCAGTTTCCGCGCCGCGCCGGGAAAGCCCGTATTTTCCGGAAAGAGCTCCGGAGGAAAGCAGAGAACCGCTCGAACGCGCCTACTCCCCGCTGGATCTTGCGGAAATCGCGGCGATGAACTGGGATCAGCTGAAAACCGCAACCGCGAACTGCCGGGCCTGCCGCCTCTGCGAAGGACGTCACAATGTGGTTTTTGCAGACGGATCGGAACAGGCGGATCTCATGTTTATCGGGGAAGGACCCGGAGCGGACGAGGATGCCCAGGGAGTCCCGTTTGTCGGGAAAGCCGGTCAGCTGCTCTCGAAAATGATCGCGGCGATGCAGTTTCAGCGATCGGAAGTCTATATTGCCAATATTGTCAAATGCCGTCCTCCGGGCAACCGGAATCCGGCCGATGATGAAATGGATTCCTGCCTTCCCTACCTGAACCGGCAGATTCAGCTGGTCTCGCCGAAGGTGATCGTTCTTCTGGGCAACGTGGCGCTGAAAGGACTGATGAAGCGCGGCGGCATCAGCCGGCTCCGCGGCCAGTGGCTCGACTACAAGGGGATCAAGGTGATGCCCACCTTCCATCCCGCCTATCTGCTGCGTTACGAAGCGGCGAAACGCGATGCCTGGAGCGATCTTCAGCAGGTCATGAAGGTGTTCGGAAAAGTCTATCCCCGTCGAAATCATTGAGGAGTATGCCATGCAGGACAAAGATTCCCCCGGAGTGCTGGAAAAAGTGAAACGCGGCATCATGACCGCATTTGAATCGGGATCGACGGTCCGGAAAAGTCAGATCAGCGGTTTGAATCTGCCCGCCCGTCTCGCCCGCTGCGACACCGCCTACAACAGTCTGACCGCACTCTTCAAATCCAAACTCTACATGCTGGACGATTCCGAACGCTACCGCTACTATACGCTCGGTCTGACTCTGGTAAACGTGGTGATCGACAATCTGACCTTCATCTACCGGGAACACTCGCCGGTCTCCGCCGCCGTCAAAAAGACGGAGGACCCCTGCATGCCGCTCCTGCTCTCCTGCCGGAAGATTCTGGAACTTCTGAAAATTTCCGCGGAAACCTCCATCGAAATGGCAAAAAACGAACACGGAATCGAAACGTTTGCCGGAGCTCTGGCAATTGCCAAAAGCCGTCTGGTCGATGACTCCATCGGCGACACGGAGGTCAGTCTTCTTCACAGCGTCAGCGAACTGTTTGAAATTCTCTCCCAGCCGATGCAGAAGGGGGCCGAACTCCGCAGGCGCCTTCTTTCCAAAAACGATCAGGAACGCTACCGCCGTTCCGAACAGGAATTCGGCCGTTACTATTCCTCTCTCTGCGCACTGGAAACCCGCTCCTGATCCCCTCCCCGCACGCCATACGGGAATCCGGCTTTTCCCGCGTTGATGAGAAACGGGTCATGCAGAACCCCTCTCCCCGCACACCATACGGGAATTCGAAAGGACGGATACAAACCGGACGAAAACAAAAAAATGGAGCGGGTGAAGGGATTCGAACCCTCGACCATCACGTTGGCAACGTGATGCTCTACCACTGAGCTACGCCCGCTTGAAGACAAGCAGAAAAAATGGAGCGGGTGAAGGGATTCGAACCCTCGACCATCACGTTGGCAACGTGATGCTCTACCACTGAGCTACGCCCGCCCGAGTGTGTCCCATAATATGGCAGTGTTTTTCCGTTTTGCAAGTTTAAATTGTATTTTTTTTCAAAAAACTCCGGAAAAAAGAGGATCCGGGAACGGAGAAAGCGGGAAAATAAGAAACCGTTCCGCATCGCGGAAAAAAGAATGCGGAACTGTTGAAAAAAAGGAAACGGATGGTATATTGACCGGAAAAGCGGAAGACCATGCGGAAAAATGCGGAAAAACAGATTCTGATCATCAAGGCGGGAGCTCCCCATTCGCGCTATCTGCGCGATCTCTGGGAATACCGGGAGTTGTTCCTGATCCTGGCATGGAGAGATATCATCGTCCGGTACAAGCAGACGGTGATCGGAATATTGTGGAGTGTTCTGCGTCCGCTTCTCGGGATGCTGGTTTTCACATTGGTGTTCGGCCGGATTGCGAATCTTCCGTCGGAGGGGATTCCATATCCGCTGATCGCATATTCCGGGATGCTGATCTGGCAGTTTTTCAGCAGCACGGTCACGCTCGGAGGGGAATCGCTGGTGACGAATACGAATCTGATTTCGAAGGTGTATTTTCCGCGTCTTATCATACCTTCGACGGGAATGACGGTCAGCCTGGCGGATTTTGCGGTTTCGGCAGTGCTTTTCATTCCGCTGTTTCTGTGGTACCGGATTCTTCCCGACGGGAGAATTGTCTTTCTGCCGTTTTTTCTTATTCTGACGGCGGCGGTTTCGTTGGGAGTCAGTTACCTGATCTCCGCATGGAATGTGAAATACCGGGATTTCCGGCATGCGGTGCCGTTTGCGCTCCAGATCGGTGTGTATCTGTCGCCGGTGGGATTCATCAGCGGAATCGTCCCGGAGAAATGGAGACTGCTGTACAGTCTGAATCCTCTGACAGGGATCATCGACGGCGTCCGCTGGTGTCTTTTCGGGACGCCGCTTTATCTTCCTTCGCTGGGACTGTCCGTGGTTCTTTCCGTGCTTCTGCTGGCGGCGGGCTACTTCACGTTCCGTTCGATGGAACGCCGTTTCGCCGACGAAATCTGATCCTGTCCCTCCGCAGGGACGACTCAGCGGCAAAACGGCGCGGTCCGGACTCAGTGAAAATTCATTCCGCCGTTGATGTCCAGACAGATTCCGGTCAGATAGCGCCCGCCCTCCCCGGCGAGGAATGCGGCGGCCAGGCCGACATCCCGAACCTTTCCGAGTCCGAGCGGAACAGTTTTCGCAAGTTTTGCCACGCCCTCCGGTCCGTGCGTCTGGAAAAGCAGTTCCGTTTCGATGATTCCGGGGGCAAGCGCATTGACCGTGATATTGTAGGGAGCGCCGGTCCGGGCAAGGGTCCGGGTCAATCCGAGAATTCCGGCTTTCGTCGCCGCATAGTGAACGTGTCCGAACAGCGCGCCGCGGTAGGCGACAATCGACGACATGTTGATAATGCGTCCGCTGTTCCGGGCGCGCATCAGCTCCATTGCGGATTTGCACATCAGGAAAACGCTTTTCAGATTGGTCTGAAGGATGAAATCCCAGTCGGCCTCCGTTGTTTCAAAGATATCCTGGGCCTTGGTGGTGCCGGCGTTGTTGACCAGAATATCGAGACGGCCGAAGGTTGAGCGGACAAAGTCGAACAGTCTGCCGACCTCCTCTTTTTTCCCGACATCGGCCTGAAACGGGACCGCCTTTCCGCCCTGAGAAGCGATCTCCGAACAGAGACTTTCCGCATGAGCGGAATCGGTGCGGTAGTTCACGATCACCTCCGCCCCCTTTTCCGCAAGGACCGCTGCGACACCGCGGCCGAGTCCGCGGGATGCCCCCGTCACCAGTGCAATTCTGCCTTCCAGATCTTTCATTTTCCATTCCTCCTGTATCTTGTAAATGCCCTTGTGTTCCGGAGTTACAGTATCCGTTCCCGGAAAGGATTTCAATTCTTTTTCCTCTGCTCTTTTCATAAAAAAACCATCTTTTCACAATATGAACCATTGTCTGCGGCCGGGATTTCAATGTGAACCATCCGGCGGTCTCTTTTCCGGGAAAAGAGGAAAATTCCAGAAAAGCGATTTGACTTTTCCGGAAATCTTTGTTATATTGGACCGCAGAGAGACCCCATGATATTCGACTGTTCAACATCATAACATGGAGGGAGCCGCCATGACAAATCTGGAACACACCTCACTCGGAATCCGGACCCTGGACCGCATGAACGAGGAACTCCTGCGGGACATCGCCGAACTGGAACGGAAACTGAAACGCGGACAGCTCAGCATTGACCACTCGTTCCGGAAAGAAATTGTCAGGCTGACGAGGAAGTTCAAGCTCTATTTTGCAGAGCAGGAACGCTGGCTGGAAGAACACCGGTTCACGGTGCCGGAACGGCAGAAGAAATCCCATCACTACTTTCTCTGCGAGATCGGCCGCGCCTCGGCGGCACTTGAAGCGCACAGAGAACGCGCCGAGGAGCTGACGGCATTTCTGAAAAACTGGTTTGTCGCCCACATCCGCGGCATGGAAGGATCGCTGAAGAACGAAGCCCGCCGCAAAGGAGTCGCTGACCGCGACCAGACCCCGTTTGCCATTGTTCTGGTCCGTCCCATGGCGCTGGTCAGCTTTCCCCGTTTTCTTCCGGCAACGCTCCGGTGAAACTCTTCCGCGAACTCCCGCTCCGAAGTGCGGCTTCCCCGGAGCGGACGGACTTGTGTTTCCGCCGGTTCGACCCGCAGAACGGCAAAGAACATGTACTCTTTTTCTTTTCCCGCCATTCCGTACGAAAACCCTTGACTTTTTTTGAAAGCGTGCTACACTATCCCTGCTGATATAATCACCGGAGAGATACGCTATGAAACTTTGCATGATCGGAAGCCGCGGGCACTCGTACTATGTTTTTGAGAGCATTCATGAAATTCCCGGCATGAGTCTGCCCGGCATCTCCTCCGGCTGCGGAGACAGTCCGCAGAGACTGCTTGATCTTGCGGAGCGGAACGGTTTTCATCCGGAGGTCTGCTCCGACTGGCGCGCAATGCTGGACAAGTTGAAGCCGGATGTGGTCTGCATCGACGGACCGTTTGAACTCCATGCGGAGATGTGTGCGGAATCGCTGAAACGCGGAATCCATGTTTTCTGTGAAAAACCGATCGCGCTGACTCTCGATCAGCTGGAGATGGTCCGCGCGGCACACCGGAAGAGTTCCGCCCGGATCGTTTCCATGGTCGGACTTCGCTATGAACCGGCATTTCTGCAGGGAGCACGGATGGTGCGCGGAGGAGCGATCGGGAAACTGAAACTGATCCGGGCGCAGAAGTCCTACAAGCTCGGGACCCGTCCGGACTTCTACAAACACCGGGAGACTTACGGAGGAACCATCCCCTGGGTCGGCAGCCACGCATTCGACTGGATTCTCTATTTTTCAGGCGACACCTTCGAGTCGGTCACGGCCGTCCAGAGCGCGGAGGACAACTTCGGCAACGGGGATCTGGAAATCGCCGCGCTCTGCCAGTTCCGGATGAGATCGGGAATTCTGGCATCGGCCAGTATAGACTATCTGCGCCCGGGAAGCGCGCCGACCCACGGAGACGACCGGGTCCGGGCAGCCGGAACGGAAGGAGTCCTGGAGGTCCGCGACGGAAAAATCCATCTGATCGACCGGAACGGCGAACGGGAAATCATCCCGGAACAACCGGATCGCCGCCTGTTTTCCGACTTTCTCCTGGAACTCTCCGGCGGACGCCCGGCCCTTGTCAGCGACGAGGAAACGTTTGAGCTGACCCGCGCCTGCCTGCTCGCTCGGGAAGCCGCCGACAGCGGCACAATGATTCATTTTTAAGGAGGGAAATCCAATGAAATTAAAAATCGCTCTGATTGGCATTTCCGGATACGGGAAGGTTCATTTTACCCAGATCCGGAATCTTGTGCAGCGCGGACTTGCGGAGTTCTCCGCCGCTGTGGTCATCAATCCGGATCAGGTACAGAACGAACTGGCGATTCTCCGGAAGGAGGGTACCCGGATCTATTCCGGAATGGATGAAATGTTCGCCGACTTTTCCGGAGCGCTGGACCTGGTCTGCATTCCGACCGGCATAGCCTTCCATGAACCGATGACCCTTCAGGCGCTTCGCGCGGGCGCCAACGTTCTGGTGGAAAAACCGGCGGCGGGGTCCACTGCGGCGATCGAACGGATGATGGATGCGGAACGGGCGTCCGGTAAATTTGTCGCCGTCGGATTTCAGCATTTTTATGCGCGGGAAATCCAGTTCATCAAGCAGTATCTTCTTTCCGGGCGGCTCGGCAGGGTGAAAAGCACCGTCTGCCGGGGGATCTGGCCGCGGGACGACCAGTACTACTCCCGCAACAACTGGGCGGGAAAACTGGCGGCGGCGGATGGAACACCGATTCTCGATTCCCCGATCAACAACGCCTTCGCCCACTACCTGAATCTCCAGCTTTTCCTCTGCGGGGAGAAATTCGGGCAATCGGCCCACGCGGAATCCGTCGAAGGGGAGCTTTACCGGGCAAGGCCGACGATTGAGACCTTCGACACCTGCGCGCTCCGCTTCACGACCAACTCGGGCATCCGCATCCAGACCATGCTCACCCATACCGCCGCAGAGAACGATCAGCCGGTCATCCGCCTGAACTGCGAACGGGGAAGTGTCTACTGGAGGCTTGACGACACCTGGAACATCCGTTCCGCAGATGGAAAAGTTCTCTACTCCGGAGTCGTCGAATCGCCTCACCGGGATATGTTTATGGATGTTCTGCGCCGGGTCGGGGGAGAACCGGTGTTCCGCTGTTCGCTTGAAATCGCAAAGGAGCACACGCACTGCATTGAACTGCTGACGAAGCATCTGAAACCGGTTGAGCTTCATCAATCGGCGGTCCGTCTGCCCGAACACGGACAATTTGTGCTGGAACGGGTGAAAGAGGTCTTTGAAGAAGGCTACCGCAGGGAACTGCTTCCCTCCGAACTGGGAGTCCGCTGGAGCTGATCCGGGACCTCCGAAAGACAGCACCCGATGTCGGAGCGGCGGATTCTCCAGAGTTTTCCGACTTTGACCGCCGGCAGTTCGCCGCTCTGCAGCATGGCGTACATCCGGGTGCGTCCGACCTTCAGGAGCTTTGCCGCTTCGGAGAAGGTCAGCAAGCCGTCGTCGCCGGAGATCCGGACGGAGGATTCCGACGCGTAAAACGTTCTGGAAAAGGAGAGGATCACCTCCAGAGTCCCGCGCGCCAGAAGTTCCGATTTTTTCGCAAAAAAACTGTCAAATCTGGAGTTCAGCGACTCCAGATGAACCATTCCGTTCTCCTTTTCCACATAGCGGCGGAAGATCGGTTCTCCGCCCTCGTTCGGGAAATAGGCGACAAAATCGCCGCTGTGCGGTTCGCGCGCCGCACAGCGTACCGTTACACCGGGAGGGATTTCCGGCAGAAGAGCTCCGCCGGTCAGCAGGCAGGAGTGGATTTTTTTTCCGTCTCCGCGCATCCGGATCACCTCACCGGACAGCCGCAGCGGCGGCCAGCATGCAGCACATTTCCGGGAAGGAGATTCCGACCGCAGCCGCGGCTTTCGGCAGCAGACTGCTGGAGGTGCAGCCCGGGAGCGAGTTGCCTTCCAGTACCCAGACGGAATCGTCTTTCCGGGAGATCAGAACGTCCACCCGGAGCATGTCGCGCGCGCCGACGGCATGATAGAACTTCAGCGCCAGATCCTGCGCTTCCTTCTGAGCCGCATCCGGGATTCCCGCGGGCGGACAGAGATAGACCGTCTCTCCATGGGCATGGGTGTATTTGGCGTCATAGTCGTAGAGTTTTCCGGGATAGCGGATCTCGACCAGAGGAAGCGCCTTCCCGTCGAGGATGCCGACCGTCGCCTCCACGCCGTCGATATACTGTTCGACAAGCGCGGGGCCTCCGTGGCGGAACGCCAGTTCAAGAGCCGGGCGCCACTCCTCTTCCGCCGTCACCAGGGAGAGTCCGAACGTGGATCCCTCTTTCGGCGGTTTGACGATCAGCGGAAAACCGAGTTCCTTCGGGCATGGTGCCGAAAGATCGTCCACAACGATGCTTTTCGGATTCCGGATTCCGCACCGGTCCATGATTTTCTTGCTGGCGATTTTATCCATGATCTTCACGCAGGCGCATGAACCGGATCCGACAAATCTCAATCCGGCCTCCTCCAGCATTTTCTGAAGGGACCCGTCCTCGCCGAAGCCGCCGTGTAGGACAGGATAGATCACATCGGCGGCACGCATTTCATCGGTCACTTTGAGTTCGGTGATATCGTATTCCCGAACGCAGTGTCCGCCCGCGCGCAGAGCGGCCGCCACCGCCGCGCCGGATTCCAGAGAAACTTCCCGTTCCGCACTTGTTCCCCCTTTCAGGAGGAGAATGTTCAGCGGTGCAGCGGAAGATTCCGCTTTCTTCTGTGTTTCCATATTGACAAACCTCAATTCCGTCTTCAGCGCGATTCCGCATCCGGTTCTCACATTGAGAGCCATTCGGGAGATCAGAGCCGCGCAGTCCGATTCCGATACTTGTTGTTTCCAGCGACTGACGATCCAGTTGGCATGTTCCGCACTGACCTCCGCGCCGCCCGAGACCAGCCCTTTCGCGCCGAAGCGCTCCAGCAGACGCCCCGCAGGAAGCTGCGGTGACGGATTCCGGAAAACACTCCCGGCGGAACGTCCTTTCGGCGTCCGTTCCGCCCTCCGTCGCCGTTCCTGAGCGATCCGCGCCTTTTCCTCTGCCGGATCGACCCGCTCCAGCCGGAACAGAGCCCCCGTGATGATGCACTCTTCCGGCAGAGGCGAGGTCCGATAACGCCACTCTCCGCGATCCGCCGGAACGCGGAAAAGCTCTCCTCCGCGGAGATATTCCACCTCCGAAAGGAAGTCGGCAATCTCGCGTCCGTTGGCACCGGCGTTCATCCGGAGCGCACCGCCGACCGTTCCGGGAATCCCCGACAGAGCCGCAGCTCCGCCGAGACCCCGTTCCGCCAGAGAATCCAGCAGCGCGGAAAGTTTCATTCCTGCTCCGGCGAACACCGCCCTCCCCTCCGCGGACATGGTTCGGAATCCCGAGCCGAGCCGGATCAGACAGATGTCCAGTTCCCCGTCGGCTCCGACCAGATTGGTCCCGCCCCCGAGCGGAAACACCGGAACGGAAAGAGAACGGCAGAGCGCCGTCACGGAAAACAGTTCATCCATGGTCTCCGGTTCGGCGAGGAAAAACGCCGCCGTTCCGGCTCCCATGGATGTATACTCCGCCCAGCCGGCGGAGGGATGAATCTTCACTCCCGGCAGTTTTTCAGAAAAAATGCGCGGGAGATCCCTTCTCACTTCTTGTAGACCTTTGCAGGATCGAAAACGCGTTCCCCGACCACGACCAGTTCACCGTTTTCATATTTCCGGAAAAAGCAGGAATGATATCCTTCATGACAGGCGGCGCCGCCGATCTGCTCCACTTTGAAAATCACGGTATCCGCGTCGCAGTCGACGTAGATTTCCTTGACCTTCTGGACGTTTCCGGACTCTTCCCCTTTTCTCCAGAGTTTCTGGCGGGAGCGGGTCCAGTAGGTGGCGTTTCCGGTTTTCAGCGTTTCATTCCATGCTTCCTCGTTGATGTACGCAAGCATCAGAACATCGCCGGTTTTCCAGTCCTGGGCAATCGCCGGAAGCAGACCGCCGCCCTTTGCAAAATCGAGTTGAATCATTCTTTTTTCCTTATTTCTGGTTATTGGAGCACAGTCATTCCTGGTCTTTATTTCTTTGCCGGAGTCGCCTGACGGATTGCGGCGGCGTCCGCCTCAGCTTCCTCTTCCGCCTGAGTCTTCGCCTTCTTCACGGCGGGAGCGGGTTTCACCTCCAGCTTGATCGGTGTCACAGAGCTGGGAGGAGTTTTCACCTCAAGAGCGGTTGTCGGCGCGGATTTCGCAGAATCTTCAGGTTTGACCGATTCCGGAGCAGATTTTGCCGGAGCAGCGGTCTGAGACTCTTCTGCCTTCTTCACGGCGGGAGCGGGTTTGGCCTCCTGTTTGATCGGCGTCACGGAACTGGGAGGAGTTTTCACCTCAAGAGCGGTTTTCGGTGCAGGTTTCGAAGGATCTTCGGATTTGGCCGGTTCCTGAACCGGGTTTGCCGGCTGTACGGCGGTCTGAGGCTCTTCCGGTTTCGAAAGACGGATGAACAGCTTATAGTTCTTGATCTCGGGAGCCGGAGCCATGGAGCCGAAGCCGAGCTCCTCGCCATATTCCGCATTCAGATAGTTCCATGCGGGCTTTTTCCCTTCGGGCACTTCCACGCCTTTGTCATTGTACCACGCGACCCGGTAAGCGATATCCAGGCTCTGATAGGAGTGGAAGATCCAGTCCCACATGGAATAGGTTTTGATGCGGGCGCGGATCAGGACCTTGGTCAGTCCGTTTTCCGAAGGCCATGTGCGGATGAATTCCACCGCGATCTTGTCCTGAAGCGGAACGTCGATAATCAGACTTTTCTGTTCGGCCTCGGAAAGAGCGGACGGAGCGGGTTCCGTGGTGGAGCAGGCGGAAAACAGCAGCGGCAGAGCGGCCGCACCGGCGAGAATGAGTGGTTTGCAGAGTTTCATCTTGGACCTCCAAAGTTATTTCAGGGAAAAGAAGCGCGCGGAACTGACGATTTTCAGTTCGGGGCAACCATCCAGTTTTTCAAGAGCGGAATCGGTGTCGTCAAAGCGGAAGACCAGGACGGCGCGGCTGTTGCTTCCATAGACGGAGGCATACATGTATTCGACATTCAAACCGCGTTCCTCCAGTTTCTCCAGAACCGAGGAGAGTCCGCCGGGGACATCGCTGACTTCCAGAGCGATCACATCGTTGACGCTGACCGCGAAATTTTTCTCCTTCAGCACACCATAGGCTTTTCTCCAGTCGTCGATGATGAAGCGGAGGATTCCGAAATCCTTGGTATCGGCGAGGGTCAGCGTGGTGATGTTGATGCCCGCGTCCGCGAGGGCTTTGCAGGGACGGCTCACTGAGCCGGGCTTGTTTTCCACAAAAACGGAGAGTTGTTTCAGTTTCATTTTCACGGCCTCCTTTCAGGATTTCCGGTTGGTTTCGTTGCGCAGATCGAACACCCGCTTTGCTTTGCCTTCGCTGCGGGGGATCGTATTCGGCGGCACAATTTTCACGGGGGCGCGGATGCCGAGGATCCGTTCCACCGAGTGGGAGAACTTGTGCTGGAGTTCCTCCATCGCGCGGACCTTGTCGCTGACGGAATCGGCGTTGACCTCGACTTCGATCAGCATGTCGTCCAGTCCGTCCTCGCGGCGGGTCAGAACGATGCGGTAATGCGGCAGCGCCCCTTCCACGGCGAGAAGTCCCGTCTCGATCTGCGACGGGAACACGTTCACGCCGCGGATGATGAACATATCATCGCTCCGGCGCGAAATCCGGTCGATTTTCCGCAGGGTCCGTCCGCAGGCGCACGGTTCGGAGATGATTCTCGTGATGTCGCGCGTCCGGTACCGGATCATCGGCATCGCGAATTTGGAGATCGTCGTGAAAACCAGTTCTCCTTCTTCTCCGTCCGGCAGAACCTCGCAGGTTTCCGGATCAATGATTTCCGGATAGAAATGGTCCTCGAAAATATGAATCCCGCTGTGACAGCTGCATTCGACACCGACACCCGGACCGCTCATTTCGGAAAGTCCGTAAATATCGAACGACTCGATTCCCGAAAGTTCCTCGATCCGTTTGCGCATGCCTTCGGTCCACGGCTCCGCCCCGAAAAAGCCGACGCGGATCGGCAGATCCCGCAGATCCACCCCCATCTGACCGGCCTTCTCGCACAGATGGATGAAATAGGTCGGCGTACAGCAGATTCCCGTCACGCCGAAATCGCGCATGAGCATCACCTGCCGCTCGGTGTTTCCTCCGGAGGTCGGAACCACGGTTGCGCCGAGAGCCTCCACGCCGTAGTGGGCGCCGAGACCGCCGGTGAACAAACCGTATCCATAGGAGTTCTGAATAATATCGCCGCGATCGACTCCCCCCATGGCAAGCGCCCGCATCATGCAGCTGACCCAGACATCAATATCCTCTTTTGTATAACCGACCACGATCGGTTTGCCCGTCGTTCCGCTGGACGCGTGCAGCCGGACCACCTGTTTCATATCCAGAGCGAACAGGCCGAACGGATAGGTGTCGCGCAGATCCTTCTTCATCATGAACGGCAGTTTGGAAAGATCCTCCAGACTGCGGATATCGGAAGGTTTGACCCCTTTTTCATCCATGCGCCGGCGGTAGAACTCCACGTTGCGGTATTCATGCTGAACGATCTTCTGAAGCCGCTGGAGCTGGATCTGCCGGAGAAGCGGACGCGGAATATAATCCTGCGCGCTGATCGGATTGTAGTGTTTGGACAGCATCGGACACCCCTCCCCTGTTATTTCACAAACGACGCGCCTTTGCGGAAGGCTTCCCGGTTGACCGAAAGCAGCGCTTCATCGGCGAAGGTCTCCTTCAGGAGCTGTTCCCAGATGGCGTCGTCCAGCCGGAGATGGACATTCAGAGCGCCGAGCATCGCAAGATTCATGCTGCGTCCCGGATCGTACTCCCCGAACATCGACGGTGAAAGCACGATTCCATCCGGTTTGATCAGATGGCGGAAGACCTCCACCTGATCTTCCGCAAGCGAAACCAGAAAATCCGCTTCGCCTTCGGGGATCATCGGACTCCAGACCTTTTTTCCGAACCGGACGTCGCTGCTGACGGATCCTCCGCGCTGGCTCATTCCATGCAGTTCGCTTTTTTTCACATCGTATCCGCTGCGGAACGCGGCGGCTGTCAGCAGATCGCTGGCGAGGATCACGCCCTGCCCGCCGATTCCGGCAAAAACAACATTGACCGTATCCATCGTATTCATTTTGCGCCGCCTTTCTTCTTCGCGAGTTTTGCCATTTTCTTCATCTGCAGGATGCACGGGCGCCGCGCGATGATCACGCTGAGGTCATTGGAATTCAGTCGTTCGGCGACCAGATTCCGGAACCGTTCCGATTCGAGCGTCGTATCCAGCACATCCACATGATCGGTTCCGCAGGCGCGGCAGAGGGCTTCGAGACTGACCGCGGTTGCCGGTTCCATGTTCAGAAGATGACCCGTTGCGGGATTCTCCTGAAGACCGGTCATCGCGGTGGTGGAGTTGTCCAGGATCACCACGAGATGTCCGGTCGCGGGACGGTTGTAAACCATTTCCACGATTCCGGTGATGCCGCTGTGAAGGAACGTGCTGTCGCCGATCACGCTGACCACCTTCCGCGCTTCGGACTCCGGCAGGGAACGGCGGAGACCGAGTCCCACGCCGATGCTCGCGCCCATGCAGACGCAGGTGTCAATCGCGCTGAACGGCGGGAGTGTGCCGAGCGTATAGCACCCGATGTCGCCCGACACGATGCATCCGAGGTCACGCAGCGTCTCGAACGTCTTGCGGTGCGGACATCCCGGGCACAGCTGCGGAGGCCGTCCGGGAACCGGAGTCTTTTCCGGATCGAATTTGCCGTCCAGCTGTTTCCGGACGCGGTTCACGTTGAGTTCGCCAAACAGCAGGGAATCGTCTTTCGCCTCGACCGGGATTCCTGCGGCGGAAACGGCGTCCGCGAGGAAACGGTCCCCCTCCTCCATCACCACGCAGCGTTTGACCGATTTGGCGAAGGCGGCGATCTTTTTCATCGGGAGCGGCCAGGTCAGTCCGAGTTTCAGCACCGACGCGGACGGCATCGCCTCCCGTACATGCTGATAAGAAATTCCCGAGCAGATCACGCCGATCTCCGGCGAAGCGGATTCCTCCTGTTCAAGATCGGTGGTCTCCGCGAATTCGGCGAGATCCTTCATCGTCTTTTCCAGCCGAACACGAGCTTTTTTCGCGAAGGCGGGAACCATGACGTTCTTCTGCACATTCTTCTCATATTTTTTCCGGGGGACCGGTGTCGGCTTTTCGCCCAGATCCACAATGCCCTGCGAGTGACAGACCCGGGTCGTCATCCGCAGCAGGACCGGCACATTGAACTGTTCGGAAAGCTCGAATGCGCGGATGGTGAACTCGTAGGCCTCCTGGGAATCGGAGGGTTCGAGCATCGGCATTTTGGCCGCTTTCGCATAGTTGCGGTTGTCCTGCTCGTTCTGACTGGAAGCAAGCCCGGGATCGTCCGCGGAAACGATGACCAGTCCACCGTTGACGCCGGTGTAGGTCAGCGTGAACAGCGGATCGGCCGCCACGTTCAGCCCGACGTGTTTCATGGTGACGATGCTCCGTCCGCCGCCGAAAGAGACGCCGATTCCGACTTCCAGCGCGACTTTTTCATTCGGAGCCCATTCCGCGGCTCCGCCGATTCCGGCGAATGTTTCAAGAATTTCCGTCGACGGCGTTCCGGGATAGCCGGACCCGAGACAGACCGAAGCGGCAAGCGCGCCGTAGGCTACGGCTTCGTCTCCGCTGAGAATTCGTTTCTGGGACATGTTTTCAACCTCTCCGTGCCGAGTGCACCGTATCTGAAAGTTTCCTTTTCAAACGATTTTGAAACAGTATCACACATCGCGCGTTTTTCAAGGCGAAACCGGGGGAAAAACCACTTTTTTTATCCTCCATGCGCCGCCCGATCCGCTGCCCGGGAGGAAATTCCATTCACCCCGGCTTGCAAACCTCCCGGAACAATGCTATAATCTCTGCATTTACCCCCGGAAAACAAACAGGAAGGAGAAACGCCTCGTGACGGATGAATACCTGTTTCAGAGCGGCCGTTGCCGCACACACTGCCGCATCGACCGGGAACGGCGTCTGCTGCTTGTCGAAACCCGGAAAGGGGAATGGAGGCAGCGTCGGGAGCTGCCGCTGCAATGTCTGAATCCCGACTTTGCGGAAGTTCCCGGATCCCCGTGGGATTTCCTCCGGTATTACGCACTTCTGTTTCTGCTTTCCGCGGGAGGATTCGGCTGTTTTCTGCTGTTTTTCCGCAATCCGGGCTCTCCGAATGCGGCATGCGGGATTTTTGTGATCGTTCTGCTGGCGTTTTTCTTCGGAAAGCGGCCGCGGGGAGAGCGTTTTTCCTCGTTCTTCTTTGATTCGCCGCTGGAAAACAATGCTCTGAAAATTCCGTTTTCAGAAAAGAAGAGAAAAGAGGCGCAGGCCTTCGCGGAGGAAGTTGCGCGCCTCAGTGTCCGTCATTTTCAGATGCCGTCACCGGACAGGGATCCGGAAAAACTGCGTCTTCAGCTGCGGCGTCTCCGCGAAGAGTCGATCCTTTCCGGGGAAGAGGTGCGGGAGCTGGAAGAGTGGTACGCAATCGCAGGAGAAGAGCGGCCGAACATCGGATTTCTCCGGAAGGAGGACGCATGATCCACTGCGTGTTTCGGAACGGAAAGGCGGAACTGGAGAGCGGAGAGCTGCGTTTCACCCCTCCGCATGCTCCGCCGCTGCGGCGGGATCTTTCGGATCTGCTGCCGTTTTTCGAGGAGGTGGAGGAGGATTTCCGCCTCCGGAACGGGTTTCTGATTCTGCTTCAGATTCCCTGCGTCGTTCTGCTGGGGTTCTTTCTGACGGGGCTGCTGTTTCGGTCGAATTCGGAGACATTGCCCGGAGTCTTCGTTGCCGTGCTGCTGACTCTGCTCCCGGAAATCTATCTGGCCGGACGGATGAAAAGAAAAAAACGGACCGTTTATCTTCGGAATCTTTGCGGAGAATATGTTCTTGCTCTGGAAGGGAGAGGCTCACGGGAGGAGAAACAGTTTCTCCATACTCTCCGGACAGAGCTTGCGCAGACGAACCGCTTTGCTTCTTTTCTGGAGAAGAATTCGGATCCGCACTCTCCGGATTTCTTCCTTCTGCTGGGGAAACTGCACCGGCGCGGAATTCTGACGGAAAACGAACTGGAAGAAGAGAAAAAACGTCATCTTCCCGGAAAAGGGTCTTGACTCTCGGCGAAAGAGAGCGTATCTTATCCGACTGTCACCCGAAAACCAACCAGGAAAGAATCAGAACATGAGCATCACACTGCAGAACGACAGCGACAAAACCAGCTACTGCCTCGGCATGGACATCGGCGCCTCCTTCCGGAAACTCCCCTTTTCCATCAATCTGGAGGCCGCCCTTGCCGGCATCACCGACACGTTTCAGGGAAACACTCCGCAAGTTCCCGAACAGGAATTCATAACCCTGATGCGGAAGTTCCAGCAGGAACTCCGCTCCGCCGCCGAAAAAAAGGCCGCGGAAAAAGGAGCCGAAAACCAGAAACAGGAAGCGGAATTCCTCGCGAAAAACAAAGAAGACAAAGATGTGGTCACCACCGGAAGCGGACTCCAGTATAAAGTCCTGAAGCAGGGCGACGGCGCAAAGCCGACGTCTCAAAGCGTTGTCACGGTCCACTATACGGGGACCCTTCCCGACGGAACCGTCTTCGACAGCTCCGTTCGGCGCGGCCAGCCGGCGACCTTCCCGGTCAACGGCGTAATTCCCGGCTGGACCGAGGCGCTCCAGCTGATGCAGGTCGGCAGCAAATACCAACTCTTCATTCCCGCCGCCCTCGCCTACGGGAAACGCGGAGCCGGTGAACTCATCGGTCCGGATCAGATGCTGATCTTTGAAGTCGAACTGCTCGACATCGCCAAATAAGATCCGGAAGATCTTTCTCGGCGGGACGGCGAAAACACACCGTCCCGCTTTTTTTGTGTTCGAGACGGCCCGGCGGATTCTGTCGGCAAAGCCGCCGGGAGATGGTTTTCCGCTTCAGCTCCGGGCGATTTTCAAAATGTAAATGGCGCCGAAAATCTGATACAGGGCGGGAGGAATCCAGACAATATACTGCGGAAATGCCCAGACAAAGGATTTGAGCGAATCGGAAACCAGCACGGATCCGAAATAGAGTCCGGCCAGCAGAACGCTGAGGAAGAGTCCGATGGAGGTTTCGCGGCGGGAGGTCCGGATGGCGGTCGGCAGACCGAGCAGCAGAAACGCCATCGGAGCGAGCGCCAGAGCGACCCGCTGATTGAGTTCCGTTTCGATTTCGCAGATCCGTTCCGTCTCATTGCGCTGGCGCATCATGATGGAGCGTGCATAAAGGCCTTCGTATCCGAGATGCTTGTCGCGGAGGGAGATTCGTTTGCTGTTGAACTGCTTTCCGTATTCGATGGAGAAGGACATCTCTCTGCCGAAGCTGCGGCGGGGATGCGGATCGTCGTCGTTTTCATACGCGATGATCGTGGCGTTCTGCAGGATGATGTTCATGACCTGCGCCTCTTTGTCGACAACGATTTTTCCGGAGGAAGCGGTCACATCCTGTTCGATCCGGCGGTTGTTTTTGTTGAGGCGGTAGACCTGGATTCCCTTGATCTCCCCGGTTTCGGGATTTTTCTGGTCGATATACATATTGAAGTCATTGAAGTCGATGGGAATGCCGGGTTCGAAGAGGGCGAGCGGATGATCGACGGCGACGCTTTTCACGACGGTCTGCGCCTTTCCGAGATAGCGCGGCCCCACCTCCAGCTGGAGATAGAGACAGACACAGGTCAGCAGAAACGAAATCATGATGATCGGCGCCACGATCTGAAGAATGGAAACGCCGCATGCCCGCATTGCCGTGATCTCGTTGTCCGCGGAGAGGCGCCCGAAGACGAGCATGATCGAAACCAGCGCGGCCCACGGAATCGTGAATGCCATGGCAATCGGCAGCACATAGACCATGAACATCATTGCCGTTCCGATGTCCACGCCGTTGGAAACATATTCGAACACTTTGACGAGACGGGCACCGGTCATTCCGAAGGTCAGAACCCCCATCGCCATCACGAATGTATAGAGAAAGTTCTTTGCAACATAAAAATTCAGAGTCTTGAGCATTCCCGGTCCTTTGCGTTAAACAATGAAAATCCCGATGGACATAATGTAGCACATCTTCAATGGATTTAAAAGCGGGAAAACAAGAAAAATCGGCAGAATCTTGCGCTTCCGGGAAAAAAGATCTGGTAAATTTAAAAAGATGCGCTAAATTATAGCTTTCAAACATTTCGCAACATCCATATTACGGAGGACACAATGAGAGTTGTAAACTTCAGTGCAGGGCCGGCAATGCTGCCGACGGTCGTCATGGAACGCGCACAGGCGGAATTCTGCGATTACAAGGGAACCGGATGCGGCGTGATGGAACATTCCCACCGCGGTCCGCTGTTCGATGAAATCATCGCCCGCGCCAGCAGCAATGTCCGGGAAATTCTCGGTGTCTCCGACGATTACGACGTGGTCTACATCCAGGGCGGCGCGAGCATGCAGTTCGCGATGATCCCGATGAACTTCATGAAGCAGGGCGGCTTCGCCCAGTTTGCGGATACGGGCACATGGTCCTCCAAGGCGATGAAAGAGGCAAAACTCTTCGGCGAGGTGCGCACGGTGGCCTCCAGCAAGGCGGACAAGTACACCTACATTCCGGCGCTCAACACCTGGGAGCCGATCTCCGAAGAGGCGTCCTATCTCCACATCACCAGCAACAACACGATCTACGGGACCCAGTACCGGGAGTTCCCGGACAGCAAATGCCCGATGATCGCCGACATGTCCAGCGACATCATGTCCCGGAAGTTCGACATGAACAAATTCGCAATGGTCTATGCGGGTGCTCAGAAGAATCTCGGACCGAGCGGTGTTGCTCTCTGCATCATCCGCAAGGACATGGTCTCCAGAACGCCGGCAAACGTTCCGACCATGCTCCGCTACGAGACCTACACGAAGGAAAACTCCCTCTACAACACGCCTCCGACCTACGGGATCTACATGATCTCCCTCGTGACCGACTGGATCAAGGAGATCGGCGGAATCGACGCGATTGAAAAGATCAACAACGCCAAGGCGGCTGCGCTTTATGCGGCCATCGACAGTTCCGACGGCTACTACAACTGCCCCGTCCAGAAGGACAGCCGTTCCAGAATGAACGTTGTCTTCCGTCTTCCGAACGAGGATCTGGAGGCGAAGTTCGTCAAGGAGGCGAAGGCGGCCGGAATGATCGGTCTGAAGGGACACCGCTCCGTCGGCGGCATCCGCGCGAGCATCTACAACGCCGTTCCGATGGAGGGGGTCGAGAAGCTCGTCAACTTCATGAACGACTTCAAGAAAGCCAACTGAGTTTTTCGTTAAAAACGGTTTTACCGTTTGCATCCATAACGATCACGGTGCATATTACGGCAACATCCGATATGCACCGTGTTTTTTAGAACGGGGAGGATCGCTCCATGCTTCAAAAATATTCTGTACAGAACGGCAGAATTGTTCAGGGAGATGAAGGCTCCATCCAAGTTGAAGTCTACATCATGCCCGATGAAGCCGAACGCACCAGGCTGATCGACGAATACGAAATGAACGAGCACACCATCGCCTCGTCCATCGACCCCGACGAAACGCCCCGTATCGAATTTGAAGACAATCATACCGCCGTCATTCTCAAATATCCCAAGAACTATTCCGCGGACGACAATTTTCTCTTCCGGGTAAAGTCGATGGGAATTTTTGTCTTTTCCAGCCGTGTGGTCATCATTATTGACGAATATGTCCCGCTGTTCACCGGGAAGATCGCCAACAACGTCCACACGGTTCAGGACGTCATCATGAAAACGCTCCTTCTGACCATCCGTCACTTCGAGAGCCATCTGCGCGTCATCAACATGTGCAGCGATGAACTCGAACATGCGATCGTCAGCTCCTACGACGGGAAAGAGCTCCTGAACATGTTCACGCTGGAAAAAGGACTGGTCTACTATGTGAACGCCCTCAACGGGAACCGCCGGGTCATCGAACGGATGCGTGCCGCCGCACTCAAGCTCGGATTCACCGAGGAGAACATCGAGCTGCTGGAGGACATCTCCATTGAAAACCGCCAGTTTCTCGATCAGGCGGAAGTCTACTCCCAGGTTCTCTCCGGCATGATGGACGCCCGCGCCTCCATGGTCAACAACAACCTGAACGTCATGATGAAGAACATGAACGCGATCATGATTGCGATTGCGATTCCTTCGTTTCTTGCCGGAGTCGGGGGCATGTCCGAATTTTCCGCAATATTCGGACACGACTACAAGCTGACCTATACGATCTTTCTGATCCTGATGACCTTGTTTGCGGTGGTCATTTTCTGGGTTATCAAACTGATCGCCAAGCACAACTGAAAAATCCGGCAAAAGGGGACTTCAACGGGAGCCTCCGGATGGCCGGTCGTGTTCCAGAGCCAGAAGAGCCGCCTTCAGATCGAGTCCTCCCGCGTATCCGACCAGTTCCCCGTTCGAGCCGATCACGCGGTGGCACGGAATAAGGATCGGGATCGGATTGCGGTTGTTCGCCATGCCGACCGCGCGGACAGCACGGGGATTTCCGACCGCCTCCGCGATCTGCTTATAGGACGCGGTCTCTCCGTAAGGAATGGCGAGAAGAGCATTCCACACCGAGCGCATGAACGGCGTTCCTTCCGGAGCGAGCGGCAGATTGAACACAGTCCGGAAACCGTCGAAATACTCCTCCAGCTGGCGGAAGGCCTCCGCCAGAAGTGCGGAGCGCCATCTGCAGACGCCCTCTTCCATGATTTCCCCCGGAAGATAGAGTCGGAGGATTGCGCCGCCGCGCTCCTTGATTCCCATTCGGCCGAAGCGTGTTTCCGCACACCATAGATAGGTTGATTCATCCATTTTCCGCTCTCCCGTTTGAAACGTTGGACACACGGGAGAGACGGAAAGTTCGCCTTGTTTCCGCAAAAGCACGGATCGGGGAAATTACTGAATCACCAGATTCAGCATTTTCTCGGTTGCGACGATTGCGGCGGCGATCTGGTCGCTGTCGACGCCGGTTGTGGTGAGCTTCTTGCTGTCGGGCAGCTCCCAGCTGATGGTGGTTTCGACGAGGGCGTCGGTTTTTCCGCCCGGCGGGATGCGGACCTGGTAATCGGCCAGACGCGGGAAGGTGATTCCCTGTTTCCGGAGCAGTTTCCGAAGGGCTTTGACGAATGCGTCGTATCCGCCGTCTCCGCTGGAAGTTTCGGAGAGAGGGGTTCCGTCGAGTTCGATTCTGACGGTGGCTTTCGGCAGGACATTCATGCGGGTTTCGATCTGATAATCGACGACCCGGACCCGTCCGCTGATCGGCGTCCGCAGAACGCTGGCGATGATGAACGGCAGATCCGCCGCGGAGACCTGTTTTTTCTTGTCGCCGAGCCGGACGATCTCCTGCAGCACCTTGGCCCGGACTCCGGGTTCGAGCTCGGCCATGCCGATCGCCTGAAGATTCTGATCGAGCGAGGCTTTCCCGGAGAGTTTTCCGAGCGCGTAGTCGCGTTTTCGTCCGAAGCGTTCGGGAAGGAGACGGTTTGCGTAGAGATTTCCTTTCTTGTCGCCGTCGGCATGCACACCGCAGGTCTGGGTGAAGACATCGCTGCCGACGACCGGAGCATTCCATGCATAGCGTTTTCCGGAGATGGTCTGAACGATCTCGGAAGCGTGGAGCAGCTCCTTTTCCGCAACGCGGGTTTTGCGGTCGGTGTGGTCATTGATCGCCACGACGAGCTGGGCCAGGGACTGGTTCCCTGTTCGTTCGCCGAGGCCGTTGACCGTCACATGGATCCCGCTGACGCCCGCCTTGACAGCGGCGAGACTGTTTGCCGTCACGAGTCCGTAATCGTTGTGTCCGTGGAAATCGACCCGGAGACCGGGCGCGGCGGAGTAGACCCAGTCCAGATAACGGGAGACCTGCTCCGGGGTCAGGATTCCGAGCGTATCCGGCAGCATCACCCGTTCAATCTCCATTCCGGCCAGCCGCCGCAGGAAGGCGAAGACATACGGGAAGGAATTCGCCATCCCGTTGGACCAGTCTTCGAGATAAACATTGACCCGAAGACCCATTTTCCGGGCCTGTTCGATCTCCCGGCAGACATCGGAAAAATGTTCTTCCGGTTCTTTTCTCAGCTGGATCCGGCAGTGGTTTTCGGATCCCTTGGCAAGCAGATTGAACACGGTTCCTCCGCATTCGCGAATCCAGGAGGCGGATTTTCCTCCGTCGACGAATCCGAGAATCTCCATGCGGTCGAGACAGTTCCGGTGTTCCGCCCATTGCAGGATGGCGCGAAGCCCCGTCATTTCCCCTTCCGAAACGCGGGCAGATCCGATTTCCAGGCGGTCAATATGCAGATGCGAAATGAAAAGGCGTGCGATTTCAAACTTCTCTGCAGGAGTGTACGCGACGCCGGGAGTCTGCTCGCCGTCGCGCAACGTGGTGTCCAGCACCTCGACGTAGCGGGCGAATCTGTTTTTCTCTTTCATTTCTTCTGTCCCTGTTTTTGCTTCCGTTGACTGACCAGACCCGGGTCCGATTCCGCCGGACCGGGAAGTGATACAATACAATCGTTTTGCGGATTTGCAAATCCTTCCCGGAAATTCCGAGGGAAAAACCCGTCATTCTCAGCGGTTTTTCCGGTAAAGATCCGGCGATGTCCCGTAGCGGCGGCGGAAGGCGCGGCAGAAATAGCTCCCGTCGGAGAAACCGCAGCGGGAGGCGACCTCCTTTACGCTGCAGTTTTCCATCTGCAGAATGCGTGCGGCGTGTCCCAGGCGCAGTTCGCGCAGGAATTCTCCCGGCGACGTCCCGTGAATCCGCGAAAACATCCGGGAAAAGTGACAGCGGCTGTATCCCGCAGCATCCGCAATGTCCGCCACGGTGATCTCCTCCGCGTAATGTTCCATGCAGAAGCGGACCGCCTCCAGAACGAATCCCGCCTCCGACTCCGCAATATCCTGCACGGTCAGCTCCTCAAACAGCGTCATCAGAAAACCATAGGCGAGCGACGACGCATGGAGTGCTCCGCGAATCCGCCGGTTTTTCGCCGCGGAAACAATTCCAAATGCGGCATCCAGACTTTTCGAGCGGTCCACCGGGAGATGCACAACCGATCCGAACTTCTGTTTCAGTTCGCCCCAGATCCGCACGGCCTCCGATCCGCTCAGATTCACATACACATGCTTCCAGAATCCGGAATCGGCAGGAAGGCAGTAGCGGTGATCCTCGGGGATCGCCAGAAGCATCGCATCCCCTGCCCGGAGACGGTGAACGGTCCCTTCATACGTCAGTTCCCCCTCCCCGTCCACCGTGCACTGGAAGATGCACATCGGACTCTCTCCTCTCCGCAGACCGTTCCAGTCATACGCGTGGTCCGTGCGTTTTTCGAATCCGCATCCGGCCAGCATCACATGCAGATGGAGCGGCGCAAGCGGAAAATAGAGTCCGGTGGAATAATAATCCTCGTCCGACCAGAACGGCATTTCAGAATCCGGTGGGCAGATCCATGAACGCGCAGGGGATGCCGAACTTCTCCTCCACCAGATCGCGCACGGCGAGCACACCGGGAATCTCCGTCCGGTAATGACCGAGAACGATCACGGAAATTCCGGTCTCCAGCGCATAATGGTATGACTGGTGGGTGAATTCACCGGTCACAAGGCAGTCCACCCCGTTTGCACGCATCTCGCTGAACAGTGCAGGGAACGCTCCGCCGCCGGAGATCACGCCGATGTTCTTCACCTTCCGGCCGGAGTCCCCGATGATGGAAAGATCCCCTTCCGAAGGCAGTTTTTCATTCAGGAGTTCCGCGATGTCCTCCACTTTGGCCATCTGGCGGAGCTGACCGGCAAATCCGATTTTATATCCGTCGTAGCTGCCGAACGGTCCGATCTTCTCCAGCCCCAGCAGCCGGGCGAGAAGAATGTTGTGTCCGAATTCCGGATTTGCATCCAGCGGCAGATGCGCCGCGTAGAGGGAGATGTTGTTCGCCGCGAGAATGGAGATCCGTTCGGCATCCACTCCGGCGATCCGTTTCAAACTCCCGCCCCAGCTCAGGCCGTGATGGACAAAAACAAAATCGGCGTCCGCATCGGCGGCATCCATGAACAGTCCGGCGCAGGCGTCCACGCCGAACACGGCTTTTGTCACATTCTGCGACCCCTCAAACTGGAGTCCGTTGTTGGAGGAATCATTCCGGAAGGCGTCCAGATTCAGAATCTCGTTCAGGTACGCACTCACTTCGTGGATCGTCGGCATGGGGAGGATCTCCTTTCTCCTGTTGGAAACGTGTCAGTATGATGTTCATGCGCAGACTGGTCTGCGCGGAATCCGCAAGAGCTTTTTCCAGGTCGGCCCCCCGGAGCGTCGAAAAACGCCGGATCTCCGGACTCGTGCAGCGGAACAGCGCGGCATACGGACGGCGGAAACCGCATTCCCGCAGATTCCGTTCCGCACGGAAATAGATCCGCCGCTGAACAGCATTCCGAACCAGAAGATAGACGGGCCAGGCAAGCGCCAGAATCCAGAACGGCCAGACGGGAAGAGTCCACCCCGCGAACTGGACCAGAATCTGAACCAGAAGAAGCAGAAGAACCGGACCGAGAAACAGAAGAGCGTCGCGGTCGGTCTGAAAACAGTTGCCCATATACCGGCGCAGCGGACTGTGCGAAATCGCATAGGCGAAATGCTCCTCCAGCATACGGTCCATCAGCGGCGCACGCGCGGCATGACAGAGCTCGTGCGAGAGCAGTTCGTCACGCGAATAGATGAAAAATTTCCGGGAATCGCGGAAGTTTTTCCGGATCAGGAATACCGGAACCGAATCCGGCTCGTCGTCCGACAGAGCGCATCCGCCCCACAGCGGTCCGAGACCTCCGCTCAGAAAATAGCCCGGCGCCCAGTGAATGGAAAATCCGTAGCGCTGTTCGGTTGCTTCGGCGGCCTCGTCCATGATGGCGGCGGGAATGCGGGCATCCTCCCGGATCCGGATCCCGGAATAGACCTCGTACTCCCTGCCATCCGCGGTGTTCTCCAGAAAAAGCAGATACCGCCGGTGCATGGAACGGATCCGTTCCACATATCCGGGCGCATCCTCGCCCTCCTTCAGCAGGAATCCCATGGAATCCAGCGTGCAGAGGGCTTCGCTGTCGCCCTCCGCGGCGCGGACAAGAAGCTCCTCCTCCGGGAAGGGATCGTATTCCATCCGAAGCTCCGGCATCAGAATTTCATGATGTCCGCGAACCGGACCGCAGCTTCGTCCCACTGTCCGGCGCAGTCGGCGCGGGGCGTGTAGACTTCCGGTTCAAACGAAGAGCGGATCAGACGCCGCGCCGAGGCGACCGAATCCAGTTTCCCGATCGCGATTGCCTGCAGCATTGCATTGCCGATCGCGGTTGCCTCCACGGGACCGGCCATCACGGTACATCCGGTGGCGTCCGCCGTGTACTGGCAGAGCGTGGAGTTCTGCGCTCCGCCGCCCATCAGGTGAATGACCTCCGTCTTTTTCCCGGAGATCGAATCAGCCTCCGCAATGGTCCGGCGGAACAGGAGCGCAAGGCTTTCCAGGAAGGTCTCGATATATTCCGCCGGCGTTTCCGGGAGCACCTGCCCGCTTTTCCGCATGAATTCGTCCACCGCCTCCTTCATCGACTCCGGGTTGAAGAACAGCGCATGATTCGGATTGTAGAAACAGCGGAATTTGCGCGCTTTCTCCGCAGCAGCCATCATATCGTTATAGGAGATCTCCTTTGCGACATCCTCCTTGAGTCCGCGCAGAATCCAGAATCCGGTCAGGTTCTTCAGCACGCGGTAGGTGTGCGCGACGCCACCCTCGTTGGTAAAATTCAGTTCAGCGGCAAGCGGAGTGGCCAGCGCCTTCGGGGATTCGATTCCGGTCAGGCACCAGGTTCCGGAGGCGACGTACGCCCAGTTCCGTCCCTCTGTCGCCGGAGCGGCCGCCACGCCGGACGCGGTGTCGTGCGAGCCGACCATCACGCAGGGAACGCCCTCAAGTC
The DNA here is from genome assembly GCA_949297765.1 of uncultured bacterium. Lineage (GTDB taxonomy): Bacteria > Verrucomicrobiota > Lentisphaeria > Victivallales > UBA1829 > UBA1829. Next base: position 10,548 of record CASFTV010000020.1, on the reverse strand, counting down.
CCTTCACGCCGGAGAAATCACAGGTTCCGATTCCGGTTCCCGGCTGGGTCAGCGGCTTCACGCAGCGGCGCGGCAGACGGACCGCTTCCAGCAGTTCGTCGGACCAGTCCGCCTTTGCGCAGTCGAGCAGCTGGGACGTGCTGGCGATTGTGAACTCGTTCGCGATCACCCCCGAAAGACGGTAGGCGATGTAATCCGGCACAAACAGGAAATGTTCAGCCTTTGCCGCGTAGTCCGGATTCGCCCGGCTTTCCGCATAGAGCTGGAAGAGGGTGTTGATGTTCATGATCTGAATGCCGGTCAGACGCTGAAGACGTTCCCGGCCGAATTTCTCCGCAAACTCTTCATCGAGTCCGACGGTACGGGGATCGCGGTAGCAGGCGGGATCGGCCAGGCGGTTTCCGTCTTTGTCAAGGAGCAGATAATCCACGCCCCAGGTGTCGACCGCCACGGCATCGGGCTTCATCTCCGCCGCGCCTCTGGCGAGTCCTTCCTTGATGTCGGCGATGAGGGTTTCGATGTCCCAGCGGAGGACGCCGTCCACCTCGCGGCTGTTGTTGGGGAAGCGGGCGATCTCGGTCAGATCGACCTTTCCCGCATCCGAAACGGTGCATCTCATGATTCTGCCGCTTCCGGCGCCGATGTCAATAGCCAGACAGTTGAACATATCCTTCTTCTCCTTTGCTGCAAAAAGGTTTGATTTTCAAACTCCGCTTATCCGACCGACGCGCCGCCGGGGAAATCGGGGACATCCACCGTCACAAGACGGAGATTCTCACCGTCTTTCGCCGCGAGCAGCATGCCGAAGGAGTCCACCCCCCGGATTTTTGCCGGTTTCAGGTTTGCCACAAGAACGATGGTCTTTCCGATCAGCTCCTCCGGCGTGTAGAAGCGGGCGATGCCGGAAACGATCTGCCGGGTCTCCGCTCCAAGCGACACCTGAAGTTTCAGGAGCTTCTCCGCATCCGGAATCTTTTCCGCCTGAACGATCTTTGCCGTCTTCAATTCGACCTTGGCAAAGTCCGCAATGGTAATCACGCCTTCCGGAAGGACAGGTTCCTCCCGGGCGGCCCGGACCTTTTCCGTTTTCTTCTTCGGTTCCTGCGCGGGCTTTTCCGGCTCTTCGAGCTGAATGCGCGGGAAGAGGGCGTTGATATCCTGAATGGCGGTTCCCGGATTCAGGACGCCGTGGTTTTTCGCCTGTTCAAACGAAAATTCCGTCGGAGCGCCGATGGTCTTGAGCAGGACGGTCATCTTTTCCGGCATCACCGGCAGCAGGAGCTGGGCAACGACCCGCAGCGTCTCCGCCGCGCAGTACAGCACGGTGGCGAGACGTTCCGTTTTCCCTTCCTTTGCGAGCGTCCACGGCGCGGTGGATTCCATGTAGCGGTTGGCCTTGCGGACCACATCCATCACGCATTCGATTCCCTTGTCGAGATGGAGGTTCCGGACGGCGTGTTCCATCACGTCGGCGGCGTCGGACGCGGCGGCGAGCAGTTCCTTGTCCTCTTTTTCGAGCAGGGAGCCGGGCGCGGGAATGCGTCCGTCGAAACCGCGGAGAATCAGCTTCACCACGCGGTTCAGCATATTGCCCAGATCGTTTGCAAGATCGCTGTTGTAGCGTTTGATGAATCCCTCCTCGGAGAAGGAGGAGTCCTGCCCGAGCGTCATCTCGGAGAGCAGGAAGTAGCGGAACGGATCGACTCCGTATTTATCCGCCATCTCCATCGGGTTGACGACGTTTCCGAGAGATTTGCTCATCTTGTCCCGTCCGATGAGCCACCAGCCGTGTGCGAGAATGGTTTTCGGCGGTTCGAGTCCGATCGCCTTGAGCATGGTCGGCCAGTAGACGGTGTGCGTGGTCAGAATATCCTTCCCGATCAGGTGATGCGCCGCGCTCCAGTATTTTGCACAGCGCTCCGGATCGGTTCCGTACCCGATCGCGGAAATATAGTTGATCAGCGCATCGAACCAGACATAGCAGACGTAGTCCGGATCGAACGGCAGTTCAATCCCCCACGAAAGCCGCGATTTCGGACGGGAAATGCAGAGATCCTCCAGCGGCTTCTTCAAAAATCCGAGTGTCTCGTTCGCCCGGTACGCGGGGAGAATGAAATCCGGATGGCTCCTGATGTAGTCGATGAGCCACTGCTGATAGCGGCTCATCCGGAAGAAGTAGTTGGATTCGACGATGGGGTTGGTCGGCCGGTGGCAGTCGGGACAGAGGTTTCCGTCCACCAGATCCTTTTCCGTGCAGAAGCGTTCGCAGGGAACGCAGTAGCGGCCTTCGTATTCAGCCTTGTAGATCAGGTCGCGGTCGTAGAGGTCCTGGAGAATTTTGCGGACCACGGACTTGTGGCGTTCCTGCGTTGTGCGGATGAAATCGTCGTTCCGGATTCCGAGTTTCTTCCAGAGTTCCTGAAAGCGGACCACGGTGCTGTCGCACTGTTCGACGGGTGTCATGTGGTGTTCCGCGGCGGCCTTCTGGACTTTCTGGCCGTGTTCGTCGGTTCCGGTGAGGAACCAGACATCCTCCCCCATTCCGCGGTGGTAACCGGCGATCACATCGCCGAGGATCGTGGTATAGGCGTGTCCGATGTGCGGCTTGTCGTTGACATAATAAATCGGTGTGGTCACATAAAACGATGACATGGCGGCTCCTTCTTTTCAATAAATTCACCGAATTAATATAATGCAACTTGAGGAATATGCCAATCGGGTATACAGTAAAGAAGATCAAAAATAAGGAGATTTTATGAAAGAACCGCCGAAACACTCCGAACTCCCCCCGGAAATGACCTGGGATCTGTCAACCATGTACCGCTCCGCGGAGGACTGGGAAAAGGACTTCCGGAAAATCGGAGGGCTGCTCCGCAAATTTCAGAAATTCAAAGGACACCTTGCCGACTCCCCCGCGACACTCGCCGAAGCGTTCCGGGCGGAGGATGCGCTCTCCTTCCTGCTGGAAAAGCTCCACACCTACGCCCATCTGCGCTCGGACGAGGATACGGGGCTTTCGGAAAACCGGGGACGGGTCGACCGCATCCTCTCCCGCTCCGCCGAAATCGACGGGGAAACCGCATGGTTCGAACCGGAAATCATGCGGATCGACAAGCGGAAATTCAAACAATTCGCCGCCTCTCCCGAACTGAAGTTCTATGCGCTGACGATGAAACGTCTTGAAGCCGACCGTCCCCATACCCTCACGGAGCCGGAGGAACGGGTGCTCGGACTCTCCTCCGAAATCTTCGGAGGACCCTACAAGGCCTTCTCCGTGATGAACGACGCCGATCTCCGCTTCCCCGTCGTAAAAGACGACGCGGGGAACGAGGTCCGCCTCACGCACGGCAACTACATCAAACTTCTGGAATCGCGGAACAGAACTGTCCGCCGCGACGCATTCAAGGGAATCTACTCCGTCTACGGTCAGTTCAAAAACACTTTTGCCGCGATTCTGGACACCGCGGTGAAATCGCATGTTGTCGATGCGAAACTGCACAAATTCAAATCCGCGCTGGAGGCCTCGCTGTTTGCGGACGCGGTGCCGGCCGGTGTTTACGAATCCCTGATCTCCACGGTTCATGAGAACATCGCGCCGCTGTACGACTACTTCAAGCTCCGTGCCCGCGTTCTGAAGCTCCGGCATCTGGACATGTACGACATCCACTGTCCTCTTGTCGCCGACACGGTCATGGAATTTGAATGGAAAGAAGCCGTCGAGCTGGTCCGGGACGCGCTCCGGCCGCTCGGCAGCACCTACGCCTCCGTTCTCGACCGCGCCTTCCGCGAACGCTGGATCGACATTCCCGAAGCGAAGGGCAAACGCTCCGGAGCCTATTCCAGCGGCTGCTACCGCTTCCCGCCTTATCTTCTGCTGAACTATTCCGGCACGCTGGACAGTGTCTTCACTCTTGCCCACGAGCTCGGACACTCCCTGCACTCCTATTTTTCGGATCAGGCGAACGACTACCACTATGCGGGCTACAAGATCTTCGTTGCGGAAGTTGCTTCGACCACCAACGAGATTCTTCTTCAGCGCCGCATGGTGGAGCAGACCTCCGATCCGGCGCGCAAGGCGTATCTTCTGAATCACCTCATCGACACCATCCGCGGCACCCTCTTCCGCCAGACCATGTTTGCCGAATTCGAACGCGACATCCACGCGATGGCTGAACGCGGCGAACCGCTCACCGCCGACGCGCTCTCGGAACACTATTTCAGATTGAACAGCGTCTATCACGGCCCCTCCGTGAAACCGGATGACGACATCCGCTTTGAATGGGCGCGCATCCCGCATTTCCACTACGACTTCTACGTTTACAAATATGCAACCGGCATCTCCGCCGCGCTTGCACTCTCGCGGAAGATTCTTCAGGGCGACACCGAAGGCTACCTCCGCTTCCTGCGGGCCGGCGATTCGAAGGAGGTCATCGACATCATGAAGGACGCGGGCGTGGACTTCACAACCCCCACCCCGGTCCGCGACGCAATGACCGTCTTCGCGGAGCAGGTGAAAGAGCTGGAAACGTGTCTCAGATAAACTTTTCCGATCCGCTGCCTCTTGACAGCGGATTTCTCCTTCCCTCGCGGGTTCTTCTCTCCCCGATGGAAGGAGTCATGACTCCGCCGTTCGTCCGGGCCGTCCATCTTCTGCGCCTGACCGATCTGTGGCTGACGCCGTTTATTTCCGTCACAGGGAGCATCCCCTCCCCCGCGGTTCTTCGGAAACGTCTTCTTCCGTATACGGAATCCGGCCTTCCGCTGATCGTCCAGCTGATCGGACGGGAGGCGGAGATGCTGGCGGAATGCGCCGTTTCACTGGAAAAGCTGGGGATCCGGGCAGTCAATCTGAATCTTGCCTGTCCGAGTCCGACCGTGACGGCACACGGCGCCGGCGGCGCGCTTCTCCGCGATCCGGACCATGTCCGGCGGATTGTCCGCGCGGTCCGGGATGCGCTGCGGAAGGAGACCTCCCTCAGCGTCAAGCTCCGCGCGGGATACTCCGAACCCGACATTCCCCGCCTTCTCGACGCCGTGGAGGGAGCGGAATTCCTTCTTCTCCACTACCGGACCGTGACGGAGAACTACCGGCCGGTCGGAAACGGATGGAAACGCCTGGCGGAGGCGGTCCGGCGGAGCCGCGTTCCGATCTTCGGAAACGGCGACATCGCCTCTCCGGAAGACGCCGTCCGGATGATGGAGCAGACCGACTGTGCCGGAGTCGCTCTTGCGCGGGCGTTTCTGAAACAGCCGGGCCTCCTCAACCGGATCCGGACCGGAGCAGCGGATTCCCCCGACGTGCCGGACATGCTGGAGGAAATGGAACGGGCCGGTTCTCCGCAGGGACCGCTGCGGGAATTTGCACGCCGCGCGCTTCCGCCGGAGGAGTTCCGGAAATTTCTGTTCCGTGTCCGCGGGAGAAACGCTTAAACGACCTCCCGGCGGCGTTTGCCGAGCAGGAAGACATCCTGAATCTGATTCGGCGTTTTCGCTCTGCGCCAGCGGTTTTCAAAGGAGCGACCCTGAATGGTCTGGGCGATTGCCGCCAGCGCACGCAGATGGAAGTTTCTGCGGTCGGGGCTTCCGAAGAGGAAAATCACGGCGCAGACCTTCTGGGCATCCGGCGAGAACTCCACGCCTTCCGCGCATTTGACCAGCATCATGCGGAACTGGGACTGCCCCTCGACCGTCAGATGCGGAATCGCAACGAATTCGTTCAGAACCGTGCTGGATTCGGATTCACGGATCAGCAGTTTTTCATCCAGCTCTTTTGCGGGACATCCGAGCAGGGGAGCCATCTTCTGCGCAACGAGATCGAACAGATCCGGCATGGTGATGGCGTGGTCGATCACCATTACGGAGGAGTGTTCAACGAGATTGTCGAATCCGTCCTGAACGATGCCGTCGCGGCTCCGGAGAATCTCCCGGAGTTCCGTTTCAAGGCCGTTCATATTGATGCGGCAGTTTGAAATCCGCGCGACCAGGTGCATCAGGGCGGACTCCAGCTGCACTTTCCGTCCGAAGAGGAAATAAAGGATCACCGCAGCGAGAATGATTCCCAGCGCGATCTGCACCGCACCGATTCCCATTTCGATAATCAGAGCCAGGAACGCTATGACGCTGACCAGCGGCAGGAACGGATACAGCGGTGTACGGAAGGTCGGCCGGTAGTTCTGAATCCCGCTCTCCCGCAAAATGATGACGGAGATATTGGTCAGGATGAAGGAGAGCATGATTACCGTGGAAGCCACCGTCACCAGCCGCTCCAGGTCCAGAAAGAGAGCCGCGACCATCACACCGCCGGTCAGCAGCAGGGAGGGAAGCGGAAGCTGTTTGCGTCCGTAGACGCGGCTGAAAAACGAGGGAATGAGTTTGTCCCGGCTCAGGGCGAACGGGAAACGCGCCGCCGCCATGATGCCCGCATTCGCCGTTGTGACAAACGCCATCATCGCGCCGAGGGTAATCAGCCAGAATCCGGTGTTTCCGAGTCCGGTTTTGAGCGCGGCGTCGGAAAGCGGCGTCAGCGATCCGGCAAGCTCCTCCGCCGGCATCACGCCGACCGTGACCACCAGTCCGCACACATAGATTGCCGTCACCGAAACGATTCCCCGCAGCATTCCCGCCGGGATGTTGCGCACCGGATTGCGGACCTCCTCCGACACGCTGGCCACATCCAGCAGTCCGCCGAACGCGACAAACACAAACGCCGCCAGTCCGACCACATCGCTGAAGGACGCCTCTCCGTTCGGGAAAAACGGGAGAAAGCGCGCCGTCTCCATATGAGGCACTCCGCTGACAATGAAAATTCCCATTGCCGCCAGCAGGATGAACACCATGATGTCCTGCGCCCATGCCGCGGCATTGGTCCCGATCAGATTCACGATAAGGAACAGCACCGTCATGGCGACTCCGCTCGGAATGCGCGGAATCCCCCACAGATGAAACAGAAGTTCCGACATGCCGAAAATGGCAAATGAACTCTTCAGCGCTATCGCCGACCAGTTCAACAGACCGGAAATCGTTCCCGCGAGCGGACCAAGACTGCGTTCCGTATAATAGTAGATTCCTCCGGCGAGCGGCATGGCGGTTGCCAGTTCGATCGTCGCCAGGGAGCCGATGCAGGCGGCGACTCCGGCCAGCAGATACCCGAGAATCATCGCCGGCCCCATCTTTTCAAATGCGACTCCCGGAAGAATAAAGATTCCCGAACTGATCATGGCGCCGGTCGCGATGCAGAACACATCAAGCAGTCCGAGAGTTTTCAACAATTCCTTTTTCATACAACCTCCTCCCGGCCGGCGGCTCCCGGAGGAACCGCCGCCTCCTCATCCCTCGTTTCCGGAGGACGCGGATCCATCGGCACCGGATCCGATGTTCAATTTCCAGAGTTCCGCGAACCGGCGCGGAATCTGTGTATTTTCGATCACGCCGTTGAAGAACGCCGACCCCGGTCCGGCGGCGAACACCTCCACGGGAGTCCCGGTATGTCCGGCTGATCCGTAGGAAAGATGCGGCGTTTTCGGATCGCGCCGGTTCGGAGCCGCGGCAATGCCGCCGGTCTCGTGATCGGCGGTGACCACAAGAAGCGTGTTTCCGTGCTGTTCCGCGAACGCAAGCGCCCGGCGGACGACAAAATCCGTCATCAGAACGCCTGCCACAGACTGATCGGGATCATTCCGATGTCCGCCCCAGTCCGGATTCGAGCACTCGACCAGAAGGAAAAACCCCTTCGGATTTGCATTCAGGCGTTCCATCGCCTCTCCGGCAAACCGGGAGAGAACGGCCGGATCGTGAATCGGAAACGAAACGAATCCGAAGACTTTTCTGTCCCGGGGAACGGCGGAAAGCTCCCGCTCCGAACCGACGGCGGCATATCCTTTTGCGGTCAGTTCCGCGCAGAGATCGCGTCCGTCGGACCGTCCTCCCCCGTTTGATTTCGGAAGGAACGGTTTTTTTGTTTCGTTTCCAATCAGGAGTTCAAATCCGCACAGGAGCGTCTGCGCGGCAATCTCCGGTTCCATTTTGCGGTTTTTCACATGGGCGTAGAATGCCGAAGGCGTCGCACCGGTCAGAGAATCGGTCGTCAGAATGCCGACGGAGCGGCCGGACGCCGCGGCGGCTTCGGCAATGCTGCGGCAGACGGCGAACCCGGACGTCATTCCGACCACGCCGTTGTCGGTCTTCGTTCCGGAGGAGAGTGCGGTTGCCGCGGCGGCGGAATCGGTCACATTGCTGTTTGCGGAAACGGTCCGGACCAGTCCCGCTGCAGGGAGCTGTTCCATCACGAGTTTTCCCGGAGCTCCGTGTGCATGAAGAGACGCAAGCCGGAGTGCTCCGGCGCCCATTCCGTCGCCGATGATCAGAATGATGTTGTGCGGCACGCCTGCCGCCGGAAGCTGCTGATATTTTTCAGGAGCCGCCGGAAGCGGAGCGGGATAGTTCTGTTTCAGCCGGTACTCCGTCTTCCGCATTTTCTCTCCGGCGTTTCGCGGAGCGCGGACAAGATCGGCGGCAAAGGCCGGTCCGCTGGACAGACAGAAAAACAGGATTGCCGACAGGAAACCGTACCGGATGTTCATCTGCAGATTCTCCTCTCCAAAACATGGGTTCTGAATCGGCAATATAGCCTCACGGGACCATTTGTCAAGGAAGGATCGGCAATATCGTTAAAAAATATTAAAGATTTAATTTTATTTTATAACAATTCTCATTCTCCTTATCTCTGTTCGGAAAGGCGGACAGCAGAGAGAGCGCAAAAGCCTTGGACGGAGGAATCACAAGGTGTCGAGGACGGGAACGATGGCTTTTGTCCGATAGAAATAGGCGGTGGTATCTGGAATTGGAGGATGAGCTTTGTCGTCGAAACGGTTCCATTCATGAGAGCGGACATCGCCCCCCGCGTGAAGGACGGGAAGTTTTCCGTTGTGAAGGCCTTCTCTGTAGAGGAATCCGTACGGACCGGTCCCCAGGCACCAGGAGAGAGCGGCTCTGCTGTTCAGGGATCCGAGAGCGCGGTCGAATTTCTGGCCGTAGACATTGTTCGTGTAATTGTCTCGAATGAAGCAGTAGTGGGTCAGATAGGAGTTGTGCGGAGTATCGGTATTCCAGACAATGCGGGGTTCCGCATTCCTGCAATACAGAATGTCCGGGCGGTTGACGATCGTTCCTCCGGAGATCCGGACCAGAGGACGGCCGAAATAGCCGTTTGCCGCGACCAGACCGAGTCCGCCGTATTGCGTGAACATCAGGTATTTCCCTTCATATTGTCCGCCGTATCCGGGTTCCACGGTGGAGAGGGTTGCAGGCATTTTTCCGTCGCAGTCCCCCGCATAAAGGAAAATTCCCGTCCCGATCTGGCGGAGATTGTTGATGCACTTGATGCTGTACGCCTCCTGACGCACCTTGTTCAATGCCGGCAGAAGAAGCGCGCCGAGGATGGCAATGATCGCAATGACGATCAGGAGTTCTATCAGGGTAAAACAGACTCCATTTCCTGTTGATTTTCCTGTTTTGCTGTTCATAAATACATTCTCCTGTTGGTTGCAAGCGCTTCCATGTGAGGGGAGGTTAATCCACTGCGGACGGGGCGGCGGGAGGGATTCCGGCTTTCTGTCTGTCCTTGCGGACCTGAACGCGGAGGATGACCGGATAATCGCGGACAACCATATTGTTCAGGCAGAAGGAACTGTCTTTCTGTTCAAAGCGGACGGGATGGACCGTCCCGGAAAGAGTGTCGATGGCCTCGATATGGAGGATCTCCTGTCCGGAAAGCAGAAAATCCGCCGGGGAGCCGGTGTTTCCATCCCGCATTTTCACGATGCGCCAATACGGGATCAGATATTCACCGTCGCGGCCGGTCCGCAGAACGCGGCAGAGAAGATCGTCAATCTTCCGGACCGGACGGCAGAAAAGATCCGAAGCCGGCTGACAGGAGTTGTCCAGAACGGCGGCGACATTGCGCAAAGCCATCCAGGCCTCTTTCCGTCTGCCGTCCGGAGCAATCAGCCCCCACTGGAACTGTCCGGTTTTCACCGGTTCAAGCGACCACCAGCAGGTCGGTCCGATCCCGTGGAGAACATGAAACGTGTAGAGGCGGGCAAGGAATTTCGCCTGCGATGTTTCCGAAACATAATGGGATCCCCCTTCCGGATTGTCTCCGGTATTGACTCCCGTTTCACTCACCGTAATTCTCAGACGCGGATTGTATTGCCCGATCCTGTTTCGGAGGAAAGCGATCTGTTCTGCGTAATCGCGCCAGGGGCCCGCGTAAAACCGTTTTCCGTTTCTGCTGACGGCGCCGGCCGCTTCGGGGAACGTGTCGCGTCCCCGCAGTTCCTTGTAGACGTGAACGCCGATCCGATCAATTTTCGCTGCCAGTCCCGCTTTGAGGACCGCTTCCGTCCATTCATAATCGAACAGAGCGGTTTCAATTTCAATCGGGGTTTCCGGATCCAGCTGCCGGAGCCATTTTTTACCTCAAATTCCCCCTGAAAGGTGCCATCAGGTACCATTAAGACTTTCTTTTCCCAGTTCAACGGCTATATTGAG
>CASFTV010000019.1 GCA_949297765.1 uncultured bacterium | reverse complement strand
TGCGCGAAGCTGTTCCTCCTGTTCCGCCGTGAACACAATACGCCGGACTGCTGTATCCTGTTCCTCGCGTTCTTTGCGCATCAGCACTTTCAATGAGAACGGATTGCCATCCTCCCGATGCTCCTGCAGCGTGGCGAAGATCTTCCGCAGACGGACGATCTTCCGGTTGTGCGTGGAGACGGAGATTTACATATGCCGCAGATGTTCGGCAAATTTGATCACATGCGCTTCCGTGATTTGCGAAAACATCGTGATTCCGGAGCCGAGAAAGCGGAGGAACTCTTCCTGTGTCGCTTCATAGGAGAGCTGTTCCCGAACCGTAGCGGGCAACGCCCGATCCGGATGACTGGCGTAGACTTCCCAGATCTTCGATACAGGCCGGGCGCGGGTTTGCGCGGCCAGCTTGCGGGCGACTTTCACATGGGTGGCGATCACCTCCAGATTGGTTGCTTGGATGGTCGGCAGCAGTTCCCGCGCTTTGCGGAGTGCCTCTTCCTGATTGGAGGTTTTCAAGCTGACGCATTTGCGCTCACCGTTGATCTGATAGCGAAAATAGTAGTTGCCGCCTTGGCTGGTCTGATAGACGGTCCCGGTTTCCAGTTTGATGCGGTGAAGTTCGGAATCCATTTTACGCCTTCCCATGATCTGCTCCCGAATGACTGATTTAACTTAAAATAACCCGTCTGTCGAGAATTGAAAGCGCATATGGTAAAAAACGGCAACAGTTGCTGCTGTTTTGAACTTAAAAATGGTGGTGGGAGATGGATTCGAACCATCGAAGTCAGCGACAGCAGATTTACAGTCTGCCCCCTTTGGCCGCTCGGGAATCCCACCGAATGGAGCGGGTGAAGGGAATCGAACCCTCACAATCAGCTTGGAAGGCTGATGTTCTACCATTGAACTACACCCGCTTGAGGTATGGATGCAAATATACTGCACTTTCCCGGAATGTCAAGCTGAATTCCCGCTTTTTTTTCACTTTTTCAGGATTTTTCCCGCCCGCCCGCAAACTCGTTTTCCCGAAAAAGACAGTTCGCCGTTCACATAGACGGATACGATCCCCTCCGAATACCGGTGCGGATTCCCAAAATCCGCACAATCCCGAAGCTCTTCCCGCGAAAAAAGGACACAGTCCGCATAATAGCCCGGACGCAGTTCCCCGCGCTCCCGGAGAGAAAATATCTCCGCAGGAAGTCGGGTCAGCCGCCGGATGATCCGCTCCAGCGGAATCCCGATCTCCAACCCCAGACGGATAAAACGGGGAAACGAACCAAAGCCGCGCGGATGGCTGCGGCCGATCCGTTCCGAACACGGACGCGCCGTCTCGTCCGTCCCGCAGCAGAGATACTCCAGACAAAGAAATCGACGCAGATTCTCCGGGGAAAGTCCCTGAAATGCCGCCATCGCGCCTGTCGCATCCTGCGTCAGACACTCCATGCACAGTTCCGCCGGATCCCGGGAAAGATCTTCCCCGATCTCCCGCAGATTCCATCCCCCATAGCGCTTCAGCTCCGGATGCCGCGTGGTGCAGAGAATGATTTTCCCCCAGTCAATCTCCTGGCGGATCAGCTCCTCTGTCAGCCGTTTCCTTTCTGCGGGAGAGCCCGAAAGAAGATCCTGAATCTGACGGTCGGTCAAATCTCCGCACGGATCGGGAAGAACAACACTCAGGCTCGTCTGGCCGCTGGTATAGGGATACCGGTCCGCTGTGACGCGCAGTCCGCCGCTTCCCGCCTGGTCAATTCTTTCCAGAAGCGCATCCATTTTGTGCCAGTTGCGTGCCTGCGCCGTCTTCAGATGGCTCAGGTGAAGACGGATTCCGCTGCTTTCCGCAATCTCCACAGCTTCCGTGACAGACTCCAGAAGACGATCCCCTTCACTGCGGAGATGAGTCGCATACGGCGCGTCGAACTCCCGCAGAACGGCGGCCAGCTCCGTCAGCTCCTCCCGCGGAGCAAATTTCCCCGGCACATAGAGCAGTCCGCTGGACAGTCCGAGCGCTCCCTGTTCCAGGGCCTCCCGCAGCAGTCCGCACTCCCGTTCCCGGTCCGCCTTTGTTCCCCGATGATTCCCGTAGCCGAGAACATTCGCGCGGAGCGTGTTGTGTCCGCAGAGAAATCCCGCATTGATGGAAGGTCCCGCATCGGAAAGCCGTTCGGAATATGTCCGGAAGTCGTTCCATTCCAACGGAATTCCATAATTTCGGTACACCTCCATGAGATGTCCGCGGACCTCCTCCGCGGAGATCGGAAACGTTGAAAGGCCGCAGTTCCCTGAAATTTCACTGGTGATCCCCTGCGAAATCTTCCCTTCCGCTTCCGGCGCGGCAAGAAGAGAAAGATCCGAATGTGCGTGCGCATCTATGAATCCGGGAGCCAGAGTCAGACCCTGCGCATCCACGAAATCGGCGTCTTCCCTCTCCAGAGGGGAGGGGGAGATTTCCCGGATCCGCTCCCCTTCAATCCGCATCCATCCGATGAACGGCGGCGCTCCGGTCCCGTCGATGATCTCCGCGTTACCGATCAGAATTTTCGACATCGCGAATTCCCTGTCTAACCCGTTTCCGGATTTCTCTGCCGGCCTCTCTGCCGGTTTCCCGGATCCGGGTGACCGCCTCATCGCGGATTCGTTCGCCGGTCTCTGTGATTCCGTCGCGGGTGTCGGTGACGATCTGGTGCGTTTTCCGGACGGCTTCGTCGCGGAGTTCCTCTCCGGCGAGTTTCGCTCGCGCTTTCGCCTCGCGTTCCGCCGTGACCGCCTTGTCCTTCAGGGACTGGATGGCAAAGCGGAAGTTCTCTTTCGCTCCGATCCAGCCTTCCGCGATTCGGCTCAGTGTGCGGCGATGGAACCCGTCCGCCTGCGTTGCGTATCTGTGGACAGCCGATTCTTCTCCGCCCCGGGAGGATAAAATCAGAAAAAAACATGCTAGTGTGGTGGCGAATTTCCGTTTCATGCTGTACAATACACGAAAAACGATCAATTTTCAACAACGTGCGGATAGGAAATATGAAGAAAATCAGAATTGTGGCGGATGACCGGATTCCGTTTCTCAAAGACTCCCCTCTTGCGGAGCTGACCGATCTTGTCCTCCTTCCGGGGGCGGCGATCTCCCGCTCCGATCTCCTCGGGGCGGACGCTCTCGTGACAAGAACCCGGACAAAGTGCAATGCCGCTCTCCTCGACGGAACACCGGTCCGGATCATCGCCACCGCCACGATCGGGTTCGATCACATCGACCGCGAATACTGTGAATCCCATTCGATTCTCTGGCGGAACGCTCCCGGCTGCAATGCCGATTCCGTCGCGCAGTATCTCGCCTCGCTGCTGCTGATTCACGCAGAGACGGCCGGACTCCCGCTCGCGGGAAAGACCATCGGAATCGTCGGGGCGGGAAATGTCGGATCCCGCGTGGCGAAGGTCGCACAGATCCTCGGGATGCGGACCCTGCTGAACGATCCGCCCCGGGAGGACGTGGAGGGAAAAGGCGCGTTCGTCCCGCTGGAACAGATTCAGCGCGAGGCGGATTTCATCACGTTTCACGTCCCCCTTCAGAAGGAGGGAATATACCGGACCTCGGCTCTGGCGGACGAGGCCTTCTTTCAGAAACTGGAGCGTTCCCCGTTCCTGATCAACACATCCCGCGGAGAAGTTGTCTGCGGGGAAGCACTCAAAGCCGCCCTCCGCGGCGGATGCGTCTGCGGCGCCGCTCTGGACGTCTGGGAGCATGAACCCGATATTGATCTTGAACTGATGAAACAGCTCGAATTCGCCACGCCGCATATCGCCGGCTACTCCGCGGACGGAAAGGCAAACGGAACCGCCGCATGTGTCCGGACAATAGCGCGCTTCTTCGGTCTGAAGACCGCGATGGAGTGGTATCCGGAGATTCCGAATGTCGCGAACGGTGTTCTCAAAGCCGATTCGGTTGTATCGGCGGTCGCCTCGGCCTACGATCTCCGTTCCGATGACCGGAGACTGCGGGCATCTCCGGAAACCTTTGAAAAACAGCGCGGAAACTATCCGCTCCGGCGCGAATTTCCCGCATTCACGGTCGAACAGGGGGCCTTGAGGCCGGAGGATCTTTCCGTGCTGGGAAAGCTCGGTTTCCGGATCGGGAACGGCTGAAGGCGCTTCCGTTGTTCCCGGTTCTCCTTCCGCCGTGTCAGGAGGCTCCGGAGGCGTAGAGACGGTAGAGACGGTTCATGGCAAGAGCGAACAGCTCCGCCGTCAGTTCCGCGTCGAACATCGCCCGGTGAGCGTCGCCGGAGATCTCCTTCCCGAGCGACAGCGAGAGCCGGAGGGATTGCAGGCTGTAACTCGGCATTCCCGGAAATGCTTTGCGGACGATCGCAATGGAATCGTAGGCGCCGCTGTTCCATGTCATCATGCCGCAGCGATGGAGGCTTTCCTGAAGAAAGGCGAGGTCGAACCGGGCGTTGTGGGCGACCAGTTTGCTGTTGCCGGCGAACTCCAGGAAGCGTTCCGCCACCTCCTCGAACGAGGGGGCGTCCGCCACCATTTCATCCGTGATGCCGTGAACCGCCGCCGCACGGCGCGGGATCGGCATGTGCGGATTAATCAGAGATGTGTAGCGCGACAGAGTCCCGTCCGTTTCGATCCGCACCGCTCCGATTTCCACCGGACGGTCGCGTACCGGACTCATTCCGGTTGTTTCAAAGTCGAAGACCGTGTACGGTCCCAGTTCATGCCATTTTTCCGCCATAGTTCGGCTCCCCGGGGGAGGCGTCCGGCTGGCGCGCCTCCCGCCGGACGTGGATTATTTGGAATATCCGTTCGGATGGGTTGCCAGCCATTTCCAGACGGATTCAATGATCGCAGACGCATCCTCGTACTGCGGTTTCCAGCCGAGTTCCTGCCGCGCGCGGGTGGAGTCCGCAATCAGCCGCGGCGGATCGCCCGGACGGCGGGGAACCACTTCCGCCGGAATCGGATGGCCGGTCACCTTGCGTGCCGTTTCCAGAATCTCCTTTACGCTCAGTCCGCTTCCCGTTCCGAGGTTGTAGTGGCCGCTCTTCGGCGCGTAGAGCGCTTTCTCGTGGGCCTGTGCAAGGTCGAGAATGTGGATATAGTCACGGATGCAGGTGCCGTCCGGCGTATCGTAGTCGTCGCCGAAGAGCATGGCTTTTTCCCGTTTGCCCTGGGCTACCTGAAGAAGGATCGGGATCAGGTGGGTTTCCGGATTGTGATCCTCTCCGTATTTCCCCGTTGCCCCCGCCGCGTTGAAGTAGCGCAGTGCCGCGTATTTGAGCCCGTAGATTCTGCTGTACCAGTTGAGGACCTTTTCAAAGCAGAGTTTGGATTCGCCGTAGGGATTGATCGGATGCTGGGGGGCGTCCTCTTTGATCGGGATCTCCTTCGGTTCTCCGAAGGTCGCCGCCGTGCTGGAGAAGACAAAGGTCTTCACACCGCCTTCGACCGCCGCGTCCGCAAGATTGATCGCATTGGCAAGGTTGTTGTTGAAGTACTTGCTCGGATTCTTCATCGACTCTCCGACCAGGGAGAATGCGGCAAAGTGCATGACGGCATCGTAGTTTCCGTCCTTGACGACTTTGATCAGGTTTTCGCGGTCGCCGAGATTGGCTTTGATGAATTTGGCTCTCGGATCGACGGCTTCGATATGTCCGGTAATCAGATCATCGAAAACGGTGACTTCATAGCCTCTGTCCAGCAGGTATTCGGCGCAGGCGCTGCCGATGTATCCCGCTCCTCCGGTCACAAAAACACGCATGGTTCTGCCTCCTGTTTTAGCGTTCGTTCCGAGTTGACAATGTACCACGGGAAATGGATTTCTGCAAATTCAAAAGAGAAAATATTTCCCGGATTTTCCCGGAAGGGGGCTGTTCCTCCGCATTTTCCTTCCCTCGTCAACAGGGGGAGAGCTGTTCGCCGCCGTCCACCCGGATGCACTGGCCGGAGATGTAGCGGCCTCCTTCCGAACAGAGAAAGAGAACCAGCGAAGCAATGTCTTCCGGGGTCCCGACATGTTCCAGAGAACTCAGGCCGGGTGTCGGTGTTATCCGGTCTCCGCCGTACAGCTCCCGCGTGCGCGGCGTATTGATGTTCCCGGGAATCACGCAGTTTACCCGGACTCCCGCATGGCGGACATAGGCCGCAAGACAGCGGGTGTATTCGTGAACCGCCGCTTTCGCCGTCGGATACGGCGCGAGTCTCCCGGCGGTTTTCCATCCTCCGCATCCGGCGATCGAACCGATGGTCACCACGCATCCCGATCCCCGTTTCACCATCTCCGGAACGATCTCCCGGCAGCAGTAGACGGTCGAGTCCAGATTGGCGCGCAGAACGGCGTGAAAGATCTCGCTTTCGAACGACAGAACACTCTGTCCCCCTTTCTCCGGGATGTCGCCCCCGGCACAGCAGATCAGCAGATCCGGGATTCCGAGTTTCTCCCGGACTTCCGCCGCCGCGCGGCGCGCTTCCTCCTCATTTCCGAGATCGGCGTGAACGGGAAGCGCCCGGATTCCGAAACGGGCGGAGAGCCTGTTCGCCGCATCTTCCAGCGTGGTTCCTTCCCCGTATTGCACAAGACGGGCATCGCTGCGTCCGTGAATGGCGACATCCGCGCCGCATTCCGCAAGAAATTCCGCAATGGTCCGTCCGATTCCGCGCGAGGATCCTGTCACCCACGCGATTTTCCCTTTCAAGGAGGTCGAATACATCGTTTTCCGGTCCTTTCTTTTTTATATATGGAAAATTCCTTTCCGCATCCGTCGGTTATTGGCGGATCACGGGAACGGAGCATCCGGAGGAGATCCGTGCAATCCATTGCGCCGGAAGCTCTTTCGGAGGAAATTCCGCTTCAAAAATGGTTTTCATCCCCAGCCGGCGGGCTTTGGGGACTCCCATCGGGTGATACGGCTCCACCTCCACCTGCCGGACGTGGGAAAGCGTCTTCGCCAGAGCCGCGATCGCGTCGAGTTCCGCGGCGGAGTCGTTCCGGCCGGGAACCAGCGGACAGCGCAGATGAAGTTCCGCTCCCGCTTCGTCCAGCGCATGCAGATTTTCCAGAATCCGGGCGTTGTCCTGTCCGGTGAAATGGCGGTGCTTTGCCGGATCGAGCGTTTTGATGTCGAACAGAAACAGATCCGTGTACGGCAGAATTTCCCGATAGTGGTCCCTGGGCGCGAAGCCGCAGGTCTCCATGGCGGTGGAAAGATGATGTTCCTTCGCCAGTTTCAGCAGTTCCCGCGAGAACGGAAACTGTGCCATGGGTTCGCCGCCGGAGAGCGTAAGCCCGCCTCCGGAATTTTCATAGAACATACGGTCTTTAAGCACCTGTTCCAGAACCGATTCGGGCGTGCGCGGGACCCCGCAGAGCTCCAGCGCACCGGAAAAGCACTGCTTTGCACAGAGACCGCATCCGATGCAGGCGTCGCGCCGGAAAAGATGTTTCCCTTCCGTCAGAACATGGCATCCGTTCGGACAGGCCCGGAGACATTTTCCGCATCCGGTGCATTTCTCCGGCGAGAACAGAATCTCGGGTTTTGCACTCCACGATTCCGGGTTGTGACACCAGAGACAGCGCAGCGGACAGCCTTTCAGGAACACCGTTGTCCGGATTCCGGGTCCGTCGTGAATGCTGAAGTTCTGGATGTCGAAGACGAGTCCGGTGACGGCGGTTTCCTCCGGAGATTTTCCGGAATTCAAGGAGTTGTCCATTGAGATCACTCCACCTGTTCCGAGGTCCGGGCGATGATGTTTTCCTGCAGCGATTCGTTCAGCTTGACGAATGTTGCGGAGAACCCGGAAACGCGCACCCGCAGATTCTTGTATTTCTCCTGATCCGCCTTTGCCGCAATCAGCTCTTCCCGCGAGAGATAGTTGAGCTGGATATGCAGTCCGCCGGCTTTGAAATACGTTTCGATCAGAAGAACGAGTTTTTCGAACCCCTCTTCGTTCCGGACGGTTGAATTGTCCACGGTCAAATTCATGATTGTGTTCCCGCAGAGGACTCCCGTGGGATCCATCTGCGCGACCGAAAGAAGATGGGAGGTGATGCCGTTGAGTTCCTTGCCGTAAACCTGACCGCTTCCGAACGTGAGGGCGCTTCCGGCAACGCGTCCGTCCGGGGTCGCTCCCGTGAGAGAACCGAAAAACGCAAAGTGCGGATTGTAGCCGGTCAGATTCCCGTAGGTGAGCGGTGTGCCGAACAGGTCGGTCCTGTCTTTCGCAAAACGGTAGAGACTTTCGTTCAGGCGGCGGGCGATCGAGTCGGAGTATTCATCATGATTGCCGAAGAACCGTCCGTCTCGGAGGATTTCCAGCCGGAGGTCCTCCGCACCCTTCCAGTCGGCGTCCAGCGCGTCGAGGAGTCGTTTCAGCGTGACGCGTTTCTCGTCGTAGACAAACTGGCGGATCACGGTCAGCGAATCGATCAGATTGGTTCCGCCCATCAGATTGACGCCGCCGCCGCGGGCGAGCTTCGCTCCGCCGCGGGTCGCGCTTTCCGCCCGCTCGATACACCCTTCCAGAAACAGCGAACTGAGAACGTTGCAGTCCCGGGAGCGCAGAATGTTGAAGCGGTTGGAGTATTCCAGCATCCGCTCCAGATCCTTGAAAAACTCCTGTTCGTAGATGGTGTAGAAGGCGTCGAAATCGGGACACTCCAGAATTTCGGACCGCCGTCTGTTCAGCGTGTTCAGCAGGGAGCGGAGAATGTTGCAGGTGTTGCCGCCCAGCGAAATTCCGCCCTGATACGCCGGTTCGTTGCAGCCGACCATGATGTAGTCGCAGGCGACTTCGAACGGAAGGTGGTTGATCTTCTGCATCGAGGCGATCCGCGGTTCGTCGTTGACAAAGGCAATGCGCTTTTTGGGATCGTGCCGTTCCCGGTCCATGGTGCGGCGGAGAATGGCGCGCGGGGTTTTGTTCGTCCACCGCAGCGAGACCTGCGGACGTTCGAGGGGAAGTTCCATCATGGATTCCAGAATGAGTTCGGAAAGTTCATTGTATCCGTCTTCATGCTCCCGCGTGTAGCCCCCGACGACAAAGTGCGATTCGGCGCCCCGGTCGTTGTTGCAGCTGCTGTTGGGCGTATGGGCGTGAATGTGGATGAACAGTTCCTGAAGGAGTTCCTTTGCATGATCGCGCGTCAGCGTTCCTTCGTCGATTCCCTTCCGGTAGAGCGGATAGAAATACTGGTCGGCGCGCCCGATGCTGTCGGGAAGGAATTCGAAACAGAAGAAGACGCTCTGCACGGCCTCCTCAAAATTCCGCGCGGGATTCATCGGCACCTGCAGACAGCTTTCCGCAAGACGGAGAAGTGCCTGGCGGCGTTCGGGATCGCGGCTCTCCTTTGCCTGTTTCAGAACCTCGCCGCGGCATTTGTCGGCGAACATGGAGATGCCCCGGATCATCATTTCGAGCGCGGCAAGGAAGGCCAGATTGTCGCGTCTGCCGAGAAAGTTTTTCCGCGCCGCGTTGATTTCCCGGAGATAGCCGTTGAGTCCGAGCCGGATCACTTTTGCAAAGTTCGCATTGGAGTGCTGCCATTCCAGCGTGCAGAGATTCTCCTGCGGTTTGTTGTAGTACCGGGCAGTGGCTTCGCGGAAGTTCGAATGGCCGGAGCGCGTGAAAATGTCGCCGGGGACCGGACAGCCCGAAAGGCGCGGGACGCCGATCAGATGGCTCTCTTCAATGAAAAACGGTTTCTGCGCGTTGAGAAACTCGGTGAGGCGTTTGGCGATCATCATCGGTTCCGCGAGTTTTTCGTCAAACGGATCGAATTCCACCTGGACGATGTCCGGATTGAGTTCTTCCTTCTGGACGCGTTCCACCATGCGCCGGATTCGGTCGTTCATTCTGAGATCTCCTTTTTTTTTGAATCGTTTCGGACGGAGAGTTTTTTGTTGTTTCCCGTCTTGGAGATAATATGGAATAGGAAAAGGTTTTTTTGAATGTGATTTTTTTAAAAAAACATGTAATTTTCTGATCTTCTCCCGTTTTTTCATGGATTCCGGCTCTGTTCTTCTCCGGAACGGACTTGCTTTTTTCTCCGGGGACGGTATCTTAAACCGTCGCACTTCTTTTCCGCAACCATCAAGGAGGAGTTGAAAATGAAGAAGCTGGTATTTGTTCTTGTCCTCTGTGCCGGAACCGCCGTCCTGCTTTCCGCGTGCGGCGACGATTCCAGGCAGCCGGAACCCGCATCGAAAGCCGCTGCGGAGAAAACCGCCGGAAGCGTGGAGAAAACAACGGATTACCTGACGGGGAAAAAACCTCTTGAACAGGGCCGTCAGGCAGCAAAGAAACTGGAAAAAATCCAGTCCGGCTACAATCAGAAGCTCGAAAAGGAGCTGGGAGACTGAAGGGGGATCTTTCCCGGGCCGCCGGTGCCGGGACTCCGCCATCGGAACCGGCCGCCCGGAACCATCTGTCGCAACAAAGGCGCAGGATGGGATTTGCAGCGATTTTTGACGTTTCCGCCGGGTGCCGTCCTGAAAAAAACGATTGAAATCCGATACGGTATACTTGAAAAAAAGGTTATAGAAGATACATTTCAACGGCCGGATTTATATCGGTATTCCGGTTCGTTTCCTTTTCGTTGCCGAATGCCGCCGGTTTCGGGAGCAGACGGAAAAAGTTTTCCGGAATTTCCGGCGGTCCACGGGGCCATGCAACTGCAGGAGAAGAAAATATGAACGGCAATCGGATTCTTGTTACGGGAGGGGCGGGGTTCATCGGCTCCGCACTGGTCCGTCATATCATACGCGCCACGGCGGACGATGTCTGCACCGTGGACAAGCTCACCTACGCGGGAAATCTGGAAAATCTGGCGGAAATTTCGGACTCTCCCCGCTTCCGTTTTGAACAGGTCGACATCTGCGACCGCGCAGAGCTGGACCGCGTTTTCCGCTCGTTCCGGCCGACCCATGTGATGCACCTTGCCGCGGAGTCCCATGTGGACCGCTCCATCGACGGCCCCGGCGAATTCATCCGCACTAACATTGTCGGGACCTATACGCTTCTGGAAGCCGCCCGGAACTACTGGAATTCTCTGGAAGACGAGGCGAAGAAGGCCTTCCGCTTCCATCACATCTCCACCGACGAGGTGTTCGGCGATCTGAATGGACCGGAGGATTTCTTCCGCGAGACAACCCCCTATGCTCCCAGCTCCCCGTACAGCGCCAGCAAAGCCTCCAGCGATCATCTGGTCCGCGCCTGGATGCGCACCTTCGGGCTGCCGACCATGGTGACCAACTGTTCCAACAATTACGGCCCCTTTCATTTTCCGGAAAAGCTGATTCCGCTCGTGATTCTTCATGCGCTGGACGGAAAGGAGCTGCCGGTCTACGGGGAAGGTCTCCAGATCCGCGACTGGCTCTATGTGGAGGATCATGCACGAGCACTCTACCTGGTCGCGACCAAAGGAATCCCCGGCGAAACCTACAACATCGGCGGACATAACGAGAAAACCAATCTGGAGGTGGTCCGGACCATCTGCTCTCTGCTCGATGAACTGCGTCCGCGTCCGGACGGGAAATCGTATGCGGAACAGATCGTTCATGTGAAGGACCGTCCCGGCCATGATCGCCGCTATGCCATTGATCCGTCGAGAATCGCGCGCGAACTCGGCTGGACTCCGCAGGAGACCTTCGATTCCGGAATCCGCAAAACCGTGCTCTGGTATCTGGATCATAAGGAGGACTGGTGCGCTCATGTGCTGAGCGGAGCCTACAAAATGGAACGTCTTGGAACAGGAGAACAACCATGAAGGGAATTGTGCTGGCCGGCGGCGCCGGAACGAGACTGCATCCGATCACCCGGGGCGTTTCCAAACAGCTTCTGGGAATTTATGACAAACCGATGATCTACTATCCGATCAGCACACTGATGCTGGCGGGAATCCGGGAAATCCTGATTATTACGACTCCGGAGGATCAGCCGTCATTCCGTCGCCTGCTCGGGGACGGGTCCCGGTTCGGAGTGCAGTTCCGCTACGAGATTCAGCCGAAGCCGGAAGGACTTGCGCAGGCATTCCTGATCGGAAAGAAGTTTATCGGGAGCGATTCCGTCGCCCTGGTGCTGGGAGACAACATCTTCTACGGCGCCAATCTCAGCAGTCTGCTGCGGAAAGCGACAGAACGGACGGTCGGCGCCACGATTTTCGGGTACTACGTCCGCGATCCGGAGCGGTTCGGCGTCGTTGAGTTCGACTCCGAAGGACACGCGGTCAGCATTGAGGAAAAACCCGAAAAACCGAAATCCAACTATGCCGTGACCGGTCTCTATTTCTACGACAACGACGTTGTCCGGATCGCGGAAACCATCCGCCCCTCGGCGCGCGGCGAACTGGAGATCACCAGCGTCAACAACGCCTATCTCAAAGCGGGAAAACTCCATGTGGAGCTGTTCAAGCGCGGCTATGCCTGGCTCGATACCGGGACGCATGACAGCATGCTCGACGCCGCGAATTTCATCCGGACGGTCGAAACCCGGCAGGGACTCCAGATCGCCTGTCTTCAGGAGATCGCATACGAGAATGGCTGGATGACCGCGCAGGAGGTCCTCGACAGCGCCGGGGATATGATGAAAACCGAATATGGACAATATCTGAAACACCTGGTGGGAAAATGAATGTGACGGAAACGGATCTTCCGGATGTGAAACTCATTGAACCGAAAGTCTTCGGGGATGCCCGGGGATACTTCTTTGAATCGTGGTCGGATCAGCGCTACCGCGACGCCGGCATCGACTGCAACTGGGTGCAGGACAACGAATCTCGTTCGAAATTCGGCGTCCTCCGCGGACTCCACTATCAGGCCGCTCCCTATACGCAGGCAAAACTGGTCCGGGTGATTCTCGGCGCGGTGCTGGATGTGGCGGTGGATATCCGGAAGGGATCGCCAACCTTCGGGAAACATGTGGCGGTCGAGCTTTCCGGAGAGAACAAACGCCAGCTGTTCGTGCCCCGCGGTTTCGCCCACGGGTTCGTGGTGCTGACCGAAGATGTCGTTTTCCAGTACAAATGCGACAATCTCTACGCGCCTTCCCACGAACGGGGAATCGCCTTCAACGATCCGGCCCTCGGCATCGACTGGCGTGTCCGGGTGGAACAGTTCAATCTTTCGCCGAAGGATCAGGTGAATCCGCTTCTGAAAGACGCCGAACTCTTTGATTACAGCAATCGGGAGTACATGAAATGAAAAAAGTGCTTCTGACCGGGGGGAGGGGAATGCTCGGAAGGACCCTCTGCCGAGTCCTCGGCGACCGCTTTTCGATGATTCCGACCGATCTTCCCGAAGCGGATATTACGGATCCGGCCTCTCTCCGCGCCGTTCTCCGCCGCCATTCTCCGGACGCCGTGATCCACTGCGCCGCAATGACCGCGGTGGACCGCTGCGAAACGGAGCGGGAGCTTGCGGACCGGTTGAATCTTCACGGCAGCGCCAATGTGGCCGCCGCATGCCGGGAGGCGGGAGTCCGCCTGATTGCGATCTCCACCGACTATGTGTTCGACGGGACGGCGGGACATCCGTATACCGAATACGAAGCGGCCAACGGAGGGGCGACCGTCTACGGACAGACCAAATTTGCCGGAGAGGAGGCGATCCGCCGGATCCTTCCCGACAACTCCGTGATCTGCCGGATCTCCTGGCTCTACGGGTTCGGCGGTCCGAGCTTTGTTCACACGATGCTGAAGCTGGCGGACGGGAGCCGGCCGGTTCTCAAAGTCGTGGACGATCAGATCGGCAATCCGACCAGTGCACTCGCGGTCGCCCGGAAACTCGGGGAGGTCCTGGAGCGGCCGGACGTGACCGGTATTCTTCACATGACCTGCGAGGGCGAAGCCAGCTGGGCGGAGTTCGCCCGGGAGATTTTCCGCCAGAAACAGATTTCCCAGGCGGTGCAGCCCTGTTCGACGGAGGAGTTCCCCCGTCCGGCGCCGCGCCCGAAAAATTCCCGTCTGACCAAGCTCCGGCTGAAAGAACTCGGATTCTCTCCGATGCCGGACTGGAAGGAGGCTCTCGCGGAATTCCTGAAACTGGAAACGTTTGTCTGACCGTTCCCATCCGGAGTGACGGGGGAAATTTTTTTTGCCCGTCAGGGAACTTTTTCGTCTTTTCTCCTGTTTTTTCTCTGCAAACCCGTGATCCGTCCGGAACGATGGAGCGGAGAACGCGGGAGAAAGGCGGTTCAAATGAATATTTTTGCAGTGGACGTATCCCCGGAGAAGGCGGCACAGGCGCTCTGTGACGCCCATGTGGTGAAGATGATCCTGGAGTCGGCGCAGCTGCTTTCCACACAGGACCGGATCCGCGGACTGGATCGCGGTTATCGTCTGACCCATGCGGAGCATCCGTGCCGGCGGAGTCTTTCCAATCCGCACAACTACAACTGGCTCTGCGCCCATCTGGAGGCGCTGCTGGAGGAATATGCCCTCCGATTCGGAAAATGCCATCGGACCGAAGCGCTGTTCCAGGAGTTCTGGCGGACGCACGGATCGTTCGATCCCGCCGCCCTGACATTCCCGAAATGTATGCCGGATGCCTTCAAAACCGGCGATGAATCCATGACGGGCGTGGTGGCTTCGTATCGGAATTACTACCGCTTCAAGCGGCATGTCCTGCCCCGGTTCCGCTATACCGGGAGAAAAGCGCCCGAATGGCTGACCCCGCTGAAATTTTCAGCGGGATCCGGCGGGAACAGCGTGTTTTTCACTGCTCGCGGGCGCAGGCGATCGTGAAATCCCACTTCCAGACGGTTCCGGCGGGATAGGCAACCTGTTTTGCGGACCATTCGGTTTTCGGGTGGATGCGGAAAATAAAGTTTTTTCCGCCCCAGCCGCGCGGATCCATGTAGTCGATGAAGGTATCTTTCCCGGCGGTGAGGGTCATCAGAATTCCTTTCCCGGTGGAAAGGGTGATGCTCCTGCCCTGAAGACGGTATTTCGGATTGTAGGTGCCCGGAATGAGCGAGAGCGATTCCTGCCCGTCGGCGGCGACCGCTTTTACCCCCCGTCCGAAGTAGGAGGGGAGCATCGCAATCTGCGCATCGAAGATATCCTTCTGGGTGTGAAGAACCGTATTCTGCCGGACCTCGAACGTTCCGGTGATGCGGTCCGGCGTGAGATCGTACCGGATGGTGTAGGCAACGCCGTTTTTCTTGCCGTCGTTGCTGAGAGTTGAGTTCACGGTGACCGTCATCGCATCTCCGTTCTTCTGGAAGACGGCTTTCCCGGAGTAGTCCCATGTCTGGTAGAAATGCGAATCGTATTTCGGTTCCTCCGCGGTCCGCTTGTACTCTCCGACCAGCGAAATCGAATTGGAAAGCGGAACTCCGGCATAGCTTAAATTCCGGATGAGGCCCGACGGCGAGAACTGAACCGAAAACCCTTTGCTTTCGTAATTCTCCGCCGCGGCAAGACACGCGGCCGCAAAGACGATTCCGGCAAGAATGCGTTTTCCTGAATTCATGATGATCTCCTTTATTTGCTTTGAGTGATTGCTTCTCCGGTGAGCCCGGCAAGGCCGATGACGGCGTTGTCGGCAGTGAGAGTGACGCTCTCGACCGGATCCTCCGGGCGGGGATTCTTCCATTCGAACAGGAACAGCCCGACCACCCCGCTCCGGTTGGGAGCGCTCCATGCACAGTCCGCCTTCGAGACCACGCTGGTCGGCGCATTCCACCAGTCGGCGATATTTTCCATGGCGATCAGCGGAATGACGGCCTGCTGTCCCGAGCGGTAGCGGATCGTATAGGTCCCGACCTTCTGCCGGATCTCCGGAAGATAGGCTCCCGCGTGCAGAAACAGAAGTCGTTTCACTTGCGCACCGACGGGAATGGTTCCGCTTTTTTTCCGGATTTTGGATTCCTTCCGGTCCGCAACGACAAGACAGGAGCGTCCGCCATTGGTCTGCGGATCGGCGATCTCAAACGGGATGCCGATAAAGATCTGCTGTCCGAGCGGGATGGGGGAGAGATCGTTGGTCGGTCCCTGATCGGTCCATCCGCCTTTGCCGTCGGCCGCCACGCTGTCGGCAAACGCCATGTTCGCCGCGCGGGTCAGCGGGATGCAGAGGGCGTTCTTCCGGGCGAGAGGAGAGGCTTTCAGCGCGGTCTTGCCGTGAAAGTTGACCGCTTTTTCGCGCGTCGCATCGTCCAGAATCAGAGCGAGAGTATTGCGGGCGAGGGCGGCGGCGCCGGAATCGCCGGTCAGCGTTTTCGTGATCTCCGGCTGGACGAACAGAATGTCGCCTTTCCCGAGCTTGAGATGGGCCGCCGTCATGCCGAACGCCGTCGATCCCCAGACCGTCGTGTTGGCTCCGACCGTCACCGCCGCTTCCGAAACCGGCATGATGAACGAACGGTACACTGAGGCGTCCGCCTGTTTCCAGCAGTACAGCTCCTCCTGGCGCATCCCCGCGACCAGCGGATGTTTCCGTTTCAGAATCTCCGTGAATTCCACCGGTCCCGCCGGAACGTATTCCAGTTCGCTGAGGAACGGAATGCGGCCGACAAAGTTCTGATCGAACACCAGAAGCCGTCCGCCGTTTTCCACAAAGCGCCGGATTTTCTCCGCGTTTTCCTGGAGCGGCTGGTCGATGGAGTCGTTTCCGATGATCAGAATCTCATACGACCCGAGCCTGTCGAAATCCGTAATGTTCTCATACGGGAGATGGAACATCTTCAGAACCTTCGCCGTGCTGTACGGCTTCATTCCCCCGAACAGCGACGACGCATCGTAAAGGCCGATTTTCTTTTGGGTTTCAATCGGTGCAAAAACCGTTTCCCGATTCCGGGCATTCACGCCCATTTTGCGCTCCAGAACCATCTCCTTGCCCGAGCGGAGACGGTAGACCAGACGGAACGCTCCCTCCGTTTCCGGCGCACGGATGACAAACGGGAAGGTTTTCCGTTCGCCGCTGGCAAGATCTCCGACCGGAGTCCGGACCGAACGGAGAATTCGTCCTTTCGCATCCCGGATCTCCGCCTCGAACAGAAGGTTTTTCTTCGCCGATTCGGCATTGTTGATGACGAACAGGTTTGTCCGGAACTCCTCGCCGCAGAAGCTGTTCGGATGAATCCGGTCGAGAATCGGAATGACGGGCGCACAGCCGCGGGCGAGCGCATGCCATTCCGGAATCCGGGCAAATTCCACCTTCCGGTCCGGATAGAGGTCGGGAATTTCGATGAAGTCGCTCAGCGCCTCAAAGCCGTTGAGATCGGGCCAGTTTTTGCGCTGAAGTTCCAGAATCCGCTCCTGGGCGAGTGTGCGGGTCTCGCGATGGTGGAGCTGATAGGCGCGCGTCCCGAAGTTCCGGCACCAGTAGAAGGAGAGATTGCCCATCATGACGTCCTGTTTCCGGAGACCGCCGTTGAAGATGAATTTTGCGGCATTCCAGTCGGGTTCATCGGCATCGTCCGATTTCCAGACGTTCCGGTAGGGTTTGTAGTTGCCGTAGAAGTAGTAGAGAAATTCGCCGTTGACGATCGGCAGTTTCCTCCCGTAGTATTTCAGAACGTTCGCCAGATAGTTCCGGAAGACCTGTTCCCCATAGAAGAACGGCGTCTGGCGCAGAGAGCCGGAATAGTCGTGCATGTCAAGATAATCGGTTTTTTCGTATTTGCTGATCGTGGCAAGCTGCGTGGCTTCCGGAGCGGCGCGGCCGGAGGAGTTGGTGACCGGACGGCGCTGTTTGTCGGTTTTCGCATAGAGGTCGTAAAGATTGTTCAGCATGTTGATCATGCGGGGATCGTCGTATCCCGTGCAGAGTTCGTTGCCGAAACTGTAGGTGCAGATCACCGGATGGGAGTAGGTGGTGCGGATCCGGTATTTCACCCGGTCGACAAACTCCGGAAGAAGTTTGCCGCTGCGGTCGCAGGCTCCGTCGTATCCCTTGACCGAGATCAGGTCCACGCGGGTGGGATCCTGAATCATCGTCTCCGGATAGCTGAGCTCATAGGTCAGCAGAATCCCGAGCTCGTCGAGCATGTCGAGATTCGGACGGGAGAACGTGCCGCCGTGAAAACGGAGGTGGTTGACATGCGCATCGCGGAAATACTTCCAGTATTTATAGAACGTGCCGTCGCGGTTCGTGCGGAACGAATAGAGACTGCCCGGTTTCCAGAATTGAAGAGAGGAGGGGTCGTGCCCGCAGACTCCGCGCAGCATGATCGGCTGTCCGTTCAGAACGAAATGACCGTCCCTGATTCCGAAGGTCCGGATTCCGAAACGCTGGATTCCGGTGACTTCTCCGCGCGCATTCCGGATCCGGATCCCGTACAGGAAGGGGTGTTCCGGACTCCAGAGCTTCGGATTCGAAAAGAGATGTTTTGCCGAAACCGCGGTGGTCTCATGCGCCTTGTGCGGAGCGCCGAACCGGACGGATGCAACGCTTTTCCGGCTGTTCCATTCAAAGATTTCTCCGCTCCAGTTTTCGGTGTCCGCCGCCGCGGAGGAGCCGGAAAGGAGCGCTTCAAATTCCACGGTCCGGCAGTCCGGAGCGGTTGTGATCATCACATTCTGCGTGTAGGCGGCCGGCCGGATGTCCAGATAGACGATATCGACAATTCCGGAGATTCCCGCCCAGCCCCAGCGGACCGGTGTGCCGTCATGAAACAGGCGGACGGCGATCCGGTTGGTTTTTCCCGGTTTGAGAACGTCGGTGATATCGAAATCCCAGGCTCGCTCCGGTCCCTTGTAGGAGACCGGCGGAGTATAGGGGATTTCCCCGGCGATCCGTTTCCCGTTGACATAGAGCGTGAAGGCTCCGGCGATCTCCTCGAAGTGGAGAATGGCCCGTTCCCCGGGCTTGCGATCGGGCGCCTGAAAGGTCTTGAGCAGCCATGCGACGCCTCCCCATTCGCGGACACGGCTCGGAACCTGAAAGAGCTTGTGCCAGTCCGGTTTCTCAATTTTGTAAGAAATCGGGAGAGTCAGACGGTTCGGAACAAGATCCTTGTCCCAGCCGGACGAGTCATAGTCCGCCGCATAGAAGCGGAGACGGGTCCCCTCGTCATTCGGATCGTTCTTCCGGTCCGACGTCACCTTGCGGACATCCCACCATCCCCACAGAGGGGTCCGCTTCAGATGCGGCAGGTAGATGTCCGATTCCGAAAAATCCGGCTGATACGTTTCCGGTGTGACCGGCGCCGGCTTTTCCGCCGCAGAGAGCAGTGCGCCCGCGCAAAGGACGCAGAACAGCGCGTTCCATTTCATAAAAATCTCCTTTCTGATGAATCTTTAATCCATAAAATAGAGTCGTTTGTTCGGTTTGGAGGTCGTGTCGAGCATCATCGACGCCCGGTTGGTCTCCACATGGCCGTCGTAATAGGCGTTGTTCGAGGCCCTTTGCCGTTGTGGCGATAGGAGAGATAGTTGCCGTACAGCGGCGGATTCTCCTCATACTGAAGCCAGGTGGCTAGACTCGTATTGGTTTCTCCGCTGATGCTGTGGCCATTCTGTCCCTCCAGGAAAAGTATTTTGAACGAGGGGGAGCGGACACGGGAAAGGTTGACCCCTTCTTTTTCGATTTTTGTTTTTTCCTCCGCATAGTTCCAGTAGTCCCAATGGAGTGTGGTTTGCATGCAGTAAACCTTGTCGCCGAGCGCCCAATCTCCAGTCGCCGACCATGTGCCGCACTTCTGCGCAATCTCCACTTTCGGACAGAGACTCTGCCGATGCCACATGTGAGAGTAGTTTTCCGAGTGAAAACGGATCCCCGCATTCCTCAGAAAAGGGATGTTGGTCACCCAGCATTGATAGCTCGGAAGATCCAGTGCGCCCGCCCATTTGTCCGGAACCATGGTCCCGTCCGATTCGTTTGCATAGGAGAGCGCTCCCTGAACCATTGCCTTCATCAGATATACGCAGGAGACGGTCTGAGCCTTGTCTCTCGCCTTGTTCAGCGCCGGAAGAAGAAGTCCTGCAAGAATCGCAATGATCGCGATAACGACAAGAAGTTCAATTAAAGTAAAAAACTCTCTCTGTTTTTTTCTCATGACGCCTCCCTTTCTCTGTTTATTTTAAATCCCATTCAATATCTGTTGGAACAATCGGATTCTCAACGGGTTCCTTCTTCAGAATCTTCCTGAGAATTTCCGCCACGGCCTCCGCATGCTTCTCGAAAGGAAACCGGTAGATGAGTCCGTGAAAATCCTCAATGGCGGCAACATCCAGTTCGCTGGCGATGATGCGGCAGTCCCGGACGGTGTCAATCCGGAACTCCTTCAGAATCTCGTGCACCTCTCTTCCCAGAGCGGAGCAGAAGACCGCATCCACCGGAACCCCGAGTGAAAGCATGTTCCGCAGAGAGTCCAGACACGTCGTCGGGTCGTGCAGAAACAGGTTCGGATTCAGGTCGATCCCTGTGCGTTCCCGGTATTCCTTCCGGAAAGTTTCCGTTTCATCCCACTCGCCGAAGGCGGGAAGAAACACGATCCGTTCCCGTTTCTCGGATGCCAGAAGATTCATGTATTCCCGCCGGAATTTCGTGTTGCTGAAAAAAGCGCCGGGAACTCCGGGATACTCCGGAATGAAACGGTCACTTGAACTCAGGACAACAGGCAGTCCATCCTGCTGCAGACGCCGGATGATCTGCAAATCCAGATCCCGTGAACCATGCCAGATCAGGGCGTCGAGACGTTCATTGACAATCTCCTGATAGACCGTTTCCGGATTTGTCGAACTCAGAAAAACAAGATGGACCACTGCCGGAAGATCGGTCGTCTTCACCATCAGATTGGCCAGGACGCGGCTGTGGTAACCGCTGTAGTGCAGCAGTCGTCCGTCTCCGATCAGAATGCCGACCGTCGGCTGTCCGTTCAGCCACACCGCCGCTTTCGCCGGATTCACAAACGCTCCGATTCCGCGTTTCCCGATGACCAGCCCTTCCGCGGTCAGTTCCTTCATCGCCCGGCTTACCGTCGGCGTGCTGACATTGAACAGCTCCGACAGTTCCCGGATCGACGGCAGCGGAAGCGGCTGTCCCTCCGCCTTCTGCACCAGCGTCAGAATATAACGCCGGATCCGGATATAGCCCGATACCGATGTCCCCGGTTTTGTCATAATACTCCAGAAATTTAGTATTTGTTAGTATCTTGGATATATTATAACATATTTTCCTTTTTTTGTCAAGAGGAGGACGATCAAAAAAGCGGGATTTTTCCGGAACGGCCGGGGGAGGGGGCTCCGATGGCGTCTGCGGAATCGGGATCGTCGAGATCGGCGCGGAGAACCTCGTCCAGGATCCGGAGTTCCGCTCTTGTATAAATGCGTTTCCGGCTGTCCTGCGCGAGACGGAGTCCTTCGGCGGCGGTTCGTTTGAGTTCCAGCAATCCCTCTTCCAGCGGAAGGCGGAGCCGGGGCAGAATGGTTTTCCGGTCGAGAAGACGGCAGAGAATCCGGAAGAAATACCGGAGGATGTCCACATGCAGATACAGATGCTGATACTGATAGCGGCAGTTGCGGACCGCCTCTCTCCACCAGATCCGGTTGGAAGGCAGGTCGGGATTCTGTTCCATGTGAAAGCGGAAAAGGGTCCCCATTTCCATGATGCACTCCCGCCGCAGACGCAGCGGAATGCTCTGATCCAGAAGAACACCGAGAAATCCGCGGTCGGAGACGATGAATCCCAGTCCCTGATCAATCTGCTCCGGCGTGTAGAGCAGATATCCCAGTTCCGGCCGGGAAAAGAAACTCGTCAGATGCTCCAGAATGAGTTTTGAATCAAAATCGTAGAGGAAAAACTCCCCGGAAAACCAGGGCCGGTTCAGATCGACCGGATGCCCGAAGGTGAAGTTCATCCAGTCGGCGAACGTGTAGTTCGACAAATCTACCATCATCCCCCCTGCGTTGTTGGTCCGGGACCGGTCATGATTCCCGGTCCCGCTGCGGTTCCGGCCCTCAGCCCATCAGGAGCGTCATGATGGCCTTCTGCACATGCAGACGGTTTTCCGCCTGGTCGAACACGATCGACGCATCCGAATCCATGACGTCGTCCGTGATTTCCTCTCCCCGGTGCGCCGGCAGACAGTGCAGCACCTTGGCTCCCGGTTTTGCCTTTTTCAGATTCGCCATGTTCAGCTGATAGGGCGCAAGAATCTCCATTCTTCTTCTGGATTCCGCTTCAAAGCCCATGCTGACCCAGACGTCGGTATAGATGAAATCCGCATCGCGGAGAGCCTCCGTCACATCGGTGGTCCATGTGGAGCGGCCGTCGGCTTTCCGGTCCAGAATCGACTGCATCGGAGCGAACTCCTCCGGCGCGGCGATGGCCATGTCGATTCCCGCAAGCTGGGTTGCCAGCATCAGCGAGTTGGCCATGTTGCTTGCCCCGTCCCCGAGATACGCGAGCTTGAGGCCCGCAAGGTTTCCCCCGGAATATTCCCACATGGTGAAAATATCGGTCAGAGCCTGGCAGGGATGGTATTCGTCCGTCAGAGCGTTGATCACCGGATACCGGGAGTTGGCCGCGAGCCCTTCGACATCGCTCTGTTTGTAGGTCCGGATGACGATTCCCTGAAGATAGCGCTCCAGCACATGGGCGGTATCCGGAATGGTTTCTCCGCGTCCCATCTGCGTCTGCCCCTGGTCCAGCACCACGGGATAGCCCCCGAGTTCCTGAATGCCGACCTCGAAGGAGACGCGCGTTCTCGTGGAGGATTTCGCAAAAATCATCCCGATGCTTTTGCCCGCCAGCGGTTTGATCGCCGCCGGTGTGCCGCGCTCCTTTTTGAGTTTCCGGGAAAGTTCTATGATCGCATTGAGATCATCTTTCGTCAGTTCCGCGCAGGAGAGCAGATCTTTGTTCATCGTCAAGTCCTCCGTTATTTCTTTGTATATTCGGCAAGCGCCGCGTCAATGCAGGAGACCGCCTGATCGCAGTCTTCTTTCGTGATAATCAGCGGCGGAACGAGCCGGAGTACGGTCTCTCCGGCGGAAAGAGCAAGAAATCCTTTCTCCCGCAGAAGCCCGAGCAGCTCCGTCGCGGGGAAATCCAGCACAACGCCGAGCATCAGTCCTTTGCCCCGGACATCCCGGACACACGCATATTTCTCTTTCAGCTCCAGCAGGCGTTTCATCAGATACGCTCCCTGCCTGCGGCAGTTTTCCAGCACTCCGCCCTGCGTGAGCGTGTCGATCACGGCGCAGGCCGCGGCACATGCAAGCGGAGTTCCTCCGAAGGTGCTTGCATGCGTTCCCGGCGTCAGGACATTCTCCAGTTTGCGCTGAGCGACAAGTGCCGCAATCGGATATCCGTTGCCGAGAGCTTTCGCCAGTGAGAGCGCATCCGGCTGCACGCCGTAGCCCTGCCATGCGAACAGCGTTCCCGTCCGTCCCATTCCGCACTGGACTTCGTCGAAGAGCAGCAGGATTCCCTTTTCATCGCAGAGTTTTCGGACTCCTTCCAGATATTCCTGGGTTGCGGGGATGATGCCGCCTTCGCCCTGCACGGGTTCCAGCAGAATCGCCGCAGTTTTTTCCGTGATCGCGTTGCGTGCAGCCTCCAGATCGTTGAACGGAACATGCTGGAAGCCGAGCGTATCGGGTTCAAATCCTTTGCGGTATTTGCTCCGGCCGGTGGCGGCGAGGGTGGCAAGAGTGCGCCCGTGGAACGAATCGGCCATGGCGATGATCTCGTATTTCCCTCCGTGCGCGGATCCCCATTTGCGGGCAAGTTTGATGAGTCCTTCATTGGCTTCCGCTCCGCTGTTGCAGAAGAAGCAGACGCCGTCAAAACCGTTCCGGATGAGCTTTTCCGCCAGTTCCGGCTGCCGCTGATTCATATAGAGATTGGAGACATGGACAAGGGTTCCCGCCTGTTCGGCAATCGCCCGTGTCACCGCGGGATGGCAGTGCCCGAGGCTGCAGACCGCGATTCCCGCGGCAAAGTCGAGATACTCCCGTCCGTCACCGTCCCAGAGTCGGCATCCGGCGCCCCGCGTGAAGAGAATGTCGGCCTTCGGGTAGGTTTTCATGACGTACCGGTCGTAGAGATCAATGCTTTTCTGGGTCAAAGCAGTATGCATTTACAAGATTTCCTCCATAAAAATCATTTTTCTGTTGCGTCAGTAGCAAATCATTATAATAACACGGATCGTGAAAGTTTCAACCTTTTTTTATCATTTTTCATCGTTTTTTTGAAAAAATTCAGATCCTCCTCTTGACAACGGGAGGAAACAGGACCATTGTAATAAAATATGGATCGACCGTGAAAACAGAAACCGTCCCGCTCCGGCGCGGACGGAGGAACATAGTGTGGAGATGCGCGAATATGCCGGATAAACTCGTCATTGTGGAATCGCCTGCCAAGGCAAAAACCATCGGGAGAATTCTCGGAAAGGATTATCTCATCAAGGCCTCCTACGGCCATATCCGGGATCTGCCCGAACGCGCCTTCGGAGTCGATATCGACCACAATTTCGCTCCGCAGTACGAGGAGTCCAAAAGCCGCGGAAAAAATCTTTCCGAACTCAAAAAAAGCGCGAAGGCGGTCAAGGAGATCTATCTGGCGCCCGACCCGGACCGCGAAGGGGAGGCGATCGCATGGCATCTGCACGAGGTCCTGAAAAACTGCAATAAAAAGGCCGCCTTTCACCGGGTCGCCTTTCACGAGATCACCCGCAGCGCGATTACAAAGGCGTTTCAGAATCCCGGTTCGCTCAATATGAATCTGGTGGACGCGCAGCAGGCGCGCCGCGTTCTCGACCGGATTGTCGGATACATGATCAGTCCTCTGCTCTGGTCGCGGATCGAACGCGGCGTGAGCGCTGGACGGGTCCAGTCGGTCGCTCTGCGCCTTGTCTGCGAACGCGAACGGGAGATCCTGGCGTTTCAGCCGAAGGAATACTGGAACTTCCTCGCCCGTTTCTCGCAGGGTGAGGCCTGCGAATTCTCAACCCGTCTCGCAAAGATCGACAACGGAAAATTCGAGGTCGGAAACCGCGAAGAGGCCGACAAAGTCCTCGCGGCGGTCCGGGGCGCCGGAGCATGGAAGATCGCCTCCATCGAACAGCAGCCGCGGAAGCGTCATGCGCCGCCGCCGTTCATCACCAGCACGCTCCAGCAGGCCGCCGGATCGGCTCTCGGTTTTTCCGCGAGTACAACCATGCGGTACGCACAGCAGCTTTACGAGGGCGTCGATACGCCTGCCGGACATCTCGGGTTGATTACCTATATGAGAACCGACTCCGTGGCAATCGCCGTCGAGGCTCAGAACGCCTGCCGCGATTTCATCCGCTCCAGCTACGGACCGGAGTTCGTGCCGGAAAAACCGAATTTCTACAAATCCAAATCCAATGCGCAGGGAGCGCATGAGGCGATCCGTCCGACCGATGTGACGCTGACGCCGGAATCGCTGAAGGATACGCTGGATGCGGGACAGCTGAAGCTCTACCGGCTGATCTGGCGCCGCTTCCTCGCATCGCAGATGGCGTCCGCCGACCAGCTCCGCACGACGGTCGATGTGGAGGGAACCGGAGCGGACCGCCGTCTCTACACGTTCCGTGCGACGGCGACAGTCACCACCTTCCCGGGATTTCTCAAGGCCTACAATATCGAAGAGGAAGGCGCCGCCCGTCCCGAGGACGAGGATTCCAAAGATGCCGATGCGCTGGCCCGTCTTCGCGAACACGAATCCTGCACGCTGCTCGACACGGCCGGCGAACAGAAATATACCGAGCCGCCGCCCCGCTTCTCCGAAGCCACGCTGATCAAGGAACTGGAATCCAACGGAATCGGCCGTCCGTCCACCTACGCGACGATCGTCAATACCATTCAGGAGCGTTCCTATGTCAGCAAGGAGAAAGGAAAGCTGATCCCGACGGATCTCGGGTTCAAAATCAACGATTATCTTGTCGCCTCCCTTCCGGATCTGATCCAGGTCGGCTTCACGGCCGATATGGAAAACCAGCTCGACGGCGTCGAAGAGGGGAAAATCCAGTGGACCGCAATGCTGAAGGAGTTCTACGAAAAATTTTCCAAATGGCTTTCCGATGCGAAAAGCGCCGGCGCTCCCGAAGCGGAAAAAGCCGCCGCCGTGCTGAAACTGCTCCGGAATGTCCGGAACTGGGAAGCTCCCGAAAAAGGCGCCAAACGCGTGTATGACGACAAGAAGTTCTATACCTCCGTTCAGGCCAAGGCGGAACAGGGCGCGGGAATCTCTTCCAAACAGTGGGAGGCGCTTCTGAATCTTGTCATCAAGTATGCCGATCAGCTGAAGGATGTGGACCGCTGCGCGGAACAGTATCATCTGAAAGACGATATCGAATCCGCCCGGGAACGGGTGGCGAATATCCGCAGAATGCGGGAGGAGATCCAGCTCCGGCGGGAGGAGGCGGTGAACAGTGCGCCGCCGCAGGAAAATGTGCTCGCCGTGTTCCGCGCAATGGCGAATGTGCCGTGGACGCCGCCGGAAAAACGGGGTGCACGCGTGTATGACGACAGAAAGTTCTTCGATTCTCTGAAGGCGCAGGTGGAATCGGGAAAAGTGCTTTCGGAGCGTCAGGCGTCGGCGCTTGCGAAACTCGCGGCGCGCTATTCCGCGTCGATTCCCGGATATGAGGAGCTGATGAAAAATCTCGGTGTCGAAACGGCTACGTCCGGAGAGGAAAATCCCGGTGCGCAGAGCGAGATCACCCGGATTCTCAAGGCGCTTGCCGAAGTGAAGGAGTGGGCCGCTCCGGAAAAGAAAGGACGGCGCGTCTATGACGACAGAGAATTTTTTGAATCGCTCTCGAAACAGTGCGCTTCCGGGCGGGTCCTCTCGCCGAAACAGACCGCCGCTCTGATGAAGCTCGCCGCAAAATATAAAATTTCGTGATCCCGGCCGCCCGGGAGCTGCGAAGGCGGGAACTCCCGGGAAAAATGCCTGAAATGATCCGCAGATCACATTTTGTGTACTTTTTGCACAAAAAGACTTTTTTATACTGTTGAATTTGCCGTTTTTTCCGTTACCTTATTCCACAGGCAGAAAATTCGCCGGAAGGAAACCAAACAACAGAAGGAGGATTTCAGATGGCGCTCGATAAAAGTGTTGGAACCCAGTCTCTTGCAATGGACTCGAAGAAAGCGGAGTACAAAGGGAAGAAACTTCGTGTGGCGATTGTCGGATGCGGCGGAATTGCACAGACGCACATGGAGGCGTACAAGGGGATTCCTGAAGTTGAGATCGTCGCGGGCGTGGATATCCTCCAGGAGAGACTTGATGTGATGGAGAGCAAGTGGGGCCTTCCGAAAAAGGCGCTCTTCAAGGACTGGAAGGTCATGCTCAAAAAGATCAAACCGGACGCGGTGGACGTCTGCACTCCGAACGGCGTTCATGCTCCCGCCGTGATCGACGCCCTCAACGCCGGCTGCCATGCAATCACCGAAAAGCCGATGGGCATGAATGTCAAAGAGTGCGAAGAGATGGTGAAGGTGGCAAAGAAAAACAAACGCAAACTCTCTGTCGGCTTCCAGCAGAGATATCACAACAATACGGAATTCCTTCTCCGTGCGCGGGATGAAGGCCAGTTCGGCAACATCATGTTCGTGAAATGCCGCGCGCTGCGCAGAAGAGGCATTCCGAACTGGGGCGTGTTCGGTCAGAAGGCTCTCCAGGGCGGCGGTCCGATGATTGATATCGGCGTGCATCTGATCGAAGTGGCGCACTTCTTCATGGGATCTCCGAAACCGGTGGCGGCGTCTGGCAACATCTGGACCTACATCGGCGACAAACCCTCCGAAGTGGTTTCCCCGTGGCCGAACTGGGATTGGAAAACCTTCACCGTGGAGGATCTCGCGATCGGGCAGATCCGCTTTGCCAACGGCGCGATCATGCAGATCGAATCGTCCTTCTCCGCCCACATCAAGGAGGATGTCTGGAACTTCACGTTCATGGGCGACAAGGGCGGCGGATCGTGGTCTCCGGCTGAAATCTATCGCGACTGCGCCGGAACCATGATCAACGAGGTTCCGGGATTCCTGCCGGGAAGCGACTGGAACATGCTCTTCACCGCAAAGCTCAAAAACTGGGTCAGCGGATGCCTCTACGGAACCGAGCTGCGCGCACCGGGCGAGGCGGGCCTGGCTGTTCAGAAGATCCTGAACGGAATCTACGACTCCGCCGCGGCCGGAAAAGAGATCGTCATCAAGTAAACGACGTTCCCGGCGCAGAAACCAACGGATGTCCGCGGCGATGGTTGCGGACATCCGTTTTTTGTTTCGCGCCGCGGGAAACGGGATGAGAGAGGGAGCAGTCGATGGAACTTCTGGCGCCGGCCGGTTCACTTCCGGTCGCTTTGGCCGCATTCGATGCGGGGGCGGACGCCGTCTACTGCGGATTGAAGAAATTCAATGCGCGGGAACGAAGCGATAATTTCAGCGTCGAAGATCTTTCGCGCCTGATCGCCTATGCGCACCGGAACGGACGGCGCGTGTATGTTACCTTCAACACGCTTGTCCGGGAGGCGGAGATCGACGAAGCCGCGAAGTTTCTTGCCGATCTGGATGCCCTGCGGCCCGACGCCCTGATCGTTCAGGATCTCGGCGTGCTGCGGATGATCCGCGAGTTTTTTCCCGCATTGACCATCCATGCGTCCACGCAGATGGCGCTCCACAATTCGGAGGCGGTCCTGGCAGCTGCGGAAATCGGGGCGAAACGCGTGATCCTTGAACGGCAGATCACGCTTGATGAACTCGAAATAATCGCTCGGAAGTCGCCGCTGGAACTGGAGGTATTTGTTCACGGGGCGCTTTGTGCGTGTCTTTCAGGAAACTGTCTGTTTTCATCGTGGCTCGGAGGTGCGAGCGGAAACCGCGGACGGTGCAGACAGCCCTGCCGCCGTCCGTTTCGTGCCGACGGGGGAAACGAGGGATTTTATTTTTCCACGCGCGATCTTGCGGCGTTCCGGCTGATT
This sequence comes from uncultured bacterium, assembly GCA_949297765.1. Taxonomy (GTDB): domain Bacteria; phylum Verrucomicrobiota; class Lentisphaeria; order Victivallales; family UBA1829; genus UBA1829. The sequence continues at coordinate 42,868 of CASFTV010000019.1, read as the reverse complement.
CCAAAGTTCCGGGAACTGGGGATCGCATCGCTGAAGATCGAAGGCCGTCTGCGGGGGGCGGACTATGTGTCGAGCGTGGTTGCGGCGTACCGGAAGGCGATCGACGGCGCTCCGGAGGAGGAGATCGCCGATCTGCTCGGACGTACCTGTTCCCGGGAGCCTTCGCTCGGATTTTTTACGGCGGATTCCATGAAAAAACTGATTCGCTCCGATGCTCCGGGCGGGGTCGGCCGGCCCTGCGGACGAGTCGGACGCGTTTTCGACGATTCGTTTGAAGTCCGTCTCTCCGGCCGTCTTCATGTCGGCGATGTGGTCCGTGTTCAATCCGCCGCGGGCGGAGAGGGGGAGACTCTGAGCGTGCTGGAAATGTCGGTCGGCGGACGTCCGGTGAAGAAGGCGTTTCCCGGACAGCTCTGCCGGATTCCGTCCCGTGGAAAAAGCGTTGTCCGCAACGGCATCCTCTACCGGGTCGGAGAGACGCACGGAACTATGGAAAAACGGTGTGCGAATCTTCCTCTGCAGGGGGCGGTGCTGGATCTCTCCCTGCATCTTTCCGAATCGGAACTCCGGATCTCGACCGGCGGAAAAGAGTGGTCCTCGCCGCTGCCGACCGAACCGGCCGGAACGTGTCCCTTCTCCGTGGAGGATCTTGCCGCGTTCTTCCGTGTGCTCCCCGGTACGCCGTTTGCAGCGGGACGCATTTCCGCTGAGATCGACGGCGCTTATTTCATCCGGCGGGACCACCTGAAAGCCGCAAAACGGGCGTTTCAGCAATGGCTTCTCCGGGAGATCTCTCCGGAACGGATTCTCGGCCGGTCATCGGAGCGGGCGGAGGAGCTTCTGCGTGTTCACCGCACCCGGATTCCCGCACTTCCGCCGGAGCATCCGGAAACGGTTCTGTTTCTGCCGTCCGGCGCGCCGGCTCCGGAGAGAGAATGCCGTGTGGCGGAGGAGCTTAGTCCGTTGCCGGACCCGGGAAGGGAGTGCATCCTGCCGTTTTTCACGCCGGAAACCGGACTCGCGGCGCTCCGGGAACGGATTGCCGGAGCGGTGAGGGCGGGAGTCCGGGTGTTCCGGGCAACATCGCTTTCCCATTTTCATCTTTTGCGCGAGTTTCCCGGAATTGAGATCCGGACCGCTCCGCCGTTCCCGGTGGCGAATTCATTTGCGGCGGAGGAGGTGCGGAGTCTCGGAGCGGAATCCGTCCACGCGCATGTGGAGCTGTCGGAGAAGGATGCGGAGGAGCTTCTGCGCCGGTCGCCGGTTCCGGTGGAACTCTACGTCCAGGGACATCCTCTGCTGCTCGCGACGCGGGCGGAAACAGGGAAACTCCGGACGTTGACCGACTCCAGAGGGGAGTTGTTTCTTGTGCGCCGGACGGAGGAGAATCTGACGCTTCTGTATCCGGCCGCTGCGATGTCGGTGGAGTCCCGCCTTCCGGCGGACCGCATCCGGGATCTCCGGATTGCCGATTGCGGAAAAGGGAACTCCCCGTTCAACTGGGAACGCGGACTGGATTGAGCATGCCGCGTTCCCGCCGGCCGGTTCAGAATTTCAGAACCATAAGCCCTGAATACGGAATGGCGATTTTGGAAACGCCGGTTTTTACTTCATCCGCCGGGACGGGACGCCCGAAGGTGTCGAAGAACTCCGCGGAGAGCGGGGCGGTCTGGAGATCCACATAGAGTTCCGAACGGCCCGTTGCATTGACCAGGAAACAGCTCTTTCCCGGCTCGCAGGCGATCTTGACGATCTGTCCGTAGTTGTAGACGGCGATCACCTTCTCCTTTGCGGTTTCGGAGGAGACGATCGGGTAGTTCAGATCCGGATGGAACGGCTTCAGATATCCGTGCAGCAGCACATCCCGGTGGCGGATTGCAAAATCCAGCCAGAAGCGGAGCATCCGCCGGTGCGTTTCCGGGATGCTCTCCAGACGGACCGAGATCTGCGGAACGCTGAAGAGAACATTCAGAAGCTGAAGCGCGGCGGTTTCGGGGGTGTCCGCCTCATTCCATTCCAGCATGTCGGAATGGACCGCGGTATTGCCGGAGGTCAGACGCAGATCCAGGGTGCGGACCCGGTTGGAAAGAATATCGGCGGGGCAGTCTCCGGCCCGGAACATGTTGCCGTACTTGCGGATCGCGGGGCCGATGTAGCTCTGGCGGAATTCAATCAGAATCTCCGGTTTCAGCGCGCGCAGGCGGCGCATGGTTTCGGAAAGAAGAAGATCCACCGCGTCCGGGAGGGATTTGAGGTCGCGTCCCGCATAGTTTTCCGCGACCGCGGGATCCTCTCCGTCAAAGCGGAAACAGTCGATGAAGTCCAGCTTGAACCCGTCAAGATCCCATTCCCGGATCGCCGTTTCATAGGTGTGGATGAGGTATTCGCGGATTTCCGGAAAACGCGGATCAAGAACGGCTGTTTGCAGACGCGGAATCTCATAGAGGAATTTGCCTTTGAAACGCTGATAAATTTTGCTTTTGGTTCCCGCAAACGGAACGGAATACCAGACAATATATTTCATCCCGAGCGCATGAACCCTGGCAACATGAGCGCGCATGTCGGGGAAGCGTTTCCGGGAGATTTCCCAGTCGCCGCACCAGGCATAGCCGCGGTTGTTGTCTTCGGTCTGCCAGCCGTCGTCGACGATGATTCCCTTCATGCCGAACTCTTTCGCCTGAGTGCATTCCGCTTCCAGCTCGTGGTCGAACAGATTCTGGTGATAGCTGTACCAGGAGGAGTAGATCGGTTCGAACGCTCCTTCCGGCGCAGGGGACGGCGTGTAGTCTGGAAATGCGGCGTACCACTCGGAAACGGCGCGGATCGCATCCGCATAGAAGATGCTCCGGGTGTCGATCCGCAGTTCCGCATCGTAGGAGCGGATCGGCGCTTCCGGGATCGTGAACAGGGAGAGTTCGCAGACAATCCGGTTCGACTCCTCCCGGACTCCCGCGGAAAGTTTCACAAAGCGTTTCGCCTCGGAAAATGCAAATGTCAGGCGGTTCTGCCCCTTCAGATTCAGAAATGTCATCATCGGCATGTTGGAGGCAAGCTGGGAGGAGGTTCCGGCTCCCCAGTCGGGCGGAAGATTGCGATGGTAGAGGCCTCCCGGCATCCAGCGGGTCTGCATGTCCAGCTGGGGAACTTCCCAGAACAGACGGAGGCTCGGGGGCGGAAGATCGCGTTCCGCCTCCAGATGAAAGCGGATGATTTCAAGATCCGGTTCCAGTTCCGTTCGCGTGTGGGTCAGATGCCAGCCGGAAAGATCTCCTTCCAGACGCATTTCTCCGAGAATGGATGCAATGTTCATGTTTTCTGCTCTTTCTGTTTGCGGTTGAAATAGTGGCGGGAGTCCCCGTGCTGATCCCAGAGAATGGTTTCTCCGATGGAATGAATCCGCCGGATGAGATCGTCGCGCGACTCCTCGGAATTCTCGTCAAGATTCGGCTTGTCGGCATAGAGCTGGTAGCGCCGCCGGTAGGAAAGATCGGTCACGTTGGGCATGATGACATTCGCTCCCGCCAGAAGTCCCCGTTCGCGTCCGTCGTCGGCGAGCGCCTGAAGCGCGGTGGTCGCGGCAATGTTCACGTCCTTCAGCAGAAGACGGGTGCAGGCGATCATCCGGAGTCCTTTTCCCAGCTGGCCGTTCCGGTATTCCTGCGTCATTTCGATTCCTCTGCCGAGCGGTGTATCCTCATGCGGAATGTAGGGACCCATTCCGATCATGTCCAGATCGGACTCCTCGAAAAAACGCAGATCGCGGACCAGCTGATCCGTGGTCTGTCCGGGAAGGCCGATCATCACACCGGACCCCACCTGATAATCCAGTTCCCGCAGACGGCGCAGGCAGTTCACCCGTGCCTGAAAGTTGTGATCCGCCGGATGGAGCTTCCCGTAGAATTCCGGATCGGACGTTTCAATCCGGAGCAGATAGCGTCTGGCCCCCGCTTTCCGCCAGCGTTCATACACCCGGCTCTCCTGTTCGCCGCAGCAGAGGGTGATCCCGAGTTTCCCTTCCGAGCGCTCCATGATCTCCCGGACCGCCGATTCGATAAACGCCGTGAACTCCTCCGAAACCGTCTCGCCGGACTGGAGAACCACCGATCCGTAATGATGGCGGTACGCCCACAGAGCCGAGGCGACAATCTCCTCTTTTCCCACCCGGTACCGTTTCAGTTTCCTGTTGCCCGAGCGAATGCCGCAGTAGAAGCAGTTCTTTCGGCAGATGTTGCTGATCTCGATCAATCCCCGCAGGCTCACGTTCGGTCCCGTATGGCGCAGTTTTTCCGCATAGGCGGAAGCGAAAAGAGTCTTCTGCTCCGCCGGATCGGTCAGCTCCAGCAGTTCTCTGAGTTCCGCATCGGTCATTCGAAGACCTCCCCGATCACGCCGCCGCCGAGCAGAAGTTCGCCGTCGTAAAACACCGCGGACTGGCCCGGCGTGGGCGATTTCTGCTCCTCATAGAACGTGACGGTTGCGGATCCGTCCGCTTCCGGAGCGACGCTCCCGGCGGTTCCGATTCCCATCGACCGGACTTTGATCCGGACATCGCGCGGCCGTTCCGGACAGACGATTCCGCTCCAGTTGAGTTCCGTTACACGCATCCGCGTCTTTTTCAGCATCTCTTCCGGTCCGACGAGGATCCGGTTCCGTTCCGGATCTATGCCGACAACATAAAGCGGATGTTTCGCGGCGATTCCGAGACCGCGGCGCTGTCCGATGGTATAGTTCCAGAATCCGTTGTGGTGACCCAGAACCGTTCCGGTTTCCGCATCGGCGATCTCTCCTTTTTCCTCGTTCCGGAGAAGCAGTTCCCGGTAGTCGCCGGAATAGAAATCCTGACTGTCGGGGCGGTCGCTGACCGGAAGACCGTGCTCCTCCGCGATCCGCCGGATTTCGGATTTCCGGTATTCCCCGAGCGGAAACAGCACGTTCGAAAGCTGTTCCTGACTCAGCCGGTAGAGAAAGTAGGACTGGTCCTTCCCGGAATCAACGGCGCGCAGAAGCTGATACCGTCCATTCTGTTCCCGGAGACGGACATAATGTCCGGTTGCGAATTTGTCGAACTCCACTCCCGCTTTTCTGGCGGCTTCGGGAAGAACGCCGAATTTGATCCGGCTGTTGCACCGGATGCACGGATTCGGGGTGCGCCCCGCATTGTATTCATCCTTGAAATTTTCGAGAACGATCCGTTCGTATTCCGCGGAGCAGTCGAACTCGTGAAACGGAATGCCGACCGCCTGTGCCACTTGACGGGCGCTTGCGACGTTTTCTTTTTCCCGGGGGCCGTAACAGGCGCGGCGGTCTCCGCCCTTCCACGGGTTTCTGTCGCTCCAGAGTGTCATGATTGCGCCGGAGACGTCGTGTCCCGCCTGTTTCAGCAGCAGCGCGGTCACGGCGGAGTCGACTCCTCCGCTGAGTCCTACAAGTAATTTCATTCTGCTCCCTGTAAAAAAGAGTACCGGTTGTTCAATCCGATTGTAAAATGCCACGCTTTTCGATGATTGCAAACCCGAACGGAAAAAAATCAGAACGTTTTTTCCTTCTTCGGTTTTAAATCCGGAAAACGGAGAGTATAGTTACACGAATTCCAAGGAAAGGGGGATGGCCGAATGATGACTTGGCTGAAGGATCTCCAGCTTGCTCTGGAACCGTATCCGTGGGCGTACAGCGCACTGGTGGTCGTTGCACTGATTGTGATGACGCTGGCAGTGAACTTCATTACCAAATGGATTCTTTTCCGGGGGATGCGCCGGGTTCTGGATGCACTTCCTCCGGCCGGGAGCGAGGAACACCGTGTCTTCCTTGCGATTATTTCGCGCCTGGCGAACATTATTCCGGCGGTGGTCCTGGCGGCAGGGGCCTCCACGATTCCGGGAATTCATGAAATTCCGGCCACGCTGATCCGCAATCTCAGCGCCGCATTCATTGTCCTGGCGTTCTCGCTCGCGCTTGGGAAAACGCTGGATCTGGTTGATCTTCTTTATAGCCGCCGTCCGGATGCTGCGGACCGGCCGATCAAAGGCTATCTCCAGCTGATGAAAATCTGCATCTGGACGGGCGCCGTGTTTCTGATGATCGCCATGCTGATCAACCGCAGTCCGCTGCTCCTCTTTTCCGGGCTCGGCGCGATGGCGGCCGTGCTGATCCTGATCTTTCAGGATACGATTCTCTCCGTCGTCGCGGCAATGCAGATCAGTTCCAACGACATGGTCCGCATCGGCGACTGGATCGAAATGCCCAGCCAGAATGCGGATGGAAGCGTCATCGAAATTGCCCTCCACACCATCAAGGTTCAGAACTGGGATAAGACCATTTCCACGCTTCCCATCCGCAAGCTCATCACCGAGTCCTTCAAAAACTGGCGCGGAATGTATGAATCCGGCGGACGGCGCATCAAACGTTCGCTCTTCATTGACCAGCGGAGCGTCCGGTTCCTGGAAGAGGACGAAATCCGCAAGCTCGAAGAGTTCGTTCTCCTGAACGCCTATCTGGAAAGAAAGCGTCATGAACTTGCCGAATGGAACGCCCGACTCGCCGCCGAAGGCGCCAAACCGATCAACGGCCGCCGCATCACCAATCTGGGATCCTTCCGCGCCTATGTGGAACAGTATCTCCGGAACAACCGGAAAATCAATCAGGACATGCTCCTTCTGGTCCGCCAGCTCCCGCCCGGCGTGACCGGAATCCCGCTCGAAATCTACTGCTTCACGCGCGACGTCCAGTGGATTGCCCATGAAGAGGTCCAGTCGGATATCTTCGATCATCTTCTGGCGATCCTTCCGGTCTTCGGACTCCGCGTCTTCCAGCAGTGCAGCGACACCTCCGGCATGGTTCCGTTTTCTTCTCCCGAACCGGACCGCCGGGAATTCTACCGTCCTTCCGGCACATTTCCCCGGAAAAAATAAAACGCGCCGCACAGAATTTTTCTGCACGGCGCGGCGTGAACGGAGATTCCTCCTCCCGGATCGGAAACTCGGAGTGTTCCTTCCCCGGAGAAAGTTCCGTTTTATTCCCCGAAGTATTTCTGATCCATGAGCTTCTGCTCAATCAGACGGATCTGGGTTTCCATCAGCGGAGCGGAGTAGATCGCGCGTTTTTCGCCGATCCCTCCTTTTTCCATTGCTTCGCCGAGGAAACGGTTGGCCGCGAAGAGATCATCCAGGGATTCACGGACATTGAAGCGTCCGGGCGTGGTCGGCAGCGGGGGCCATCTGGAATCGGAAACGTAGGCGGAGGTGACCGCTTTCATCGCCTTTTCCAGTTCCGGGGTGCTGCCGATGTGCTTGCGGACCGCGACAATGCCGTCGTAAATCATCCGGCAGACCGGATCGAAGATCAGCGAGTAGCTGGTGTTGGCCCAGGCTTTGTAGGTTCCGCCGTGCCATGCGGCGCCGTTTTCGATGCGGTCGATCAGATCGTTGCGGATCAGGTCGTTCGCATTGTGGATGACTTCGGCGGGAGTGGTGAGTTCGTAGCCGATCTCTTTTGCCATGTCGAGCAGTTCCTTGAAGCGGCGGACGGATTCCGGTTCCGGCTCGAAGAACCGCGCCTGATTGAACTGTTTCACATAGAAATAGGCCGACGAACCGATGTATTCCGCATCCTCGGCATACGGCATGATGAACGATCCCGTCTGCGCAATGCGCGGCTGCCACTTGAGGAACATCTCCCGGAGCTCGGAAAGACTGACCGGCGTTTCGCGGCATCCTTCGGTCGCGCCCATGAGATACCAGAGCATCGGATTGGCCATGCAGTCGGACCGGAACACCATCCGCAGGCCGTTCGGGGCGACGGACGGATTGGTCAGATATTTGAGAAATTCCGGCTTGTCCTTGATGTACTCCTCAATCTTGAAGAGATGGTTTTTGTTGGAATGACCCTGAACATCGTACTTGAGTCCGGTTGCCTCGCGGATCTCGGGGAAGGAGAGGAAGAAGCTGTCGGCGTCCATGACGAGGTTTTTGTATCCCGCCTCCTTGTAGATCTCCGGAAGATAGGAGGCCCAGCCGCATTCCGGGTTCCAGCCGGTTTCCGGACGGACTCCGGTATATTTCTCCCACGCGTCAAGTCCGTGCTTGAGCGTGTCCAGGCCGATTTCCGGCGGAACGTTCGCGAGCATCACATGGATGAACGGCGAGGCGACCGGTTCGATCTGTCCTCCTTTGACCAGCTCCTTCAGAAGCGCCAGAACGGCGGGCGCCTCCTGATCCATCACCTCCAGCGTCCGTCCGGAGGCTTCAAACGCGACTTTGTATCCTCCGTCGCGCACCAGCTCGAACAGCGGTCTGTAGCAGTGTTCGCACACCCATGCGCGGCGTTTCGGATCCAGCTGCGAATATTGGATGTTCGCATGCGGCATGAAAATGACTTGCGGTTTCTTCGACATTGACTGTCTCCTTTGTTGGTATTCTTATCGTTCGGATGATTGTTGTTTTGTCCGGATGAATTGCACGATTTCCGCCTCTGCGGTCCAGAAGACGGAGGTCTCATGCCCCAGATCGGGGAAATCCATGATCTGTTTTTCTCCCGCATATACGTTGTACGCGGCGTAGACCGAGGAGGGAACGGCCGCTTGGTCCGAAAAGCCTACCGTGAACAGCGCCTGCGCCTTCGCCCTTCGGGCAAACGCAACGCCGTCGCAGTAGAGCGCATTCCGGTTGTTCCGCAGTTCTTCGCTTTCCAGACGGACCGTGAACGGCCACGAGGGGGTCCTTCCCTCCAGCGCGCCCGCAAGATTGCACATCGCCGGCGCATTCGGGATAATCAGCGAAATATCCGGATCCAGGCCCGCCGCGGCAAGCGTCTGGTATCCTCCCTGACTGCCTCCGTGGACGATCAGGGTCTTCCCGTCATATTCCGGACGGGTTTTGATGTATTCCAGAGCGCGGATCACCCGCAGCGTCATGCGGACAAACAGAGACTCTTCCGGGGTCCGGTAGAGGCGGGCGGGGTAGTTCTCCAGACGGCGGGAGGCTTCTTTGTAGAACTCCTCCGACTCCCGGTTCGGCAGTCCGTGGGCATTGACGTTGAATGCGATCATCCCGTGCGCCGCCCACGGCAGCGGCTGGAATGCCGGACGCACTCCGGCTCCGTGAAAGAACACATAGGCCGGAAGCGTTCCCGGGGCCGCTCCGCACGGAAGCGCCAGAAAGCCCGAGACCGGTTCGCCGTCTGTGCACCGTACCTGCACATCGTAGCAGTCGACGATTCCTTCATAAGCGGGATCGTCAAGAGGGACCTTTTCCATCCGCAGTACTTGAACGGGGATCCGGGCCAGCTTCCGGCGTTCGGCATCCCAGAAGGCGTCGAAATCCTCCACGTCCGGCGCCGGGCGGATGTCCAGCGGATCAAATCCCGCTCCGCGCGCCGCCGACAGATTTTCCGCGGTGACCTGAAGCCGGACAAAGCCCGGCCGCTCCAGCGTCGTTTCCCGGAAGACAGGGGTTTCCTCCGAGAGAAGGTCAAACGTTTCCTCCGGGTGAAAATCCCGCTGCAGCCGGCAGTGGAGTTTCCGTCCGGGAAGCGGTTTTCCGTCCCGGAGATACTCGATGGAAAAGCGGACCGTCTCTCCGCAGCGGAATGTGCCGTCGGCCCGGTCTGCGGTGGTGATGGCAAGACGCTCCCGGGGAGGGGGCGTCTCTTCCAGTTTCCATTCCGGACAGAGCTTGTCGTATTCCGGCTGGCGGTCGATTCGGATCGGGTGAAACTTCATTGCCCCCTCGTCATTTCGATTTCGGAGCCGAGATCTTGTAGCTTTTGGCTCCGGGCGATTTCTTCCGGTGTCCGGCCGTCTGCTCCGCGGTGAGTTTGCGTTCGCAGGTCATGTTGTTGTACATGGCAAACTGGCTGGACGCGGGGCAGACCCGGTCGCCGAGCCCGATGTAGAAGGATACCGGGCATTGAATCCGTTTCGCCTGATTGACAATGTCGAAATAATCGAGCGCGGGCGTATAGCCGGGCCGCCATCCCTGGAAACGTCCCTTTGTGACTCCTCCAAGATCCGCGCACCACGGAATTGCCGCCTGAACCGAGGTGACCGCCGGTTCCTGTCCGGCAATGTTGATCGCCTGGAAAGCGCCCATGCTTCCTCCGTTCACATGGAGATGTTTCCCATCCCATTCCGGACGGGTTTTCAGGTATTCGATCGCCCGGAGGTCCCGGAGAATCATCAGATTGAAATCGCAGCTCTCCGCTTCCTTGTTGTTGCGGAAGCCGAAGCCTTTGTAGGCGCCCTTGCGCTGGTCTTCGTAAAACTGTTTGTCGCGGCCCTGCGGCAGACCGTGACGGCTGATCGACAGGGAAAGATAACCGCGGTTCGCCATGTTGTCCTGCATCGGGACGGAGTGGAATCCGTAACCGTAGACGGTCACCCAGGCCTTCAGGGAACCGGGTTTGGCTCCTTTCGGCATGGAGATGTAGCCCGTCGCGGGATACTCGCCAACCGACGGAATTTCAAACATCCAGCAGTCCACATTTTTGTGCTTGCTCGTCACCGGAGTGAGTTTGGCTTTCATGGGAACTGCGGCAAGGCGCTGTTTCTGTCTGGTCCAGAACTCGTCGAAATCCTTCGGCTCGGGAACGGTCTGACGGATTTTTTCCACATCCGCCCCCGCGGAGATGCAGAGCGGCAGGGCCCCCTTGAGCGCTTTCCCGTCCTTGTCCATCGCCTTGACTTCCAGATAGGCAAAGCCCGGTTTCGCAAGTTTTGTCCGGACCGTCAGCGGTTTGGCGGGGTCTGAAACGGCCGTTCCTTTCTCTTTGGTTCCGTCTTCACTGAACAGGTTCCACTGAATCGGAATGCCGGAGAGCGGTTTGCCGTCCTCCACAAGGGTCGCGCGGAAGACAATTTTCTCTCCGCAGCGGTAGGTCAGCGGATTCTTTTCGGAATCTCCCTGAAAGTAGATTTCTCCGCCGAACAGCGCCGCCGTACAGCAGAAAAGAAGAAGCGCAAAGATTTGTTTCATTGTTTCACCTCGTTGTTTTTCAGAAATTCAAGACTTCTTTTCATGCCGTCTTCGACATCTCCGGGAAGTTCGTATTCGATCATGGCCGGACCGGAGAACTCTTTCAGCGTGTTCATGAGGCAGGGCCAGTCCAGACGGCCTTCGCCGCACGCGGCGGGAAGAATTCCGCCTTCCGTGTCGCGGAAATCCTTGAGATGCACATAGGCGATCTTCTCCCGGAACTGCCGGTAGAACGCGCACGGAGCGCAGGTCCCGACCGCCGCAAGATTCGCCGGATCGTAGGCGCAGGAAACTCCCGTTTCCAGAATTTCCTTCCAGAAATCCGTGCGGGTCGTGGCACTGTTGAAGTGCAGAAGCGCGCCGTTGTCGAGCGCGGTCACTCCACCGTGAGTTTCCACGCAGAGAAGAATATTTTTCTTTCGGGCGTGTTCATGGACGGTCCGCAGAGCGTTCAGCATCCGTTCCTTCCGGCTGCCGTAAATGAGACTGTCGGAGTTGAAGCCGGCAAAAATGCGGAGATAGCGCAACCCGAGTGCGGCGGCAATGTCGATGACCTCGGAGACCTTCCGGATCTGGCTCTCGACGTCGTCGTTGGTGAAATCGTTCCCTGTGCAGCCGCATTCCAGACGGACTCCGGATTTCCGGAACAGTTCCCGGACTTCCTCGATCTGTCCGGCGGTGGCTCCGGTCTGCAGAGCGTCCTTGTCGTAGTTGGCAATGGAGAATTCCAGCAGATCCAGTCCGAGTCCGGCGGTGATCCGGAGCTGGGATTCCAGGGACTCCTCCCGGAGTCCCCACGCGGCAAGTCCGTAGCGCATCAGAGATCCCTCCAGTCGAAGAGGATTTTGAAGCAGTCCATTCCCTTCCGGGACTGGTATTCGAACGCCTCCGCCGCCTTGCCCGCGGGCCAGATCTCATAGGGAAGGTGCGATGTGTCGATCTTTCCTTCGCCGATCCACTTCAGAATCTGCGCCTTTGCGCTCCATTTCATCGCGCAGGTCATCGACATGTTGACGTTTTTCACAAACCAGCGATGGTAATGGTCGAACAGCAGTTTTTCCGGATAGTCGCCGTTCAGATGGATATAGCCGGGTTCGTCATCCTCTTTCCATCCGCCGTCCTTGATGAAGCGGTAGAGCATGCCCGGGACAGCCGGATTGCCGGAGCATTCGATGATCTTGTCCGCTTTTTTCCCGTTTGTGATCTCTTCCAGCTGTTTGATTCCGGCCTCGTCGGGCGTGATGACGAAATTCGCATAATGGCGCGCGATCGACTGCCGGTACGGATGCGGTTCCGCAAGGACAATCGTTGCCTTCGGTGCGAAAATCCGGATGATCTGCGCCGCTCCGATTCCGTTCATGCCCGCGCCGAACACCAGAACGGTTCCGGTGAACCCTTCGGTGAGTCCGAGACGCTGGACGCCCTTCAGCGAAACGCAGAACAGATACGCCAGGACCGCCTGTTCATCCGTGACATTGTCCGGTACTTTGCAGAGAGGGTCGCCGGCTCCGCCCGCGTTGACGGAGTCCTTGTGGACCAGCAGGGTCCCGCCGCCCCATGCCGCGCAGACATCCTGATAGATGCGGCATTCGTTGATCATGACGCGGTCGCCTTTTTTGAGTCCCGGGGCGTAGGCTCCCTCCTCAAGGATGATTCCCATGTTCTCGTAGCCGGGGACCAGCGGATAGTAGCACTGTTCCGGATGCTGCATGCCATGATAGGTTTTCATGTCGGTCCCGGTGCTGATCGCGCTCATCCGGGTTTTGCAGACCACGGTGTCGTCCCGTTTCGGGGTCAGGGTCACTTCGCGGAACGCCGCCTCGCCGGGGCGTTCGATCACGGTTGCCATTGTTTTGACGTCGGACATGATATCTCCTTCCGTTGGTTGTGCCGCTTTTTCGGCTTTTTGGAATGATATGGTTATATTATAGGAAGAGTTTATGCTCTTGTCAAGAGTTTCGATCCCATTTTTCCCGTTCCGGTATGGTTTTAATTTGATTTTCTGAAAATCCGGTGTATGGTCTTATTTATCGCGGAGTCTCGCGGGAAATCCGGGCGCGGAAATCATGGGAAAATGAAATGGTGGAATACAAACAGCCGCTGATCGCGGAAGAACTGAAACGGAGAATCGCGGAAGGGATTTACTGCGACCGCATTCCCTGTTCGCGTCTGCTGGCGGAAGAATTCGGGGTCAACATCAAAACGGTCCACAAGGCTGTCTCGCAGCTCGTGGATCAGGGACTCCTGGAGCGGAAAAAACGCAGCGGAACCCGCATCCTTTCCTCGCGGCGCGACCTTTTTCCCGAACGGATGATCGAAGTGATCTTTGAAGGATTCACCACCATTTTCACCCATCCGTTCTGGAGCGGAATCTGGGAGGCCATGATGCAGCGCCTGAGCGCGGCCGGATACCGGACCATCCTCAATATGCTGGAATCCGATCCCGCCACCGGACTGCTCAAACTGGAGAACTTTTCGCTCTGCGCCTCCACGGGGAAGATCGTTCTGGGGATCGGGGAGAAACTGCTGCTTGACCGCATTGCCGCGTCGAAAGTTCCCTTTATCACCGCATGCGACCCGATCGACGATCCGGCCATTCCGCAGGTCGCCTTCGATTTTTCCGACGGCATCCGCGAGGCGGTCGACTGGCTCGTCGCCCGGAACTGTTCCCGCATCGCCTTCATCGGACAGACCCGGAGCTATGTGAATCTTCAGCAGATGCGGAAATTCGACGCGTATCTGAAAGCCGTTCAGCGCTATCGACAGATTGATCCGGAGCTGATCGAAGATGTCCGTCCGCTGGCAGGCAGCGGCGCTCCGGCGCTGGAACGGCTGCTCCGCCGCACCCGCCCCGACGCTCTGATTGCCGCGTATGACCATCAGCTCCCGGAGATCCTGGAAACGCTTCGCTCCCGGAACTTTGACATTCCCGTGATCGGCTGTGACGGCCTTTCTCTTCCGGGGATTCCGCGGGACCGTCATGTCGTTGCGGTTTCCCGGCGGGAGTGCGGGGAGGAGATCGCCTCCCGGTTGATTCATGCGATCAACACCCGGCGGAAACCGCGGTCGCTGGTTCTGCCCGCCCGGTTTCTCTGATCTCCCGCTTCCGAAGCAGACCGCGCCGACGGTCAGTATTTGAGAATCACCGCCAGAACTTCCAGCGTCTCGTTCCCGATGTTCTTCAGGTAATGGGTCTCGCCGTTTCCGGTGATGCTGGAGTCGCCCGGATGGAGAACTGCGGTTTTTCCGTTGTCCAGAGTTTCCGCCGTGCCTTTCAGAACGTAGAAGATCTCCTCCTCGTTCTCGTGCATGTGGCTGCCGATGGAGCAGCCCGGCTCAAGCACCAGTTTCGAGTACATGCGGGTGTTGGACTTCATTTCGGTTCCCGGTTTCCAGATGGCGGAGAAGAGGACCTCTCCTTCGCCGCCGCGTGCGTTTTTCCGGACTTCGCCAGTGAACTGATCCGGTCTTCTGATCATGATTGGACTCCTTTGATTCTGCCGAACATGTTGCCGTATTTTTTCGCGTTCAGCGATTCCACAAATGAAGAGATTTTAGTCAGGGTGCTGCAGGGGTCGGTGGTCGGATCCATGCAGTCGCCGTCGAGCGTGAGGAGCGGAAGACCCACTTTGTCGAGTTCTTCGCGCAGATGTTTGGCGAAACAGCTGTCCGACAGCGAACAGCGGCCGAATCCGTGGTTGTAGAGAATGCAGCCGTTGAGTTTCGCTTTTTTCGCCGTCTGGACAATGTAGTGCACCCGCAGTTTCGGATCCAGATACCCCACGGTCAGAAGTTTCCGCGCAAGGGAACGGAACGGATCGGACGGATCCAGCATCTCCCAGTCGACAAAGTTGACCTCTTCGAAAACAATCGGCGCATTGCAGGTCGTTTCGATGTAATCAAGGATCTTTGTGTCGTAGAAGGGGGGCAGATGCAGCCACAGGAGACGGTGCGTGTCGTCGATGTTGTACCGTTTTTCCGCCCACTCCTTTTTCCGGCAGAGTTCTTCGTAAAACTGCTTCTGGATGTCGATCAGTTCTTTCCTTCCCCAGAGCTGGGAGAAGAGAATGGCGCTGTACACCCCTTCCGTTCCCCGGATCAGCGGCGGACTTGTCCAGCGCAGTTCATTGCAGCGTTTGGAGTATTCCGCGGCCTCGTTGGAGAGTTCGCACGCTTCCGCCAGACGCGCCGGATCCAGCTTCATGTCCAGAGCCTTCTCCATCAGGAAGACCGCTTCCTGCAGTCCTTCCGCAATCTGATCGACCGAATTGGGGTCCTCCGCGTTGATCGGCGTATGGAGGGAATAGAAACGGTCGGAAAAATTGTACTGCCGCGCAAGATCCTGAAAGATCCGCTCCCCCTGCTGGCACGGCTGCGAAGTCGAAACGCCGAACGCCGGCTTCGGAAGATCGGTCCCTTCCAGAACGCGGAGGAACGAACACGTCTCTCCGGCGAATCCTTTGTAGGCTGCGATGTCCAGAGCTTTTTTTGTCCGCTTGGAATTGCGGGCGAAGAGCGCCGCGTAGGTCTCAAGTGTCAGCATCTTGACTCCGAGCGCATTGAGCAGCTCGGTCGGGAAAAAGAGATTCCGCCACACCATCGGGCCGCCTCTGGTCTTGGAGAAGAATTCCCGGCGCGTGTTGTTCGCCCGCATCGACACCGAACGCATCGGCGTCGGTTCGTACTGGATCTTTTCCATGTTGAGCGAATCCTTCAGCTCGGTGTATTTCCGTGCGATGCAGGCCGCTCCGAGCGCTCCCATCACCTGATGAAATTCCGGAATGATGATGTTGTTGCCGGTGATCTCCTTCAGATAATAGGCGACGGCGCGATTTGAGGCGACTCCGCCCTGAAAGACAATATCGCCTTTGTAGTTGAACAGCAGCTGTCCCACGCCGGAGATGATGGTCCGCGCCTGAGCGCGGCACGCGCCTCCGATGACCTGTCCGAGCGGCATGCGGTTTTTGAACTTGTTGATCGAGGTCGCGCTCAGAACCGCGCAGACCGAGGAGAATTCCAGATCGGTGTCGTAGTTGACCTTCTCGGCCATCTCTTCGACGGGGACTCCGAGCTTGAGTGCGACGCTGTCGAGAAACGCTCCGGTTCCCGCCGCGCAGATCCCGCTCATTTTGGAGGTCCACATTCCCATCCGTTCGTTGAAGATCATCGCCTTGCTGTCCTGTCCTCCGACGTCGAGGATCGCCTTGACATGCGGATAGTAGTGCAGTGCTCCCGCCACATGCGCGGAGACTTCGCTGACCTGGAAATCATAATGGATGAACCGCTTCATCCCTTCGACGATCTGACTGCCCGTCACGACCGTGCAGCGGATGTCTTCCGGCTGGATTCCCGCATCCGCGAGAAAGGAAAGAACGGTCTTTTTGAGCGCGCCGAGATTGCAGCGTCCGCATTCCGAACATTTGCTGGAGCAGGTCACGCGGCCGGATTCCACCGGTTTGGTCCGCTGATAGGTCACATGTTCGACTTTCCCGTCCTCCGTCAGAATGACGGCTTTAAATGTGGTGGAACCAATGTCGATTCCCAGATAACGTTTTTGCTTTGTCATGACTTTCGTTCCTGCCCTGAAAAATAAATTTTTTTGATAAAATATACCTCAAAAAACCTGTTTTTCAACTCTTTTTTTGAGAAATATTTATAGGGGTGAATGTTTTATATTTTGGAAAAATCGAGTCAGCTCTCCGAACTGGGCGGCGGTGACGCGTTCCGCGCGGATGTCTTCGGAAAGTCCGATTTCCCGATAGGCCGCCTCTACGGTTTCGCGTCCGAAAACGGCGGCGAGCTGTTTGATCATTTTTTTCCGCCGCTGAGAGAAGGCCAGACGCACCACCTGGGAAAGCAGAGTCCGGAACTCGGCGGGGGGAAGATCCGCGCGCCGTTTCATCCGCAGAACACAGGAGTCCACCTCCGGTTTCGGATGGAACAGCTGGGGCGGGACCATCCGGAGAATTTCAACTTCACAGACCGTTTTCGCCCGGACGGAGAGCGCTCCGTATTCCTCGTCCCCGGCATCTGCCGCCAGACGCATGGCGACCTCTTTCTGGAGCATCACGATCATCTCTTCCGGCGGCGTTTCCTGATCGAGCAGCTTTGCCACGACAACCGTCCCAGCGGAATACGGCAGATTTGAGATCAGCCGGAACGGTGTCCCCGGCGGAAACAGCGTGGAAAAATTGATTTTGCATGCGTCGCCTTCCACCAGACGGAGTCCTTTCGGGACCAGTACGGACCGGAGCCATTCGCAGATCCGGTGATCAAATTCGATGGCCGTCACGTTTGCTCCGAGCGCCAGCATCCTGCCGGTCAGCGCGCCGAATCCGGGGCCAACCTCCACGATCGTTTCTCCTTTCGCCGCTCCGGATTCCCGGACGAGCCAGTCGAGAAAATTGTCGTCGATCAGAAAATTCTGGCCGAGTTTGCGGCTCGGGGCAAGGCCGATGGCCGAGAGCAGGGCGGTCAGTTCGCTTTTTTTCATGTCACCCCCGGTGATGTCCGCATCCTGCGTGTCCGCATCCGCATCCGCCGCTTCCCGCTGCGGGGCAGAACGGCCGCGACGGGCATTCTCCGCTCTCTCCTGCCGCCGGAGCAAACCGGGAGAGCTTTTTGACAATTTCCGTTGTCGTCCCGCACTCCGGGCAGGCGGGCTTTGCCGATGCGGACGGCACCAGTTGTTCAAACTCTTTTCCGCAGTGTTTGCAGACATATTCAAAGATCGGCATGATCGCTTCTTTCCTCTCTACGGTTTGCGGGTGGTGGTTTCCCGGGTAATTTACACCGGAAATGCTTTTCTTGCAAGATGTTTTTTCAAAATCTTTGTCTGCCGGAGGGCGGGGGAATTGAATTTTTCCGAAGGGCGTGTACAGTATTTCCTTTCCGAGTTCGAGAAGGATCCGGATTGTCCGGAATTTGTCAATGCCGGGGCGAGGGAGTCGGGAGGAAAATCGTGATTACGGGGATTGTGGCGGGGCTGCTGTGCGCGTTTCTTCAGGCGGTGTCGTATGTCTGCAGTGCGGGGTTCATGCGGAAATATCGTTCGTCGCTGCGGCTTGTGATCTTTTCGCAGCTGGGGATGGGGGTGTTCTGCCTGCCGCTGGTGCCGTTCCTTTATCCGGAGGGGCTGGACGGGCGCGGGGGGGAGTTCCTGCTCTGGGTGGGAATCTGGATTGTCGTGTTCGCGATCGGGCAGATCGCATTTTTCAATGCTCTGCGTTCGATTGAAGCAAGCCGGATGTCGTCGCTTCTCGGGCTGAAGATCATTGTGCTTGCGGTGATTTCGGTGGTGTTTCTGCGTCATCCGCTGAATTCTCTGCAGTGGACGGCGGTGCTGATTAGCACGCTGGCGGCGGTCGGAATGAACTGGAGCGGGGGAGCTCATTTCACGGGGAAGGGGATGATCTGGCTTCTTCTTGCTCTGGTGTTTTATTCTCTGACGGACATGGCGGAGACGCATCTGGTCCGTCTGCCGCAGGGGATCGGGGTGTTCCGTTCGGCGATCGGGATGGGGGTTGTCTGCTACGGAGTTCTCGGCCTGCTGACGCTGCCGATGCTTCTCCGTTTCCGCTGGACGAACCGCCAGTTTGTGCTGGCGGCTCCGTTTGCTGTGAGCTGGTTCCTGTCGCAGGTGGTGCTGTTTGTGAGTTTCGGGCTGCTCGGGACGGTGTTCGGAAATGTGATTCAGGCGAGCCGGGGACTGATTTCGATCGCCATAGGAATTGTGCTTCTGCATCTCGGCTTCGGAAAGCTGGATGCGGAGATCAGTCGGGAAATGTGGATTCGGCGGATTGCCGCGGCGGTGATGATGACGGCGGGAATCGTGCTGTATTCTCTTGCTTCGTCGTGAGAAAGGAACGTCCTGTCGCAGGAGGGGGCGCTGTGTCGGCCGCTCTTCCCGATGGGAAAACAGGAAAATGCCGGGGAACGGGAGCTTCCGTCGGCGGCAGCATGGGGTGTGTGCAATGGAAAAAAGTGACTGGTTCAGAAAGGCCCGGTTCGGGATGTTCATCCACTGGGGACTGTATGCCATCCCCGGACGCGGGGAGTGGACGTATGCGCGCGACCGATGGGAGAAGGGAGAGTATGAAGCGCTGGCGAAGCGGTTCAATCCGACGGCTTTTGATCCTTCGGAATGGGCGCGTCTGGCGAAGGGGGCGGGAATGAAGTATGCGGTCCTCACGACCCGTCACCATGACGGGTTCTGCATGTTCGACAGCCACTGGACCAACTATAAAATCACCAATACGCCCTATGGGAAGGATGTTGTCCGGATGTATGCGGAAGCGTTCCGGAAGGAGGGGCTGCGGGTCGGATTCTACCACTCCCTGCCGGACTGGACGCATCCCGGATATGCCGACCGCGAAAGCCCGGAATTCATTCAGAGAGGGGAACTGCATACTCCCACCGCGGAAGAGCATACGGCTTTCCGGGAGCTGCTGTATCACCATCTGGAGCAGCTGACCACGGAGTATGGAACGATTGATCTGCTGTTTCTGGATTATACCAGTCGATGGAAGGCGGATGCGGATTATTTCGGCAGGGATCGTCTGCTGGAGATGATTTACCGCAACCAGCCGGGAATTCTGGTCGACGACCGGCTTGCCTATTTCAAGGACAATGTCCGCGATTTTGATTACTACACCCCTGAAATCTGCGTGCCGAACCAGCCGCAGGCGGTAAAGGGGAGGGAGGTGCTCTGGGAGACCTGCGCCACGATGAACGATCACTGGGGGTACTGCCGGTCGGATTCAAATTACAAACCGCTGGAAACGCTGACGGCCGGTCTGATCGGCTGTGTTTCCAAAAACGGAAATCTTCTCTTGAATGTCGGTCCCGACGAAACCGGTCGTATTCCGGAACGGGCGGCGGAGCTCCTGCGCGAGTTCGGAAACTGGTTTTCCTTTGCGGGGGAGGCGGTCGAGGGGTGCGGCGCGTCGGAGTTCCGGCCTCCGTTCGGGTGTGTCTACACCCGGAAGGGGAGGGTTCTCTACTGTTATTTCCTTGTTGCTCCGATGGGGGATGTGATTCTTCCTCAGCTCAAGGGGAAAATTGAGTCCATTGTCCTGCTGCGGACCGGAGAGGCCGTGCCGATGGTCAATGACTGGGGCTTTGAACTGCTGCGGAACGACGAACAGCGGGTCCGTCCCCGCGGCGTCCGGGCGGGGGATGTGATGAAGATCGTTTTGATCGACGGGGTGGACGCCTGAAAAACGGCAGAATCCCGGGCCGGTCGCGTTGGATGATTGGAAAAGGAGAAAATGGTGAAAATGGTTGTCAGGAAAGTTTCTGTCCGGAATGTGTCTCGAAAGAAAAACGTCGAAAAGAAACCGGCGGTGAAGAAAATGGAAGCGAAGAAACCGGCGGTGAAGAAAAATGATGCGAAGAAATCGGAAGGAAAAGAGTTTGTCATCCTGTTTCAGGGCGATTCCGTAACCGATGCGGGACGCAATCTGGCAAAAGATTTCAATCATGATCTCGGACTGGGGTATCCGTATCTGATTTCCGCCCGTCTCCGCTGCGATTTTCCGGAGAAAAGGATTGTTGTCCTGAACCGCGGCATCAGTGGAAACCGCAGTGTGGATCTCTATGCCCGCTGGAAGGTCGATGCGCTGAATCTGAAGCCCGATCTCCTCAGCATCCTGATCGGGGTCAATGACACCTGGCATGAGTTCGGAAACAGAAACGGCGTCGAGCTGCCCCGCTATGAGCAGTTCCTCCGCATGCTGATCGAATGGACAAAACAGGAACTCCCGAAAACAAAAATCGTTTTAATGGAACCGTTTGTTCTGAACTTCGGTGCGGTTTCGGATTCATGGCTTCCGGAGATGAAGGAACGCGGAAAGATCGTCAAAAAACTGGCGGGGGAGTATGGGCTGATGTTTATTCCCATGCAGAGCATTTTTGACAATGCGTTGAAAAAAGCTCCCGGAGAGTTCTGGCTGAAGGATGGGGTTCATCCGACCGCCGAAGGGTTCCAGCTGATGGCCGATGCCTGGATTCGGGCCGTCAAAGAGTGGATCTGACGCACGGAAAAGGGGAAGGGCGCAATATGGGGAAGAGAGAGTTTGTTGAGAAGGCGGAGCGATGTCATCCCGGGGTCCGGCGCTGGAAGGTCCGGCCGGTTTCTCTGGTGAAGACCGTTCGCGATCCCGAGGCGTGGCAGGGATGGCGGATGCAGGCTCTTCCCTCTCGGAAGCCGCTTGCGGAACGGTCGTTTCAGAAGGGCGCTCGTCTGATTCTGGATTTCGGTGAAGAGCTGGTCGGAAGGTTGCAGCTGACGCTCCGTTCGGAAACAAACTTCAATGATTCGCCGGTTCGTTTGAGACTCGTTTTCGCGGAATTCCCGCTGGAAATCGCCGAACGGAACCGGAAAGGTTCGTTTACGCTCAGCTCCGCATGGATTCAGGACGAGATCGTGACGCTCGACGATATGCCGCAGACCTATACTCTGCCGCGGATCTATGCCATGCGCTATGTGTACATTGAAGTGATGGCAACGCCGAATCGTCTGGTGTTTGAAGAAGTCTGTTTTCTGGCGCAGTCCGCGGTAAGGGATCTGCTGCCGCCGCTTCCGGGGTTCTCGCCGGAGGAGGCGGAGCTCGACCGGGTCGCCCAGCGGACTCTCCGGAACTGTATGCAGGGCGTGATGCTGGATGGCCCGAAGCGCGACCGCCGGCTCTGGCTTGGCGATCTCCGTCTTGAGGCGCAGGTCAATGCCCTGACCTTCCGGAGGTTTGATATCATCGAACGGAGTATTTATCTTCTTGCAGCCTTCCCGATGGAGGATGGACGGATCCCCGCCTGTGTGTTCGACCGTCCCGAACCGTACGGAGTCAGAAGCTGTTTTCTCGCTGATTATGCGTTCCTTTTTGCGGATTTGCTCTGGTTTCATTATGAGCAGACGGGAAATGGAACGCTCCTTCAGGAGATGTATCCTGTCGCAAAAAAACAGTTTGATTTGTTTCGGCATTGTTATGAGAAGGGAGTGCCCGATGCCGATCGGCCGCTGAAGGGATTCATCGACTGGTGCGCTGAACTGGACCGGTCTGTCGCGGTGGAGGGGTGTTATGTGTTCGGACTCCGGAAACTCGCAAAAATCGCCCGCTTCCTCGGGAAAAAAAAGGAAGCCGAAGCCTTCGAGGCAGAGGTGGAATTCCTTGTCGGAGAATTGAAAAAACGGTGTTTTGATTCGAATGCAGGGCTGTTTGTCAGCGGAAAGAACCGGCAGATCTCCTGTGCGTCGCAGATCTGGATGGTCCTTGCGGAGGTCGTGGTCGGTGACGAGGCGGCAAGGCTTCTCGGGCGGATGGATCGGATGGAGCAGATTGTCCGGCCGGTGACTCCGTATCTTCATCATCATCTTCTTGAAGCCTGCTGCGTCGCTGGAGAGAGGGAGCGGATGATGGAGCATTTGCTCCGTTACTGGGGGGCAATGGTGAAGAAGGGGATGAATGTATTCCCCGAGGTCTTTGTGGAGAATCAGGAATTTTTGACTCCTTATGGCCAGGATCCGAGAATTAACAGTGCCTGTCACGCATGGAGTTGTGCTCCTGCGTATTTCCTGCGCAGGAGGTTTTGAGGTATTTTTTGTGAGAGGGTTTTTGTTGGAGGCTTCTCGCCCCCAACACCCCTCGGCAGGACTCCCAGAGCCCTGCACCCGTGATCCTTTTGTTTTTTTTGTTGGAGGCTTCTCGTCTCCAAAGCTCCTCGGCGGGACTCCCGGAGCCCTGCATTCCTGGTTCCTTCGTTCGCGTTGGCAAGTCTTATTTTTTTAAAAATTTTTTTTGTACAGGATTGACAATATTGTACAAAAAAGATATAATGAATTCTTAAAATCTGGAGAGGAGGATATGCCGAAAAATATTCGAGCACAAGTATTGAATCTGACAGAAAAACTGATGCAGGATTTTCTGTTTTATGCAGAAGGAAAACGGCTTCCGTCCTACCGGATGTTACTGCGTCGCTATGATTGTTCCAGGCAAACGTTGACTTTGGCGTTGCAGGAGTTGAAGCAGAAGGGAATTCTTCGCACGGAGAGCCGATCCGGGATGTTTATCCGGAAAGACTCGAAAATGCGGCAGAAACGGGTTTTGTTTCTCCGGGTTGACTGGCCTTGTCTTCATGCGGAGCTTTTTTCCAGACAGATCCGTGCGGAATTTCAGAAAAGAAATTTCTGCGCTTATTCGGAAATCCGTTACGATCCGGAAAATCTGAATGACTCTTTGCGCCGCTTGGAACCATCCATCGCCGATGTGCTTGTGGTCTGGCTTGAAAAAGGAGATATGGAA
Source organism: uncultured bacterium (assembly GCA_949297765.1). GTDB lineage: Bacteria > Verrucomicrobiota > Lentisphaeria > Victivallales > UBA1829 > UBA1829. The sequence continues at coordinate 19,602 of CASFTV010000019.1, read as the reverse complement.
AAGGTTTCCATTCTGGCGCATCTTGGCATTCCTGTGGTCTTTTTCGATTCCGGAATGATGCTGTATAACGCCAGTATTCTGGATCTTCAGCAGGAAATGTTTGGAATGATGGCTGCAGAATATCTTCTGAAAAAGGGGCATCGGAAAACCGCGGTGATTGTTACTGAACCTTTTGGATTGACCTGTCGGAAAAAAGTCACAGGTTTCCTGAATTATATGCGGGTGAATGGCATCGAACCAGGACTCATCGACTGTCAACAGCGAAATGGAGAGGCTTCCGAAGCTCTGGCAGAAGATTTTTTGGAAGAGTATTTTCAAAACAATCCTTTTGATTTTTCCGGATGTTTCGTGACAAATTCAATTCCGCTGGTCCGTCTTTTGAAGAAAAAGGGGGAAAAGGTTGAGAAGAAAATTTGCATCGTGAATGGATCCGGTCTTTTGAATTCCGACCTTCTTGCCCCTTCCGCAAATATTCTCTTTGATATAGATTCCGCTGTTGTTGCGCTGGTCGATGGTGTGGAAGCAATTCTGCGTGGAGAACCGTTCGGCTGGCGCACCATTCCTCCAAAACTGGTAATAGAATCCACAGAAAGTGTTCGAAAGGAGTAAAAATGAGAAGTCCGGGGAAAAGAAAGAACAGAGTCGGAAGAAAGACGGAAATCCGCTCATGGAACAGAAAAAAAATGGCAAGATTTTCTCTGATAGAGCTTCTGGTTGTAATCGCAATCATTGCAATTCTCGCGGGGATCCTGCTTCCCGCTCTGAATGCGGCAAAACGCAAGGCTCTGAGTATCAGCTGCATGTCGCAAATGAAAACGGTGATTGCAGCCGCCCAGTTTTATGCAGGCGACTACAACGATCAGATCGGCAGAGCAATTCCCAGGAACGGGGGCGGATACTGGAACTGGATTCAGCTCCTGGCCGAACCGGATGCCGAATACACTGCTCCTGTTCACTTTTCCAACTCGAAAAACTATTTCCCTTTCAAAACTCTCCGGTGTCCTGAGAACAGAGTGGATAGAATCACCAATGCCAGCGATTATATTTTTTATGGAACATACGGAATTTATACTCCCATGTTCGGAACGACGGCGTCTGCCTTATCGGATTCTTTCCTGTCGGTGTATGGGGACTGTTATCGAAAAGGAACGGATCTGAATCTTTTTCAAATCAACAGAATGAAGAGTCCTTCCAGACTGCCGATCTTTGCAGACATGGTGATCGGAGTTCCCTCGGAGACATATTATCGATATGGGTACTGGTTTTTCTGGGGAACGGAATCTGCGGGGATTGCCTCCGGCATCGCTCTTTCCCGGCTTCATTCCGGTGGAGGATGTCCTATGGCGTTTGCGGATGGTCATGTCTCTTCCCTTTCAGCTTCCGGACTGGCTTCTCTGCCGGTTCCGATTCGCTATTCCTGGGGAGAGGGGATGATCCAGACTTTTCGCTGAGTAAAATCGGAAGCCATAAATATACAGGAAAGGTGTTGAATGATGTTGAAAAGAATGTTTTTTGTCTCTTTTTTTTCTGTCTGTTCTCTGCTGTCGGGAAAGGAAATCATTGATTTCGCTGATTCTGCTCAGCCGTTGAAATTTTATGCCAGTGGAAAGCATTTTCCTGTTATTGCTTCCGATGGAACTCCGATGCGCTCATTTCAAGCCGGCAAGAGCTATTATGAGATTCGGCTGCGCGAAACGAAACAATACAGGAACGCTCCTGTATTTGAATTGGATCTGAAGCTGGATCTGCCGGAAAAAGATTCTGTGAAAATTGTAGCGCTGCATCTGGAGGATGCGGATGGTGAACTTGTGATTCTCAACAAAGAGCTGAAAAAGACGGAAAAAGGTGTTTCGCATCTGGTCTGGCAGTTCTCCTCAAATATTCCAAAGAATTGCTTTGAGGCTCGAAAAGCGAAAAACAAAAAACTGGATTTCCCGATCCGGATTCGTGGTTTCGGTATTTTGTTTGACTCCTCTACTGTTGCGAAACCGGCGGAAATCCGTTTCGGAAAACTGAATATGATCCGGGGGGATGAGGAGATGCTTTCCCTCGCGTACAGTATTTTTCCCGCTCTGCATTATCCGGATGGTCTCTTTTTCGGAATGCCGACAGCAAAAAATGCGGAACTCGTTCAACGGGAACAAAATGTGCTCCTGCATCTGCGGAAGGGATCCTCTGAACTCGTGATCCCACAGGGACGCGGATTGCGGTCTTTCTATTCCAGCATGAAACAGATTCGGGTCCGGATGGAGTGCGACCGGGATCACGTTGCACTTTCTCCGTATCTTCTGAAGGAAAAGGGGGGCCGGATCCCTCTTTCACAACAGAGGCTTCCAAAGGGAAGTCATGAACTGGTGTTTCCTGTTCCGGAGGAACTGCATGGAGGAGGAAAGCTCAAATTCGGAGGATTCTGTTTTGATTCCAGGGAAGACGCATCCGTTTCCATTCAGGAAATCGAACTCTTTATTCCACAACCGTTCCTTCAGGGAATTCAAGTTAAAAAAACGGAACAGAAACTTGGTTTGATCCTTCCGGAAACCAAACAGCGCAGAGCTTCCATCGGCTTCCGGAACACAATGGAAGAGAAGGCCGAAGTGGAGGTTCAGCTTTCCTTGCGTGATCACGAAAAGGAGCTTCGGAAGGAGACACATCGGCTGCATCTTCTTCCGGGGCAGGAGGTGCGGCTGTATATGCCGGAAATGAAGAAGGAGGGGATCTACTTCCTTCATTATACACTGAAACAGCCAGGAAAGGCGGATCTTCGCAGAGGAAAAACATCATTCGCTGTGATGACTCCATCCGGTCCGGCGGTTCCGGAGGAAAATCCGTTTTTCTTTGGAATTCAGATGCATGCTCAGCGCTTTTCTCCCTTTGAACAGGCTCTGGCAGCGGAGGCGTATCAGCTTGCGGGAATTCGTCTGATTCGCAACGGGGCGCAGTGGGGCAGTGTGCAGCCGAAAAAAGGGGTGTGGAATTTCCAGGAGCTGGAAGGACGGGTCCGGCGTTTCCGGAAACGGGGAGTCGCCTTTATCGGTTCTCTTTCCGCCACGCCGAAATGGGCGAAACGGAAAGACTGGGTGCCGTACAAGGCAAAGAACGAAGTCTATTTCCCGCATCGCTGGCCGGGTGGGTATCCGCCGGATCATGAGGCTTTCCGGGAATGGGCGAAACGTCTGGCATCCCATTTCCCGAAAGGAACATTTCCATTTTACGAACTGCAGAATGAGCCGGATCACATCAGTTTTTGCAACTATTCTCCGGAGGAGCTGGCGGAGCTTCAGAAAATTGCGGCGGAGGAGATCCGGAAAATGGATCCGGAAGCAAAGATCATGACCGGCGGATTTATGGCCGTCATTCCGCAGATCTATCTTCTGGAGCCGAAGTACATGGAGAAGAATCTGAAGGCCGGAAAGGGTTTCTATGATGTGATTGCCATTCACTGTCATGGAACATTTGAGACATATACCCCGGAAATAGAATATCTTCTGGACATGCGGAAGCGTCTGGGAATCGAGACGATTCCGTGGTTCCCTACCGAGACCGGTATTTCCAGTGTCAGTCGCTCAGAACTGGAGCAGGCGCAGACGTTGTTCAAAAAACTGATCTACTCCTGGGCAAACGGTGCGATCGGCTATATGTGGTATGATTTTAAAAATGACGGGCGCTACGCATGGGAGGCGGAACATAATTTCGGCATCTACACCTACGATCTGGAGCCGAAAGCCGGATATCCGGTCTATAACGCATTGACCCGTCTGCTGAAACGGGCGAATTTCAAAAAGGATCATTCCGATCATCAGACCTTTCTCTATGAATTCCGGGACAGGGAAAAATCGTATTATCCCTGCTGGAGCAACACGGTTCCCGTCTGCGCCGACCGTCCTTTCTGGATGCTGGATTCGCCGGAGGCGGAAGTTGCCGATCTCTTCGGGAACACGGAAACGTTGGAGAGCTTCCACGGTGCCTTCCTCCTGCAGAGTGAACAGCTTCCGCGCACGTTTGTTGTAAAGAATCCATATTCTCCCCGCTTTTTTCCGTTCCTGACGGATGCGGAGTTTCATGTTCAACAGGGGAAGGGAAAAGTCGGCTTTACTCTGCATAATCCTCTTCGTGTTCCAATCCGTGGCAGAATCTTTCCGGAAAAGGAGAGTCCCATCTCTTTCCGGGAGCATTCGTTTGAAATTCCTGCGGGAGGAAAAACTCCTGTTGCCCTGCTGGTGAGCTATGACGGAAATCAGATGGTCGGGAAGATCCCGTTGAACTTCTCTCTGGAGGGAATGAAACAGAGGCGCTTTGCGGTTCTGCCGATCAAACTGTACAGCAGGATCCCGCGCACGGCGGAGTTCCGCAACGAACCGGATCTGCGCATTGACCGGGCTTCTCAGATGATGCGTCTGACGATCAACGCTCCCGGAGAGCACCAGCTCTGGAGAGGCGCGGAGGACCTTTCCGCTGCTCTGTTTTTGAACCATTCGGAAGCCGCGTTGAAGGTCAAAGTCGTTGTTCGCGACGATGTGCACTGCCAGACGTACCGTGGTCGCGATGTCTGGCGTGGCGACAATGTACAGCTCTGTCTGAGTCTGCCCGGCGAGAAGCGTTTTCTGGAAATTGGACTGACTCATTTCCCGAATGGGAAAAATGAAGTCTGTTTCTGGAACGCCATTCCTGAAATGACCCCCTCGAACTCCGTTCAGCTGAAAACCTCCCGAAACGAGAAGGAGAAAACGACCGTTTATGAAGCCGTAATTCCCTGGAGTTTAATCGGTTTCAGTCGTTGTCCCGATCATCTTTCCTTTAATCTTCTGGTCAATGAAAACGATGGCCGGGGCCGGAAACTCCAAGGGGCTTTGAGTTTCCCGGTAAAGGATATCCGCTCGTTCCGGACTCTCTATTTCACCAAATAAAAGAATTTTCCCGCATCCCCTTTCTGGCGGGATACGGGAAAATGGATTTGGAAATATTATATTTCCCCTCTGTTTCAGGGCAGGAGGACCAGATCCATGAACTGGCCGGGACGTTTTTTGCCGCCGATTCCGTCGGTCAGTTCAAGATGACCGATTCGTCCCTTTCCGTTGTTCAGATTGACCAGGATGTTCCACCGCATGGAGCTGCCCGCCTTCAGTTTGAATGGACTGACCGCTCGCGGCGTGAATGCAATTTCATATATGGTCCGATCCGGGAGAATGCGGACCGCGGACTGCACTTCCGTGCCGTTTTTCAGTTCTCCCGTGGATTTCAGAAGACTGTCATGCACGGCGCTGGAAGCGTACTGGCGGTAGATTGCCGGCTGTCCATTCAGAAGCGAAACGGCGTATTCGAAATCGTCATCCTGATATTTTTCCGTGTCCGGCATCGCATTCTTCAGCGGATCGAAGCCGAACTGCACGGAGTCTCCCCGCCAGATCTCCGCGCAGGTGGTCGAGTTCTGCACGAATCCCGGCTTGAAGACGGTCACGGCAGCGTAGAGTGCATTCTCATTCCATGCCGTTCTCACTTCGGCTGTGATGGTTCCGTCCTCTGTTCTCCAGAGTGCCGGGGCTGTCCGGATGGAGTTTTTTTCTGCGGAAAGCCGGACTGTCGTCTCCCGCGGCCAGTCGTCAAGATTGCCGTCGATGACAATGTCTCCTTTGGTTTTCGGAACAAAGGTTGCTTTCAGCTGGAACTCTTTCCGGAATTCGCCGTCTCCGGTTTTGACTGCAAGATGTCCGGATTGCGGATTCGCAGAGATCGGTTCGGGAGAAAGAAAGCGGAGGGTGCGCTTCTCTTCCGCGGGAATCGCGTGGAACTCCTTTTCCTGTTTCTGTCCGTTGACGGAGACTGTAAGTCTGCCGGAGAGCGGACGGTTGTTCCGGTTCGAAAGCTGAACATCGAAATGTTGACGGTCCGTTACGGAAACCGCCGCTGCGACAGCATCTCCCCGGGTCAGGCGGAGCGCGGAAAACGCCTTCTCCAGCTCCTGTACGCTCCGGCTCGTCTTCAGGTAGACGGGAAAGCGGGAGAGCGGAAGATTTTCCCCCGGAAGAAGATTGCCCATGATGTCGTATGCGCGCATCGACGGATCAAGCTCCTTCAGCGAAGCGATCTCCCCGGGTGCCCCGTTCCATTTCCAGAGAGCGAGAATCCGCTCTTTCCCGTTGTCGAACGCATAGCAGCGGAAATCGGAGCCAAGTTTGATTTTCCCAGCGGGAGCGGCATTCCCGATGAGATCGGCAACGGTCCGGATCGCATAGAGCGTGGGATTGACGACCGGATGGGAACCCGTGTCCGGATTGCCTCCGTAAAAGACGTTCCATCCGATGCCGATTCCGTACGGCGCGGCCGCAAAGTGAATGTAGACTTCATTGCCGCACGCATAGGAGATGAGCATGTTGCGGATATCTTTGGCAACGGCGGCGCGGGTTTTCTCGTCGATCAGATTGTCCCGCAGCAGAGCCGCGTTCTGCGAGCCGGACTCCGATGCCCAGATCGGGATGTTCCGCTTCGGACTGTATCGTGCCGCGATCTGTTTCATGGCGGTCAGATCCGCTTCATAATCGGGCAGTTCGGGCAGGGTCCGGTAGGGGTGTTCCGTGATGACATCCAGATATTCCGCTCCTCCGTGGGCAAGAACGCTTTCCGTGAAGGAGAGATCCGTGCCGCAGGTGGTCGGACCGCCGATTTTTGCGCCCGGATCAATCGCGTGCACCGCTTCGGAGGCGGCTTTCAGCATCCGGATGTAGGTGAGGGGGGTCATGTCGTCGAACAGGGCGGGATCTTTCCTGCTGCCCTGTCCGCTCCAGGCGTTCGGCTCGTTGGTCACTTCGTAGAGGGCGACTTTGCCGGCATAGGGTTTCAGGGCTTTTTTCAGAAACTCCTTCCACGGGGTCATGTCTTTGCGGACAAACGGAAGTTTATGGATGTCGCCGATGTTCAGAAGAATTTTGACGCCTGCACGGTGGAATGCGTCGATCCGCCGGGTCCCGGTGTAGTCCTTGATCGCCTTGTTGTAGGAGCCCCAGAGGCGGACCGTGCCGACCCGGAAATCCTGGAAGACCGGGATCAGAAGATCCGGATTGCCGGAAATCGGAGCGTCCAGCCCGATTCGGGCGACCTTGTCCCCCTCCTTGCCGATCACGCCGGTGAGAAAGGCGTGCCGGATCGTTTCCCCGGTTTCCGGAATCCGCAGTTCCACGATCAAATTGAATGCCCCTTTCTGTTGGGTCGTTACCGGGAACTCCTGTTTGACGGTCGCGTTCGGCGCGATGGTCAGACGGGTGGAAGGAGAGGTAAAGAGCGTTTTCCCGAAGAAATCCCGGATGGAATACGAAAGTTCCGCATTCCGGGTGCTCGTTCCCGGATTTTCGATTTCCATGAGCATCCGGATGGGGTCGCCCTCTTTGTAATAGGAGTTCCGGGTGTTCAGGGTGCCGCGCAGGGAGAGCGGATCGTTGCGGAAGGGCGCCCGGGTGCCGGAGGAGCAGGCAAAGTCGTCGATCCAGACTGTGCCTGCCGGATCGAATCGCGGATAGACCTCCTCGAAGATGCTGCCGGTGACCACGTCGCCGATGATGTGCAGACCGGGACCTTTCTCTCCCCATTTCGGAATGGTGAATTCATATTTTTTCCATTCCGGTCCGGCGCTCAGAGGAATGGCATAGGTTCGGGAAAAACCGAGAAAAAGACCGAGATTCAGCGCGGTGTTCGGCTTTTCCGCTTTCGCCCAGAAGGAGACGGTGAACGGCCGGCCCGGGATGTATTTGACCGGATTCAGATAGAGGCTTCCGGCGACGGACGGATGGCCTTCGATCCGGAACGAATGGCGTCCGGAATGGAAGACTTTGTCGTCGATGGCAAAGTTCCGCCCGAATGTAACGATCCGCCCGTCGTAGCGGATGTACTGGCCGTTGACCGCCTGTGCGTGAAAATCGTCGATATAGGTGCCGTACCAGCCGCGCTCGGCTCCGCCGTTGACGATCTGGTTGCTGTTGTCGGGACGGACCGTCTCCGTGACGGAGGTCATCCCTGCATTCCGGATCGTATAGACCGCGGGAGTCCTGAGGTCGAAGCGGAGTGTGAGCCTTTCCACTCCTTCCGGGATCCGCTGGGAAAAGACCTGACTCTGGAAACTCGTTCCGACGGGAACTATTTTTCCCGCATGGTAGTGTTTCCCGTTCCGGCTGCCTTCGATCAGAAGGGTCCCGGAGGCGCCCCGATCCGCCTTTACGGTCACGCTCGAATTCAGCGTCTTGCCGAGAAATACATCTTTCTTCTGATCCTGTTTCGGTGGATGGAGGCGGATGAGAAAGCTCTTCTTTTTCGAAAGATCCGCTCCCGTTGCGTCAATGACGAGTCCTTCTTCCGTTGCACGCACCTGGATGGATGGAAAGGCTTTCCGGTCCATTGTTCCGTAAAATCCGTTGGCGGTCCGGAAGGAAATCCGCTGATTCTTCTCCTCTTTCACGGTTATTTTTCCGTCGAACTCCGCCTGAAAATCCGCGGAAAGCGTGAAGACGGTAAACAGTAGAAAAAGAATCCCTCCACTTGTTCGAACTTGCATTGCTGAATCCTTTCTTTATTTTCTGAATCCTTGAAAATGATGATGCTTCTGACTGGTTTATTCCGTGAAGTTTCGGACGGTCGTTTCCGAATCCCCTCCGTAGTAAGCGGTTGTGTGTCGGTTCTTCCAGTTGCCCCGGGATGCGGTATGGCCATCCAGAAACAGGATGCTGGCGCTGTTCAGATGGTTCGGGCCGATCTGCCGGGAGTTGGAAAAATAAATGGAGGCATTGGTGGCGGACCGACCGCAACGCGAGGTTGAGAACCAGTCTTCCGATTCCCCCAGATAGTTGTTGTAATCCGCTTCCGCAAGAAAATAGATCGCGGAGGGGGTCCGGTAAATGGAATTGGTCGCCCGGGGAGCCGTATCAATGTAGATCCAGTGGTATGGAATGGCATAGCTCCGCGGCGCCGGTGCTGCATCCGTCACATGGGAGGGACAGTGCATGACCTTCCACGCATCCCCGACCGGCCAGGAGGAAGGCGATACGCTGCCGTTCATGTAGGCTTTGACAAAGTAATAATCCCAGTGGTAGCAGGAGGAGTAAAGATGTCCCGGCCCTTTTGAATCGGTCCCCCTCCAGTACTGCGGAGCCACATAGTCGTCAAAATCGCTCCGGTACATTGCCGCTGCCACACCGATCTGTTTGGTGTTGCCGGAACAGTTCGCTTTCCGTGCGTTTTCCCGCGCCTTGTTCAGCGCCGGGAGAAGCATCCCCGCAAGGATGGCGATGATCGCAATGGTGATGAGAAGCTCGATCAGAGTGAAGTGCGCAGTCTGAAATCCTGTCCCCGTTTTTGAAATGCCCGGAATGTGGGCTCGCCGGATGATCTGTTCCATATTTCCCCTTCCTTGTAATGATTTCATCCGCTTTCTCCGGAAGACCGGGTTTTTGCACGGCTCCGGAGATCCCGAACGTTTTTTTCTGATGTAAATTATAAGCGGAAAAGAGAAAAAAGACAAGAAGGGGAAAAATGGATTGTTATGTTGTTTTTCCTGAATATTATGTTGTTTTTAAGTTCCGGGCTTGTTCCCGGAATTCCGTCGGGGTTTTTCCTGTTTTTTTTCGGAAAATGCGGGAGAAATTCATCTGATCCGGATAGCCGAGCTGATGAGCGATCAGTTTGACGGAGAGATCGGTCCGGCTCAGAAGCTGTTTTGCCTTCTCCATTCTCAGATCAAGAAAGTATTCCTTGGGGGATGTGCGGAAGCGTTTGAGAAAAAGATCTTCCATTTTGGACTGGCTGATATTCAACTCTTCGGCGATCTGGCGGATGGTCAGCTTCCGTCCGAGATTGACGGTCATCAGCTCCATGGCCCGCGCCAGCGGCGAGGGATATTTGCTGTTCAGGGAGCGCGCCAGTTCCATGAGCAGGGAGTAGCAGAGAATGGAAATTTCCCGGGTGTTGTCGGGCGTCTTCTCCCGGATTCTCAGAACCTTTTCGACCGCCGAGATCAGCCGGTAGATTTCATCCGGATCCGCCAGCTTGAGTTTTGTGTAGTGGAGAAGTCCTGTGTCCATCAGGATCGACGGGAGCGAATTGCCCGAGAGCCCGATGGAGATTTTCCGGCAGAATCCGGCCGGTCCGCAGTTCAGACGGCTGTTTTCCCCCCGGTGGATCAGATACGCTTCCCCGGGTTTCACAACAATGTTCTCGTCTCTCTGATGGAAGCGCATATCTCCTTCCAGCGGCACTTCCACAACTGTATAGATGCAGTTTGTGTGATCCATCCAGGAATCCGGCTGGAAATTCGTTCTGTTGACAAAATTCGGCCACACAGGGAGCGTGGATTTGATGCTTTCCTCGAAATTCCATGCGGTATGTGTCTGGCTTCTGGTGTGTCCGTGGTCGTAGGAGAAGCTGTTGTGATAGAATTCTGTGGAGTTTTTCCGCTGTTGTTTCATTGGCCGCGCGCCGGATACCCTCCTGTTTCGATTCCTCGTCTGAAAGAGGTCTCCGGGAGGGGATTCTCCTTCCGGCGTACTATAACAGTCCGTTCGCTTTTTTGCAAGCGGACCGGGCTTCGGCGGCCGGTTTCCTAGTTTGTCCGGGAGTTCCAGAGCTGGAATATGAATTCGCGGACCTTCCGGTTGCCGAGTCCGAATCCCTGATTCCAGAGATGCCAGGAGACATCCGCGTGCCGGAACAGCTCGCAGACATCCCTTGTCCAGAGAAAAGCGGAATTTTCGGCGCTTGCATTGGCGTACCCGACCACGGCGAATTCGCCGCAGTGCAGAGGCCGTCCGGTCGAAATTCCGGTTTCCCACACGGGCAGGAGAATGGCTGCCAGTGTCCAGCGGTCGAACCAGTCGACCGTCGATCCGCCGTAGTGGATCCGTTTCTTCCAGTCCATCCGCGGCGCATAGCCCGGATAGAAGACGAAGGGATCGTTGTCAATTCGTGTTGAGGTCTTCTGATGCGTCAGCGAATGCGGCGTGTAGAAATGGAATGTGACCACGAGATTCCCGTCCTCCGGCGGCATGTAGTTGAAGTAGCCCGACGGATTCGCTCCGTCCATTCCGGTGACATAGATCGGGGTGTGCGGATCGTTTTTGCGGATCCGTTCCACGCACTGCCGGGCGATCTCCCGCCAGCGGAACTCCGCGCCCTCCTTGACGCCCAGCTCGTTGTAGAGATCGTATCCCGCGACCGCCTCCGGATAGTTTGCCGCGATCCGGGAAATACGGTCCCACATCTCCACAAACGGCGCAATCTTCCTGTCCTCACCCGGGATCCCCGTGTTCCAGCTGACCTTGAAGATGAAATCGTGCGGATCAATCAGGACTTTGATCTTATGTTCGGCACAGAATTTCAGCGTTTCTTCCAGTTTCCGGAAGGTCTCCTCCGGTTCCCGGGAGCGCGGACGAAGGTAGAGCCGCTGCCATTGCGCACCGTCTTTCGCATGCCGGAGCAGCTGTTCCGGATTCATCTGCGTATTGACTCCGGCCAGCGGTTTCATGTTCTGCCGCGCCGTGCGGAAAACCGCCTGTTCGCCGTCCACATAACTGTACATGCCGTATTTGGTGTTGAAGGTGCTTTTCCTTGCACCCGGAACATTCACGTTCCCGAGTTGGAGCAGCGGAGAGAGCGGGGCGATGCGGCGGGCGGCGGTGTTCCATGCGTTGCTCCGCTTTTTGTAGCGGTAGTTCCAGGTGACCGTACCGTCCCGGACCGTTTCGGTGACCCCGGACGGGTAGTCCAGAGCGGTCTCGGCGAAAAACTCCGCAAGCCCGGCCGCCTCCCGCGGATGGCGGGCGAAGGGAAGACGCACAATGCCGATGTGGGTTTTCTTTTCCAGTTTCAGAATGAATTTCCCGTCCTTCAATGTCGCGGAAAGGGGACGTTCGCCGAGGATCAGAATCAGGTTCCACGCATCCTTCTTCGAGGAAAGCACAATCCACGGACGTCCCGGAAAGAACGGGGCGAAGGAATACACTTTCCCGGCGATTCTGGTGTTTCCCGCAGCCTGATTGTCCACCAGAACGCTGGCGATTGTTTCCGAGCTCCGGGTCATGTCGGTCAGGGAGGTCCCCCAGAGACGCATCTGCTGATTGACATAGCTGATGCCGCTCGGCGGCCGGCTGAAGTTGGAAAGCACCAGCGTGTCCGTATTCTCCACGTTGATGACCGGAGTCAGCATGCTGAAGGTGACGGTCTGCCCGGGCAGATTCCATTTCGTATCCACCCAGGTGCGCTCGACCGTGATATCCTCCATCGGACGGGTGTAGCGGATCTGCTGAAATGCGCCGTCGCTGATCCGTTCGACGCCCGGATGCTCCGCAATCGCAAAACGGAAGCCGTCCTGAAACAGCACGCAGAACGGATTCGGCTCGGAGAGGGAACAGCCGTCCGGATGTTTGAAATAGCCGTACTGCGTAAACGATTTGATCCAGGTGTACGGATTGGGGGAGGTCATCGGAAGAGGCGGGAGCTTTTCCGCCTGTTTTTCCAGATCCGGAATCATTGCCCGGACGCCCTTCCAGTCGCCGCGGTTGAGTTTTCCGTAGGCGTTCTCCAGTCCGCTTCTGAGCGCGGGGGAGGGGGTGTCCGCATGGACCAGACGTTCCCGCAGCGAGTAAAGTACCGCTCGGATGTCGAGACAGTTTTCGATCTGCTTCAGCGTCTTGTGCGACACGTCCGGAGCATTCAGCATCGCGATCAGCTTTGCCGGTTTGAATTCCGGTTCCATCGGCGGATACAGGACGCGCAGATACTGCTCCCGCTTGAGTTTGACCATGTCGACCACTTCCCGGAGCTTTTCCGCGGACGCGGAAAGACGGAAACGGATGCGGTAGAGCCGTTCCCCGTTTTTCCCGACTTCCTGCTTTGCCGGGATCCGGAAGGAGATGGAGGTGTTTCCCTTTCCCCAGACGGAGATGGATTGCGCTCCGTTGAGAAGTTCCAGCCGGAGTCCGTATTTCTGAATGAGAAACGAGGTCCCGTGACTCCAGGTGTTGTCCGCCGGAAGTTTTACGGTTTTGCCTCCGAACTGCACAAGCGATCCGTTGAGTATGCCCGGCGCGGCGCTGATGGTCAGCTGGGGGGGAAGGCCGTCCTGAGTTTTGAGGTCGTCCGGGAGAGCCATGGAAAACTCGAAAAGAAGATTTCCGCCTTCCGCGGATCCTTTGAGCGAACAGGAAAGATGTTTCCCTCTCGCATTCAGAGTTCCGTTCTGTTCAAAGCCCTGCGGAGTATCCCGGAGAATTTTTGCATTCCGCAGGGGTGTCTGCGGCAGAAAATTCCAGGTCGGGAGAAAAACGCCGAACTGCAGGGTGAGTTTTTCGCCGTTTTTTGTCTGAAGTTCCATTTTCCCATCCGGGTCCGCCCGGAAGATCCCGGCATTGAAGGAGAGGTCGGCGGCGGAACTGCAGAGTGCGGCGGTCAGCAGGAAAAGCAAGGATAGAGAGCGCATGAAATTTCCTCCCTCCTTCTTACGGTTTGTTGTTGAAGAGATAGAGGGTTTTCTGAACCCGGAAGACGGCGTAGTTCAGATTGCCGACATGTCCGTCGCAATAGAGAATGTTCATCCGGCGGAGATGGCGGAAAATGTCGAGCGGTTCCGTATTCCAGACCGGATCCCATTGATTGGTTGCCCGGTTGTTCCGGTACTGGTTCCAGTCGAACAGAATGGCCCGTCTGCTCGGATGGTAGCATTTCTTGATCTCGAACGTATCCGAGTTCTGATAGTTGCCGCCATAGGCGCGGGAGTCCTCTTTGGGAATGCTGGTATCCGGACAGTAGCGAAATTTTCTTGGAAAATAAGGCTTGATAATCGGAATTCCTTCTCCGGTAAGGATAAAATACCAGTGAGCTTTGTTGCTTCCGTCGTAACCGGTTCTCGGGAAATACCCCTCGTAATCGTCCGCATACATGTGAAACGCTTTGCCGATCTGGGAAAGATAGCTCATACATTCAATAGCGGTCGCCCGCGCCCGCGCCTTGTTCAGCGCCGGAAGAAGAAGCGCTGCAAGGATCGCAAGGATCGCAATTACGACAAGAAGTTCAACAAGAGTAAATCCTTTCCGTACATATCGGCAGGTTTTGTCCGGCAGGCGGGATTGTCTGGAATTCATATTGCGAGATCCTTTCTTTTTGTATTTAATTCGATTTCATGGATATCGTTCTGCTTGTTGCAGATCAGGGTGCTTCGGAAGGTGATGGAAAAATTCCGGTTGACCAGGTTGGCGCATTGATGGTCCGGATTGTGAATCTGGTCGAAGAGCCGGTCCAGCATCTCGCGGAAACAGGCCAGCAGATTCTGGTCGCTGTCTGCCGATCCGGTGGTGGTCAGGGGCGGAGTGGCGAATTCTGCAAAAAGATTGGAGCCGCAGCTGAGAACAGAAAAATCCTCCGGAACGGAAAAACCGAGTTTGCCCGCCGCATGGAGAATGCCGATGCTGAGCATGATATCGGAAGAGAGAATCGCCGTCGGCCTCTTTTCCTGGCAGAGGATCTGGCAGGCAATCCGGTTCCCGTATTCCACACCGGCCTCCTTCAGCGGATAAATCTGAAGATCATCTTCCAGATGGAACAGCTGCGCCGCCTTGGAAAGACCGCTTTTCAGCTCCTCGCCATACATGGTTCCTTCCGGAGCATAGACTGCGGAGATGCGGCGGTGTCCCATGTCGACCAGAGCTTTCACCGCTTTGATCATCCGGTTTTCATCGTCGCCGATGTAGGCGTCCATTTTTTTCAGCGAGGGTGTTTTCCGGTCCGGGGCGCCGAGCATGATAAAGGGAAATTTGTGTTCCAGAAGCGTTTCCGCAAGGTCGATGGGATTGGTTCCGCAGAGAATCACGCCGTTGCAGCTTCCCATGATTTCAAACGCATCCGCCGTCGGATGTTCGAGTTCCTGCCGTTCAAAAAGAAATTCCGCATGATGCTCCCGGAGATACTGTTCGATGAAAAAAAGTCCCCGGAACCAGTGTTCGCCTTCCACTCTGATGTTGCTGAACAGGACCTTGATCCGGAGTTTTTCCTGTACACAGGGACGCCGGTTTTCCGGATTGTTGATGAAGGTCCCGAGCCGCGGCCTGCGGAGCAGCCATCCTTCCCGCACCAGAAGTTTGACCCCGTGTTCCACGGTGCTGGATGAAAGGTGGTATGTGGTCTGCAATTCCCGGGAGGAGGGAAGCCGGCTTCCTGTTTTCAGTTTCCCGTCCCGGATACACTCCCGCAGATGATCCGCCAGAACCCGGTAGAGCGGAAGATTCTGTTCTGTATTCAATTTTCGTGTCGTCCAGCACTCCATCTCAATTGACTCCGCTGTTCTGATTGTCTTTCCTTTTAATTATAGCATATTTTGCAAAAAATGTCAATACAGAGAAAATTTTTTGTATAAAATCAATACAGAGCGGCTGCGGAAGGGGAAGGACGCCTGTCCGGCGGATGGAGGGAGGGGGCCGGTTCTCAGAACGGAAAACGTTTGCGGTAGCTGCCGGGGGAGAGACCGATGATCTGCGTGAAAATGCGGGTGAAATGACTCCGGTCGGAAAAACCGGAGGCCTCTGCGATATCGTCGATGCTGAGATCGGCGGAACGGAGAAGGCCGCAGGCTTTTTCAATACATTTTCTGCGCCGGTAGCGCTGAGGGGTGTCGCCCGTCTCCTGATGGAACAGGCGGATGAAGCTGTTGCGGGACATGTGCAGTTCCTCCGCCAGTTCATTGTTTGTCCGGTTTTTTCCGGAGGGTTCTTCCAGAAATTTGCAGATTCGTTCTATGCGCGGGTCGGGACACCGCTCCAGACGGAACAGTTCTCCGGGCAGATGGAGAAGAGCGTTTGACAGAAGCGCATGAACGAGCAGAGTCCGCATCTGAAGAGTCTCCCATGCCTGTCCGAGTTCGATGATTTTCCGGATCTGCGCGATGCCCGCCGGATCTGCCGGAATCCGGAAAAGTTTCGAAATCTGCGGCCGCTTCGCATAAAGATGGAAGTGGACGAAAAACTGATCGAACGGCTGCCGCGCGGCGGTTGAAAAATGGAGAAACGGGGGGAGCAGATAAAAGAAATCCTTTTCCAGAGCCACCTCCGATTCCCCGATCCGGAGAACGCCTCCCGGCACGGGATTCCAGTAAAAACGCCAGTGGCCGGGACACAATCCGTTCTGGATCCACGGCCAGATTCCCCGGTGGAAGCTGCAGCGGGAAATCCGGAACAGGGATCCGAGAATTTCCGGTCCGCGGATGGTTCCGTCTGTTTTTCCCCGCCTGTGTTTCTCTGTCATGGAAGCTCCTTTTCCTCTGCCGCGGAAAATATAAGTCCGTCACGCGCAAAATACAAGAGGATGTTACATTCCATCATAAAACAGGTCCAATTCTTCATGGATTTTCAGATTTCTTCCGGTATATTATTTCCGGAAAGACGGAGAATCGTTCTGCTCCACCATGCAGAAGAGAGGTCAGAGTCCAAAACGGAGAGGCGGAAAATGAAAACACGAAAAAAATTCCCCATGATAGAATTGCTCGTCGTGATTTCGATCCTTGTGATCCTGATGGCCCTTCTGCTCCCGGCCCTGAAGAGCGCTCGGAACCGAGCGCATGCGGTAACGGGTGTGAATAACCTGAAGCAGATCGGACTGGCGCTCTCCCTGTATGCCAATGATTCCGTATTTTACCCGTGGCCTCAGGATGAGTCGCAGATTCTGCCCGGAACGCCGGAAAAGGGTCGGTGGTGGCAGCTTCTGACCGGAATTGCCGCATCCGGAGCGAAATTCGGATATCCCTGCCTTCCGATGGATCCATCCCACGGAGGGAACGGCAGTTATCTTGGATTGAAATGTGCCGCCCATGCGGCTCAGCAGACGGAGGTCGGAGGCGCTCTGCCCACTCATTATCTTGCCGTCGGAATGTCTGTATTTGTCAACGGCGCTCCGTGGTATGCGGAAGGTTCCATCGGAATCACCGGACCTCTGGAGGGCGGTTCGGCTGCCGCGGTTCGTCCGGAACGGGTCCGGAGTCCATCCGTGAAAATCGGGGTGATCGAGTATCAGATGGAGAGAAATTTTGCCGGACTCGGATATCTTCTGGACGGACGCTATCTTTTCAACTCTTCGAGCAGCCCTTCGATCGGTCCGGTTCACAGGCGCGCGGCAGGGGTCCTCTGCTTCGACGGTCATGCCGGTCTGATGGATGTTCTGACCCATCTGAACGCAGAGGG
Organism: uncultured bacterium; assembly: GCA_949297765.1. Taxonomy (GTDB): domain Bacteria; phylum Verrucomicrobiota; class Lentisphaeria; order Victivallales; family UBA1829; genus UBA1829. The sequence goes on along the minus strand of CASFTV010000019.1, from coordinate 2,407 downwards.
CGGAAGCCGAGAACCCGAAATCCGGAAAAAATATTTTGCTTCAAATAAAAACTGAAAAGAGGTTCAGAATGAAGAACTTATCCCGGAATCCCGCCATCTTCTGGTACTGGAATACGGATCTCTCGGAAGCAGGGATCGCACGGCAGCTGAACGGAATCCGCGATGCCGGATTCCGTTCGGTCAGCATTCATCCGATGCCGGCAGCGTTCGGTCCGAAGCTGTTTTTCGGGAAAGGCATGCGGATTCCCTATCTCGGAAAAACCTATTTCCGGCGTTTCCGCTTCGCGGTGGAGGTGTGCAGGCGTCTCGGACTCCGGATGACCCTGTACGACGAGGGCGGATGGCCGAGCGGAGGGGCCTGCGGAGAGGTGGTCCGGAACGATCCCGCTCTTGCCGCGCATGTCCTGATCCGGACGGAGCAGGGGACGTTTCAGGCGGTCCCCGTGGCGGAGAGGGGACGAATCGATCTGATGAATCCCGATGCCGCCCGGACGTTCATCCGCCTGACCCATGACCGCTATTTCGAGTCGGCAGAAGAGGAGTTCGGAAAGACCATTACCGGGATTTTCACCGACGAGGCGCGCTGGGTCGGCCGGATCGGTCAGGAAGAGATTCCCTGGTCGCCGCTCCTTCCGGAAGAGTTTCTGCGCCGCAACGGCTTCCCGGTCGAAGAGATCTATGCGATGCTCTTTCCGCTTCCCGAAATCACGGAGGAGGTCCGCCGGATGCGCCGTCTTTATCTCGAGTGCTGCACCGCTCTGTCGATCCGGAACTATTATGAGATCCTTGCGGAATGGTGCCGGAATCACGGAATCGGTCTGGAAGGTCATCTTTCCGGGGAGGATGAATTCCATTGTCACGCCGGCGTTTTCGGAGATGCGATCGCCGTTTTCGACTGCATGGAAACTCCCGGCGTGGATGCCATCTGGCGCCAGATCTGGCCGGGGGGGAAGGATGGAGCGTTTGCAAAATTCGCCGTCTCCTCCGCAATCCGTCGGAAACGGCATGAGGTGCTCAGCGAAAGTTTCAATGTCTACGGATATGATCTGACCGCCTCCTCCATGAACTGGATTGCAAATGCACAGTTTATCCGCGGGGTGAACCGTCTGATGGTGATGCCGTTCCTTTCCGGAATCCGGGGAGGGCGGACATGGGGATGCTGTACCGATTTTTCGCCGCGGAATCCGCTGTGGCGCCTCTTCCCCGCGCTGACCGCCCACTGGGCGTGGGCCGGTTCGTTCGATGCGGGAGCGCTTGAAGCTCCGGTCCGGATTCTGTATGATCCCGCTCTGCCGGACTCCGAGGCGGAGGGAAAACTGCAGGATGCAAGACTGGAAGCTCTGATCTCCGCTCTTGACGGAGACCGGATTTTCTGGCGCTTCGCCGGGAAGGAGGAGTTCCCCGCAAAGGAAAAGGGGGTTCTTTCTGTCGATCCCCGCACGTTTTCTGAAAAGGATCGGGAACAATGGCGTGCGTTCTCCATTCTTCCTCCGCTCCCTTCCGACGGTGAATTTCAGATTCTTCCCTGCCGCCGCAATGACGGAACGGAGGCGGTTATGGTGTTCAGCAAAGGTCCGGGAGAGGGGATTTTCCGTTTCCGGACGGAGCCGGATGAGGTCTGGGAGGAGATCCCTCCGCCGGATCCGCTGCCGTCCGAACTTTCACCTCTGCACCGGATTCCCGGCGGCTGCGAGATCGGTTTCTCCGCGGGCGAACTGCGGATCTTCCGCCGCGTGTCCTCGGGAAAAATGGCGGATCCGCCGCGCTTCCGCAGGGAACGCGGATTCCTGGAATGGATTGTGGAATCCATGGAGGAATACCGTCTCGGGTCCTCTGCCCGTCCGCGTTTCTCCCGGATCGGACGGAACCTGCCGGACGGAGGAGACTGGAACGCGGTGGAGCCGGACCGCTCCGGCATACTCCATCTGAAAACAAGCCTCGAATTCGGGGGGGGCGATCCTCTGCCGTTCTGCGTCCGGTTTGACTGGATCGGCTGCGGGGCGGTTCTGAGAGTGAACGGGAAGAAAACGGGAATCCGGGCATTTCCTCCCTGGGTGTTCCGTCTGGACGGTTTGCGGAAGGGAAGGAATTCTCTGGAACTGGAGGTCGTTGGAATATTGGCCGGAGAGTGGGAGAGAATCTCCGGAAATGCGGAAATGAGGGAAAAATTCGGAAACGCATATTCCTCCCGGATCGCCGCATACTCTCCGGACGATCGGCGTTTCGGAGTCTCTCCCGAGGCGGATTTCTTTTTTCGCCGCATCGCGGATTCCGACGCTTTCAAGGGAGATTGAGAAGATGGAATTATTTAGGGTCTGCTGAACCGGAAGGGATCATGCTGAATTTTGAAAAAACAGCATAATGATCGGTTTCCGGCCCATGAAAAATAGAGGCCGGAATCGGAGGA
>CASFTV010000018.1 GCA_949297765.1 uncultured bacterium | reverse complement strand
AAAGGGAGCATCGCGACCGATTATGCCGGATTGGGACTTGACTGCACAGGGGTTCCGGATATTCCATTCCCATTTTTTACATAAAGTGCAGAAGAACCGGAAAAACCGTATATGCGCTGTCTCTTCCTCCGCGTGGTCCGGGCTCTGGAGGTGCTGATGTCGATGCCGGAGTGGGACGGTCGGAATCTCTGGGTCTGCGGGGGAAGCCAGGGCGCCTGGCAGAGTCTTGCCGGAGCGGCTCTGGTAAAGGAGGTTAGCGGGATTGCGGTCTGGATTCCGGCGGGGTGCGATCTGGCATCCGGAGGATGGCCGTTCAATTCGCTCACCGGAAAAAAGGAACTTGCGCCGGAACTGCTTCGCACACTTCCGTATTTCGACGGATGTTCCTTCTGTTCCCGGATCGGAGAAATTCCGGTGTTCTTCGCGCTCGGCCTCGCGGACGAGGTCTGCCGGGCGGACGGCGTCATGGCGGCGTTCAATTCGCTGAAAACCGGGACGAGGGAACTTTCCGTGCACTATCAGATGGGGCATGAGTTTTCGGCAAGCGTGATGGCGTCGGCGGATCGCTTTGTGAGAGAAAATCTGCGATAGACCGTCCGGAATCCTCTCCGGAGGCGGACGGGAACTCCTGACCGGGGGATTTCCGGTAACGGGTCGGAGTCCTTCCGAATTTTTTCCGGAACATCCTGCAGAAGTCTGCCGGGTCATAGAATCCGCATTCCGCCGCCACTTCTTTGATGCGCATCGGCGTGTGGAGAAGCAGTCCGGTGGCTTTCTGCATTCTCCGTTCAAGGAGAAATTCCACCGGAGTTTTCCCCGTGTGGTGCTTGAAAATGCGATCCAGATAAAGACGGCTGTATCCGGAAACGGCCGCCATTTCGTCCGCTGTCATCTCCGGATTCCGCTGAAGGGCGGAGAAGATCCGTCGGAGAAACGGCGGTTTTTCCCGGTCCTCCGTCCGGGTTTCCTCCAGTTCTCCGGTTATCCGGAACAGAAAGGCCGAGACCTGTTCCGCCATCTGATAGGGTGTGCGGAACAGACGGTTCCGGCACTGCTCCAGAATAGTTTCCGCCGTCTTTACGGCCGCTCCGCCGGAAGAGAGCGGGATCACGGAACCGTATTTTTCCCGGAGGTGTTCCACAATCCGCAAACAGGCGTCTCCTTCCATCAGCAGGTAGCAGAACTCCCATCGCCCGGGCTGTTCCGGAAGATAGTAGCAGTGGTCTTCAGGGATTGTCAGGAGCATTGCGTGTCCGGGCGGGACCGGGAGAAGGTTTCCGCCGATCCGCAAGGCCCCTTCTCCGGAAACCGTGTACTGCCAGATCGCCCGGCGTTCCGGCCCCCGGTTCACTCCTTCCCAGCGGTAGGAGCGGTCCTCCGTTGCCACATATCCCGCGGCGGAAAGCGATGCGGGCAGCGGATACAGCGTCCGCTCCGGAAATTGCGGATAATAGTGGGAGATCTCGTCCATAGTTTTTCCTTGAATCTCCATGAAAATACAACAGATCCTTATTTTTTTCATCTTTACGAATTGGAAGAAATATAGTATAATATTCAGAAAATACAATGATTCGGAGGGTGATATGAAAAGGGAAACGGATGGAAAAATCGAAATTGCGCCTCTTCTGCCGCATGACGCGGGGGCGCCGAAGATCAATGCCACCCCGGTATTCGGAGCTTCGCCGGGGAAGGAGTTCTTTTATGCCGTTCCGGTGCGCGGGGAGCGTCCGCTGCGTTTCCGTGTGAGCGGGCGTCTGCCGCGGGGGATAGTCTTTTCGCCGGAGACGGGATGGTTTCAGGGACGGGCGTTGGAAGCCGGCGAGTTTCCGGTGGTCCTGTCGGCGGAAAACGCGCTCGGCAGGGACGAAAAGCCGTTCCGGATCGTGATCGGGGAAAACCGGATCTGCCTGACTCCGCTGCTCGGCTGGACCTCATGGAACGCCTGCACGATGAACGTGACGGACGAACTTGTCCGCCGGAATGCTTCCGCCCTCGTGGAGAAAGGACTTGCCGCAAGGGGGTACTCCTACATCAATATCGACTCCTGCTGGCAGGGGGCCCGCGACCCGGTCACCAATGCCATTCAGGGGAACTGCAATTTTCCTGATATGAAAGGTCTTGCGGCCTACATCCACTCGCTGGGCCTGAAGGCGGGCATCTACTCCACGCCGATGGTCCATGCGTGGGGGTCCACGCCCGACCGCCTTCTTCCCGGATCGACGGGCTATCCGCTGGACCCCCGCCATTTCCATGCCTATTTCGGCGGATGCGGCATGTGCGGATTCGAAGAGAACGACGCCCGGCAGTGGGCGGAGTGGAAGTTCGATTACCTGAAGTACGACTGGCCCTCCTGCGACGAGGAACACACCCGGAAAATCAGCGAGGCGTTGCGGAAGACGGATCGCGATTTCGTGCTCTCCCTCACCACGTCCTGCAAGCTGGAGTGGATCGACACCTACCGGAAATGCGCGAACATGTACCGCTCGAACAATGATACGGTCGACACCTGGGAACGTCTTTCCGCCAATGCATTTCAGGCGGATGCGTGGGCGCCGCACATCGCCCCCGGGAACTGGTTCGACATGGATATGCTGGCTCTCGGACGGATGACCATCGGCAGAACCAGTTCGGATTTCCGCGAGACTGCCCTGCGGGAAAACCGTCTCTCCCGGAATGAGAGGATCACCCATGTTTCGATGTGGGCGCTGTTTCCGTCGCCGATTCAGATCAGCTGCGATCTTGCCTCAATCGACGATTTCACGCTTGCGCTGCTCTCCAATGAGGAGATCCTTGCGCTGAATCAGGACGAGCTCGGCTGCGGCGCAATCTGCATTCAGGAGGATCTCCGCAGAGACGCGGACGGCTCCATTCTCCGCCATGGAAAAATTTACCGCCGCCGTCTGGCGGGAAACGCGGAGGCCTTCGGATTCTTCAATCTGGGGGAGAACACCGAAACGTTTTCCTGTCCGATTCCGTCCTCCCGGCGCACGGTCCGCGATCTGTGGGCGCAGCGGGATCTGGCGGTCAGCGGCGGGACGCTCTCGTTCGACATTCCTCCGCACGGCTGCCGGATCGTCCGGCTCTCCTGATCTCCGTCCGCGGCAGAGTCCGCTTATCCGCCGATGAGCGCGCGGACGGCGGCTTTGAACCGTTCTCCGCGCTCCTTGTAGTCCCGGAACTGATCCATGCTGGCACAGGCCGGGGAGAGCGCGAGAATGTCGCCCCGTTCCGCCGCATGGAATCCCCGTTCCGCCGCCTCGTCCAGAGAGGAACAGAGCGTACAGGGGATCTCGCCGGAAAGCTCCCGGAAAATCTTTTCCCGGCATTCGCCGATCAGAAAGGCGCTTTTGATTTTGCCGGCATCTTCCCGGATGGAGGAAAAGTCCATCTCCTTGTCGAGTCCGCCGAGAATCAGTACAACGTTTCTTTTGCCGCCGAAGGTCTGAAGAAACGCATTGACCGAATGGGGATTGGTGGCCTTGGAGTCATCGAAGAAACGGATTCCGTCCGCCTCCGCAAACAGTTCCATCCGGTGCGCGTCCGGCGAGAAGGAGCGGAGCGTCCCGGCGGTTGCCGCGGAGAAGAGCGCGCTCTCCCCCGCCTCCGCGGAGAGAAGCGCCAGCGCCGCCATGATGTTCTCCGCGTTGTGGAGTCCCTTGAGCTGCAGACTGTCGAGCGGAATGACCGGCGTTTCCCGGAAGAACATCATGCCGCCGGAAAGATGGAAATCCGCCGTTTCGTCTGTTGCGGAAAAGGTCAGCACCGGATGGTTCCCGACATGCACGGACCGGAGAAGATCCGAACGGATCACCGCCGTCCCTTTCAGATTGCGGAAGATCCGCTCCTTCGCTTCCCGGTATCCGTCGAGGGAGCCGTGCCGGTTGATGTGATCGCTGGCAAGATTCAGGAACGCCGCGGACGAGGGGGCGAAGGCTTCGGCGGTGCTTTCCAGCTGGAAGGAACTCGTTTCGATGACCAGAAGGTCGACATCGTCCCGTCTGCGGATCTGGAGCACGGCATCGCTGAGGGCGTTTCCGATGTTTCCGGCCGCCTCCGCGCGGATCCCGTTGGCGCGGAAGAGCGCGGCGGTGATTTCGGTCGTGGTGGTCTTCCCGTTGGTTCCCGTGACCGCGACAAACGGGCGGGGAAGGGCGCGGGCGGCAAATTCCAGCTCCCCGATCACCTCGGCGCCCGCATCCCGGGCGGCCTGCGCCATCGGCGAGTGGATGGAGATTCCGGGACTGATGACCGCCAGCGGGGCTTCCGGAAGAGGAGTTCCCTCCATCCAGCCGGAGACTGTTTCGCCGTCCCATGAGAGCGGACGGCGGTCAACGGGAATGGGCGTTTTCCCGAGTTCGCGGGCAAGACGCGCCGCCGCCTGTCCGCTGATGCCGAATCCGAGGATCAGAACTCTGTTTTTCATCTTGAAATGGAAATCCTTCTCTGTACGCGGACGGGAACGGGGCAGCGGAGGGCCGGTACGGAAAAGAAAGAGCTGCCCGTCCGTTCCGCCATTTCCGGAGAATCTACACCGTTTTTTGTTTTTTTAAATGGCGAAAGTTGAAAAAATAAAATAAAATGGTACATTTCCTTTTGTTGTTTTTTAAATTTCAACCTTCACGGAGTTGTATCAATGGGATTTGCCTGTGGATTTGTCGGACTCCCGAATGTCGGGAAGTCAACGCTGTTCAATGCGCTGTGCAAGGGAGGCGCCGTTGCGGCGAATTTCCCGTTCTGCACGATCGAACCGAATACGGGAATCGTTCCGGTGCCGGACAAGCGGCTGGACGATCTCGCAAAACTGGAACATTCCGCGAAAGTGGTTCCGGCAACCATGAAATTCATCGACATCGCCGGGCTTGTGGAGGGGGCGAGCAAGGGAGAGGGACTCGGCAACCAGTTCCTCGGCCACATCCGGAACGTGGATGCGGTCGCCCATGTGGTGCGCCTGTTCCGGGATTCCGACGTGGTCCATGTCGAAGGGAGCGTCGATCCTTCTCGGGACCTGGAGCTGATCCTGACCGAACTGATGCTCGCCGATCTCGAATTCCTGCAGAAAAAAATCGAGCGCGGGAAAAAACAGGCGAGAAGCGGTGATCCGGAGCTGAAGGCGGAACTGGATCTTGCCGCGTCGTTCATTGCGGATCTGGAGCAGGGGCGTCTCCCCTCCTACGACCGCGAGGATGCAAAGCTCGACCGCATCGCAAAATCCATGCAGCTGCTGACCCTGACGCCGGCATTCGTCTGCGCGAACACCGACGAGGAGGCCTTCCGGAACTTCGGGCAGGACGAAATCTCCCGGAAACTGATCGCCGACGCCGCAAAACACGGCATGGAAGTGGTTCCCGTCTGCGCGAAGCTGGAGGAGGATCTCGCCCAGCTGGAGCCGGAGGAGGCTCTCGCGTTCCTGGAGGACATCGGCGTGGAGAAGAGCGGTCTGGAACGGGTGATCGCCACCGGATACAAACTGCTGGACTATATTACGTTCTTCACTTCCGGTCCGGATGAGTCGCGCGCCTGGACCGTCACCCGCGGCTCCACCGCGCCGCAGGCCGCGGGAAAGATCCACACGGATATGGAACGCGGATTCATCCGCATGGAGATCGTCTCCTACGAGGATCTGATGAAGTACGGCAACTGGAACGCCGCAAAGACCGCCGGAAAACTCCGCATCGAAGGCAAGGAGTATATCGTGCAGGACGGCGATTCGGTGTTCGTCCGCTTCTCGGTCTGAACCAATTTGAAAAGAGGGAGCCGCGGACGGAAGAATGGCGGCGGGAAACGGAATTTTCAAAAGCACGATGGGATACTCCCTCGTGATCTTCCTGAGCCGGATTTTCGGACTGTTCCGGGAGATTCTCTCCGCGCAGATCCTCGGAGGCGGACTGGTGATGAGCGCATGGTCGTCGGCATTTCTGCTGCCGAACCTGTTCCGTCGGATTCTGGGGGAGGGGGCGCTCGGAACCGCTCTGATTCCGCTGATCTCGCACACGCTGGAACAGGAAGGGGAAGTCTCCGCCCGGAGAAAGTTTTCCACGATCCTGATCTGGCTTGCGTTTCTGCTCGCGGCGATCACGGTGGCCGTTTCGGTCCCGGCTCTGCTGATTGAACCGCATGTTTCGGTGGCGCGGTGGAAGCTGATGCTGCTGGTGACGCCGGTGGTGATGCCGTACTGTATTTTCATCTGTCTGATCGGTGTGGTGACGTCGCTGCTGAATTCCCTGCGGTGCTTTGTGCTGCCGGCACTGGCGAGTCTGCTGCTGAATGTCTGCCTGATCGCGGCGCTGGCGTGGGGGATGACCGGGGCGTTCCGGGGGAATCCGGCGGGATTCCTCCGGGTGCTGGCCATCGCGGTGCTGATCTCCGGAGTGCTGGAGATGCTCGTCCTCTGGATTCTGCTGAAACGGCAGAGGATGATCCCGGAATTCTCGAAAAAAACGCTGCTGAATTTCGGGGCGATTCACGAGATCTGGCATCTGGCGCTGCCGGGGTTGATCGGAATGTCCGCGCTTCAGGTGAGCGTGCTGTGCGACCGGACCATCGCCATGTCGATCGACAACAACGCGGCGGCCGCTCTGACGTACAGCGACCGTCTGATCTATCTGCCGATCGGAATTTTTGCGGTGGCGTTCGGAACGGTCTCTCTTTCGGTGATGTCGCGCACGGCCGCCGCCGGACGGCTTAAGTCCATGCTGATGATGATGTTCGATTCGATGCGCCAGCTCCTGTTTCTGACGGTTCCTCTCGGCGTGTACATGCTCTTTTTCGGTCGGAATCTGCTGGAGTTCCTGTTCCTGCGCGGAGCGTTTGACGAGACCGCGCTGAACGCCTCCGCATACGCTCTGTTCTGGTATGCGTTCGGCATCCCGGCATTCGCGGCGACCAAGGTGACCGTTTCCGGGTTCTATTCGCGCAAGGAGATGAAAACTCCGGTGCGCGTCTCGATTTTCTGCATCGTCCTGAACGTGATTCTGAGTCTTTCCCTGATGACGTCGATGAAGCAGGGCGGAATCGCTCTGGCGACCACGATCACGGCGTATCTGAACAATCTGATCCTGCTCGGTCTGCTCCGGCGCGAACTCGGAAGAATGCCGCTGAAGAGCACTGCCCGTCTGTTTTTCCAGACCGCCGGAATTTCCCTGATCGCCGGATTCGCCGCCCGGTTCGTCTATCTGGAGTGCTGCGGCATTGCCGGATTCGATCTTCTGCCGAAGCGGTTCCTGCCGTGGTTCTGCGGAAGCTGTGTGTTCGGGATGATTTTTGTTGTCCTCTCGCTCCTTCTGGGAATCCGGGAAGTGAAACAGGTGCTGAAGACGCTCCGGCGCAAATTTTCCCGCTGACGGGAGGCGGATCGAAACTGGAAGGAAAAAACGGTCCTCCGGTTGCATTCGGAGCGCGGTGAGGGTATATTATCCGGATACACCCAATCCAAACCGAGGTTTTTATGTACGCCCTTCTTGCCTTGCTGCCGATTTTCGCCGCGCTTCTGCTGATGAGCAAATTCAAGGTGTCGCCGCCGGTATCGCTGCTGCTGGCCCTGGCGGGAACGGCGCTTCTCGGCAGCGGCGTCTGGGGAATGAAGATTCTCTATGTGACGGAGGTGTCGCTGCTCGGCGTCCTGAAATCGCTCGACATCATTCTGATTATTTACGGAGCGATTCTGCTGCTGAATATTCTTCAGAAAACAGGAGCGCTGGAGTCGATCAACCGCTCCTTTTCGCAGATTTCCGAAGACCGGAGAATCCAGCTGATCGTGATTGCGTGGCTGTTCAGCGGTTTCATCGAGGGTGCGGCGGGATTCGGAGCGGCGGCGGCTCTGGCGGCACCGCTGCTGGCGGGTCTTGGATTTCCGGCGTTTGCGGCGGTGGCGGTTTCATTGATCTGCAATACGATGCCGGTCACGTTCGGCGCGGTCGGGACTCCGGTTCTGACGGTCGGCTCGGCGTTGTCGGGAAATCTGGAAAAGGCCGGAATCCCCGTTGCGGATTTCATGCGGGAAGTGGTGACGGAATCCGCCGGAATCTTTGCGTGGAGCGGCACCTTCCTTCCGCTGATCGCGGTTGCGTTTCTGGTGCTGACCTCCTCGAAGGAGAAGGTCCGGCGGATGCGGTCGATCACGGAGATCATTCCGTTCTGCCTGTTCAGCGGAGCGGCGTACACCGTTCCGTGGTATCTGACGGCGCGGTTTCTCGGACCGGAACTGCCGTCGATGCTCGGAGTCGTTGTCGGACTGCCGATCGTGATTCTTGCGATCCGGTTCCGCTTTCTGGTGCCGCGTCATGTCTGGGGATTTCAGAAGGGGGCGACCGCCGTTCCGCCGCCCCGGTTTGAAAAACACGAAATCCCTGTCTGGCGTGCCTGGACTCCGTATGCGGTGATCGCTCTGGTGCTGGTCCTGACCCGCCTTGAGGCGCTTCCGTTCCGCCGTGTGCTGAACACGGTCGGGCGCATTCAGATCCCGGAAATACCGGGCCTTCCGGGAATCGGATTTTCCTGGGCGGTGTTCAATAATCCGGGGGTTTTTCCTTTTCTGTTTGTCGCGTTCGGCTCGGCGTTCTGGTTCGGCCTTGAAGGACGGGAGATCCTGGCGCTCTGCCGGAAGGCGGGTCGGCAGATCCTTGCGGCGTCCATCGCAATCGCGGCTAGCGTGGCCATGGTGCAGATCATGGTGTTTTCCGACGCGAACACGTCGAATCTTCCCGGGATGCTGACGACGGTGGCAGAGGCCGCCGCCCGTCTGATGGGAGGCGCATATCCGCTTGCCGCGCCGGTGATCGGGGTGCTCGGAACATTTTTCTCCGGTTCCTGCACGGTGTCGAGCATTCTTTTTGTTTCGATTCAGTTTGACACGGCGCGGCTTCTGGATCTTCCTCCGGCGGCGATTGTCGCCCTTCAGCTGGTCGGCGGCGGAGCGGGCAGCATGATCCGGATCAGCGGAGTGGTGGCCGCCTGCGCAACGGTCGGCCTTTCCGGAAAAGAGGGAAAACTGATCCTTCTCTGCTGTGTTCCGGCAGCGGTTCTGACCGTGCTCTCCCTTGTCGCCGCATGGATGTTCTATCTTTGAGAAGTTCCGGAGGAGCCATGACACAGAAACATTCCTTTCCGCCGAGCGTGTATCCCGGAGCGAAGGTTCTGATTCTCGGTTCCATGCCGGGAGAGGAGTCCCTGCGGCGGCAGGAGTATTACGCATTTCCCCAGAACGCATTCTGGCGGATCATGGGGGAGCTGTTCGGCTTTTCCCGGGATCTGCCGTATGCGGAACGGCTCTCCCGTCTCGGAGAAAACGGCGTGGCGCTCTGGGATGTCCTGGCCTCCTGCCGCCGGGAGGGAAGTCTTGATACGAAGATCTCCGATCCGGTTCCGAACGACATCGCCGGACTGCTGGAGCGGAATCCCGGCATTACACACATCTTCTGCAACGGAAGCGCATCGTTTCTTTTTCTGAAACGATATCATGGGGAACTGTTCCGGCGGGGGATCTCGATTGTCCGGCTTCCATCGACCAGTCCGGCCGCCGCGGCACTCCCGTACCGGGAAAAGTTTGCGGCGTATTCCGTGATCGCCGAAATCGTGAAAAAATAGCGGTTTCCGGTTGAAAAATGGCGTTTCGGGTGTATAGTGTAATTCCGACTACTGTAGAGAAAAACAGGAAAGGATCCACTCAAAATGCCCAAGCGCACGGACATTCAGAAAGTCCTGATCATCGGTTCCGGTCCGATCATTATCGGCCAGGCGTGTGAATTCGATTACTCAGGCACACAGGCATGCAAAGCTCTTCGCAGGGAAGGGTACGAAATTGTTCTTGTCAACTCCAATCCCGCCACGATCATGACCGATCCCGGCATGGCGGATCATACCTATATCGAACCCCTGACGGTCGACAGCCTTGAGAAGATCATTGAGAAGGAGAAGCCCGATGCGCTTCTTCCGAACCTCGGAGGACAGACCGCGCTGAATCTGTCGATTGCCCTGGACGAGGCCGGAATCCTTTCCCGCTGCGGCGTGAAAGTGATCGGCGTGGACCTGGAGGCGATCAAACGCGGAGAAGACCGCATCACGTTCAAGGAGACCATGAACCGCCTCGGAATCCCGATGGCAAAATCCGAACCGTGCTACTCGCTGGAAGAGGCGGAGAAGATCGCCAATGATTTCGGATATCCCGTGGTGCTCCGTCCGGCCTACACGATGGGCGGAACCGGCGGCGGAATCGTCTACAACGTCGAGGAGCTGCGCGAGGTCTGCAGCCGCGGACTCGACGCCAGCATGATCCATCAGGTGCTCGTGGAAGAGTGCGTGATCGGATGGGAGGAGCTGGAGCTGGAAGTGGTTCGGGACGCAACCGGAAAAAAGATTACCGTCTGCTTCATTGAGAACGTCGATCCGATGGGCGTCCATACCGGTGACAGCTTCTGCGTGGCGCCGATGCTGACCGTTCCGGAATCCGTTCAGAAACGACTGCAGGAATACGCATACCGGATCGTCGACGGCGTCGGGATCATCGGCGGCGGCAATGTGCAGTTCGCGCACAATCCGGTGGATGACCGCATCATTGTCATTGAAATCAATCCGCGGACCTCGCGTTCGAGCGCGCTGGCGTCGAAGGCGACAGGGTTCCCGATCGCAAGCGTTTCCACCCGTCTGGCGGCCGGACTCACTCTGAAGGAGATTCCCTACTGGCGCGATGGATCGCTCGATCTCTATACGCCGTCCGGAGATTATGTCGTGGTGAAATTCGCCCGGTGGGCGTTTGAGAAATTCGCACAGGCGAAGGACCGCCTCGGCACGCAGATGAAGGCGGTCGGCGAGGTGATGAGCATCGGCAAGAACTTCAAAGAGGCGTTCCAGAAGGCGATTCGCTCCCTCGAAATCGGCCGCTCCGGACTCGGCTGCGTGAAGAAGTTTGAAAAACTGAGCGCGGAAGAGCTGCGGACAAGAATCATCACGCCGAACAGCGAACGCTACTTCCAGATTTACGAGGCGTTGAAGAAAGGTGTCTCCGTGGACGACATCGTCCGCCTGACAAAGATCACCCGCTACTTCATCGAACAGATGGCGGAACTTGCCGCGCTGGAGCTGGATCTGGCAAAACACGATTTTGAATCGCTGCCCGATGATCTGCTGGTGCAGGCGAAACGCGACGGATTCTCCGACAAATATCTCGCCAATCTGTTCAAAGTGGCAGAAAAGGACGTTCGCGAACGCCGTCTTGCGCTCGGCGTAAAGGCGAGCTTCTGCGCGGTTCCGGTCTCCGGAGTGGACAACGCCGCCTACTATTATTCCACTTATGCAAAGGATGCCAGGGACGAAGTCCCGGTTTCCGCACACAAGAAGATCATGATCCTTGGCGGCGGCCCGAACCGGATCGGCCAGGGTATCGAATTCGATTATACCTGCGTTCATGCGGCGTTCGCACTCCGGGATGCCGGTTATGAATCCATCATGATCAACTGCAATCCGGAAACGGTTTCCACCGACTACGATACCAGCAACAAGCTCTATTTTGAACCGCTTACGGTGGAGGATGTGCTGGCCGTCTACGAGAAGGAGAAGCCGGAGGGCGTGATCGTTCAGTTCGGCGGACAGACTCCGCTGAACATCGCTCAGCAGCTGAAGGATGCCGGAGTGAACATCCTCGGGACGCAGCCGGAAGGAATCCGTCTCGCCGAGGACCGCGAATACTTCCGCGAACGGATGATCGCGCTCGGAATTCCGCAGCCGGAAAGCGGAATCTCCCATTCGCTGGAGGAGGCTGTCGCTCTGGGCCGGAAGATCGGATATCCGGTGATGGTGCGTCCGTCGTTCGTGCTCGGCGGCCGCGGAATGGCGGTCATTCACGACGAGGAAACGCTGAAACGGTACGCGGTGGAAGCCATTCAGGTCAGTCCCGAGTATCCGATGCTGGTCGACCGCTTCCTCGACAACGCAACCGAAACGGAGGTCGACGCGCTTTCCGACGGAACCGATACGTTCGTGGCCACCGTGATGGAGCATGTGGAACTTGCCGGCATCCACTCCGGCGATTCCGCGTGTGTGCTGCCTCCGGTCACAATCCCGAAGAAGCATCTTGACACCATCGAACATTATGCGGCGCTGATCGCGAAGGACTTCAAGGTGGACGGCATTCTCAATGTCCAGTTCGCCGTCTGTCACGACAAGGTGTATATCATCGAAGCGAATCCGCGTGCATCGCGGACCGTTCCTCTGGTTGCGAAAATCACGGGTGTTCCGCTTGCGCGGATCGCCACCGGTCTCATGCTCGGAAAGAAGCTGACCGATTTCGCTCCGTACCTGGAACGCAAATGCAAGAACTACTACGGCGTGAAGGAGGCGGTTTTCCCGTTCAACATGTTCCCGGAAGTCGATCCGATTCTGGGACCGGAGATGCGCGCCACCGGAGAGGTTCTCGGCATTGCCGACAGCTTCGAGCTGGCCTACTTCAAGAGCCAGAAGGCGGCGAATGCTCCGCTGCCTCTGGAGGGAGCCGCGCTGATTTCGGTCAACCGGCGCGAACGGGAATATCTTCTCCCGATTGTGCAGAAGCTGAATGAGCTCGGCTTCAAGCTCTATGCGACCGACGGAACGGCGAAATATCTGGACGAGCATTCGATTCCGAACACGGTGGTCAACAAGCTCGGCGAAGGGCGTCCCGATATCAGCGACATGATTAAGAATCATGCCCTCCAGCTGATTATCAATACGCCGAAAGACCGCAGCGAGAAGCTGGATGACAGCTACATCCGCATGATGGCAATCCAGCAGAAGATCGCCTACATGACCACGATCGCCGCCGCCAATGCGACGGTTGCCGGAATTGCCGCTGCGCGCAGCAATGCCATTCTGCCGAAATCCCTGCAGGAGTATCAGGCGGGAAAGTAAGCGGAATTCAGAGTTTTTCCGGAAAGCCGTGAATGGGGGTCTCATTCACGGCTTTTTTATCCTTCCGCCATAAGAGGAGATCGGAGCGGAATGTTGAACTGTTCGGGCAGTCATTTGTCGATGCCGGAGCCGTGGCTCTGGTTCGAGACCCTTCTGTACACGTCGAGGTATCAGGCGGAGATGCACCGTCACTCGGCGTGGCAGCTGACGGCGTCGGTGTTCGGGGAATTCCGTTTCCGCACGGAGGATGGGATTGTCTGTCTGCGTCCCGGGGAGTGGGTGCTGATGGCGCCCGGTGTCCTGCACGATGCGGGAAGCGATAGTTCCCGTTCACGGGCGCTCCAGATTTTTTTCCGCCGCTTTCCGCCGGATCTTCTGCCGGAGTTTGCGGAGCGGTTCAATCTGCGGCGTGGCGTGGTGCGGCACGGCGGAATGGAACTCTGCGATCTGAAGAGAATTCTGCGGGATTTCCTGACAAAAGCCGGGGATTCGACCCCCTGCGGAAAAGGTTGGCGGGTTGCTCTCGGACTGGAATTCTCCATCCGGGCGCTGGAATCGCTGGGGGAGGAGGAGGGACCGGTCCGGCGGATTTCTCCGGTTCTGCTGCGGACTCTGGAGTATATGGAGGAGCATTTTGCCGAACCGCTCGGAGTAGCGGATCTTGCGTCGTTTGCCGGCCTTTCGGAAAGCCGTTTTGCGGCGAATTTCAAGGCGGAGACCGGAGATTCTCCGATGCACTGCCTGAATTCCATCCGGCTGGGACGAGCTCAAAGTCTGCTGGTGAACGGCGCGGCGGTGGAAGAGGCGGCACGCTTGGCCGGCTTCTCCTCCGTTCAGTATTTCTGCCGAATATTCCGCCGGAACACGGGAATGACTCCCGGAGAATTCCGTGCGACACCGTTTCGTCCCCGCCGGAAGTGATCTCTTCTTCCGAAGGAAAAATGCAATAAAACAGAGTTTTTCTGCAATTCCTGTTTTTTCTGTTTCGTGTTATATTGAAGGAGAAAACCCGAAACAAAAAAGAGGAAATGTGCAAATGAAATTCGATCACAGAGTGGCGGTGGTGACCGGCGGGGCGGGACGGATCGGAAAGGCTCTTGCGGAACGGTTCTGCGGAGAAGGGGTCGCGGTGGCGCTTGCGGATCTCTCCGGGGAGAAGGCGGAGGAGACGGCGGAGTCCCTGCGGAAAAAAGGCGGTGTCTGCCGGGCCTACCGGATGGATGTCATGGATGCGGAAAGTGTTCAGGATGCCGCCGGGCGGATTCTTGCCGATTTTTCCCGCGTGGATATTCTGGTCAACAACGCCGGGGTCTGGACACCTTCTCTCTTTTCCGAAACGACGGAGGAACAGTGGACGCGGATGATTGATCTGAATCTGAACGGAACATTCCGCGTCACGAAGGCGTTTCTTCCTTCGATGCTCCGGAACGGCTATGGACGGATCCTCAATCTCGGTTCGATTGCCGGCGAAACGGGACTGCCCCGGTACTGCGGATATTCCGTTTCCAAGGCCGGTGTCATCATGATGACCAAAGTGCTGGCGATGGAGCTGGCGAAAAAGAACATCACCGTGAACTGTGTCTCTCCCGGAATGATCGCCGATTCGCCAAAGCCGACCAATGCAACATGGCTCGGCCGATGCGGGTGCGGCGGAGAGGTCGCCGATCTGCTGCTCTTCCTCTCGTCCGACGATGCCGGATACATCACCGGCGTGGATTACACGATCGACGGCGGACGTATTCTCGGTCCGCGCTTTGCCGATCTCTGACCGGTTCCGTTTCCTCCGGACCGGGAGAAACGGAAATCAGCGGAACTTCGCCTCTGTTTCGATCAGAAGCCCCTGATGTCCGCAGGGAATCACCATCCGTCCGTCGAGGAAGCGGATGCGGTCCGGAGTGCCGCGCAGGCCGGAAAGCGCACGTTCCGGAATCTCTCCGGCGGAATTTCCGCGGAACCGGAACAGGGAGACGGTTCCGTCCCGGCGGCAGGAAAAGGCGACCAGATCTCCATCGGCGCTCGGAACGCCGTCGCATCCCTTCCCGGGAATTCCGGTGACGGTTTCTCCCCAGTCGGAGGGATCCGGAAACAGAAAGCTGTTTTCCATCGTGTTCATCAGAAAACGGTTGTGAAGACGGGTGATTCCCTGTGTCTGACCGGTTCCATGAGCTCGGTCGTCGCGGATCCGGCGCGCCTTCGGACCGGAAAAATCATACCAGGAGAGTCCGCAGTACGGCCAGATCATCGGCATGCGGTCATTCCAGTCGTGTTCGGGGAAGGTGTCGCCGTACATCTGACCGCCGTGCAGATGGCGGAGCGAAAGACGGATCTCGGCCGGATTCGAGACGTCGAAAATCCGCAGAATTCCGCCGCGGCTTCCGCAGGCGGCGAACCGGCCGTTGTCGGAAAGATGGATCAGCTGAAGAATGATGCCGGAGCGTTTCCATCGTCCGAGCTCGCGGAAGCCGTCGCGGATCGCGTAGACGGCAAGTCCGTCCATTCCTTCTGCCGAATAGAGAAGTCCATCCCGGACGACGACATCGTAGGAGCATCGGACCGGAAGCGTTTTCGTCTCCCGGAGCGTTTCCCCGTTCAGACGGAAAATCCGGATTCCCGCATGCGAACAGGCGGTATAGAGCGTCTTTCCTTCGATCCAGACGCGGCGGACCTGTCCGCCGGGATCGTACTGCCGGAATCCCGGAATCTCCGCTTCCGGAACCGACGGTTTTGCCGGGGCATGAAGAACCGTTTCCGGAATGTTTTCCGCCCGCGCTCCTCTGATTTTTGCCACATGCAGTCCGGTTTTCTCTCCCGCGATGTAGAGAACGCCGCGGCCGACGGCGATGCTTCCGGCACAGTCCGGAATGCGGAGGGTGACCTGTCCTTCCGGACGGGCGTCGATCCGGGTCACTTCGGGAAGAACGATGTGTCCGGTCTGGAGCGGGTGCGCCGGATCCGAAACGTCGATGACAAAGACTCCGTTGTGGGTGTCCGCGACGAACGCCGTTTTCCCGGAGATCCGGACCGTCCAGAAATCGTTGCTTTTGACCTTCAGCAGCGGAAAGGAGACGCGCGAAAGATGGTGGAGATGATCTCCGTCGATCCGGAAAATATCCAGTCCGTGTCCGTTGCCGATCAGACAGTTGTCCCGGGAGCCTTTTGCATTGAGTCCGGTTGCGGCGTAACAGTATCCGTCCGCGACCGCCACGCCGTCGCCGAATCCTCCGAGCTCTCCGGCTGCGACGGTTTTCGGATGGTACGGATCCCGGACATCCATCACCTGGACATTCGCTCCCGCCCAGTTGCCGATGTAGAGTTTTCCATCTGCATAGGCCGCCGACTGCGCCTCCTGGGTCCGGGTCAGCGAAAGATGGCGCGGGCAGCGCGGATCGGAACAGTCCAGAATCTCCACGCCGAATATCCGCTGGAGAATGAAAACCAGATCGCCGGCCGCCGCGATTCCGGTCGCCAGCTCCACCGTGTCATAGCGGTGAATCCGACGGGGGGCGCCCGGATCGGAAATATCGAAAATCCACATTCCGTATTCCCGTGCGGTCAGATAGAGTCTGTTTCCGGAAACGGCAAACTGACGGCAGAGGCCGAATCCGCGGCGTTTCCGGATCAGCACGGGAGAGTCCGCTTTGCGGATGTCGTAAACGGAGAAGACATCATTTCCCGCCGCATAAAGATAGTTCCCATGCTGGAGCAGGGCGATACATCCGGGGGAATCCGGAACATGCCGGAGGGGAATACGGGCGTCTTTCATTTTCTGGGGATCCTTTTTGAAGATCTTTGATGTTTTCCGCTCCGTCCGGCGGACGGATTCTGCGGAAAATGTATTTGCATACAATATGCTCCCGTTGGAGGAATTGCAAGTTTTCTGCGCTCTTTCCTGATTAATTTTTCCGGGTGAGGAGGGGAGGGAAAGAGCACATCGCCGGTTTCGATCCGTATCCGGAATCCGTCTGAAAAAAATATTTCTGCAAATTTTTCCGGAAGG
Source organism: uncultured bacterium (assembly GCA_949297765.1). Lineage (GTDB taxonomy): Bacteria > Verrucomicrobiota > Lentisphaeria > Victivallales > UBA1829 > UBA1829. Next base: position 58,079 of record CASFTV010000018.1, on the reverse strand, counting down.
GGGCTTGACAGAAACAGAGGTTTGTGGTATAATTATGGAAAACGGTGGTAACAGGTGGTAACTATGGTGAAGACAGTTCGTCTGGAAAATCCAAATACCGAGTTCATGAAGATCCGTCAGTATGTGGTGGAACTGATTGTCCGCGGGGGGAGCGAGCCGCAGAAGGTTCCGTCCGCGCGGAAACTTGCGCAGATGTTCGGCGTGTCGCATCCGACGGCGTTGAAGGCTCTCCAGAGTCTTGCGGAGAACGGTCATCTTGTTGCTTGCGGAACAAGCGGATATCTTACTGTTCCGGACCGTTTCGGCAACTGGGGAGAAATGAAGATCATCGGCATTGTGACCGGAGATGGCTGCAATGTGCTGTTTTCCCGTCAGCACATTGCGGTCTCCTCGCCGTTTCTGCAGGAGATTCTCCGGCGTTCCGGCAGTATTTCGGCCCAGAACATCTATCTCCAGGGGACTCCGGAGAACGCGGTGGACATCATCCGCAATTACAATCTGGATGGACTGGTCTGGTTTTCTCCGGATCCGAAATACGGAGAGACGATCCGGATTCTGCGGGAATCGGGGCTTCCGATCATCGAGGTCGGATTTGTGACGGGGAATGCAAGCTCCGCCCGCTGGAATTTCGTCGAAGACCATTATCAGATCATGAACCGGATTCTCGACGAAGGGCGGAAACATCCGCTGATCCTGAGTACCAACTGTTCGCAGGAACTGTATTCCGAGATCCTGGCCGGGCTTCGCCGGTCCTGCGAGGAACACGGCTTCCCGGTGGAGCAGTGCATTCTGGTGAACGATGATCCCGATTCCGCCATGCGGCAGATCAGGCAGCTTCTGAACTACGGCTTGACATTCGATGCCATCCTGATGACGGGAAACTGTTACTGCTTCTGGAATTTTCTGAAGGAGCATTTCGATGTGGACAGCCAATGCCGGGTCTTCGGCGGAGATCTGGTTCTGTTTTCCGATATGAATTTCACCGGTTATGCGGTCGTTCGCAAACTGGAGGAGCCGGCGAAAATCCTTGCCGACAACTTCTTCCGTCAGATGGAGTCCCCCGCGAATCTTCCCATGACGGTTGTGGATATCGGAATCGAGTTCGTACTTTATGAGGACGGGCGTCCCGTCCTGAATCAATAACCGACAGGGAAGGAAAAAAATGAACAAGCGGCATTTCCGGATGGATGCGGGTTCCCGCAGGACAAGCAAATTTACTCTGATTGAACTCCTCGTTGTAATTGCGATTATCGCGATTCTTGCCGGGATGCTTCTTCCGGCGCTGAACAAGGCACGGGAGAAGGCGCAGGCGACTCAGTGTCTGTCGAATCTGAAGCAGATGGGGCTTGGAATGGCCACCTATCTGACGGACAGCGACGATTATTTTCCTCCGATTTTCGGAGGTCCGGAAAGCGGATCAACCCCCTACTGGCATCATGTTCTCCTGAAACTGAAAGACGGGACGAGCAAAGCGGAAGCCGGGGGGTATATTACGGCGTCGGTTCTGCACTGTCCCAGCATGCCTCCAGTGACGGACCTGATTTATTTCCCTCAGTACGGTGTTAATGAATGCCTGATCAAATACAGCAAAAATCTGACGACAAATGAGACTCTGCATGAAACTGGGAAAAGTTCAAAAATTCCCAATCCTTCGCTGAAATTCATGGTCGTGGACACTTACTGCTGCACCAGTTCCGCGATAGAGGATGTGGACCGGGAACGCGGGTTCTGGCGCTTTACGACTAGTGTGGGCAACAATTATGGTATTCCGGCTCCCCGGCACTCCCGGCAGGTCGGCACGCTGTATGTGGACGGTCATGCGGGATGGGTAATGCCGAGAGATCAGATTAATCCGCTCGCCGCCTATCCCTACCTGTGGGCGGAACGGGGATCTATGGAACACATCTGTGCAGGCGGATACCCCTGGTAAGATCCTTTTTTTCCTTCCGGACGAGAATGAATGTAAGACGAATGATGAACAGTCAAGGAGCTTTTTTGCGTATGATTTCAAGCAGATGGACAGGTCTTTTTCTTCTGTTTTCGATGGGAAGCGCGGCGCTGAGCGCGGCGGTGGTCGAGGAACGTTTTCAGAGCGATCCCGATTTTTCTCCCGCACTGGAAAAATGGATGTACCGCGGAGTAGCCGGCGAGGTGATCGGCGGAGCATATCTCTTTACCGGAGTGAATCAGAAAAGCTCCGAATACTGGGATGTCAATCCGGAGGATGCGCAGATGCTTCTTCGCGATTTCCCCGCGGGGAATGCGGTGTCCGTGACAGGGCGCTTTACCGCAATGCCGCATCCCTACAAGGTGTTTGAACCGGGAAAAGGATCGGAACAGAGAGCGGGACTGCTGATTCAGAGTCGCGCATTTGAACGGAAAAAGGCGTTTCCGGCGGATCAGCCCTGTTTAAGTCTCTATTTGAAGAAGACCCGGGAGGGAAAACGGAGCTTTGAGCTGGATTATGTCGGAAAACCCGCGATTCCGCTGAAAACGGATCTGGCGAAAAACGGCTCCTGGAATGACGGACAGGAATATATTCTGGAGCTTGTCCTGAAAGGCGATTCTGCGGTCGGCACGGTTCGGACGGGGAAGGGGGAGCTTGTCTGGAAAAAAACTCTCCGGAGTCCGGAGTTCAGGAATGTTTTTCAGACCGCGTATCCCGGTTTCCGCAATTACCGCATGACCGGAAAACTTTCCTATTTCAAGGCGGATAATTTCAATTCCGCTCCGAACAGGAAGCCGATGGAACTCCTTGCGGTTCCGGAAGTTTGGAAAACCGACGACGGACGTGAAGTGCGTTTCCGTCCGGGAAGGAAAGTCGATTTTGCCAGGCTGTTCGCCGGGCGTCCCGGTGAAAAAATCGTGACGCTGAAGGCGTCCGGATCGGTGCCGGAGTCCGGAGAATATCTGCTCAAGGGAAATGCCGACTGGTTCTGGAAACTGGTCTGCAACGGAAACGTCGCGGCCGATTTCATGAAAAAAGGGAACGGAAAAGGCGGACAACTCGTCGCGCTCCCTCTGAAGAAAGGAGCGTATACGCTGGAGCTGACGGTCAAAACCGGATCCGTCGGCTGGAATTTCGCGTTCGAGAAACCGACAAAGGAAGAGCTTCGCCGCAGATCTCTTCTGAAACATACCTATGGATCGGATGTTCTGGTGTGGAATCTTGAGCGTCTGTGCGACGACCTGGGGAATCTGAAACGGCACGGAATCGCCTTTCCGGATCTGGAACGGGAGATTTCCGCGCTTCGCACTTCGGTTCCCACGGATCTCAGCGCTGCGGGAATCCGCAAGTATGATCCTTTCCTCGACCGCGCCTACGGCCGGATTTACGATGCCTACCGGTATCTGGAACTCCGGGATTCGATCGGGGAGCTGCGGGCGTTCCTGCCTGCCGGATCGGATCTCTCCGCGCTGGAGAACGCCGCATCGGAACTGAAGCAGCTGCTCCTTGCCGGAAAGCCGATCGACTCTTCCGCCCGGAAGGCGCAGAATCTTCTGGATACCGCCCGCAAACAGATGAACGGCTTTGCGGAAGGGGTTACAAAAGGCGGCTCGTTCGGCCGCTTCGGATGGGTGACCAGCTCCACGCTGAGCGACTATACCAGCGGCGACGGTCTGCTTGCCAATCAGGTTCTTTCCGACGGCGCGATCGCGCGGCAGTATGTCTTCTCTCCGTCGAATCCGAAACTCTACTGGCAGATCCGCTTCCGCTTTGAAGGGGAACGGGATGCGGCGGTGGAGAAACGTCTGAAAGCGCTTCCCGTGACAGGACCGAACACCTCCGTTGAATTCGGCTATGATCCGAATCAGTTCTATTCCGGCTCCACCCCCGAAGCGGTGAAGGTGAATGCGATCAGCTGGACCCGGAAACAGTTCACTTTTGCGGATGCGTTCACGGCGGATATGAATCTGCTTTCGCCTTCGCTTCTGCTGGAGAGCGCACACCGGGAATTTGTTCTGTACGATTCTCCGACCGGTTCCTTCACGAACATCGCGTGGCGTTCCGGCGACCGGGAAATTGTCTCCTCTCCCGTGAGCGACGGCGTCCTCTATGACCGCGACCGGGACGGGCAGCTCGCATCGAACTGGATCGTTCTCTGGGATGCCGGAAACTCCGAACAGGATCTGACCGGCCATCGCGGATCCATTCCTCTTCAGGTGATCTTCCAGCATCGTCCCCGCACGATCGTCCGGAAGGACAACGAGGTGCGGATCACCTTCGACCGCGGCGGAGCTCTCTGGCTCAACACGCTTTACGGCGCGCCGCTTCAGGCAACCGGGAACTGGCGCGGAAATCTTCCGTACTCCGCGGCGGCCGCCGCCGATTTCGCGGGCCGGGCCGCTCTGGCCCAGCCGGTGGAATGCCGGGAATTCCATCGCTACAACGCCGGAAAGAACTCGGTTGAAATCGTCAACCGCTGCCGCTTCCGCGAATTCAAGGACAATGACTGGAATCTGACTCCGAAGAAGATCGCCGTTCTCCCGCCGGTGCTTTCGCTGATGGCCGACCGCGGATTCGACGCTGTGCTTCCGGAGAATTTGCGGAATCTGAATTATCCGACGATTTACGGACCGCTCTACGGGGTGGAAGGTTCGGAGATCTCCTATACTCTTCCGGTTCCGGATGTGCCGCAGTACAGCATCGCGCGGAATGCCGAGGGCAATGCCGCGGATGTCGCCCGCATGACCCGTCGCGGAATGGAAAATGTGGAAGGAGCGAAGTTCCGTCTGTTCGATGAGCGGCTCTCCCGTTCCTGGCAGTCGGTGAACTTTCCCGGCGGGGAGGTGACGAAGGTCTGGCAGTATTATCCGGCGGAATACCGGGCGTATCTGCAGGGATTCTTCCGCTATCTGATGGACATCTCCTCCGGCTATCGGACCAACCGCCTGTGGCGTTCTCTGACGGAGCCGTATTCCGGAAAGAAGTATTTCTATTCGTTCTCCATCGGAGCGGACTATCCGGGTGACGTGGGGGTGTTCGGCGACCGCGGATACGGTGTCGGACTCCATCTGCTCCAGCTGGAACTCTGGAATGCCCTGACCGGTGACAACGACCGTCTGAAAGCCCTCTGGCGCGACAACGCCCCTCTGGCGACGCCCGATGCCGTCCGCGATGGAAAATCCCTGACCGTGGACAAACTCCTCGGCTATGTGAAAAACGTCCATGACTGGGCATGGATGGACGACGGCAGCAACGACTCCGGCGACAACGGTCCCGTGGTCGATTGCTCCCAGGCTCCGTTTGCCGGCCACAGTGCCTATTTCCGGATGGCAAAACGGATTGGAAATGAACGGGAAATCGCCAAAGGTGCCTACCATCTGGCGAAGAGCCAGCTCCCGCTGATTGCGCGGGCGGCATTCCTGGACTATGGACGGGAGATCGGTGTGGTCGGCGTGGATCATGTGAACGTCGGATTCCGGGAGTTCATCACCCCGAATTCCTTCAGCAACCAGAACATGCATGTGACCAATGAACGGGATCTCTATGTGGCTTCCTATGCGTCGCTCTTTGCCTACGCCGGACGGGATGACGGACTCGACATCTTCCCGCCCTATGCGAAATACATCTGGAACGACCTGAGACGCTTCCGGGATCTTGCCGCGGAATATTTCCCGAACAGCAATTCCGATTCGTTCTACCTGAACGCGCCCCAGGAATCCGCGCTCCTGTTCCGGATCTTCGACGGCGAAAGCCTCGCAAAACTCCGCAAAATCTACGACAACATGAATGCAAAGACGATTTTCTATATCCGGAATGGTCTGGAAAAGAATATCCTTCCGCTTCTTCTGACCGGCGGCTGTCCGCTGCTGCTGACGGAGTGGGCGCCTCTTCCTCTTCCGGATTTTGCGTTCATTCCCTCGGCGAAAAAGGCGGTTCTGACATTCGCTTCCGTTCCGAAGGGATACCGCCTGGGCGCGCTCTCCTCCCGGAAACCCGTTTCGGTGAAGGCGAACGGAACGGAGTGCGTCTGGTCTTACGATCCCGAAACGAACAAGCTCCAGATGACTCTGCCTTCGGGGAAAGAGACTCGTCTGGAAATCGTGTTTGATCAAATTGATCCGGACCGTTTCACGCCGTATCCTCTGCCGGAACCGAAGGCCGCGCATCCTTCCGTCGTAACCGAAGAGGAGTCGCTGGAGTATCGCCGTGCCCCATCTCCGGAAAAACGGAAGAGTGTCCGGACGACGAATGCGCCGGGAACGCTGATCTATCGCGCCTCCTTCTCCGGCGAACCGGGGAAGAGGAGCACAGGGTTCGGCTTCCATGACTGGAGCAGCGGAAAGGTGAATCCCGTCCGCGGCGGAATCACGGGAGCCTATCCGCGCGGAGAAAAACCCGCCCAGGCTCTGGAAGTCTTTGCTTCGAAGGACAACTTCAGCGGTTTTGGGACGGGGGCCAGACAGATTCCCGCAGGAACAAAAAAACTGGTCGTGACCGGACGGGTCCTGCGGTCCGCCGACTATTCCGGCAATGTCCCGATGCTGTTTTTCTGGTTCGAGAAGAAAGGCGCAAAGGGCGGAGTCCCGGTTTTCTTCCGCCCGCCGAGAGAGAAAAACGGAGTCTGGCAGGAGTTCCGCTTTGAATGTTCCGGAAAGAATCTGCCGGCGGACAAAGATCTCTTCATCCTGAATCTGACCAGTCAGAAGGATTCCGGAAATCCGGAAGCCGCCGGATCCGTCTTTTTCAAGGATATCAAAATCTACGCGGGAAAATAATTCCCCGGCCCGTCTTTCCGGACGGGCCGTTCCTATTCCCTGTTTTCACTCCGGAATGGCCAATCTGCTGGTTTTTCTGTTCCCGCCGGATGCCTGTCAGGAGAATTCCATCGTTTCCGTCTGCCGATTCCGGAGTCCCGCGGCATTGGAAAGAACGGAAGGCTTCCGCCGTATGGGATTGCATTCTTTTTTTCGTATGGTATAGTACGCGGAAAAGGCACGGAAGGAAGCGCGGATATGGGCTATCAGGACATCAATGCCCGGACCATAGATCTCTGGGTTGAGAATGGATGGGAATGGGGAACACCGGTCTCCCACGACGTTTATGAAAGGGCGAAAAACGGGGAGTGGGAGGTTCTTCTGACTCCGGTGCGGCCGGTTCCTCATGCGTGGTTCGGAACGCTGGAAGGGAAAACCGTGCTGGGGCTGGCTTGCGGCGGCGGACAGCAGATGCCGGTTTTTTCGGCGCTGGGGGCGGAGTGCACCGTGCTGGATTATTCTCAGCGTCAGCTGGATGCGGAGCGCATGGTGGCGGAAAGAGAGGGCTACCGGATCAATATCGTTCACGCCGATATGACAAAGCCGCTGCCGTTCGAGTCTGACAGCTTCGATCTGATTTTTCATCCGGTCGCCAACTGTTATGTGGAAAATGTGCGTCCGATCTGGCAGGAGTGTTTCCGCGTCTTGAAGAAGGGAGGATGCCTTCTGACCGGGATGGATAATGGAGTCAATTTCATTTTTGACGATTCGGAAACAACGGTCAAACATGTTCTTCCGTTCAATCCGCTTGTCTGCGAAGAACACCGGAAAAGTCTGGGGGAGGATGGCGGAATTCAGTTTTCCCATACGATAGAGGATCTGATCGGCGGACAGCTCGCCGCCGGATTCCGGCTTACAGATGTTTACGAAGACACCAATGGACGCGGAAATCTTCATGAACATCATATTCCGACGTTCTGGGCGACCAGAGCCGTGAAGGAATAAGCGGGCGGACAAATTTTGTTCTTCCATCGACAGTCTCCAGTTTTCTGATCCGCATTTTTCTGTTTTCTGTCCGGTTGTTTTTCTCTGACCGGCCTTTTGTGAAGAGTGTTCTCTCCGGGGGAAGGTTTCTTTTTCCCGCGGTTCATTTTTCTTCATGATGGAAAAGGGTGCGGGAAACGGACTTCAGAAGGAAAAATTATTCCGGATGGGCGGGGTACCGGCATGGATTCTTCGCATGGCAGGAATCTGCTTTTTTCAGGGAAAAGACACATTCCGTGTCAAAGAATACATAAAAAGTCCCCTCTTTTTCTATTGTCCTTTCCGGGAAGTATTGTATAAGGGGAAACGATGTTTTTCTGAAAAATATGGAAGCGGGAGCCGGCAGATTTTGCTGTTTTTCCCTTGAAGAATTCGATTTTCGCTGTAGAATAAAAAGGTTTCTGAAACAAGAGGTGCGGACAATGCCGGGCAAGGAAAATCTGATCTTCATGATGCCGCGGAAATTTCAGGCCGAGATCTGGAATTTCTCCGGGAGGAAAATCTCCCGGTCTGACAGTTCCCGGACAAACCATGGCTTTGTCGCGGGAAAGGCGGATGGGATTTTTCCGCGCTCCTGTCCGATGGATTCCCAAGCGCAGCTCTTTGACGGAGAGGGGGGAATATGAACTGGGTGCTCTCTGAAATCCGCCGTCCTCTGTTTTTCCCCTGCGTACCTCTGACCCGGTTCGGAAGGGAATATAAGAAACAGCACACGATTCACCGGAGATTCGATCATATTGCGCTTTCGCTGATCTGGGGAGAGAAGATGAAGGTCCGTCTGGAAAACCAGTACGGCAGCGAGGAGTTCTCGGAACCTGTCTGCGTCATAGCTCTGCCCGGAGACAACCGGAAGATGATTCCGCTTTCTCCGTTTGAAGAACTTTTTCTGGTCTACGAGAGCTCTTTTCTTCCCCAGCTTCTCCCGGGACTTCCGGAGAAGCCTGCGGATTTCGGCCGGAGTATTCTGGCGAAAGATCTTCCGCTTTTCTTTCAGTTGCGGGATTCGTTTGAAATTCTGTCGAATCTGGAGCTGACGGCTGCGGTGGTGTCTCAGCTGGATCTGCTTGCTTCGGCTCTGCTGATGGCGGCGTTCCGGCAGCCCCGGACCCAAATCTCCAGAGAGGAAAAACTGATGGCCGGTTTCCGGAATTACATTTATCTCCATTACCGGGAACCCATCAGCTGGGAGGCGATGGCGATGGAATACGGAGTCGGAATTCAGACCTTCCGCAAAATATGGCAGAAGAGGTCTGCTCTTCCGCCGCATCGGCTTGTGATGACCCTGCGCAACCGGGATGCCTGCGACCTTCTGGGGGATCTCTCGCTCTCCATTCAGGAGATTGCCGGAATGCTGGGCTATCCGGATTCCTGCTATTTCTCCCGCATCTTCCGAAAAATGAACGGAATTTCTCCCACGGAATACAGACGCCGGAACTGCCGGAACGGATAACGTCTGCCCGTCCGGCAATCTGCCGTCCGGCGCGATGGCGGAATTTGTCCAGACAATATATCAAAAAGTCCAGCGCTTTTCCCAAAACAGGGGATTGACATTTTCCGCGGTTTGTGCTATAATTAAAACTATAATGCTAATAAATGCTAATATATGTTGGCGTTTTCATGCGCAGACACTCGCTCGGGAGAGAGGGTCTGGAAGGTTGAAAAACAAAAGAGCTGGGAGAAATAAAACTTTATGAAACGGAAGCTGTTTTGTCTTTGGATGGTGCTGCTTTTCTGCCACTTGTCGGCGTTTCAGGAAAACAATACGTTCCTGAAACAGGATTCCCTGAAGGACTGGAAATGCAGCAAAGGGGCGGTCCTGACGAAAGAGGGACTGGAAGTGACGTCGGAAAAGGTGGTGCTGGTCCGGCGGTACCTTCCGGTGGATCAGCTCAGCTCCAAGCGGGTTGTCATGGAGGTGGAGGTCAAGGGGGAGATCGAACCGCTCGGCAAACGCTCCTCCGGAGGAAGATTCGGACTGATTTATGAGGATTCCAAAGGAAAGAAATTCTATCCCGGGGTTTCTCTCCCGAAAGGAAAATTCGACTGGACAAAAATCCGGATGGAGCACATGCTTCCGGCGGATCTGAAATCCATCAACATTGAACTCGGCGCGGAAAACGCGAAGGGGAAATTCGTCTACCGGAATCTGAAGTTCACCGCGGAGGAGACCGCTGTGGACTTCCGTCACGCGATGAACATGGGATTCGTCGACGAGAAGGAAAACGACGGCAAAGGCGGCTGGTCCGATCAGGGTCCGGACAACGACGCCCGCGGTCTTCCGATCCGTCAGAACTACAAGGGATTCCCATTCCATGTGATCCATCCGTCGCGCAACGGGGGCAAGTCGATTGTTCTTTTCAAGAGCACGCGCAATCCGTACGGGGTCCGCGAGTTTGAGGTGGATCTGAGCAAAGGACACGCGGTCGGCCCGTACCTCTATCTTCTCCACACGGCCTCCTGGGGCGACAAGGATCTTACGACGATCGGTGTGGTGGAGGTGATCGGCAAAAACGGCGTCACCCGTTCGTTTCCCGTCCGCTTCAATCAGGACGTCAGCGGCTGGTGGCTTCCGCTCCGCAAGACCAATGCGGTTCCGCTGGTCACATGGGGGAATAAAGCGTGCAGCCATGTGGGAGTCTATGTTTCGCTGTTTGAACTGGCCAAGGATTTCGGCGAGGTGGCGAAAGTGCGCTTCCGCAGCAACGGGACCGGAGCAACGTGGCTTCTGCTGGCGGCGACTCTGAGTCCGAACACCTATGAATACCCGGCGGATGGGCATATCGTCATCCGGGAAGGGAAGGACTGGCGTCCGATGCCGGGACGGAAGGAGCCGGGAGTGATCCCCGGCAGTGCGCTGGATCTCTCCGGACAGCTTCCGTGGAAGAGCGTCGATCAGACCGGGCGCGTGGTCGTCAACGCCAAAGGACAGCTTGAATTCGAAAAGGAGCCCGGGAAACCGGTTCATTTCCTTACCGCCTCCGACGTGCCGGCCCGCGACGCATGGAGCGATTCGAATGCGATGAGGACCCCGCAGGAGATAGAAGCTCACTGTCTGGAACTGCGCCGTCAGGGGTATAATATGATCCGGATCGCCTCCCCGGATGTCTTCCTGACCCATCTGGGCGGGCATTCCATGATCCAAAAGGATTTTGAACTGGACCGGAAAAATCTTGACCGGCTCGACTATCTGATTTACTGCATGAAGAAATACGGGATCTATCTGAATCTCGGCTGCATGAGCAGCTGGGGCTGGCATCCCGGAACTCCGTGGGACGGCAAGCCGAAGCCGGCAATCCGGAACTATGCGTTTACGATCTACTTTTCCGACGAGGCGCGGAAACACTGGGAAAAGGGATTCATGAATCTGATTACACATGTGAATCCCTATACGAAAACCCGTCTGATCGACGATCCGGTTCTGGCGCTCTGCATCTGCTTCAATGAACAGGAATCCTCTCTGTTCAAAGGGCAGGGGGGGAAGCATCTGGAATTCGCGCGTCCCGCCTGGATCCAGTATCTGAAGAAGGCCTACAACGGCGACTTTGCCAAGCTCCGGAAAACCTGGGGCGATCTTCCGGACAACATCCGTTCCTTCGAGGATCTCCCGGTCTTCACCGGATCGGACATGGTCAGTTATTCCACGCCGCGGAGCCGGGATTTTGTCCGCTTCTCGATTCAGGCGGAGCGTGAAACCCGCGATTACTATATCCGGACTCTCCGGAAAAACGGCGTCAAATGTCTGATCAGCAGTGCGAACATGGGACTGGATTTCCGCTATATTCTTCTGCGCTCCAAATACGACGCGGTCACCATCAACGGCTACCACTCGCACCCGAGCGGAGAGTTTCTGCTTGCCGGAAGCGGACAGAACGATCCCTCGAGCGCCATTGAACGCAGCGGACGGCACATGCGCGGCTTTGCCTCGCTCCATCTCTACGGGAAGCCGATCCTCAACACCGAACACGCGATGCCGTTCTGGAACGGATACCGCTACGAGCAGGGGCTTCTGGTGGGGGCGTATGCCGCGCTGCAGGATTTCTCGGCGCTGACCGCGTTTTCGGGACCGGTCTCCCGCGTCGGGAACGAGAAACCGATGCGGACATTCGCTCTTCACAAGGATCCGGTTGCCAAAGCGACCGAATTCATCACGGCATGTGCATTCGTCCGCGGCGATGTCCGGACGGCGGATCCGCTTGTCCGCCTCCGCGTGGACGACTCCATGATCTCCGCCAAAAATGTGGATCAGGACGGCATCAACTCCGAACAGCAGAAACTGGCGTTTGTCACCCGGATCGCCGCCGATGTGGAGCAGAACAGGCCGGTGCGGAAGAATGAGATCTCCATTCCCGCGGTCGGCGGCTCCCGTGTGGTGCTCCATCAGGGAGGGATGTTCCAGAACACGGAGGACGCCGATCCTGCGTCGTACAAGGCGGACGGAGTCGTCGCCGAGCTGAAGAAGAAAGGACTGCTCGCAAAGACAAACCGGACCAATATCTCCAAGGGGATCTTCGAAAGTTCCACGGGGGAAATTTTCATGGATACGGACCGTAAATTTCTCTCGGTGAACACGCCGCGCCTCCAGGGCTTCTGCGCGCTCGCGGGGACAACGGCAAAGACGGATGATTTCTCCCTGGATTCCATCAGCGAGCGCGGAACGGTCACCGTCCTGTCCGTGGACGGGAAGACCTCCATCCGCGATTCGGAGCGTCTGGTTCTGGTGTATGCCACCAACGCCCTGAACTCCGATATGGAATTTGCGTCGAAGAATCATGCGATCCGCCTGAAGCTCGGCCATTGGCCGCCGCTGCTCAAAACCGGACGCATCTCGTTCACGCTCAAGAACAAAAATGCGGAAAAACTCCGTCTTTACGCCCTTCGGTTCGACGGCTCCCGCATCGAGGAGATTCCGCTGAAGAAGAGTGCGGGCACCCTCTCCGGAACCATCGACACCGTCAAGATCAAAGAGGGAGTCCCCTTCTTCTTTGAACTCTGCGCACGATAAGAGCAAGGAGTTTTGCTGAAATGGAAAAACAGGCAAGGAAATCTCCGGATTTTCTGAATCGGGCAGTGGTTTACCAGCTCTTCCTCCGGCCGTTCACGCCGGAAGGAACCTTTGCTGCCGCCGGCCGACTGCTGCCGCATCTGAAGGAGCTGGGGGTGGACATCATCTACCTCTGCTCCGTCAACGAGGCGGACGGGGATCCGGATCCGAAGTTCTGGAGTCCGCGGCAGATTCAGTCGGGACTCCACAACCCGAAGAATCCCTACCGGATCGCCAACTATGAGACCATCGACGCGGAATATGGAAGCGAAGAGGAGTTCCGCGAGTTCATCCGGCAGATTCATGCGCTCGGGATGCGCATTCTCATGGATTTTGTCTACTTCCATTGCGGACCGACATGCAATCTGATCCGGGAGCATCCGGATTATGTCAAACTGGGTCCGAACGGAGAAGTGGTGAATGGTCCGTGGTGTTTCCCCGCGCTGAATTTTGACAATCCGTCTCTGCGCCGCTACCTGATTGACAACATGCGGCATTTCGTCGAGGCGTTCGGGATCGACGGCTGCCGCATCGACGTCGGCACAACCAAAATACCGCTGGACTTCTTTGTGGAAGCCCGGAAGGTTCTGGAATCCATCCGGCCGGACATCCTGATGATCAGCGAGTCGAACTGCCCGGACGACCAGCTGGAAGCGTTCGACGCCGGCTATTCTCCGTACGGCGTGCGGCTGATGGGGATCTTTTCCGGAAAGGAGACGACCGCCGCCATGTCGGAAGTGCGCGACTGGCTCCGGACCAATTTCCCGAAAGGAATCCGCCTGCTGAATTTCGCAGAGAATCATGACATCGTCTCGGATGCCGGAGAAAAACGGTTTGAGACCCTATACGGAGCCGATGCGAAACGGGCATTCCTCGTCGCGATTTTTTCATTTCCCGGAGTTCCGATGCTGTACAACGGCGAGGAGGTCGCCGATACGCATCGTCACAGCATTTTCGCCAACCGCTTCTGTACCGGGAATTTCACGATCGACTGGCAGAACTCTCTGACGGAAAACGGCAGGGAGCGTCTCGCCTTTCTTCGCAGACTGACGGAGCTTCGCCATGCGGTTCCGGCGTTTTTCACCGACGCGGATGTGGAGATTCTGGATCATGAATCTCTCGTTCTGATCCGGCGGAACGACTGTATGATTGCCGTCAATCCCGGGAAGAGTTCCGTGGAGCTGGAACTGCCGGGCACTCCGGATCGTCCGCTTCTGGAGCAGAACGCCCGGATCCGCGGAAAAACGCTTTCGCTGGATGGATACGGATTCGCGATCGTCCGGATCCATAAACAGGAATCTGCATAACAGAGGGAAGGAGAGCATCATGACAAGGAAATTCACCCTGATAGAACTTCTCGTAACGATTGCGATCATCGCGATTCTGGCCGCCCTGCTCCTGCCGTCGCTGTCAAAGGCGCGGGACAAGGCAAGATCCGTTCAGTGCCAGAACAACATCAAGCAGCTGACCGTGGGCAATCTGAGCTATGCAAATGACAACAGCGACGCCACGGTCCCGGGAAACGTCTATGGCGGACGCCGCTGGTTCGCCCGGCGGGAATTTACGGAACTGTACTGCAGAATCACCCTTCCGAGTTCCAATTATCCGGAATACTGGAGCACGAAGCACGCCTGTCCGATGGCTCCGGCAGTGAACATGAAATTCGGTACCCACTCCGCCTTTGAAGGCGGCAAGAGCTATGCGCTGAACAAGGGAAGAACGGATCAGCATGATCTCGACGATTACGACAGTACGCTCCGTTATTATGTGAAACTGACAAAGGTCCGTCAGCCGAGTACGAAAATCATGTTTGCGGAAATCGTCAGCGGCGGTCTTTACGACGAATACGGTTCCTGGTATTTTGAGAAGTGGCATTCGCTGGAAAACAACAGCCAGTCCACCGCGGACGTCGGTTATTTCGCCTATCGCCACGGCGGTCTGGCGCGCATCAATGTCTCATTCCTTGACGGGCATCTGGAAAATGCGCACTACACCACCGTTTCCGCCAATCTCGGGAACGAAAAGAAATTCCGTCCCTACCAGTAAGAAGCATTTGAGGATATGGACGATAGGGATTTCGTAGAAGATGGCAGCCCCGTCTTTTGCGGTATCCATGGAGAATACCGCCTTTTCTCCGACAATCTGCTCCGGTTTCCGCTTTGCAATCCGGCGTCCGGAAAGATCCGGCGGATGAAGCACCAGACGTTTGGCATGAACAGGATGTGCCGCCACTCGGAAACTGCCGTTCCGCAGCAGAGGAGGGGGATCCCCGGTCAGATACTGCGTCACATATTCCTGTCATGGAACTGCATTCCGCTGTTCCACGCATCGGAGGAGAAGAGCTGGAGCATGCGTTCGGCGGGTCGGATCGGATTCATTTGCCAATCCTTGTGTGAAAGGGAGAGCCGTTCATCAAATCCAGATCTCTTTCCCGGAAAAGACGCGGACTTTTTCTCGAAAACATTGCATCCAATGCCGCTGCCGGAAGATATCCTCGAACATGGCAGGACATTATCCTGTCTGACGATCGAAACGGGGACCAACCGGCAATGAAATGATTTCTCCTTCCGGAAAAATCTGATGCAAAAAGTTGTTGCCTCCATCGGATTTCTGTTTTTCTCCCGGTTCGCGGGCCTCCGGCCCGGTCGTGGACGGACCGTCGATCCTTTTGTTTGACCGCATTTCCTTTTCGGAATGAACGGCCCGGTCGGTTCCATCTTTTCCTTCGTACAGACCGCTGGTGCGGATGTGGCCGGATCCGGCGTGTTCCGGTCTGGAGGATTCCGGTTTCCGCGGATCTGTTTGTTTGCGGGAGCTGTGATGCTTCCATTCCGCCCCATCCGGATGCGGAGCGGAGGATCTGTCAGTCGGCGGAAAGAGCCCGGGCGAGTGTTTCCGGATCGCCCTGCCAGTCCGCATACATCAGATACCCGGTGTAGTTCAGCGGGAAGGAGCGGGGATTGCCGTAGAGGTCGGCCGCTTTCACATCGGGAAGGGTACAGCGGATGCGTGCGGTTTTCCGTCGTCCTGTGACAATTGCGGTTGAGGCGGTTCCGTCGCTGAAGAGTGCCGCAAACACGTCCGGCGCAAGCTGCCGGTAAAATCGGAAAGTTTTCCCTTCCACGCGCCGGGTGAACGCCGAACAGGCCGCCAGCGACGGATGCGGATATCCGTCCGCGCCCGTGAGCTGGAGCAGATTGTGGCAGTTCAGCGGCGCATAGGCGGAAAGCGCGGTCGTGTAAAGGAAGACCCGGGAAACTCCGCCGGCCAGAAGAGACATCACATAACGCATGGTGCCGTCCGCCGGAGAATGGAAGTTCTCTGTGCTGACATAGGTCAGCGACTCTTTTCGGATTCCGGTGAACGGGGTGACTTTTGAAACGCTCGCGTTGCCGGCGGTGCCTTCCGTCATATAGATCGGCTTCCGCTTTCCTTTTTCGTTCCGGAAGACGATGCCGAAAACGTCCGAAACCATCTCTTTGACGGTGTCGCCGGGGAAGCCGCGCAGCAGACGGGAGTAGAAATGAAAGTCCATTTCGTCGCAGGATTCGTATGCGCCGAGGCGGTAGACCTGCTCCGTCCATTCGGAATTGCTGTTGGAATTGAATCCCGTCACGGTGAGCTTCGGATTCTGCTGTTTGACGATCCTGTAGGCGGATTTCTGCAGTTTCATGTACTCTTCCGCCGGATTGTCGAACGGGACGGGTTTGCCGTTCTGCCAGCTCCGGTGGAAAAAGGTGTACAGCCACGGCTCGTTCCAGACAAACCATTTGCCGATGCTTCCCGCATAACGGCGGGAAAGAGTCGCAACATAGGTTTCCCAGTCCTTCAGGGAGATCGGCGACTGATAGGCCTGAAAGTAAAAGTTGCCGCACCGTTCCTTTTCAAACTTCTGCCGGCTCGCCCAGACCGGCGCGCCCGCAAACTGCCCGTAAAGAGAAAGATGCCATTTGCGGTAGAGTTCCACCAGATCGTCGCGGAAACGCCATTTTCCCTTCTCCTCTTCCAGATAGAACCAGTTCACGATTCTCTGGGTGTCCGCATCGTGCAGACGGACATGATTGATTCCGGCAGCCTTCACCGCGGCAACCATGTTTTCCTGCGGCTGGACATGGATTCCGAACGGCGATTCGGGTGCATCCTTCCCCCAGAAGCGCGGACGGTGAATCCGGGTCACGATGAATTCATTCACCGGTGAGATCGCTCTTCCGCTGCGGAAAAGCCGGGCTTCGACGCGGAACTGGCCAAGCGGAGTTTCCGGAAAGACGGCATAATTCAGACTCCCGCTCGAACCATTCCGTCCGATTGTTTCCGCGGGAAGATGTTTCCTGTTCCCGTAAATGTCCGTGATGCTCCAGCGGATTTCCGCACCTTCCGCATTTCCCGTCACACGCCAGAGGAGTCTGGAGGGTTCGTCGGCAAACTGAATCCGTGCGACCGATGCGTCGGACTCCGGAAGAGAAAACGAAATTTCACACTCATTTGCCGGCTTGTATCCGCTCTCTCCGAGCGGGGCCGCCCGGAAGGCATCCAGAAAAAGTTCCCCGCCCGGGGAGAGAACTTCCCATGTGGCCTGAATGGCTACGCAGTTCTCCGGCACCTTGAAATCCACGGCTTCCCGCCGCCATTCGGCGGACGGTGCCAGAGTCCGGACAACCGGAGCCGACTCCGGGAAAAAGACCAGCGTGATTTTCGCATTTCCTTTTCCCTTGCGGGAAAAACTGAAGGTGTAGTTCTTCCCCGGTTCCGGAACGCTGAACATTTCCGAGGAGACCATGACGCTGTACCAGTCGTTCCGCGTTTTCCGGATCCGGAGCGAGGGGGAGCCGGAGGGACCCGGAACGGCGGTCGCGGATTCAACAATCCCGTTGTCGGAAAGATGGGAAAAGACCTGCGCCCATCCGGTCTGCAGTCCCGAGGGAAGGCGCGAGTTGCGCAGATAGTTGACGGCATCGGGGGAGGGGCGCAGTGCGGTCAGTTTCGGTTTATCGCTGTCTTTGAATTTCTCATATTCCGCCGGAGAGATGGTTTCCAGTTTCAGGGAACGGAGATCCAGTTCGCCGCAGCCGTTGAAATAGAAGAAAAGTCCCGCGTCCCGGACGGCGGTTTCCGGAAAACGGAAGACCGCGCTGACGGTGTCCCAGTCGTAGGCATACGGCTCGTTCTGACGGACATTCAGCGCTCCTTGTCCGAGCGTCTGATACGGCGCATTGATCTGGCGGAACGAAAATGACGCCGGCCCGTCAAGATTGTTCCGGATGACCGCCGTCAGACGGCAGAAGGAGCCGGCCGGAAATTGTTTGAGCTGAAGAAAAAACTGCGTGCTGTCTTTCCTGCACAAAAAACGGGTGTACCCGACTCCGCCAGCCTCCCGCCGGAGAGTGGCCCGGCACTCGGAAAGTTTCCAGTGGACGAAATTTTCATAAACGTCTTTCGGAAGATTTCCCCGGAAAAAGCCTTTTCCCCGGACGGAGATTTCCTTGCCCTGTGCGGTGGAAAAATCGCAGAACAGAAGTTCGGCGGAGAGCGCGGAAATGCCCGCGCACGCAAGAAAGAGAAGAAGCAGCTGTTTCATTCAGAGGTCTTTCAATTCAGATCAAAGGTAAAGAGTATTTTTGTCATGTACTTGGCTCTCTGGACGTTCTGCACATGGCCGTCTCCGAAGAGGATGTTGTTGGAGAAGTTCTTGTGGCGTTCGCCCCAGTAGTCTGCATTTGAGCTTCTCCAGGGGATGATGCAGCCGGGAGGACGGTCGTCAAAGGTCTGCTTCTCCTTTTCCATGAAGACGATGAATTTGCTGACGTTTTTCCAGTTTTTCATATTCCGGTACTTCAGGCTTTCCGTTCTCTTTTCGACGGGCGACATGTTGCTGTTCATCGCAAAATGCCCGAACGCATCCTGATAGGAGGAACGCTTTGTCTGAGAGGGACAGTTGAGGTATCCGACCCGGGGACTGTCCAGATCGGCCTTGGTGTTGTAACACCAGTTCGCCTGATGGAGGGGAACCCCGTGAGTCATGGTGTAGAAAAACGCCTGCCATTTCATGTATCCGTCCTCGGGGACTCCCTCCGGCTGAGGCAGAAATCCGTCGCTGGAGTCGGTATACTGAACCATGACCAGCCCCAGCTGTTTCTGGTTGCTGATACAGGTGATCTGCTCCGCCGTCTCCCGCGCCTTCGCCAGGGCCGGAAGAAGAAGGGCAACAAGAATCGCAATGATCGCAATTACAACCAGAAGTTCAATTAAAGTAAAATTTTTCAGATTGAGAAAATGTTTCACGGGTCTTTTTTTCCGTTTCATTTTTGTTCCTTTCTTTTCTCTTCTGTCTCTGTTGAAATTTTTTGTCCGTTTTCGAATTCAGCGAAGGAATAGGGAATTTTGATTTGCTCGACCGGAGTGCCGGGATCCCTGCATTGACGGAGAAGGTTGTCGTTCAATTGCGAGATCGCCGTTTCCAGATGGTTGGTGATCACAAGTCCGCAGAAATTCAGCTCCTTGTGGTTGGATTCGCTCTGAATGACGATTCTGCACTGTTCCTTCAAATCTGTCGAGTCGGCGAGCATGTCGTAAAGACGCCGGCTGAACGGATAGAAAATGACGGCATCGAATGTTGTCCGCTTCAGAAGCGCGGCGAAGGTCTCCGGCGGCTCCGATTCACTGACAAGGGTCAGATCGGACTCGCGGATCCCGCATTCCCGGCATGCGTCCGCAACCGCTTTGTGGAGAAGTGCGGAGCGGACCGGATTCGTATGCACCGTCAGAAGAATCGTTCGGCGCCCTTCGCTGCGGAGGCGCACAATGACGTCGCGGAAAAAGACATCGTCCTGCGTGTAGGCAGATGAGAGATGCTCGCTCCTCCGGATTACGGAAACTACCGGAAGTCCTTTGGCATGAAGCTCTTCCGCCTGCTTGAGAATGATCGGCGCCGCATCGTAGAGAATCAGCCCTTTCAGATTGTTGTCCTTCACGGTCTGTTCCAGAAGGGAAGGGGATTCGAGTTTCAGCGGAACAATGGAATAGGTTTCGTCGCGATTCAGAAGATCCAGCCCGACAACCGATTCATACCGCATGAAATAGTTGTTGATGAACGCCTGTTTCCCGAGAACCGTCACAGTCCCGAACAGAGAGTATTCCTGCCTCCCGGAACTGCTCTGCGGACAGGAGATGGTCCCTCCGTTCCTGCACGGAACCAGATAGCCGTCCGCGATCAGATCCCGGATCGTGCGCAGCGCCGTCGGCTGGGAGGTCCCGAACTTCTGCGCCAGTTTGCGCGACGAGGGAAACTTCACAGGAACCCCTCCGTGAGAGGCGATCTGATTGATGATGTACGAACGGATTTTCATGAAATCCATTTCCGCACTCCAGCGCATGGAATCGTGTCCTTTCTTATCACTTTTCACTTAACTTATCGCTTTAATTATACAACATCCTTCCGGAAATGTCAATAGGGGAAAGGCGAATTTTTTTGAATTTTTCCGGTGGCGGGGAGATTTCCCGGAGAAGAGCGCTCTTTCCGGAACGGCGGAGGAAAATGCCGGCTCGAACGGGGAGAATCGGGAGGAGAGTCCCGCTTCCCGACGGGGTGCGCGAGGGGAGTTTCCGGAGAAAAGTAGTACAAAGAGGCGCTTGTACTGCAAAAAGTAGTTTTTTCTGCTATTTTCCGGAAAAATCATCTTGCGGGCCGGAAGGGTTTGTTTTATAATATCCTCCGGAACAGGAATTTGATGAGGATGTGACGGAATGTCGCCGCAGGAAACCATTTGCAGATTTGTCCGGGAGCAGATCGAGGCGGGAGAACTTCGCCCGGGAATGAAGCTCCCGCCGCACCGGGAACTCAGCCGGAGGTTCTCCGTTGCGATTGCAACCGTGACCCGGGCGATCAACCGTTTGAAAGCGGAAGGCGTTCTGGTCTGCCGCCGGGGATGCGGAACCGTCGTTGCCGCCCCCCGTCCGCCGGAGGTCGGAGCGGACAACCGGCGCGTCATGCTCATCAATCCGCTGAATGAGACGGTCAATCTGACGCTCTCCCGGGCGGTCAACGAGGTGTTCATGGAGACGGAGTGGAAGGTCGAAACCTACTGCGCCTGCGCCAATCTCTCGTGGTATACGACATTTCTGAAAGAGTGCCGGAAGAAGCCGCCGGCGGGACTTCTCCTTCTGCCGCTTTCTCCGAAGTTTTTCCATTTCACTCCGGATCTCCTGCCGGTCCCGGGGACGAAGACCGTGATCTGGGGGCTTCCCGTCCCGGAGCTGAAGGCGGACAGCATTTCCGCTTCTCCGTTCGGCGAGGGGGTCTTTCTCGGCGATTACATCGCGGCGAGGGATTTCCGCAGAATTCTCTATCTTTCCCAGGGGACCAGGATCGCCCGGGAGGAACAGGAAACGCTCCGGGGAATTGCCCAGGTCCTGCACCGCAGCGGAATTCCGTTCGGTCCGGAAAATATCCGGATGTATCCGGACAGTTATTCCTTCGGCCCGACGCGCGATCCGGAGCGTGGCGCCTTTGAGTTCACGCTGACGCTGATCCGGGAAGGACTCCCGCGTCCGGATCTGATCATCGCGGCGCATTCCTCGATTGCGTTCGGGATCCTGCGGGCTCTTCTGAGCGCCGGGATCCGTGTCCCAGAAGAGATCTCGCTGCTGTCCGCGGAGACCGGAGACAGCAATCTGAGTTCCCCTGTTCCCGGCTATGCCATTACGGCGTTCAACAATATGTACCATCTGCGGACCCGCATTGCCGCGGAACGGCTCCTGAGCCGTCTGGAAGGAAACGACGAGCCTCCGGTCCACTGCGAGATCATGGGACAGCTCATCGAAGGCAATACCGTCCGGAAACCGAAACACAAACCAATCATGGAGGAAATCATATTATGAGCCGCAGAAAATTTACCTTGATAGAGCTTCTGGTCGTAATTGCCGTGATCGCGATTCTGGCCGGTCTTCTGCTGCCGGCGCTGAATTCGGCAAAAAGGAAGGCGCACGAAATCCGGTGCAGCAGCAATCTGCGCAGCATCGGACAGCTGATTTTCCTCTATGCGGACAACTGCAAACGGATTCCCGCCGGCTTTGATGCGCCTACCTATACCCGCTGGCAGGATCTGCTCTGCATCATGGCGGAGGGGCATAAGACGATCAAACAGGGATATTACTGGACTTCGGCGAACGATCGGACCCCGAAAGGGATCTATGCCTGTCCCGACGGTTCCCGGGCGGGCGACATGACGGGGGAAAAAGATCACTACGGACTGAATCAGTACATGGTTTATGATTCCTATCCGCTGAAAGGAGATATTTCCAAACTGAAATCGCCTTCCGAACGGTTCATCGCGGCGGACCGGACATGTGAACGTTCAGATGGCTATATCCTCAGCAAGAATATTTTTTCTTACCGGCATAACAGCGGCAATTCGCCGAATCTCCTGTATGGCGACGGACATGTCGGACAGAAGCGGCGCTCCGAAATCGAGTTCCTTTCCAAATGGAGTTGCAGCAATACCGGTGTATATGACAATGAAAATACCTATTTCTGGGGAAAAAGATGGACCTATTGAAAAAATTTGAGAGGATCAGCATGAAACGATTCGCCTTTCCACTTCTGAGCCTGATTGCACTGATTCCCTTGAGCCGGGCGGAGGAGATTTTCTCCGTCGATAAAAACACCGTTCTCCGGATCGAACAGGACTGCACACTGAGTTTCAACATCAACTATAAATCTGAGAAAAGCCGTTTTGCCGCCTATTCTCAGAACCCCTACTACCGCTATGCTCCGGAAATCGAAAAAAAGGATTCCTCCTTCACCGCGACGGCCCGGATGAAAAAAAGCGGTCTTCCGGATTCCCGCATCGTCTACCGCCGGATCTCCCCCACGGAGTGGGAGGCGGAGTATCTGCTCGAATATCCAGAGAAGTTCCAGCTGAACTTCGCCGCCTTGGAACTGGCGCTCCCCATCCGGAAAATGGAGGGAAAAACGGTGGAATACAACGGGAAAAAATATCCCTTTCCCGCTGAACTCAATCGGAAACGGGGATTCTGCTTCGGGGACTTGCAGAATGTTCCGGAACTGACCCTTCCTCTTGCAAAAGGTTTTCTGACCCTTTCGTTTCCGGACGGCCGGCCGCAGGTGATGCTGAACGACAGCCGCTTCTTCGGAACCTGGAATCAGAACTACTCCTGCCGGATTCCGATGAAGACGGAGCAGGGGAAAAGCCGGATCGCCGTGCGCCTCAAATACACTCCGTATCAGGTGGTCCCGGTGTCTCTGAAGGGGGTCGCCAACCGGACGTTTGCCGATCCGAAAGAGGGCGACCGGCTCGGCGGATGGACCGATCAGGGACCGGAACAGGATCTCTCCCCGATGAAGCCGGGAAGACTGGAGACGTCCCCCGCGGTCTTCGACATTGCTTCCGACCGCGACGGCAATTCCTGTCTGGTTCTCGGAGGCGGCGGACTTTCGTGGCTTCCGATGCGGAAGAGCCTGAATCTGCCGGAAATGAAAACCGGATCGCTTTTCCTGCTCCATGCCATCGCGTGGGCGCCGAACGGAAAGGAGGAGATCGGCTCTCTGGAGATCCTCTACACGGATGGATCGCGCAGCCGTTTCCCGGTCGCCAACCTGCGCGATGTCGGCAACTGGTGGAATCCGCAGCGGTCCTGGGAGAACGGACAGCTCGTCTGGAAGGAAAAGATCCTGAATCTCGGAGAACTGCGTGATGTCGGCTTGTTCCTGAGCGTGTTTCATCCGGATCCGGCAAAGACTCTTCAGAAGGTGGAATTCTGTTCCAATGGAAAAAGTGTCTGGATGATCGCGGGTCTTTCGCTCTCGGAGCAGAATCTTCAGCTTGCGCGGAGCTCTTCTTCCGGGTTCACGCTCCGGCGCGGCAGACTCTGGCGGCCCTACCGGCCGTGTCTGACGGTGGAACCCGGTTCCGCTCTGGATCTTTCGTTTCTGCAGGATGCTCCGGCCGGAAAGTATGGAAGAGTCATCGCCGGAAAAGATGGAAACTTCCGCTTTGCCGGCCGCCCGGAAAAAATTTTTCATATCTGGGGAACGAATCTCTGCTTTGCAACATCCATGATGGAAAAAAGCAAGACCGATCAGCTGGTCCGGAATCTGCGTGCGTTCGGCTACAACGCGGTCCGTCTTCACCATTTTGATGTGGATCTCTGCGGCTGGAAAAATATGACAAACCGGATTCGACCGGAACGTCTGGATGCGCTCCACTATCTGCTTTCCCGCTTGAAAGAGGCGGGAATCTACTATTCGCTGGATCTGTATACGGCGCGGTTTTTCGACATCCGGAAGGTGCCCGGGGTTTCCTGGGATCCGGACAAATCCTACTACTCCGGAATCGCAAAAGACTCCTACAATCTGGCGGCGATGCTTCTGAAACCGGTCCGGGAGGATCTGAAGCAGTTCACCCGGAATCTCCTGTTGCCGGTCAATCCGTATACCGGAATGTCGATTGCGCAGGATCCGGCGCTGATTTCGATTTCCATTCTGAACGAGAATTCCATGCTGGTCTCGCTGTCGCATCCGCTTTCCATTGCCAAGGAGCAGTATATCAGGGCGTTTGAGCAGGAGCTGAAGCGCACCGGCCGGTCGCCCGGGCGGAAGGAGTACGATCTGGAGTTCCGGAAGTTCGGAATGAAAGTCTACCGGGAGTATTATCGGGATATGGTCGATTTCCTCCGGAACGAGATCCGGACAAACGCTCTGATTACGGATCAGAATTTCCTCGCATATCCCAATCTGACGTTTCAACGTCTGGAATATGATTTTGTCGACGTGCATCTCTACTGCGGAAGAAACTCCCTGCGGACCCGCTTTTCCTATCTGAACGGGAGCGCCCGGCGGGTTTTCGGGAAACCGTTTCAAATTTCGGAATACAATTTCGCCTATCCGGCGCCGAACCGGAGTGAGGGCGGACTCATCTATCCCTCCATGGCGGCGCTGCAGGACTGGAACGGACTCTACCGCTTCTGTCATGCAAACCGGGAGGATCTGATCTTCTCGCCGGAAACCGGACTGGAAATGTGGGACATGGTCAATGATCCGGCCCGCAATATTCCGGAACGGATCGCGGCAATGATTTTTCTGCGCCGGGATGTCGCCCCTGCTCCGGAAAGCGTCGCTTCCATTGTGGGCGATGCCAGCAGTTTCGAGCCGTTTCAACGTTTTTATCCGGCCAGCACCGGGGCGGTTGTCTTTTCCGCAAAAACCGGAAGTGTGGCGGTCGCTGCGGATGGCTCGCGCTTCTTGAATCCCCTGCCGCCGAAAACAACGGGACTGATCAACATTTCAACGGAATATCGGTCCTCCGGCTCTCTCCCGGTCATTCCGGGAAACGACCGCGCCGCACTGGAGCGGTTCGCAAAACAGAGAAACTACACATTGCATGACAAAGCGGAGATTGCCGTCAGCTCCACCGGCGAGATCCGGGCGGATTTCAGAAACGGAATCTTCCGTCTTGTCACCCCCCGCACGGAAGGGTTTTTCTTCGACCGGAAAGGACGCATCGCCGGAAAATATCTCTCCGCCGAAAGCGACTCGCAGGCGACGGTTGCCGCAACCGCCCTCGACGGAAAAAATCTAGCCGATTCGGAACGGATTCTGCTGATCCATGTCTCCGATATGCAGAACGAGGGAACCGTGTTCGCGGACGATTCCATGCAGACCGTTCTGAAAAGCGTTCACAAACAGCGTCCGGTCACCATTCTTTTCCGGAATGCACAGGCGAAGATTTCTCTGAAGACCCGCCTGAAAAACCCGAAGCTCCACGCGCTCGACTGTTCGGGAAAACGGATCGGAACGGTTCCATACCGGCAGTCTGCGGAGGGAATCGTCTTTTCCGCACGGACGGACTGGAACGGAAGAGCCTGTTTCGCCTATGAACTGCTGAAGGAGCAGTGATTCCGCTGGGACGGCTCACTCCGGGCGGATGGCGTCCGGAAATGTACGGATCCGGCGGGCCTTCCCGCAGATGAATCCGTCCGGAGCCGTCCGCCTGCAATCCGGATCAAGAGCGTGTTCCCGCGGATCAGAGACGTGATGCGGGGGACAAAAAAAATTCCGGAAGCGCATTTGTAATCACCGCGGGAAGCGGATACAGTACTCCGCCTGGAAAATATTTCAAAAAAAGGAGTTTCCCGCATGAAGAGTGTCTGGATTGCTGTCGGGGCTGTCGCCGTTGTGCTTGTTGTCTGCCTGTTTGCCGGGATTTCCGTCCGTAACGGACTGATCGCCGGAGAGGAATCCGTCCGGGAGAGCTGGAGTCAGATTGAAACGCAGCTTCAGCGTCGCGCGGACCTGATCCCGAATCTGGTTTCGACCGTCAAGGGATATGCACAACATGAGGAGAAGATTTTTGCGGAGGTCGCATCCGCCCGATCCCGTCTGCTCGGCGCTTCCGGGCCGCAGGCAAAAGCCGGGGCCAGTGCGGAACTCAACAGCGCTCTCGGACGGCTTCTCGCGATTGCTGAACGCTATCCGGAGCTGAAGGCAAACACGAATTTCGCCCGGCTGCAGGATGAACTTGCGGGGACGGAAAACAGGATCGCCGTCGCCCGGACACGTTTCAACAAGGCGGTCCGCAAGTACAATGCTTCGATCCGCCAGTTCCCGGGATCGCTGTTCGCCGGTGGGCTCGGACTCGAAACACGGGAATATTTCGAGGCGCCTCAGGGACGGGAGAGCGTCGAAAAAGTGCCGGAAGTCCGATTCTGACGGGGGAGGTGTCCGGATGCTGCATCGGATCGGTCTGTTTTTCTGCTGTCTGCTGGTCCCGCTGGCGCTTTCGGCTTCGGAGTTCCGGGTCCCGCCCCTGACCGGACGTGTCGTCGATCAGACGGGAACTCTGAATCGAGAGGGTCGCAAACGGATCGAACAGGCGATTCTCTCCCTGGAACAGGCGTCCGGCGGGCAGATGGCGGTCGCCTTCCTGAACTCCATCGGAACCACACCGATCGAAGAGGTCGGCATCGCTCTCGGCGATGCGTGGAAAATCGGTCATAAAGGGAAGGACAACGGCGCAATCCTGATTGTGGTTCCCGCGGATCGCCGGATGCGTCTTGAGGTCGGATACGGATGGGAGGGACCGGTCAACGACGCCCGCGCCGGAGATATCATCCGCGGACTTCAGAGCTTCTTCCGCAAAGGCGATTACGCCGGCGGGTCGGTCTATGCGGTCAACAAAGTGCAGGAATTTGTCACGGGAAAGGCTCCCGACGGAAGGAAAGATCCTCCGCCGGATTCCCAAAATACCTTGTCTCTCCGGAAGATCATTCTGGTCATTTTCATTCTCGCCGTGATTGCTCTTCTCGGCTGGGGAGGACGAAAAAACGGCAGCGGAAGCGGAGGCGGGTTCTACCGCGGAGGCGGCTTCCACCGCGGAGGCGGTTTCGGCGGCGGTGGCGGCGGTTTCGGTGGAGGCGGTGCTTCGGGACGCTGGTAATAAGGCCGATCCTTCTCCGGCGGGAAACTCCCGGGGCAGGCGGAGGAACGTTTCCTGCTTCCCCGGAGGAGAGGGCGGATGCCCGGATGGTTTATTGATCGAGCCGGACGAGTTTGTAGCGTTTTGTTCCGACGCCTCTTTCGGCGGCGGTGTCGATGACCCGGGTCCCTTTCCGGGTGAGGACCCGCTCCAGAAAATGCTCGCGGCCGGGATCGGCGGATTGACGGATCTGGTCCATGCACGCCTGATCCAGCGCAACGGGATCGGTCGAAGAGAGTATGCCGATGTCTTTCATGCACGGATTTTCGGCCGCGGCGCAGCAGTCGCAGTCCACGGAAAGATTGCACATCATGCTGACAAAGGCGATGCGGCCTTTGAAATAGTCCATGATGGTTCCCGCCGCTTCCGCCATGGCGTCGCCGAAGACCTCCGGAGTTGCCATGTGATTCCAGCATTCCACCTGATCTCCGGAAACGCCCCCGGAGTGAATCAGCGCTTTTCCCTTGATGGAGGCACAGCCGATGGAAAGCTGTTTCAGCGCTCCGCCGTATCCCGCCACCGGATGACCCTTGAAATGCGAAAGCACCAGCATGGAGTTGTAGTTCGCCATGTTTTTCCCGACGAAATTCTGTTTCAGGATGCGTCCGCCGGGAACCGGAAGAACCAGATCCGGTCCTTCGGCATCCATCAGATCGATCCGGAAGAATTTGTCCCATCCGTGTTCGGCAATGAGCTTCCGATGTTTTTCCGTGGAATTTCTCGCTCCCTCGTAAGCGGTGTTGCATTCCACCACCGTCCCTTTGACGGCTTCAACCATCGGGCGCAGAAATTCCGGACGCAGATAGTTCTGATTTCCCTTTTCTCCGGAATGGACTTTGACCGCCACCTTCCCGGGCAGGGCGATTCCCAGCGCGCGATACATCCGGATCACCGTTTCCGGCGAGAGTTCCCGCGTGAAATAAACCGTTGCCGGCGGAACGGATTTTCCGGCTCCGGCGGCCTTCGCAAGAAGTTCGGCCATCGGAAGAAATGCGGCGATTGCCAGTGTGTTTTTCAGAAATTCACGTCTGTTCATACGGTTTCTCCTTCCGAAGTGTTTGCTGGATTTCTTCGACCGCATTCCGCCGGACCGGGGAATCTGCGGAGCGGAATGGAGTCCGTTTTCCGCATCCCCGAGGGCTTTTGAATTCGATCGCTGTCTTTTGTTTGCTGGTTTGGCATTTTTCGTGGATCTTCCGTTGTTTCATGGATACTGTAAATCCCGGAATCGGTACAAGTCAAGGTGTTTTTTGGAAAAAATCGGATTTTCCGTGTTTTGCGTCCTCCTTTTTCAGAATCCGAGATCGTTCCGGACACGCTGGAGCAGTTCCGGAATTCTGAGTTTCTGCGGGCATTTCGCCAGACATTCGCCGCAGTTCACACACGCCGACGCCGGAGCGCCCCGCTGGATGGGAGACATGGAAACCGTGTAGTCGAAAAGCGCTCTCTTTTTGTCCCTGTGCACCAGGTAGTTGTTGTAGACGTAGGCAAAGATGTAGCCGACCGCCACGTTCTGCGGACATGGAATGCACTGATAACATCCGGTGCAGTCGATATGTCCCGGCGTTTCCCGGAAGGCGCGGATCGCTGCGCCGAGAGCTTTCCGTTCATCGGGGGTGAGCATGTCCGGTTTCGCTTTCGACGCATACCGCAGATTGGCTTCGACATCCGCCATGGATCCCATGCCGCTGACCGCGACACTGACTTCGGGAATGTCCCAGAGATAATCCAGCGCCCATTCGGTATCGGGTTTCTCAATTCCGGTTGACCGGAGAGCCGCGCGCATGGAGGGCGGCAGATTCGCCAGAAATCCGGTGCGCACCGGTTTCATGACCGCCAGTCCCATGCCGTTGACGGCGGCGTATTTCGGTCCGAGACAGCCCGCCTCATATTCATAGTCGAGATAGTTGTGCTGGATCAGACAGAAATCCCACGGAGCGGATTCGACCACCTCCTTGAACAGCTGAAGACGGTCGTGAAACGAGAATCCGGCAAAACGGATCTTTTTCTGTTCCTTGAGCTTCATGATCCTGTCGATCAGCTGGAACGGGATCACCTTTTCCTTCCAGCCGCGGTGCATCACCATGTGAATGTGATAGAAGTCAATGACATCCGTTCCGATTGCCCGGCGGGATTCGTCGAAGAGTTTTTCGAAATCTTCCGGTGTTTCCATGATCCACCACGGGGCTTTGGAGGTGACGTAGACCCGGTTGCGCCACTCTCCCTTGAGCGCTTTTCCTGCGACGGTTTCGCTCTGTCCGCCGAGATAGACGCGTCCGGTGTCGATGTAGTTGACTCCGCCTTCGATTGCGCGGCGGATCATCGCGACGCTCTGATCGGAGTCGACGGTTTTCCCGTCGGCGAGCATCGGCAGCCGCAGCAGTCCGAAGCCGAGGGCGGATACATTGACCCCGGTCCGCCCCATCGGACGATACTGCATTTGCGGATTGAAATTCAGAATCGGACCCTCCAGCTTGCGTCCTGGTGTTTCCGCCGCTTTCAGAACAGCTCCTTTGCCGAAGACTGCTCCGGCAGCCGCGGCCAGCGTTGCGGATTTGAGAAAATCGCGTCGATTCATTGCTTCATTTTCCTTTCTTTCCGGTTGAGACCGATCAGGAATGCGGGGGTGTGCCGCACCATGCAGTCGATGTTTTTCTGTGGAATTCCGGCGTCGAGCAGTTCCCGGATGCATGCGCGCATCCCGTCGATTGGATTCGGATTGCCCAGTTGTCCGAGATCCGTCGAAATGAAACTGCGCTCCGGAACGGTTTGTACATAATTCAGGAACTCCTCCCGGCTCTGATGTTCGAACTGCGGATTCCCTGTTCCCGGTCCCCAGAGCCGCGGCAGATAGCAGTATTCCACAAACGCTCCGAGATCGACCGCCTGAAGAATTTGACCGCGTGTCATTTTCCAGATCAGCGAATTTACATGGGTGACAACGAATTTCCTGATTCCGATCTCTTTTGCCTTGCGGGCCAGAATCAAGCTTTCGCGCGGGGAACTGTGTCCGGTTGCGAAGATGATGTCTGCTTCTGCGCAGAGTTCCATAACCCGGATCACTTCCGGAAGAACATGGCCCTGTCTGTCCAGGACCGGAATCCCGAGGCCGGGGAGCTTGTCGCATTGATGCTGCCATACAGAGGAAAGGGTCGGCATCCAGATGCAGCGGCAGAGCGATCCCGTGGTTTTGAGCGCCTGTTCCGCCGCGTACACATTGACCTTGTCGCCATGAACGCGGTTCATGCAAAGACTGCCGAACACTTCGAAATCCGGAAGAATCAGCCGGATCAGAGAGGCTCGGTCGTGACAGCTCCAGTCATTCGATTTGTACATAAGCCCCCGGTATCCGGCCTGCTTCGCCTGTTTGGCCAGACTCAGTTCGTCGATGCAGCGCGGCCGTGAGTCCGGAAGACAGTGAAGATGAATGTCACAGACCCCGGCAAGCAGAGAATCGGACGAATCGTCCTGGGAAACTTCCGCGCTTTTCCGTACGGGAGTTCCGGCCGATGCCCCGATCCGCATTGCTCCGCCCGCGGCGGCGCCGAGAGTCCGGATGAAATCCCGCCGGTCCATGAATCACACACTCTTTCCCAGGCGGTACGCCTGTTCCGGAAACGGCGTCCGACTGACCGCTCCCACCGGCCAGACCCCCGGCGCAATGACCTGTCCGGCATCCTTCCAGCCGAGGTAATCCAGCAGAACTTCATAATGGTCGATGATTGCTTTTTCCTTGCGCCGGTTGTTGTCCGCATAGGTCATCAGCAGCGCGGCCTTCTTCGGAACATGAATCAGGGTGTTGATGGCATAAAAACGGTCGATCACCGCCTTGATCTGGGCGGAGATGCCGAAATAGTACATCGGCGTGGCGAAAACCACCATTCCCGCATCCGTAATGTGGTTCCGGATGAACTCAAAATCATCTTTGAACACACATTCGCCGTTCATGTCGCATTTGTTGCAGGCAATGCAGGGATGGACGTTCCGGAACGCCGCATCGAAGCGGACAATCGCGTGACCGGACTCCTTTGCCCCCCGGATGAAGTGTTCCGCAAGCGTGCTGGAATTTCCGTTTTTCCGGGGACTCCCGGTGATGACCAGAATTTTCATGGTTCCTCCTTTTTTTCTGTTTCCCGCCGGTGTTTCTGCGGCATGCAGCAACCGGTTCCCGAAAAAGGCGGAACCGGCGGCTGCTGTGACTGCCAGAGAGGTTTTCAGAAAATCGCGTCGATTCATGGAGTCTCCTCCTTGACTGAGAGTGCTCGGATGGTGACCTTCCGGTCTCCGGGACCGCTCAGTTCATGAATTCCGCCGTTCTCGATTTTCCCGAGACGGATCAGATGCTTTGAATAGCGGAATGGTCGATAGAAAATCGCCAGATTTCCCCACGGCGCATAGTAGGCGATGTCGCCTGCGGACGGGGTGAATCCGTCCGGTGCGCCGGAACTCGAAAGCCTTTTCGGAAGATCGGCGATTTTCTCCGTGGCGTTGTAATCGGTCAGCGTCAGAGTAAGCGGCAGCTGGGCGAGCAGCTCTTTCGCCGCCGCACTCTCATACAGAACGGCTGTCACGGTCCGGCTGCCGATCTGGATTTCCAGTTTTCTGTTCATGATTTCGGGGGCCTCCCGCGGGGATGCTGCGGACGTTTCCGCATTCCCGCATGCGTTCAGAACAAGCAGAAGGCCGGAGATCAGCGAAGAGCAGAGCCATTTCATGTTGACAACTCCTTTCCGTTATTTCATTTTCATTTCCGGGACGAGCGGAATCTGATCGAGAAGTTCCAGTTTCCGGACCATTTCCAGGCTTCTTTCCTTGTATTTCCGGAAATGTGCGCTCCGGATATGATGGCCGTATGCTTCGGGATCGGCATAAATTTCCAGAATGGTGATCCGTTCTGGATGCGCCTTCTCCTGCATGGAAAACATCATCCGGACACCCGCTTCCTCCGCCATCGACGCGCGTCCGCACTCCGCGACAAGCGCAAGGTACTCCGGAAGCCGCGCCGGATCAACTTCGATCCGGGAAATCCGGACAATGCTTTCCGGCGTGAGTTGCCGCTCTGGGGCAGGAGATCCCTTCCGTTCTGCGGATTTTGCCGGGAACGGAAGGAGCGCCGCCATCCAGAGCGCGAGAAATCCAAGCCGGATTTTTCCCCGGACATCATGCGGAAAAACGCAAAAGGTTTTCTCCGCGGGAATGTTTCTTTTCTCCGTATTCCGGGAGCGGTGCGCAGATCGTTCGGGATACGGAAGATTCCGCCCGGATATCCGGGAAAAGAGCATATTCGGCCTCGTTTCTGTTTGTTTGACGTTTCTGTTCTCAAGTTGTTTATTTTCCGGAGGTTGCGTTTTTGTACTCCGCGTCGGAAACCGGTTCAAGCCAGGTGTTCTGGTTGGTGCCGGGGTTGCATTCGATCGCAAGATGGGCGAACCACTTGTCGGGTGCGGCGCCGTGCCAGTGGTCGACATCCGGCGGAATTTCGACCACATCACCGGGGAGCAGCTTCCGGGCCTCTTTTCCGCGTTCCTGATAGAAGCCGACGCCGCCGACTGCGATCAGAAGCTGACCTCCGGTATGGCGGTGCCAGTTGTTCCGGCATCCGGGTTCAAAAGTTACATTGGCCATCGGCACGTTGAGTCGTTTGTCCTTTGTCAGCGGAGCAAGATAGGATTTTCCGCTGAAATACCGCGCATACGCCGTATTTTCTTCTCCGCGCGGGAAGATGCTCGGCGCATGGCGCTTGACAAGTTCCAGAATATCACGGATCTGCGCATCGGTGACTCCGTTGCGTTGGGCAATGGCGATATGGGAGGAGAGCTGGCTTTCGACGCCGTCCATTGCTCCGAGCGCGGCGACGGTTGCGATTTCCCGAGTCCGCCAGTCCAGATTGTCTCTGCCGAAAATATCGCCGAAGAGATGCGCTTTCAAATATTCGTCGATCGCCGGAGCAAACTCGAAGAGTTCCCCTTTGACCGGCCCTCCGCAGAGACGGGTCTGATTGGCCGTTCCGAACTCAATGCTTTTTCCGGAGGGGAGGGGACCGGGAAGTTTTCCCGCGGCATCGCTGATTCCTTTTGCCGCGCGTTCCCGGACAAGTGTCATGAAATTGCCGAGCGCATTCAGACTGCGCGGGAATCCGCAGTACGCATAGAGCTGAACAAGGATTTCCTTGATTTCATTTACACTCAGCCCCGCGTCGAGTCCGGCGGACAGGGCGGTTCTGAGTTCCGGCATGTCGCCGCGCGCGGCATACATGGCGATTCCGACGATGTTCTGTTCTTTTTGATTCAAAGCATTTCTCATATCTTCTTTTGCCTCCATTGGTCTGATCCAGAAAAAAAGAAAAACCATCCATCCGAAGAAGAGCTTCCCGCGCATTCTGCACCTCATTGTCTGATTGCTGCCACTTCCCCGATCCATTGTTCCAGGGCGCTTCCCGCGCTCCGGATGGAGCTTCCGGAGAAGGCGCCTCCCTTGCGGAACTCTGCGTTCGGACACGCTTTCTGCATATCCCGTTCACAGTCCGCCATTCCGCCGCCTCCGTGCGTGACAAAGGGAATCACGGTCTTTCCCCGGAAGTCATTGCGTGTGAGAAAGGTCCGGACCGGCGGCGCCATTGTGCTCCACCAGTTCGGGGTTCCGACAAAAACAACATTGTATTTTCCAAAATCCGCCGGGGCCGCCGCCAGATCAGGAGTGAATTTTTCGCGGCACTCCTTTTTTGCCTGGTCGACACAGGCTCCGTAATCCGCCGGATACGGTTTGAAGGGTTTGATTTCAAAGAGCGTTCCTCCGGTGAGTTTCTGAATCCGTTCCGCCGCAAAACGGGTGTTGCCGCTCCACGAATAGAAGGCGATCAGCACCTTGCCCGGTTCGAGTCGTACTTTCTGTGCCGCCGGAGTTTCCGCCGCCGAACAGCCTCCTGTCCCGAAAAAGGATGCCGCTGCCATCATCAGAGCCATTGTTTTCTTTTTCATTGCCGCCTCCGTATTTTGTTGGTGTCCTGTTGTTGTATATTGAAAACGAGATAATCCAGACAATCCATCTTTTTCTGCTCCGCATGGAGTTTCTCCAGCAGAGAGCGCCGGTGTTCCGCCAGTATTCGCAACTGTCCCCGTATGTCGCCGTTTTTCTTTTGTTCAAGGAATTTTTCTGTCAGAGCCGCTCCGCATCCAGCGTCCTTCAGATTGCGCCGCAGCCGTATTGTTTCCTGATGATCCATTTCCGCCTTCCTTTCGGATTTCTGAATATCATTTCTTTTTTCATGATTTATTATAGCGGATTTTTTTAAAATAACAAATACTTATTTATTATACAGTTTCATGCTTGACAGGCATGGGATGCGATGCTATTTTTCATCCGGAAACGAAGGAGGATGTGCTGAGATGGAAATTCGAGTTCTGCGGTATTTTCTTGCGGTTGCCCGGGAAGGAACCATTGTGCGGGCGGCAAAGTTTCTGCATGTCACCCAGCCGACGCTGTCGCGCCAGCTGCAGGATCTGGAGGAGGAACTCGGACAGCGTCTTTTTCTCCGCAGCAACCGGAGCATCACTCTGACTCCGGAAGGGCATTTTCTGCGGAAACGGGCCGAGGAGGTTTTGGAGATCGTCAGCCGGACCGAATCCGATTTCAGTTTGATGGGGGAGAGTGTCGGCGGCAGTGTCCATATCGGCGGAGGAGAGTCCCGGGCAATGAGGCTGATCGCAGAAACGATCCGGGGGCTGCGCGGCGAGTATCCCGACATCCGCTACAATCTTTACAGCGGCAATGCCGAAGATGTGATGGAGCGTCTGGACAAAGGCATTCTGGATTTCGGAATTCTGATCCAGCCGGTCGATATTTCGAAATATGACTCTCTCCCGCTTCCGCTTCGAGACGTATGGGGCGTGGTCATGCGGAAAGACAGTCCGCTGGCGGAGAAAAAGAGCGTGACTCTCTCCGATCTTCTGCCGCTTCCGCTGCTCTGTTCCCGGATCAGCATCCGTCAGAGCAGTGTGAAGAACGCCTGTGCCGGATGGTTCGGCAAGCAGTTTGAAAAACTCAATATTGTCGCCACATACAATCTGATCTACAATGCGGCGCTGATGGTGGAATCCGGCATCGGCTATGCGCTTGCTCTTGACGGACTGGTGGATACGCTCGGAAATCCGGCGCTCTGCTTCCGTCCCCTGGAGCCGGGACTGGAATCCGGATTGGACATCGTCTGGAAGAAATATCAGGTGTTTTCCAGGGCCGCCGAAATTTTTCTGGAAAGGATCCGCGACCGCTTCCCCGAAACCGGTGCATGAAGTTCGCGGACCGCTTCCCCCCTCTTTTCCTCAATGTCAGAATATCCCATAACTTTGTCAGGATTCCTGATATTTTTTCTGTTTTACGCTATTGTCTCAAACGGGAAAATAGAGTATAATTTATAGAAATGAAACAAGGATTCAAAGGGATATGAGAACAACGGATATTCTGAATATTTGGGGAAAAGGACAACTGCTGGCGTTTTCCGGTCTGGAAGGAAAAACAGATTTTTCAGAGGGACTGGTCCTGCGGACGGAGGATACGGCCGCATTGCAGATCAAACTGCCCGTGGAACAGGGCAGAATCGTTTTCGGGTCCGGGAAACCGGAGTCCTGCTTCCTTTCGTCGGATGCGTTCCGGACGGATGGCGCGGAAGGGATTCTGGTTGATTCGTATCATCTTCTTATGGAAGGAGATGTAACTATAGAAGATCTTCCGGAATCCATCGGTGTCCTCCGGAAGGAGGGACGGACTCTTCTGGGGGTGAAGGCGCATTTCCGTCCGGAATGGATGGGGCTTGATTTTCCGGCGGAGTTTGAGCGCCGTCTCCGTTTCTTTGCCGGACTTCCGGATTTCGGTCTTTCCGAGGAGGGATCGCTGAAGACTCTGGCAAAAGCGTGTTCCCAGCTGAAGGGGCAGATCTATTCACCCTATGGAACGTTCCCGTACCGCTGGACGACTCCGGACCGCTGGCCGCATCGGGCCATGTGGCTCTGGGATTCCGTGTTTCACGCGATTGGACTGCGCCATCTTGACTGGAAGCTGGCAAAGGAGATTCTTGCCGCGGTCCTGGAGTTCCAGCAGGACGAGGGGCTGATTCCCCACATGATGTCTCCGCGGAAAATTTCAACGATTACGCAGCCGCCGATTCTGGCATTCGGAATCCGCCTCCTGACGGAAGAACGGATGGACGAAGCGTTTCTGCGCCGCTCCTATCCCCGTCTGAAACGGTATGTGGAGTGGATCATGGCGCATCGCGATTCAGATGGCGCCGGACTTGTCGAATGGGAGATCGAAGGCAATCCCCTCTGCCGGAGCGGGGAGAGCGGAATGGATAATTCTCCCCGTTTCGATTCCGCCGTACAGCTGGATGCTGTCGATTTCAACGCCTATCTCTCTCTGGAATGCGAGAGTCTGTCAAAGATTGCACAACAACTTGGAATGGAAGAAGATGCGGAGAAGTGGACGGCCCGTCGGAATCATCTGAACGCTCTTATGAACGAACGGCTCTGGAATGCGGAGGAAGGGATCTACATGGATTTCGATCTGCATTCGGGGAAACAGACCGGAATTGCGGCATCCTCCGGATTCCTTCCGCTGATCTGCGGGGCTCCGTCTCGGGAGCAGGCGGAACGGCTTCTTGGCCATCTGAACAATCCGGAAACATTCGGAACACCGTTCCGGGTCCCCTCCATCAGCAGAAAATGCAACTCGTTTTACCAGAAGGACATGTGGCGAGGTCCGGTGTGGATCAACATCAACTGGCTGATCGCATTCGGACTGGATCGCAGCTCCTGGAAGGATGAGGCGCGGAAGCTGCTGGAGGAAACGGTCCGGGAAGAGGAAAAATATTATCTGAAGTATGGAACCTTCTTTGAATTTTACGACGACCGCAGAGAATGCGATCCGCCTGAACTGATGCGGAAAGGGACATGTTCTTCCTCAAGTCCTTATCATCAGGCTCTTTATGACTATGGATGGAGTGCAGCATTGTATATTGATATGATTCATCAACTACAGCAAAAGAGAGAAAGGACGATTGTATGAAGAGAAGAAAATTCACCCTTATAGAGCTTCTTGTCGTAATTGCCATCATCGCGATCCTTGCGGCGCTTCTTCTGCCGGCGCTGAATGCGGCACGGGAGAAGGCCCGGAGCATTCAGTGTGTCTCTCAGCTTAAGACGATGGGGACGTATGAAGGTTTTTATCTGAACGATTACGATGGTGTCGCGGCTCCTCCCTATGGCGTCAACGAACCGGGCATTCCCAATTACTACATGTACAGCTATCACTGGGATTATGTGTTTGCGCGGAACTATGTGACCAGCGGGGATTCCCTGCAGATCTCCAACAGGAGATTCAAAATATTCTGGTGCCCGAGTGATCCTTCGGCGTATCCCCGGGAAGACGAGTCCTACAAGACCCGTCCGCCCCGGTCCTATTCGTTTCTCATGGGATGGGGACGCTGCATGGACAACAGCGGAAAATCTCTTCTTGTCAGAAGTTCTCAGGTGAAGCAGCCTTCCCAGTCGATGTTCCTGACCGAACATAACTACACGGCAACAACAAAATACACCACGTCTGTGGTCGGATATAACTTTTCGACCGGAGAGACCGGACTCTGGGGGCCGGGCTCCGTCGGAATGCATCACAGCAACAAGATGCGGGCCGGGGTGCTGCTCTTTGACGGGCATGTCGTGATGGCCCGGTTTCACACCTTCAACACCGCTATGGTCTGGGGAACCACCTCAACTACATTCAACTGGTTTACGCTCGGCAACTTCGCCAATAAATATTCTCTGATTCAGAATCATACCTACTGAGCGGAAGAGAAAGGGATTTTTTCAATGAGTACGATGTCGATGGAGGCGAATGGCGCATGCTCTGCTGTTCGCAGATCTTTTCTCCCGGTCTTTTCCGTTCTTCTGTCTGCCGCGTGTTTGTGTGGCGGCGGAGAGATTTCCCGTCCGCCGGATTCCCTGTTCCAGGTGGAAGAGCTCCCGTTCAAGATTGTTGCCGCGCATCCCGGATGGAGAGGAACAAGCACGCAGAGTGCGGAAACTCTGACTTTCCCCGGTGAAAGTCCCGAGCTTCGCGACGGTTTCGAAATCCGGAGAGGAACTTTTCAGATCGGGTCTTACGGCTCTCTTGCGCTGGAGGAGGGGAAGAAAGAGGCCGGAAACGAAATGGAGGTCCGCCTGAAGTTTGAAGCCGGAAAAACTGTCGGGTTCCAGCTTCTGTTTGTGACGGTCTCCCTGCCGTTCCCCGTCGAAGAGGATCTTCGTTTCCGGATCAACGGGCGCTGGAATCGTTTTGCCGAATATTACAATCCATCGCGACCTTGGCAGATCAACATCCCGAAACGCTCCGGAAACCGGATTGAGATTCCTCTCCGGCGCGGTTTCCTGACGCTTGCCGGAAATTTTCAGGCGATGTTCCAGGATAACCGGAAATTCAATAACAAGACGGCGTCCTTCCGGATGATCGCTTCCCCTTCCGAATCCGGAAATGGAGAGTGGAGTCTGGAGTTTCGAGCGGAATACAAGCCGTATCCATCCTTTCCGGTGAGCTTTGACAAAGAGGGGGGAGCGGAGCAGAAATCGCTCTCTCCCGGGATTCATCGTCTGGGCGGAGTCCGTTTCTCTGTTTCCGGGACGGCTCTCGCCACGAAACGGGATCTTCCGCCGGCATCGGAGGCGCGCGGCCGGTACTGGTATCTTCTGTGCGCGGGGACGGAGCCGCTGTCGCTGGAGCTGGCTCTTGCGGACGGAAGCAGAGAGAAACTCCGGCTTCTGAATGATGCGGCAATCGGGGAAAAGGAATCCGACTCTCTGCGGTGCCTGCTTTTCCGGAGCGGAGGAAACGTGGCTGAATCGGTCCGGATCGACGGAAGCGGGAAAACTCTTCCTCTGGCGCTTTCCGTCTCTCAGGACCGGATTGTGCCCCGCGTCGAGGCCCGCCCGCTTGTGATCCGGGAAGGAAAGGAGTGGAAAGCCGTTGATCTGAAAAAAGATGTGATCCCCGGATCGGCTCTGGATTTCTCCGGACTGCTGGACGCCCCCGCGGGAAAGTACGGATTCCTGAAGGCTGCCGGCGAAACGTTTGAATTTGAACGGCGTCCGGGAATTCCGGTCCGTTTCTGGGGGATCAATGTCACGCACAAAGTCCAGTTCATGTCGAATGAGGAGATCGACCGGATGACGGCCCGCTTCGCCGCGAACGGATACAATCTGGTCCGCTTCCACCATTTCGATAATTTCCTGCAGAAGGAAGGGGCGGTGGAGACAACAGCAGCGGATCCGGAAAAAATAGATCGGCTGGACTATTTCTTCGCCTCCTGTAAACGCCGGGGAATCTACATCACGCTGGATCTTTATACATCCCGCCAGTTGAAGAAAGGGGAGATCCGGAAGTTCCCGGACCGCTCCGTCTCGGGCCCGGATTTCAAGGCTCTTGCCCTGATTGACGAAGAGGTTATGCAGAATCTGGAACGGTTTGCGGAAAATCTCCTGACTCACACCAACCCTTATACAAAACTGCGCTGGGCCGACGATCCCGCTCTGGCAACGGTCAGCATCATCAATGAAGGAACCCTTTCCAACAATCTCCGGTCTCCGCATGTCCGGAAGGTGTACGATGAGGCGTTCCGGAAATTCCGCTCGGAGTCGCCGGAAAACCGGACGGTCGGCCGTCGGGAATTCGAACGGAGAATTCACGCAGAGGCCTATTCCCGTTATTCCTCCCGTCTCCGGAAATGGGGCGTGAAGGTGCCGCTGACCGATCTGAATTATATCATGGACCCGCAGAGCAATCTCTGCCGGAGTGTTCTGGATTACGTCGATCTTCATTACTACTGGGCGCATCCGACTTCGAATATGCCGCGGAACGCCTCTCCGGAGGATGCTCTGGGGGCTCTGGGAGGAATCTCCCTTCTTTTCCCGCATCGCGCGTTCGGACGTCCTTTCGCTGTCACGGAATGGAATTATGTGTTCCCGAATTCCTTCCGCGCCGAAGGGGGATTCCTGACCGGGGCGTATGCCGCTCTTCAGAATTATGCGATGCTCTGCCGCTTCGATTATGCTTCCAATCCGGTACGGAGCATCCGGCCTGCGCATATTGTCGGATTTGAACTGGCGAATGATCCGATCGCGCGGCTGACGGATCTGGCGGGAGCGCTGTTTTTCCTGCGCGGCGATGTCGCCCCCTCGGACAGGCGGTTCGCCTACCGCATTGCACCGGACGATGCGAACCGGCAGAACTCCACTCCCGATTCCTTCCGTGAACTCGGGCTGATCGCGCAGAGCGGATATTTCCTGAACGAAGCGCCGGAAGACACAACCGTTGTCCCCGCATCGCAGACTCTCTCCGGCCTGCGGAAAAACGGACGGATCTCGGCTCGGGAGGCCGGGACCGACGGTATCCGCCGCTCTTCCACAGGGCAGCTCGAAATGAATCTGTTCGGACGGACCTTTTCCGTGGTGACGCCGCGCAGTGAAGGATTCGTCGGGCAGGCGGGAAGTGTTCTGCATGGGAGAACCGTTTCGGGAAGAATCGGCGAAACCTTCTCGGCTGTCCTGGCCGCTTCCTGCGGAAAGGAGGATCTTGCGGACAGCCGCCGGATTCTGATCCTTCATCTGACGGACTGTCTGAACAGCGGACTTCGCTTCACCTCCGGAGACCGGAGCGCTGTGGACCGCTTCGGCGGGCTCCCTCTCCTGCTCCGGAAGGGATCGGCGGAAATTTCTCTTCGAAGCCGGGTGCCGGGGAAGGCGGTTCTGCATGTCCTTGACCTTTCCGGAAAACGGACCGGCAGACTTCCGGTGGAAAAACGTGACGGCGTTCTGACCTTCCGGCTGGACAATTCCGGCGGCGCGTTCGCCTATGAACTCCTTATCGAGGAGTGAGCGCGCTTTCCCGGGACCGGAACTCATCCGCAGAAAAAAATTTCCGGGAGAGAAAGAAAATTTTCTCTTCCCGGAACGGATCGGCTTCCGTCAGCGGACCGTGAAGAGAACCTTGAAGCTCTTTCCGCTCGAATGGGTGAAGACCACCGTGGTGGTTCCGGGAGCAATGCCCTTCAGTTCAATTTCCGCTTTGTCATAGC
Organism: uncultured bacterium; assembly: GCA_949297765.1. GTDB lineage: Bacteria > Verrucomicrobiota > Lentisphaeria > Victivallales > UBA1829 > UBA1829. The sequence goes on along the minus strand of CASFTV010000018.1, from coordinate 16,690 downwards.
GGAACGGCCAGATTCCGTCGCGGTCGTGTTCCATTTCGATGCGGCAGATGTTCGCGTCATAGGAGGTGATGGTCCAGTATTCGCCCCGGTCCGCGTTTTCCTCCAGCTCGAAATCAATTTCCCCTTTGAGCGGAACGGTCGCGGAGAGAGTCTCCCCGGTGATGCGGTTCAGAGCATAGAAACGCTTATGGATCAGCGGCCGGGCGGGGACCGCCGCCGGAAGTGCCGGAGGAACAGCGATCGAGGTGCCTGCGGTTTGCTGTGTGGTGCGTTTGAATTCCGCTTCCACATCACCGAATGTCACGGTGGATCCTTTTTCCGCGGTCAGAATGATCTTGACAAACCGGATCGCGGGATCGGTAATGGGAAAATAGGTTTTGATTTTTGTCCAGTATACCGCGGCCTGACAGGTCTGCACGCGTCCGGGAAGAGGTCTCCTTGCGGCGTCAAACGCGAGAAAACCCACGGACGCGGTTCCGCTGCCTTTGATCTCCACTTCCAGCTTCAGCGTGTTCCCCGCAACCGGATGAAAGTCCGAACAGACGGATTTCGCTCCCTGTGCGGAGGCGGCAATTTCAACGGAGAATTCGTCAAAATCCTCTCCGCGCACGATTTTTGTCGCTCCTTCCCCGGGGAGCACGGTCCATCCCGGCGCCGTCGCGGAATGGAGTGCCGAACCGCGAAAATCCCCGTTGATTCTCAAATTAGATTCGTCGGCGGAAACGGAACTCAGAGTGAGTGCTCCCAACGTGAATGCAATCAGAAGTTTCTGAAACGGCATAAAAATCCTTCCTGTCTATCCGGCAGAGCCGGATGGCTGATGTGTTAACGTTCCTGGCGAGGTGGCTAATATAAAGCAAAAAATTCCATTTGCAAGCGGAGGCGGTGTTCAGTTCCCTTGGGGATCCGAATCTTTGTTCCGTCCGGCGGGAAGACGGCGAACCATGCTTCTGTGCCGCAGAGGCGATGTCCCGGTCAGGCGTTTGAACGCTCTGCTGAAGACAAACGCATCCGCATACCCGCATTTCTCCGCGATCCGGGCGACGGGTTCCTCCGTATGTTCCAGCAGTTCGACGGCAAACTGCATCCGCAGACGGCGGATCAGGCTGCCGGGAGTGATTTCCCCGTAGCTTTTATGAAAAAGACGACGGAGGGTTTCTTCACTGATCCCGAATTCGGCGGCTGCGCTTTTCAGCGAAATCTGACGGTTGAAATGGGTCCGGAAATAATCCGAAATCCTGTCGGCCGTTTCCTGCGGGACGGGGGAGGGCGTCCTTTCCGCGGATTCTCTCCGGAGAACTTTCCGGCGCTGCGCGAAAAGAAGATCCATCAGCGCCAGAACGCCGGTTTCCGGGGCGCAGCGCTCTCTCCGCAGATAGGCGCGGAGGATGCCTGCAATGTTTTCCGCATCGTCGGCGTCCGGAGTCAGCAGATGATTCTTGAGCGGAAGCAGCGGCGAGTAGTTCCTTGTCTTTTCCGTAAACGTTATGGCGAGAAACGAATACTCGGACGGCGCACAGAGAAGACGGGTGGAATGAAACTGAAACGGGAAAAACAGAATCATATCCGAGGCTTTCATGGGAATCCGGACCCCGTCCACCGCGGTGATCACATTCCCGGAAAGAATGATTTTCAGGATCATCCGCTGGTGAATCGACACATCGGAAACGGTCCGGTCCGAAGACGACTTCCAGACCAGAATATCTTCCGGGAAAAACGGAGCCTCCGCGGAGAGTCCTCCCGAAAACAATGTTCCTGGCGGTTTGAGCGAATTCCGGCCGATCGCTGCCAGAATGTGGGATAATGCCATATTTTTGTCTTTTTCTGCCATTCCATTTCATCCCTGTTTCGAGTATAATATAGGGCAGAGCAAACCGCTTGTCAAGAGAAAGGAACTGAAATGCAGACGTATCATCGAATCGGATTCATCGCCTTCGGACAGCGCGGGCAGCAGCTTGCGGAAACCCTGGTCAACCATCTTCCGGAATACGGATGTCCCGCCGCGGTGGCGGATCTGCGGAAGAATCCGGTGGTTTCCCCGCTGTTTTCCTTCCGCTGTCCGGATATTCCTTTTTTCACGGATTACCATGATCTCCTGAAAATGCCGGAGATTGATACGGTGATTGTCTCCACCTATGAGGATACCCATCTCACGATTGTCAAAGAGGCGATTGAGGCAGGAAAGGCGGTTTACTGCGAAAAACCGATCGTTCCGACGCTGGCGCAGGCGGAGGAGCTTTACCGCTTTGTGACCTCGCGTGAGTGCCGTTTTCAGATCGGATTGAATCTTCCGAATTTCCCTGTTTCGCTCAAACTCAAGGAACTTCTTGATGCAAAGCTCATCGGCGATCTGATTCTGATCCGGAGCGCCTGCGATGTGGGACAGACCTTCGCCCGCAGTTTCCTCATCAATAAATTCTCCTGCCGCCGGGGCAGTTTCATCACGGCAAAGCTCACGCACGATACGGACCTCCTTCAGCATCTGGCCGGCTCCTATGCGGAAACGGTCTGGGGATCGGCTTCGAACTTTCTCTGGCGGAGGCACGGGGAGGAGGCGATGACCGACGATACCGCCGTCATCGCCGGAGTCCTCCACAACGGAACCATGTTCACGCAGACCCTCACCAGCTGCGGAAGCTCCTATGAACGGAAGTTCCACGCGTTCGGAAGCAGGGGGGAAATCCTCGCGGATCTTCATGGATCCTCCATCGAGGTCCGCTATTCCAACGGACGCTCCGAAACACTTCCGGCGCCCAATCTTTCCGGCGGGGGACATAACGGCGCGGATCTTGTCACTCTCCGCAGCTTTCTGGATTATCTGGATTCCGGCGAACGGAAAGCCCGCTGGCCGGAACGGATCCTTTCCAGCGTGATGATCCCGATGGCCGCGCTGGAAAAGCGGCTGGTTGAAACCGGAAAATGGTACCGTTCAATTGTCGGCGGAGAGGCGGAATGAACATTTATGAGGAGTTGGGAGTGCCGACCCTCATCAATGCCGTCGGCACATACACGGTTGTCGGCGCCTCAAGAATGTCGGAGGAGACTCTGGCCGCCATGTGCGAAGCCGCCCGGAGCTATGTCTCCATGGAACGTCTTCAGGCCGCCGTCCACCGGAAAGTGGCGGATCTTACACGCAATGAAGCGGCGTTCCTCTGCAATTCCTGCAGTACGGCGATCTATCTGGCGATTGCCGCATGCGTCGCCAGACATTACGGGCGCGACTTCGGAACCCTCTCTGCCGAGGAGATCGGCCGATGCGAAGTGATTGCTCTCTGGGGACAGCACATCCCCTACGATCATGCCATTGAGCAGCTCGGAGTCCGTCTCCGCTTTCTCGGTTATCCGAACATGGAGGCCGCGTTCGATCCGCGAGTTCTGGAATCGGCGTTCCATGAGAACACGGTCTGCTGCTACTTTGCGCCGCGCACGCCCTCCGGATATTACGGAGAGGGGTGCATGAATCTTGAGACATTCCGGGATGTTACGCACCGGGCCGGTCTTCCGGTTCTGGTTGACGGAGCCGCTCAGCTCCCGCCGAAGTCGAATCTTTGGCATTTCACCCGGGACATGGGGTGCGAGATGGCCTGCTTTTCCGGAGGAAAGGATCTGGCCGGACCGCAGGCGAGCGGGCTGCTCGTGGGGAAAAGGGAGTTTCTGGAGATCGTCTCCTCACTGGGATTCCCGAAATACGGCTGCGGAAGAATCATGAAGATCGGAAGAGAGGAGATCATTGCCCTCTATGCCGCGATCCGCCAGTATGTGGCCGCAGACGAGGAGGCGCGTCTGCAATGGTGCGAAAACGAGGTGCGGAAACTGATCGCCGCTCTTCGGGAGACCGTACATTTTTCCGCCGAACGCACCTGGCCCAATCAGGCCGGACAGCCTCTGCCGCGCGCATTCGTCTCATTGAAAAACACCTCTCTGAAGCCTTCGGAACTGCGTCGGATGCTGGAGGAGGGGAGTCCGTCGATCATCTGCTATTCGGAGAACCGGCCCGGGGTCTATGTGAACCCGATGTGCCTCGCGGACGGGGAGATGGAGCAGATCGCAAAACGCTTTCTTGAACTGGATCTCATCTTGGAAAAAGGAGAAAGGAAATCATGAGAATCGAAGAGAAACTTTCGGAAATGGGAATTCAGCTTGTTCTTCCGGGACCGTGCAGTCATCCCATTCTGCACAGCAAGCAGACCGGCAATCTGCTGTTTGTCTCCGGTCACGGAACAAAAATCAAAGGCAAGGTCGGTTCTTCCCTGAGCGCGGCCGACGGATATGCCGCCGCCCGCGAGGCTGCCATCCACTGTCTTGAGGCCGTCAAACTGCACTGCGGCGATCTGGACAAGGTCCGCTCGTTTGTCAAGGTGTTCGGCATGGTCAATGCGGCGGATACGTTCACGGAGCATCCGTATGTGCTGAACGGAGTGTCCGAACTGCTTCTTGAAGCGTTCGGGGAGAAGGTCGGAAGCCATGCGCGTTCTGCGGTCGGGATGGGATCGCTGCCCAACGGAATCGCCGTGGAAGTGGAAATGGTGGTCGAGCTGGCGGAGTGAGGTCATGTTCGACCTGCTGATTACCGGAGGAACGGTGTATGACGGACTCGGGGGACTGCCTCTCCGGGCGGATGTCGCCGTGGAGCGCGACCGGATTGCCGCTCTCGGAAATCTGACCGCCTGCGAAGCCGAAGAGAGAGTCGATGCTTCCGGAATGGCGGTCATGCCCGGTTTTGTCGATGTCCACACCCACTCCGACTGGGCTTTGATCCGGAAGCCGGAGCGGGCGGAAGCACTCTGTCAGGGGATCACCACGGAGATCGCCGGGGCCTGCGGAATCGGGCTCTTCCCGCTGAATCATTCCGATTACGGACGGGTGATGGCGGGAATTTTCGGATCCGTTCCGGAGCTGTTTCCCTCCTGTTCCGCCTATCTGGATTCTCTTCCCGCAACCGGAGTGAATGCGGCGGTTCATCTGGCGCATTCGCCGCTGCGGTGCGCGTTCTGCGGATTCCGGGATCAGCCGCTTCCGCTGAACAGAGCGCAGGATCTTGCACGCAGAGAGCTGGAAGAGGGGGCGTGTGCGTTCTCCACCGGTCTGGCATATTATCCGGCATCGTTCGGCGACACGGAGGAGGTTGCGGCTCTCTGCAGGGTCGCTGCGGAATTCGATGCACCGGTCTGTGTGCATCAGCGGACCGCTTTGCGCGAAGGAATCCGCTCGTTCAATCCCCGGGAAGAGGTGCTGGAATTCGCCCGGAGAAGCGGTGCGCGAATTCATTTCTCCCATTACCGGACCGGTCTGAAAAACGCCGGATGCCTGGAGGCTCTTCTGGAGCCGATCGAGCGCGGGATTGCGGAAGGGTTGCGTGTGACCGCTGATTTTTATCCGTATCCGGTGGGCGCGGGATATGCGGCGGTGAATCTGCCGATGCCGGCGATGGAGGGCGGATATGCGTGCATCATGGAACGTCTTCGGGACCCGGTCTGGAAGAAACGGATTCTGGACATCTGGAAGCTCCATCCGGAACGGCTGCTTGCGGAGAGCGTTGTCCTTCATGCGCCGAAGCATCCCGAATACCGGAACCGGAGCTATCGGCAGATCGCCCGGATGCGCGGTCAGGAGATCCCGGAAATGCTGCTGGATCTCCTTGCGGAGGAAGAACTTCAGGTGGCATTCCGTCCGGAGGCGGAGGCTGCGTTCGATCTTCCCGGAGAGCTGGAACGGGACTTTTCCGAACTGATGCGGAAGCCGTATTACATGTTCGGATCGGATACGCTGCCCGGTTATGACTTTCCCCATCCGCGGAGTTACGGGACATTTGCACGGCTTCTGCGTCTGGCGTTTCGGAACGGGGTGGCGCTTTCCGATTTCGCCCGGAATGCCTCCGCACGGCCGTGTGCGCTGTTCGGCCTTCGCGGACGGGGGGTGATTGCGGAAAAAAACTTTGCCGATCTCTGCGTATTCCGTCATGAGGAAGTCACCGATGCCGCCGCGTTTGCCGATCCCTGCCGGACCGCATCGGGAATGAGACTGGTCGTGGTGAACGGAAAAATCGCTGTGAGAAACGGAAAACCAACCGGAATCCTTGCCGGACGCCCCCTGCGGAGGGGTGAATGAGTCGGACAATCCGCAGGAAAACATAACCCGGGGAGAAAAACGGTCATGGAGATCAAGAATATTGGTCCGATAGCTCCGGCGGTCTTCGACAGACGGACGGAACAGCATGAAAATCGCAAATATGTCAAAATCGGGAGCCGTCCGCCGGGCGCGTATGTTCCCGCGCTCGCCCGCCTGTTGTCCGGCAAACGGAAAATTTTTGTCGGGAACGCCGGTTCTCAGCGGATCGAAGGCTTTGCCCGCGGCGCGGCCGGAGGGCTGCCGGGGCCGTTCATGCCGGATGTCTACCGCGCCATCTGGGAGGCGTTCTGTTCGGGAAACGGAACGGAGGCGCAGCGCATTCCTTCCGCTTTGAATGCCATGCTGAATCATATTCGCCGGAATGTGGAGATGATCGTCTTTTCTGAACAACGCATTTTGAAGCGGCGCGGCTGGATCCGTCGCGATTTCTGCCGGACTCCGGCTTTGCGGACGGAGGTGGTTCACGATTCGATCTTCGAACATTTGTATCAGGATCTTTCCAGAGAGTTCCGGGAGGCTGGACATGGTTCGTTATGACGATCTGAAAGGAAAGCGGGTGCTGGTCACGGGGGCTTCCCGCGGAATCGGAGAAGGAATTGTACGGGCGTTTTCCGAGTCGGGCGCCCGGATTTTTTTCCATTATCGCTCCGATCCGGAACTCGCCGGACGCGTTGCGGCCGGTCTCCGCGGAGAGGTCCATCTGCATCAGGCCGATCTGAGCGACGGCGAACAGCTTTCCGGAATGTTCGCTGAAGTGGAACGGGTCTTCGGCGGACTGGACTGCGCCGTCAACAATGCCGGATGGAATCATCCGCCGCGTCCGCTGGATGAGATCGATTCCGAGCTTTATTATCAGCTGACGGATCTCAATATCAAGGGAACTCTGTTCTGCTGCCTGAATGAAATCCGCCTGATGCGGGGCCATTCCGGGAGCATCATCAATATCGGATCCGTGCATCAGGACACTTCCGTTCCGGGGCGGACTCTGTATGCCGCAAGCAAAGGGGCGATTCATTCCATGACCGGTCAGCTCGCTCTGGAAGCCGGTCCGGAGGGAATCCGGGTCAACAACATCCTGCCGGGCTGCATCGACGTCGGAACCATCCGCCCGGAGCCGGACGGGAAAACGGGAATTCCGCTCGGACGGTATGGAAAACCGGCGGATGTCGCTTCCCTCTGTCTTTTTCTGGCTTCCGGGGAGTCCTCGTTCATCAACGGCGCCGATCTCGTGATCGACGGCGGCGTCCAGAGAAAACTTGCCCGCATCATCCGCAGCTGACCGAGGGGCGGACTGTTCCACTGGGATCATTCCTCCTGCTGTTTCCGAACGATCAGAACCTCGTAGGGCTTCAATTTCATGATGCCCTCCCCGTATTCCGGCGATCCGAGAACGACAGACCCGTTCCGCTCTTCCGGAACAGAAATCTCGCGCGGGGAGGAATTGATGTAAAAAAGATATCTTCCCCGTTCGATTCTGGAAATTTCCGGCGGAAGTTCCGCTGCCGGAAGAGGAATCCCGCACTCCTCCAGAACACGGCGGACAAGTTTCCGGGTCCCGGCGACATCGGGGAATGTGGAAATGTAGAACGCCGTTCCTTTCCCATACGCATTCCGCGTCATCAGCGGCGCGCCGGCAAAACAGGTGGAGGAGAGGGGCGCAAGAACCGAACAGGTCGTCGGGAGAAGATGTTCCACATAACGCTCCGCTTTTGCTTCTCCGCCGAAGAGATGGAGAGAGACCGATGTCTTCGGAAGGGAGGAGATGTCGAAAACTCCCATGTTGGCATCGGTCTGCGAATTCAGCAGTTCGCGATTTTCATCGATTTCCAGTCCGAAAAGATCGGTCATTCCGCAGGGATACGGCTCCCGGCAGTAGATTCCGGATTCCTCCATCAGATTCAGCCGGGTCATGGCAACCAGACAGCCGCCGTTGCGGACATACGCCTTCCATTTTTCAATGATCTGCGGAGAGACCCGTTCGCAGAGCGGCAGAAAAACAATCCGGTACGGAGAGAGAGCCATCTGCTCGTCCAGCATCAGAAAGTCCGGATTTTTCCCGAGGGCGGTCAGGGTCAGGTGAATCCGGTTGGTGGCAACGTACAATGCATCGCTTTTTCTGGAGACGTGGTACTGACCCGAGGCGGCGTCGTGCACGATGGCGATCTCTGTTCCGGGGAGGGGAAGCTCCGGGAGATCTTCGGGGAGGGCGTCGAATTCCTCCCGGATGCGCCGGATGGTCCGGTACGCCGTTCCCGGCCGTCCGCTCCACGGAAGAACCGCCGGATGCGTCTCTTCCCCCATCACCGACTGGCGCCACCGGAAGTAGAGAACGGATTCCGCTCCCCGGGCGATCATCTCCCAGAACCACGGTTTGAGTGCGTCATAGGAATCAACTTCCGTGGAGACCTGGTTGAAGGCTCCGGTTTCCGCAACCATGAACTTCTGCTGTTTTCCGGTGATTCCCCGGTAGAAGTCCCAGAAGGTTCGGAAACGGAAGATGTTGTCGCTGGCGACGTAGGTGTCGCAGGCGGCGTAGCCGAGACGCGAAAAAAGACGGTCCAGACGGATTTCCGAATAGGTCATTCCCGGATTGTTGGTTGTAATCACCCAGTCCGGATTTTCCCGTTTCAGAATTTCCGCGTGACGGAGGATCAGTTCGCGGAAACTCTCATCCTGCACCCGGAGATATTCGTTTTTCCATCCGCGGCGGAAGCGGAAGGGTGGTTTCAGATCCTCCCATGAATTGAAGTCGCCGGACCAGAAGGCTCCGTTCCAGGCACGGTTGAACGCGGCAGGGGTCTGATATTTTTTGCGCATGGCGTCCTGAAAGCGTTTTGTGCAGGAGGCGCAGACGCAGAGCCCGGTGGCAGCCTCAATCCCCAGTTCATTGTCGAGCTGCCACATCACAACCGCGGGATGATCCCGGAAGGCCCGCGCCATCTCCGAGACAATCCGGTCCGCGAAGAACCGGAACTTTGCGGACGACGGACAATAGCTCTGCCGGGCATCATTCTCCGGACGGGTTCCGTCCGCCCGGAGTTTCTGCGTTTCGGGATAGTGCGCCGCCATCCAGCGGGGAACGGCGGCGGTCGGCGTGCACAGCATCGCGCGGATTCCGTATTTGTGCGCAAGATCCAGGACTTCCCGGTAGTCGTCAAAGTGGAAGACTCCCTCTTCCGGTTCGAATTTTCCCCAGTTGAATTCTCCGAGACGGATCATGTTGAATCCGAGATCCCGCATGAGGCGGAAATCCGTTTCCCATCGTTCCTTTTCCCAGGCTTCCGGATAATAAGCGCATCCGAAATATTTCATTTCCCCGCTCCGTTTTTCTTCAGATCGAAGGAGATGACAACCGGGACCCCTTTGCGGATCTGCATCGGGATCCATGCGCGGTTCAGCTCTTTCTCCGGCGCGGGAAGAGTGGCGGATCCTCCTTCCAGGGAAATGTTCCGGAAGAGAAGATCTCCGGCCGGCCGGGTCCCGAGCGAACTGCGGAGAACAAAATTGCACGAGCCGTCGAATTTCGGTACAAACCGGAACTCATGGCGGACCCAGTTTTCCGTGGGGAGAAAGGGGGTTTTTTCGTTGTTTTCCAGCTGAAGGATCCGTCCGGCGGGATTCCGGATGGCCGCGCTGATGACGGCGCCGTCTCCGCGGTTCAGTTCCAGAATGATGAAATTGCGGCGGTTGCGGAAACTGTCGGCGTGTCCGGTCCAGGAGATCTTGGTTTTGTGCCGTTCGCCGTCGGAGTCGTTGACCGCAAGATCCAGCGCGATGAAGTTGTTTCGGTAGACGACCGGAACATCAAAGATCCATGTGTAGCCGTCTTTGCGGTCTGTGAAGGAGGATTTGATTCCTGTATTCCCGAGTTTCCCGCCCCGGGGCGCGATGTACTGTTTGCAGAAACGGTTGTAGGCGCTTCCCGATCCGCCGAACGGATTCTGATCCACGAAGAGTTCAACGCTGTCCCGCAGATATGCCGCGTGATGAAGATTCTGTGAGGGTTTGTCATCCCGGACCGTTACGGTTACACGCAGGGTGGAGATGTCCTTCATGGCCAGTTCCATCACAGCGGAAAGATCTTCTTTCGATTCCGGTTTCCCGACAACGGCCTTTGAAATTTCGAAGGAGCGCACCCGATACCCGATCACTTCACTTCTGCGGACCGGGATCGGAATCCGGACCGGTTTGAGGTCCGCTGAGGAGATTTCCATCGTCTCTTCCGCTCCGCAGTTCTCCGCAAGACGGACTCTTCCGCTCAGATCGGCCGTCCGGAAATAACCGATCTCTTTCGTCGTCAGCCGGACCGGTTCCTTCAGCGCTTTCCCGCTGACGGAGAAAACCGGATTCTTCAGCACATTCCCGCTGAGATTTTCCACCTGAATATGGAGTTCTCCCTCTTTTTCGCCGGTCCGAAGCAGATTCGCATTGCGGATCCGGATCGGAGTTTCGCACCGTTCCCGTGCATTTTTGAAGATCTCCGCCACGGTTTCCGGCGAGGCGTTCTTCCATTCAAAATAGCGGGGCTCCGAATCCAGTTGAAGAGTGATTTTTCCGTTTTCCTCCTTCCCGGGATTGGAGAAAATATCGTATTCGAGGAACGAGACTCCCGAGGGAAGCTCCAGCGTGATCCACGATTTCTGTTTTGCCCGTGCGTTCCAGAGCGCGGTGAAGAGTCCGTTCCCTTTCCGATAGGTGTAGCCGAGGGCGCCGGAAGGCAGATCAATTTTCCCGACCGGTTTCGCTCCGGAGATCATCCGGGAGGTTCCCGCCTGAACGGCATACCGCAGATTCGGCTGCGGTTTCCCGTGGCGGCTCCCGTTGTGATAGACCTGGGCTGGATGAATGAAACTGGAGAAGAATGCACTGTCATACTCCACCGTGGCGGACATTGCAATCCCTTCGCCCATGTCGATGAGATGGTGCCGGATGTAGCGGGAGATGTCATAATCCGGCGCCTTGTTCCACCAGAAATGGAATTCGTCGCCGTTTTCAAAGAAGTAGTTTTCCGTGTTTGCCAGCGGCTTGTTCACTCCGGCGCGGCGGAGGTTCTTGTAAATTCCCGCATACTGTTCCATCTGCGACGGTATGGAGTCGTCGAGTTTGAGGTACGGATGATACGAGATCAGATCGGTGAATTTCCCGCCGCCCATCCGGATGATCCGGGCAATGAAGGAGTCCGCATTGGCTCCGAAATCGCTGGTGGCGCAGATTCCGACCACGCGCGCTCCCGGATCAAGACGCTTGATGGCCTGATATGCCGTTTTCAAATAGGGAAAATAGCTTTCCGCATTCATCATCAGCTGAGGTTCATTGAAGATTTCGTAGGCGTAGATCTGTCCTTTGTAGCGTTGGAGGAGCGCGGAAAGGAAGTTTTCCCAGTCGTCCTGACGGGGACGCCACAACGGGGAGTAGCGGGGATTGGTCACAAAGGGATTTTTCACTCCCTGCGGACCGGCCGTGTCGCGGTCCATCACCCACGGAGGAAGAACCCAGCTGGCGCGCGACCATGGATTCTTCCGGTCTCCGAAGGTTGCGGCCATCACCATGTAGATCCCGCTCAGATTGTATTTGTTCATGGATCGGATGATGGTGTCGGGATGGCTGAAACAGAATTTCCCCTGATCCTGTTCAATGAAGCTCCAGGGGAACGCATTCCAGACTTTGGTGATGGTGGCGCCGGAATCGCGGAGGGTTTTGGCAAATTCATCACCGAATCCCATTCCGTCGCGATAGAGCTTGTTCTGGATACTCCCTCCGAAGTGCAGGCAGGGGCCCATCCGATAGCCTTGCACCGGCGGCGCGGGCGGAACGGGGACGCTGGCAATGAAGGCGGCGGACTGATAGGAGAAGTCGCCGTCCTTCAGTTTCGTGCTGCGCTGTGCCGCCGGCTTTTCCGGTGAGGACTCGTAATCACGGGTCGTGATTCTCGGCTGGAGCGAATGAAATACCGTGTACATCCCGTATTTCAGACCGTCAAAGGCAAAGGGTTTTTCCTGAACAGTTCCCGGTTTCAGATCGAAGGAAAGGGTCTGGCGTTTTTCCACCTGATCGGTATAGAGATTGTAGAGGGAGAGTTCCGCCGGATGCTGCCGGGCGGCATCGTAGGAGATGGCAAAGGCTTTGCCTTCGGCTTTCCCGGCTCCGACGGTCCGGTCCGGAAGGGTAAGGGCGATTTCAAGCGGCGCCGCCGGTTTGTAGGCGGTTGCGGAGGAACCTTCCTCCACCTGGACGTCGTCGATCCACACGGTGGTGTCCCGGTATCCCGAATCGACCGAGAAGGTGTAGGCGACGAAGTCCCTGCGCGGTGTGAACGTGAAGGCGTAGCGTTTCCATTCGGGGGTCAGCGTCATATCGACCGTCCCGTCGGGACTGGCAAGATGAGTCTGCACTTCGGGAACGTCTTTTCCCCATGCGGTCGGCGGAATGATGGAACCGTCCTGTGCGCGTTTCGGCGGAACCATGCAGGAGCGCATCCGGACCGGACAGCGGACGGCCTTGTCGCCTTTCGCGTAGAACGAGACTGTGTATGTCTTGCCGAACTTGACCGGAATGTCGTGGGAGAAAACCGCCGTTCTCCGCGCCGGTCCTTTCAAAGAGACCTTCAGGGAGTTCTTCCCGGAATGCGCCGTCGAACTGTCGATGCCCCAGAGTTTTCCCGGATAGTTCAGGGAGAAATCCTTTGCGGTCTGCATTTCGCAGAATCCGTTCCATCCTTTTTCTCCGAGTTCGAACGACGAGTTGAAGATCAGATTCCCGCCGAATACGGGAAGTGCCGCGCAGACGGCCGCAATGCAGAATTTTTTCATATGGAAAACATCCTTTCGTGAATTATCGTTTCAGGAAATTGGTGTAAAAGCGTCTCTGGTCGAAAAAGGTTCCCGGTGTTCCTGCGACGGGAATCCAGGATGTCGTGCTGTACGCGCGGACGCTGCAGTCCAGAAAGGCGATGTTGTTTCGTCCGCCGTGCCGCCGGAGATCCATGCGGGAGAGCCCCGTCGTGGTATAGTGGTCCGAACTGTTCCAGAGGGCTTCTGCAAGATAGACCGTGAATCCGCCCGCCCGGACCGTGTAGTTTTCGAGATCGTCCTTCAGCATCAGACTGTTCAGGCGGACGCCGATCCGGCCCGGGGAGGAGCCTTTCTGGAAATAATAACTGATCCCGTAGGACTGACGGTTGGTCAGAAGCCCTCCGCAGCGGGTTTCGCTGCAGGCGGTATTGTCCTTCACTCCCTGCATGGTGTGCGTATCTCCCGGACAGAGAAAGAGTTTTGCCGTTGCCGGAGAGGAAAATCTATAGCGGTCCGTCTCGATTTTCCCCGAGAAAAGATACGGCTCCAGAGCCCGGACCCAGGTCTGCTGATAGAAATCGGTGAAAAAGGGATAAATCCAGTCGTCGAAATCGCCCATGTACATGGCGTTTGCGGTGACAAGCTGCTTCACCTGTCCGGTGCATGCGGCGGTCCGGGCGCTTTCCCTTGCCCTGTTCAGCGCCGGAAGAAGCATCCCGGCAAGGATCGCAATAATTGCAATGACGATTAAAAGTTCTATAAGAGTGAATTCTTCGTGCAGGACAGATCTTTTTTTCATTCCGTTTCAACTCCTTTCGGGTATTTGATTGTTGAATTGTTTTCCACAAGGGCAAAGGGAAGATAGGTGACCGCGGGCGTCAGGATTGTCCGCGGCCGGTATTTCAGATAATAAAGAACCCATTCGACGCTCTGTTCTTCGTGGAATTCGATAAAGGTCGGGACTTTCCAGCCTGCTCTCCGTTCGGGGGACAGATAGTGGACCGGATTGTCGCAGGCGATCAGTCCGAGATCTTCCGGAATTCTGCATCCGTATTTCTCCGCGGCAAGAACGAATTCGCGCGTCAGGACGCAGCCGGGAATGAAAACGCCGGCTCCGCGGAACGGAGATTCGCGGAACAACGTTTCAAATGTCTCTCCGATGCTCCGGCTCCGGAAAATATGGAATTTCACGGATGGATACTGGATCAGGACCTGTCCGGCGAATGCCTTGATCCGTTCCGCGAAATCAATCCCCTCCTCGGGCAGGATCGCGAGGACGGAACGGTATCCCATCGTTCTGCAGAGATAGTCGGCCGCCGATGCTCCGATTCCCTGATTGTTCGGAGTGATCAGAAGCTCCGCGTCGTGAACGTATCCGTATCCGCAGACAATCCGGAAGACATCCGGATTCCATTCCCGGATCTGCTTCATATCGGATTCGGTGGGTTTGGAAAAGAGAACGGCGATGTCCGCATCGGAAAACGCATCGCGCCGGGCGGCAAAGGAATCGGAAAGGTAAAGCCGCCGGACTTCATATTCCTCCTGAAGAATTCCCTTCAGAAGCAGTTCGAGCATGGGATTGCCTTCCCGCCCGTAGATCACCAGCTTTTCCCGGCGTTTTCCCCGGCGCAGCAGGTATCCGTACCGGGAGAGCACGGCGGAAACATGCCGACGTGTGGAAGGGCTTACATGTTCTTCTCCGTTCAGAACGCGAAGGACGGTGCGGATCGAAACTCCGGCTTTCTGTGCAACATCCCGCAAGAGTATTTTCCTCATCGTCCGTTTCTTCCCTTCGTTTTCTGTTCTTTCCTATAATTGTACGATAAAAGCGGAGAAAAGTCAATTGCCTCCGCCGGACTTTTTCAGGGAAACTTTGGCGTTAATGTGACAAGCCCTCCGAGCCATTCCGACTCGAATCCACCGCTCTTTCTCCCTTCGGTCATTTCTGCGGAAGAAGGAAACTCTCCGCCCCGGGATTCTCCGTTTCCGCTGTTCAGGGAATCGGCCGTCCTCCGGCGGAGAGAATGCACCGAAAAAATTTCTCAAAATTCAAAATCCCCCCTTGACAAAAACTTGGATATGTTGTATAATTAAGAAAAACAACTTGTATATGTTGTATAGTTCCGGAGGGATCATGTCGGCGGAAATACCAGGATACATGCGGGTGAGGGCGTACCTCTACAATGTGGCGAAGCACGGAGGGATGGAAAGTGCAAAGATTCCTTCGGAGAATGAGCTCTGCCGTCTGTTCGGCGTCAGCCGGATGACGGTCCGTGAAGCGATCCGCGGTCTGGTGGAATCCCGGATTCTGACGACGCGGCGCGGAGTCGGGACGTTTGTCAATACGGCCGTTTCCGGAGATGTGATTATCCGCTATCCGCTGATCGGACTTCTTCATGAGGGGGGACGCAATGTTTACAACATGGCGTCTCCGGCACTCCGGATGGCGGTTCTGGAGTCCGGGATGACTCCGGAAATCGTTCTTCTGCCCGATTCGGATGATCCGGCCCGGCTGCTGGAAATGATTGCCAATCACTTTGTTGCGATTATCTGGGACAGTCCGGTTGCCGAAGTGCTGCCGCATCTGCACGCATTGCGGGAGAAGAGGATTCCCCTTCTTGTGGTGGGCGACCGGGAAACCTCTCCCTGCGCGGAGGAGACATTCGACACATTGTCAAGCTCCCGCGTCGAACGGGGAAGAATGCTCGGAAACGTCTTCGCGGATTCCGGACACGACCGGATCTGTTATCTGCACAACTATGCGGCATCGTACGAGGACAGAGACTGGCCGGAAAATCCGCAGACAACATCCGGCGCCCTGCTGGAAACACTGCTTCGCCGGAATCCGGCAGCCTCCATGCTGTACCGTTCCATCGCCCAGCTGGAGGAGGTGCTGGAAACGTTCCGTCCAACGGCCCTCTATTCGGAAAACTATCTTGCTCCCTACATCGCCCGGTTTCTTGCGGAAAAAGGAATCTCTGTTCCGGAAGGGATCTCCTATCTTTCGTACAGATCTTCGGCATCGTATTTCTTCCATGGAAAGAAGGTGGCATGCCTCGACGAGGTCCCGCCGATGCAGAATGCCGCAATCGAGTGGCTGGACAGGAGAGTTTACCGCGGGGATCACTCCGGAATCTTCCGGAAGGAGATCCAGCCGATCATCCATGCAAATCAGACATTTGTCAACAGAAAGAGCGGAACATGAAGAATCCAGGACAAAAATTTACATTGATCGAACTTCTTATTGTTGTTGCAATCATCGCGATTCTTGCAGGTATGCTTCTGCCTGCGCTGGGGAAGGCGAGGGCGGCAGCGTTCAAGTCGTCGTGCCTGAGCAATATGAAGCAGATCGGGGTCGGACTGGTGATGTATGCCAACGACAACACGGGCATTCTTCCGAAGGCGCGGAACAACAAGGCGTTCACCGGATATCTCGAACGCTATCTGAACACCCCGAAGGCGGAAGTGGAACACTCCGACGGAAGCCGGTACTGGAGGTCGCCGGTCGGAATCTTTTTCTGTCCCGCCCAGCGGACTCCGACCGACAGCCTGACCTGGACTCCCGGCACAACTCCGGGCGAGCTGTTCTATACTCCGTATACCGCGACCGGCCGCTGCGACTACTGGAATTCTTCCGATCCTCCAAATGAGCGCAGCGGCGGATGGATCTGGCAGAATACTCCCGTTACAACGGAACGGGGTGAATGGCGGTATCTGCACACGATCCGTTCCGGTCCCGCCATTCTGGGCGAGTGCGGCTACTCCGGAAC
>CASFTV010000017.1 GCA_949297765.1 uncultured bacterium | reverse complement strand
GCTGACGCGATCTGCCAGGCTTCGAGGTATCAGCGCAGTCCGGATCGGCAGGATACGCGGGCCGGAAGCTATAAACGCAAACTTCTGACGAAAGCGGGCAAAGTGGAACTTCGTGTTCCCCGTTTGCGAACATTACCCTTTGAAATGCAGATCATTGAGCGTTATAAGACGAAGCAAAGCAGTGTCGAGGAAGCTTTAATTGAGATGTATCTGGCGGGAGTGTCCGTTCGGCGCGTAGAAGATATAACCGATTTTGTTGTTTTGCCATCGCTGGTTGAACGTTGAAATAATTTTATGCTTCACTCTGCTCGGTAGTGTCCGAAGTTTTGCGCACATTCGGTTCTGACGGATTATTGCTCCTTCGTTAAATTGCACTGTCTTGTTCAAGTTCATTTTCCGACGTTTTCCGGCGACAGGTTCTGCTTTCTCGCGAGCCGGTTTCTTCCTGCGCTGCATTTCCATGACCTGTTTCCTTTCGGTTGATTTTGGGCAGGAACAATGATCAATCATGGAAACGGGCTTTTTCAAGCCTCCATCCCATCAAATGTGCGCAATTTCCCGGACGTTGTCAATTTTTTCTCCGGACTTTCTTTTTCCGCGCTTGACGTTTTATTTATCCGTGTTATGTTAAACATAACAGGATATTATACGTGCAATATGAGAAAAAACGCTGAGAAAAAAACTTCGTCCGATGTGCCGCGGGGACGCGTCACCATCCGCATGGTGGCCGATCGCGCGGGGGTCTCCAGTGCAGCCGTTTATGCGGCGCTCAACCGGAATCCGCGCTCCAATATCGGGATCAGCGAAGAAAAGCGGAAGACCATTCAGAAGGTCATCGCGGAGCTCGGGTACATCCCGAACAACTCCGCGCGCATGCTTGTCTCCGGGCGAAGCAGCAATATCGGCGTGCTCCTCAACACCATCGACGTTCAGTTCAGCCGGATGCTCGGACGCGCCATTTCCGAACGGTGCATGCTGCACGGATTCATGGCGTTCGTCGAATATTACAATTTCGATCCCGCGCTCGAACGCCGCAAGCTCGAAATGTTTTTCTCGCGCGGGATCGATGCCCTCGTCGCGATCGCCAGCGGAGATTTCAACCGCGATCTCTTCGAGGGATTCTCCGCAAACGGAATTCCGCTCGTTTTCTGCGGGCACAATGCGCTTTCCATTGCAAACAGCAGATACGTCGGAGTCAGCGAAACCGATATTGCGAATACGCTCGGCGAATTCATCACGCGCAACGGCGTACGCAGAACCGCGTACCTGAGCTATGTAGGATGGAGCAATCCGATCGGCGTCCGCGCGTTTCAGATCGCGGAGATGCTCAAACAGAAAAATGTCGCGCTTGCCGCTCACTGCGAATCCACCGGGTTTCCCGACGTCGCCGCATTCATCCGGCAGATTTTCGAGATGCCCGAAAGCGAACGTCCGCAGCTTCTCGTCGCCTTTACCGATGAACTCGGAAGCATTGCCGTCAATGCCATTCTCTCCAGCGGGCATACCCTCAGGGAACTGCCCGTCATCGGCATCGACGGACAGGAGCGTCCGTTCGACACGGTCCCGCTGACTTCGGTCTATCTTCCCTTTGAAGCCATCGTCGACCAGATCTGGAAGAGCGTTGACGCCGGGATGCAGCGCACTCCCGTTGTTCCCGCGGATCTTCATTCCTCGCTTCTTCTGCGGGACAGTACGCCGGGGATGAACTGATTTTTCTGAACCATCATATTGCACGTATAATAAACAAGGAAAACGGAGGAAAAAGGAAAATATGAGATATGAAACGGGCATTGCCTGTTTCAGAAATCCAACGGATTTGAAATGAAAAGACAAACGGAAGAGAAAAACGAAAGGCAGACAAAACAATGAAACACAAAGCGTCAGACATTCTCATGTTCCATCGGCGGAGAATCCGGTATTTCTCGCTTATAGAACTCCTTGTTGTAATAGCGATCATCGCAATCCTTGCCGGACTGCTTATGCCGGCTTTAAACAAGGCGCGGGGAAAGGCGTACGGAATCAGCTGCGTTTCCAATCAGAAGCAGATCGGAACCGCCTACAACATGTATACCGGCGACAATGCGGAGTACTGGCCGGAAATTGATATTTTCACGGCTCCGAGAATGTCGCATTTTGAATTTTTCGCGGAATACTACAACCTCAACCCTCCCGTTTTTGTCTGTCCCGGCGCGCCCCTCCGGACCAGCAAGAACAAGGAGGAACTGAAGAGCTTCTATTGGGAAAGTTTCACCGACGCTCCGAAACTCGATGCGTTCTACAAGGCGGAATCCAATATCACCAAACGTCTCTGCAGCTATGGAACCAGCGAATGGATTCTGATGAAACATGCGACGACCGAGGATAAGGGAGGACTCAACAGGCCGCTCAAGAATTCCAGCTTTGTCAGCCCCAGCGGCGTCGGAATCGTCGGCGACTCGCGTCTCTACAACGTCGCCGCATGGAAACGCTGTTCGCCGAAATTCATTTATGACGGGGATTATGCTTCCGGAAACTGGCGAATCGCTTACAGCGGACCGCGCCACGGCGACAGCTCCTGCAACATTCTGTTCGCGGACGGTCATGTCGAGAACCGCAAAGAGGTTTACGCGCAGTACTACACGCGGAGAGAATTCGTCCGCATCAGCCCGCACCGCCGCGACCTTTAAGACAGGAGCATCCGCATGAAACGACACGCTTTCGCCATGCGTCTCAAGCCCGGAATGGCGGATGAATACCGCCGCCGCCACGACGCCATCTGGCCTGAACTCGTCCGCGAGCACCGCGACTGCGGCATTCACGACTATTCCATCTTCTTTGACGCCGCAACCGACACGCTCTTCGCTTTCTGCAAACTTGACGACGACGGGACCTTCGCCGGTATGCCCGAAGACGACGTTGTCAAACGCTGGTGGAAATACAATGCCGATCTGATGTACTGTCATGACGACAACCGCCCGGTCGGGCGCGATCTCGTCGAAGTCTTCCATATGGATTGAGAAAGGAAAACAGAATGAACACGTTCAAATTATTTGCATTCGCCGCGCTGGCCGCCGGATGCGCCTGCGCCGCCGAACCGCTCCGCTTCGATGCGGAGAAAGTCGCCGTCGACCCCTCCGTTTTCACTCAGAACAACAATCGTCCGCCGGACGGGAAGTGGGATTTCTGGACGAAAGACCGTCCGGACAACATCTGGCGCAACAAAAGCACTTTGCGCGCGCCGCTCTGCAAGGCCGACCGCGCTCCGGAGGATCCCGCATCCGGACTTTTCCGCGTGCGTCTTCCGCTTGCCGATGGATACTACCGCATTGAAGCGCGCGGCGGACGCGCGTTCGGCGTGGCGGTCGGGAACGGGGCGTTCAAAAAAATCGAGTTCCGCGGAGTTGTGGCGGACAGGGTTGAAGTGAAAGGCGGTTTTTTGGAGCTGAGAGTTGCGAACTGCTACGCCACGCCTTCCAATCCCGGCTGGGTCTACGTCGACCACTTCATCGCGATTCCGCTCGGCGCAGGGAAGCTGGACGCGAAGAAAGCGGAAACGCGGAAATGGAGCAAGGTTTACGAGGCGGAAGACGTCGCGGTTGAAAAGGATAAGATTGTTTCCGGCGACCGCATGGTTTCCGGCAAATGGAATCTCTGGGCGAACGATCCGCTGAAAAAACGCTGGTCAGGCGAAAAGGCTCTGCGCGGTGATGTGATCCGCGCGAACCGCAAGGTCGCCGATCCCGCTGCGGCAATCCTGACTTTCCGCGTTCCGGTTCCGAAAAATGTTCCGTGCGACATCCGGTTTTTCGGCGGTCGGACCGTCGGCGTCTCCTTCGACGGCAAGTTTTTCCGCCGTCTCACGAACGACACGCTCCTGGCGGGGGAAATCAAGAGCGAAACCGGCTTTGTCGAGTTTCAGATTGCAAACTGTTATGCGGAGGACAACCCGAAGCATGCCGGCAGCCCGTACATCGACCGTTTTGTGGTGATGCCGACAAAGAACGTCACCGGCTTCCCTCCGATGCTCAGTCCGGAACCGAAGGTGAACTACTATAAATACAGCGACCGCTATTTCCGCGTGGAGGCGGAGGATGTCGCCGTCGAAAAGAACAAGATCGTTCCGGGCGACCGCATTGTTCCCGGCAAGTGGAATCTCTGGGCGAACGACCCGTGGAAACACAAATGGTCGGGCGGAAAAGTTCTGCGTTCCATGCCGGTCATGAAGGACTGCTCTCCCGAAGCTCCCGACGCGGCGAAACTCACCATCCGCATTCCTGTGAAGCTTCCCGGAAAATACCGCGTTCAGGCGTTCGGCGGGCGCGCATTCGGAGTTTCGGTGGACGGCAAAAAGTTCCGTCTGATCGACATCCGCGGAGAAGTCGCGCCGGAGATCGAGGCCAAAGACGGCTTCCTGACCTTCTGCGTCGCCGCGTGCTATGCCGATCCGAATCCGAAAAATCGCGGCTCCGCCTACCTTGACAACTTTCTTGTAACGAAACTCGAAGACCGCGTACCGAACCCGAAACTTCCCGTCCCGGCGGGCGCCCGCGTGGAGGAGAAACTCGACCGCGGTGCAGTCGCCGCGCTCACCGCGGACGGAATGCTCGTCAGCTGGCGTCTGCTTAAGGAAGACTCGGCGGATATTGCATTCAACGTTTTCCGCACGCGCGACGGAAAACAGGTCAAACTGAATTCCGCGCCCGTTGTTCAGACTTGTGAGTGGCTCGACGCCGACGGACGCGTCACCGACCGTTATCGCGTGGAGCCGGCGGGGAAGCGGGGGCTCGCGGGCGATGCGGTGATGTTTCCTGCGCCGTCGCGTCCGGGACTGCTGCCGTATCTCTCCTTCAAACTTTCCGATCCGGAAGCAATGGTCCGGAACGTCGGAATCGGCGATCTGAACGGCGACGGCAAATATGATTTTGTCGTCAAGACTCCGCGTGCGGTGAACATCGACCCGTACCCGAGATTCTGGTATCCGAGTCCGACGACGTTCAAACTGGAGGCTTTCCTTTCCGACGGCACGCGGCTCTGGACCTACGACATGGGACCCGGCATTGAGCGCGGCGTCTGGTACAGTCCCGCAATCATCTACGATTTCGACGGAGACGGCAAGGCGGAAGTCGTGGTCAAAGCGGCGGAAGGCGATCCGCGCGACCCGGACGGACGCGTCACTTCGGGTCCCGAATACTTCGCGGTGCTCGACGGCATGACCGGCAAGGTCATCGCCAAAGCGCCGTGGCCCTCCCGCGACAATTTTGAATCCTACAATTTTTTTTCGCGCAATCAGCTTGCGATGGCGTATCTCGACGGAAAGACCCCCGCAATCATCGCTCTGCGCGGAACCTACGGCACCATGAAAGCCGAAGCCTGGCAGCTCAAAGACGGCAAACTCGTCAATCTCTGGAAGTTCGACAACACCGGAATGCCGCTCCGCTTTCAGCGTCAGGGCGCACACGCCACGATCTGCGCCGATTTCGACAATGACGGGCGCGATGAAATCCTGCTCGGAAGCATGGTCATCGACGACAACGGCGAAGTCCTCTGGTCCAACGGCAGAGGGCATCCGGATTATATTTATTATACCGACATCATCGCAAGTCATCCGGGGCCGGAGCTCGCGCATTTTTATGAAGATCCGCAGACAAGCGGCGGCGTTCTCATCGCCGATCCCGCGACCGGAAAGACGCTCTGGAAGCTGAACGAGCCGAACAAACACATCAACGACGGCTATGTCATTGACTTCGACCCGACCATTCCCGGTCCCGAAATCGGGGCGATCGACTTCAATGTCCGCGCGCCGTCGCCCGACCGCCGCTGGCTCTTCAGCGCGGACGGACGGCTGCTCAAAAAGGGACGCGGCGTCGGCGGAATGCGGCGCGGAATCTTCTGGGACGCCGATCTGGAGAAAGAGGAATGTCTCAACTCCATCCGCGACTTCAACGGCGGTCCGGTCGGCGGAAGTTTCGCGGGAACCAGGCTCATGGTCTGCGATCTCTTCGGTGACTGGCGCGAAGAGGTGATTACAACCGTTCCCGGCGAACTGCGCGTCTACACGACCCCGATTCCCGCGATGGACCGCCGCGTCACACTCGTCCAGAATCCCGGATACCGCAACAACATCGTCAACGACATGCAGGGGTACTACAGCGACGCCCAGCTTCCCTACACCCCGACCGTCGAATCGGACAATCTGAGCTTGATCGTCCGCACCGAACCTGGGGAGAAACCGTATCTTCAGGTCACAGTGAGCGCTTCGCGCCACGCTCCGCTCGTGGGCAGGCTCGAGCTTTTTCCCCCCGCCGGAATCGCCGTTCCGGAAACCGGATGGGACATCTCCCTGAAGCCCGGTGAAATCCGCGTCAAAAACTTCGCGCTTCCCGATACGCTTCCGGAACGCGTCGCCATACGCGCGGAACTGCGGACGAAAGACAAAACACTGCGCGGCCGCGTTCCCGTGGTTCTTCCGCGCAAAGTCACATTCCCCGCTGGAACGGTCCGCATTCCCGCCGCGAAGTTCTTCGCCGAACGCGGTGGAAAGGTCCGAATCGTCAAGGGACGCCCGACCGCACACGACGGAACGCTCGTCGCATGGGACAAAAAAGGACACGCGATCGACTGGAAGTTCACCATCGGCAAGCCCGGACGCTATGAGCTGCGTCTGCACCGCGCCTCTCCCGCGGAAGCCGTGCGCTCAATTCTCTGCGACGGCAAAACGCTCGGGGAAGTTTATCTGGAGCCGACCGGGGGAATGGGATTCGCCGCCGCGGACTGGGAAGTCGAAGCGGTGAAGACCGCGGCCGGTTCCGTCATTCTTGATCTCGCCGCGGGCGAACACACGCTGACCATGCTCAATCTTGACGGCGCCATGCAGAATCTGGCATATCTCCATCTGGTTCCCGCCGGACCGGAAGGAGGAAGCAAATGAGCCGAACCGATCCAGCCGCCCAGCCCGAAGTCTTCAAGTGCGGCACGCTCACCTACACGAAAGCCGCACTCGTGACGCTGTTCATCTGGCTGCTCTGGGGCGACTTCTGCTTCACCCTGATGGAAACGGTGGTTCCGAGCATCGTTCCGCTTCACCTAAAGGAGTTGAACTGTCCGAACTGGCTGATCGGATTGATTCTTTCGACCATTCCGAACCTGATGAACATGACGGTTTCGCCCTACATCAGCGTTCGGAGCGACCGCTGCCGGAGCCGCTGGGGACGGCGTATTCCGTTCATCGTGACCAGCATTCCGTTCCTGTTCGTCAGTCTGGTCATGATCGGTTGCAGTCACGACATTTCCGCATGGATGAGCCGTACCGTCCCCCTGCTGAAGGACGTTGCGCCGGGCGCGGTCACGGTCGGGCTGATTGCCGTGCTGATGGTGCTCTTCCAGTTCTTCAATCAGTTTGTGAATTCGACCTTCAATTACCTGTTCAACGATGTTGTTCCGCAGAGTCACATCGGACGTTTCGCGGGCGCATTCCGCATTGTCGGAACCGCCGCGAGCGCGCTTTACAACTTCTTCATTTTCCGTTATGCGGAAAGCCATTCGCGTGAAATCTTCCTCGGCGCGGCGATTCTCTACGCGGTTGGATTCGGGCTGATGTGTTTCATGGTGAAGGAGGGTGAATATCCACCGCTCGATGAGTCACAGGAGAAGAAGGCGAGCCGCTGGGAGAATCTGCGCACCTTCTTCCGGGAGTCGTTCCACGAACCGTTCTATCGTCTGCTGTTCATCAGCGCGGGAATTCTCGCGTTCGCGGGCGTGGCGTGGAGCTTTCAGGTCTTCTTCCTGCTTGAAATGAAAATGGATCTCCGGCAGATCGGACTCTACAACGGAATTCTCATGCTTGCCGGAATGGTTGCGACTTTCTTCGCAGCGACTTTCGTCGACCGCTGGCATCCGCTGCGCGCCTACACCTACGGCGTAATTTTCACAATCACCGGACCGGTGATGAACTGGGTCTGGCTCTTCATCGACCTGCCCGGACACATTTTCTTCTATCTTTCGCTGAGCGCGCAGCTGCTCTACGCGTTCATGAACGCGCTCTCCTCCGCGTGCGCAATGCCGATCACCATGCGGCTCTTCCCGCACTCGCGCTACGGACAGTTCTGCAGCGCGCGCGGAATCGTCTACTCCATCTGCACGATTCTCGGCGGATTCCTCGTCGGCGGGTTCTACGATATAGTGAAGAGTCTCAGCACGGCGTATCTTTCCGCATATCCGATCGTGGGGCCGGGCTACTGCTACCGTCTCTACTTCGTCTGGGCGGGCGGCGCGACCCTGCTGAACTTCGTCGTCATTTCGCTTGCGTACCGCCGCTGGCTGAAACTCGGCGGCGACGCGAACTTTCATCCGCCCGCGCCGTGGACGAAAGAGGGGTTCGAGCACATTCCGATCGTCGCCACGACCGGTTACAGCAGCCGCTGGCTGAAATGGGCGCTGCATTTCATGGATTTCGTGCAGTACGGGAGCCTCGTCATGGCGGTTGTCATGCTCTGGCCGTTTCACGTGCACGGGATGAAGAACGCGAACTTCTGGTTCCTGACGGCGGTGATTCCGCTTTCAATCGGCGTTTCGTTCCTCTGGTATCTGCTTTCGCGCCGGATCCGGCTGGATATCGCGGCGGCGAAGCGCGGGGAAACGCCGAAATACGGAATTCCGCATCATGGAATGATGATGGTGTTCGGACTCAAATTCTCCCTGACGCTCGGACTCGTCATCGCCCAGTTCGTCGTCTCGATTCATCTGGAGAACAGTCTCTACGCCACGCTCTTTGCGCTCGGCAACATCGTGACGAATCTTCTGCTGATTCTCTGCACCTATGTGGTGGTCCGCATGGAGCGCGGGTACTCCACGAAGGTCGACGAGGCATCCATGATTCAGGCGGGAGTGAACTGAAACAGATTCAGACAAACAGAAACGCAGTTTCCGGCGTCGGGGAAATCCCGCCGGAGACTGCGTTTTTTCATCCGTTTTTCCGGATCAGCGCGGCGAACGCGCCGTCGTGACGGAGGGCGGGGAGAAGACGCCGCTGCGAAATCAGTTCGCATTCCGGGTGCGCAGCGAGGAACGACGCAACCTGCTGTTCGTCCTCCTCCGCTTCCACGCTGCATGTGGAATAGAGCAGATGTCCGCCCGGTTTGACCAGACGGATCTGCGCGTTCAAAATCTGTTTTTGAAGCGCCGCGACTTCGTTCAGGCGTTTTGCGTTGAAGCGGCGCAGGGCGTCCGGGCGGCGGCGCGGAACTCCCGTGTTGGAACACGGAACATCCACGTTATGAACATAACCTGTATTCTTCTTCGCATTGGAAATGAAATCTTTAACCTTTTTGAAACTGAAATCTCTCGAACTTAAACCCAGCTCGGAAAATATTTCCCTGATTAGCAGTTTCTGGTCGTCCTCATCCATGATGGTAAAGTTGGCCGGGTAGCACAAGCGGGATATATCCTCGCGTAGAACGGTGTTGCAAAAAACATGAAACGTGGAGACTCGGGATTTGGCACTGTTTCCGAGCAGGCGGCGAATCCGGTAATTCATCTCTTTCGCCGCCTTGTTGGTAAAAGTTACAGACAATACACTGTCTGCGGGGATATGGAGTTCCTCTATCATATAAGCCAGACGATGGGTTAACACTCTGGTTTTGCCGGTTCCCGCTCCCGCAATTACGCGGATGTAACCCTCTTGAGCCGTAACAGCCGCTCTCTGTTCCGGATTCATATCCGCAAGCAAATGCGATTGACGCGGAGCAATAAATTCGCGTTTACAAGAGAGACATTCAGCAGAACAGCCTTTATACTCAGCATTGATTTCATAGTGTTGGCCACAATATGGGCACTCTGTTTTCACCGCTTTCTCTCCTCTGATATTCTGTGCAGTTAATTTTTAACCCGTAATAGATAATGTCCCAAATTTTGAAAAAAATGTGAAGCTGCCAATGAAAATTGATTTATTCTGACTCATAATAGCACATGAAATTATATTTTCAAGTAAGCAAGACTTCCCCCTCATTTCTCCTCGAATTCCGGCAGATTTCTGGGCGTATCGACATAGAACCTTTAGCCTGTCAGAATCCATGTGTCCTTACCGCATGAAAAAATGGTATCATCTTTGCATAAATCAAAACTGGAATTCTCCGTTTTTTGGGGACTTGGGACACATGGTTTCTGCGTAAAATCATAAAAAACAGCGTAAAACAGAGAAAAGTTCGCTGTTTTTTATGGGCATCATATTTGGAGAAATCAAGACGAGTTTCAGAGTGTGTTTTCACAAGTTCTCTTTCTCCAAGTGGTTATGACTTTTCCAATCCATGTGTCCCGGACACGAGACAAACGGAGAATTTGCCGGAGAATCAGGGAATCTGCATCGGAAATGGTGGCGAACGGAGAATCTCCGTTTTTCTCTGATTTTGCAAGTCGTTGAAAATCAACGCACAAAACTGGGGAATAAAAAAGCCGAACGGTGTGTCCGTTCGGCAAAGAAGTAAAAAAATGGTGGCAAGGACCGGTTTCGAACCGGTGACACACGGATTTTCAGTCCGTTGCTCTACCAACTGAGCTACCCCGCCATCCTTTATATTCTCTAAATATATTCCGTCTTTGAAAAAAATCAAGCGGAAAATGGAATTTTTTCAAAAAAGTATTCCCTCTCCCACATCCGTCAAACAAAACAAATCCTTGAAATACACTGATCAAAATTCTCCCGTCCACTGAGGATGTCGATCTCTACCCGCAGGAACTGGATGTCAATATCCCGACGGTCAAGACGGGGCATGCGAACCGCATCTTTCTCCGTCGTCACAATCAGTTCCGCTCCGGCCGCTTTCGCATCATTGATGAAGTCGATCATTTCCTGCTGGCGGTAGCGGTGGTGATCCGCATAATGGCGCTTCAACACAAGATCTCCGCCAAGATCTTCCAGAAATCCTTCAAAGCTCGCTGGATTCGCAATCGCAGAAATCGAAGCCAGTTTCTTCCCCTGAAGCGTCTCCAGCGGAAAACGGCGCCCCCGGTCGAAAACATCCTCCAGATACTTCGGTTTGTGACAGCATTCTATGATCTCCGCACGGTGATTGTGTTTGCGGATGAATTCCTTCAAATGCCGCAGACGCGGTGAACCGTCGGATTTGGTCAGAAACACATAGTCCGCACGGAGAAGATGCTCGATCGGCTCCCGCATCAGGCCGCGCGGAAGAACATGGTGATTGTCAAACGGCGATGTCGAATCCACAAGAACAATATTGATGTGCGCCTTCAATCGCAAATACTGAAAGCCGTCATCCAGAATCAGAACATCCGTTCCGAACTCGTCAATCGCATACAGCCCCGATTTCACCCGGTCCTTGTCCACAAGGACCGCAACATTCTTCAGATTCGACGCAAGCATGTACGGCTCATCCCCCGCCGTAATGGAATCGTGCAGAAGATTCTTCCCGTCGGATACCACACGCGGCGGAACTTCCATCTTTTTTGAGAACAGCCGCTTCTTGAGCTTTTCAAAAAATCCGCGTTTGTCCCGGCTCCGATAGCCTCGGCTGAGTACGGCAACCCGTCTTCCTTTCTGAGACAGCGTGCGGGCAAAGATTTCCACAATCGGCGTTTTCCCCGTTCCCCCGCAGGTCAGGTTGCCGATGCTCACAACCAGACAGCCGATCGCCCGGTTGCGGATCACCCGGTTGTCGTACAGCCAGATCCGCGTATTGATCGCACGCAGATAAAATCGCGACGCAACAAACAGAATCCCCTTCACAAACGAATCGAACGGAGCCTTCCGCCTTTCCCGGATAATCTCAATAAAGTACTGTTCAATATGTTCGCCGATTTCCCGCAGCGTCATAACAGATCTCCAATCCGGTCAAGCTGCTCCGCCCGGGTGAATTCGACCGCTTCCCAGCCGCGTTTCCGGGCGGCTTCCACGTTGCAGCGCTTATCATCAAAATAGAGATCCGGAACACCGTGACGGGATTCAAACAGCTCATACATCGCGGAATCCGGTTTGCGTGCGCCGGCATCGAAACTGTATACGCCGTCAAAGATCAGATGGGCGCATGGAAATGTCCGGCTGATCTGATCCAGATGCAGGCGCGAAACATCCGACAGATACACAAAACGCACCCCCTGTCCGGCAAACGCCCGGATCCGCTCCGGCACCCCCTGCACCGGATCTCCGAGAATGCTGTTCCAGCCGTTGACAATCTCCGTCTCGCTGAACCGGTTCTCCAGAACTTCGCAGACAAGGGCGATCCACTCCCTCTCCCCCATGCGTCCGCATTCCAGATCACAGAACGAATCAACGATCTTCTGCGGCAGTCCGGCATCCGGCGCCAGCCCGAACGCACGAAATGCCCGGTCCGGATGCAGCGAAATACAGACATTGCCGATATCAAGCGCAACTGTGACCGATCTCCGCATGTCTGGAATCCCCTTCCCCGCCGGTTTTATTTGGTGTAGCGCAGATAGGCTTCGACGAACTGGTCAATATCGCCGTCGAGAACCGCCGCAGTGTTGCCGGTCTCGCAGCCGGTGCGCAGATCCTTGACCATCTGATACGGCTGAAGCACATAGGAGCGGATCTGGTTCCCCCAGCCGATTTCGGATTTTTCTCCCGCGATCTGTTCGGCCTCCCGCTTCCGCGCCTCCTCCTGAGCTTCATAGAGGCGCGCCTGAAGCATTTTGTACGCCATGGCCCGGTTCTTGTGCTGGGATCGTTCCATCTGGCAGGAGACCACGATGCCGGTCGGGATGTGAGTGATGCGGACGGCGGAGTCGGTCCGGTTGACATACTGACCGCCCGCGCCGCTCGCCCGGTAGGTGTCGATGCGCAGATCCTTCTCGTCAATCTGAATATCAAGATCCTCCTTGAGTTCGGGAAACGCATCGGCGGAGGCAAACGACGTGTGGCGGCGCGCATTGCTGTCGAACGGCGAAATGCGGACCAGGCGGTGTACGCCGCGCTCGCATTTGAGATATCCGTAGGCGAAATCACCCTCCACGCGGAGAGTTGCACTTTTGATTCCGGCCTCGTCGCCGGGCTGCATGTCGATGATCTCATCCTTGTAGCCTTTGCGTTCGAACCAGCGGCGGTACATCCGCAGGAGAATCGAAGCCCAGTCGCAGGATTCGGTTCCGCCGGCGCCCGCATGGATGAAAAAGAAGCAGTTCATGCGGTCGAATTTTCCGGAAAGAAAGCTGAGGAGCTCCATTTTGTCGATCTCCTTTTCGAGATCGGCGTATGCGGTATCGGCCTCCGCGAGAAAGGATTCATCCTCCGCGGCGAATTCCGCGAGAGCGCAGAAGTCGTCCGAATGTTTCCGGAGATTCTCAAACGGTTCGACGATGTTTTTCTCGGAGCTGAGTTTCTGAACCGTTTCCTGGGCTTTCTCCTTGTCGTCCCAGAAATCGGGTCTCGTCATGACCTCTTCCAGCTCCCGGACCAGCGCCTGATGGTCCGCAATCTTCAGAAATTTGGCAAGATAGGCAACTCTTTCCGAAATTTCTGCGGATTTCGATTTTAATTCTTCAATTGTCATGATACATTTCCATGGTGTTGAATTTTTTGGCACCTGCAAAAATTTTTAAACAACCGTTGTCGTTTAAGCAAACCTCAATGAAAGGAGTAATATAATGCTGAATGCGTCAAGTTTAAAGTTTTTTGACGAATTAATGCGGACTTCCGGTCCTTCCGGATTCGAAATTCCCTGCGCCGCGGTCTTCCGGAAACGTCTGGAACCCTTTGCGGACGAGCTTTATGTCGATGTGACAGGCAACTCCATCGCAATTCTGAATCCCGATTCCCCGTTCCGGATCATGCTGGCCGGGCATTACGATGAAATCGGATTCCAGGTGGTCTACATCACCGACGAGGGACTTGTCACCTTCCGGGCGGTCGGCGGCATCGACAAAGTGACTCTCCCCGGACTCGAAGTCGACATCCTCACAGCCACCGGAAAAGTTCCCGGCGTCATCGGCCGCAAACCGATCCACCTGCAGACCCCGAAGGAACGGGAAACGGTCATGGAAATCAACGACCTCTGGATTGATATCGGAGCCGAAAGCAGGAGCGAGGCGGAAAAACTCATTTCGATCGGGGATCCGGTCGCGTTCCGGGTCAACTATGCGCGGTTCGGGAAGAACCGTGTCATGTCGAAGGGGCTTGACGACAAGATCGGCGCATTCGTGATCGCCGAAGCCTTCCGTCTCCTTTCCGAACGCGACTGCAAACTCGGTGTATACGCGGTCGGCACCGTTCAGGAGGAGCTTGGTCTGCGCGGAGCGAAAACCAGCTCGTTCGCCATTGATCCGCAGGCCGCAATCGCGGTCGACGTCGGATTCGCAACCGATGTCCCCGGCGTCGAAAAGAAGCAGTGGGGCGATGTCACCCTCGGCGGCGGACCCATCATCTGCCGCAATGCGGATATCAACCCCGTTCTCTACTCCAGACTCATCAGTGCGGCGAAAAAAGGAAAGATCCCCGTTCAGATCGAAGCAGGCCACCGCGCCAGCGGCGGAACCGACACCGCTCAGATCCAGCTTTCCCGCGCCGGCGTCGCAACCGCGCTTGTCAGCATCCCGAACCGCTACATGCACACGCCGGTCGAAATGTGCGATCTCCGCGATGCCGAAAATGCGGCAAAACTCATTGCCGACACCATCTCTTCTCTGGATGAGAAAACCACCTTCATCCCGGGAATCGACGGCGTATGAGCGAATGGCTTCACATTTTTTCCGGAAACGACGACTTCTCCATCAAGCAGCAGGTTGCGAAATTCATCCGCGAACGCTGCGGGGAGTCGCCGGAGGAGGACCCGTCGCTGGAAATCATCCGCGGCGACTCCGACACGGGAAAATACGATGAACTGCTCGATCAGTTCATCAACGCCGTGACGACCCCTCCGTTCCTTACACCGGAAAAGACCGTATGGCTCCGGCACTTCAATAAATTTGAAGATGCGTTTGCCGAACCTTCCGACAAAAAACGGAAAAGCCGTCTGGACCATATTGCCGACCTCTTCCGGGAAGGGCTTGCCGACCGGATCACCGTTGTCATCGACGGTCCCGGCATGGACCGGAAACGCACCTTCTACAAAACCTGTGCCGCAATCTGCCAGGCGGGCGGGGGATCCATGAACTGGTTCGAAAAAATGGATCCGAAAGCCCGCGATTTCGGTGCGGCAATGACCCGGAAAGTCCGGGACCTCTGCGCCGAATCCGGGAAACGGATCTCCGCGGAAGCCGCAACCTTCCTGGCGGAAACCTCCGGCGGTGATCTGCCGAGATTGAAAAACGAACTCGACAAACTCCTCGCCTACACGGAAGGACAACCGGAAATCACGCTCCGGGACTGCCACACGGTCTGCGCCGTGACTCCGGAAGCGCTCTCCTGGGAGTTCTCCAGCGCTCTGGCGGAACGCAATGCGGCAAAGGCGATCGCCCTGATTCCCGCCATCATCGGCACTCTGGAACAGGGGTCCTCCGGAAAAGTCGAACTGGCGATTCTCGGCGCGGTCTCCTCCGAATTCAAAAAGCTCCTGACTCTGAAATGTGAGGGCGAACGCTACTCCATTCCGGATTCGGCAAGCCCGGGATACTTCGAGAATCTGTTCGCCGAACTGAAAAACAAAGGCGTGAAAAACTCCTTTGTCTCCATGCACCCGTTCCGCGCATTCAAAATGTGGGGCAGCGTCAAACGCTTCTCTCCACGCGAAATGGCGGATGTGTTCGATGCAATTTTCGAGGCAAACCGGGCCATTGTCACCGGTGCCGATGCGCGGCGCTGTCTGGAATCGCTGGCGATCCGCATAGCGGGCGGAACAAGAAATTCCGCTGTTTCCGGACGGACGGAAGGAGCTTTCCGGAAAACTTCCTGAACCGGTGTTCCGCGTCTTCCGGAAGAACAATCAGAGCGAACCGGTCTCCGCGGAACTTCCGCAGAGCGATTCGAACGGGAACTCGCGGAACTCCTCCAGCGTAAAATGGAATCCGTGCTTGCGGGCAAGTCTGGCGATGGCGGGAAAGATTTCCGTATCGGCGGGCGAAGTTCCGGCGAAAAGCGCACAGGTTTCACATGCCTCCCGCTGGAGACCGGGATCCTCCGAAAGACGGCGGAAAAATTCTTCGACGGCCTTCTGGCTCATCGGTCAGAAGGTCCAGTGTTCATATTCAGGGATTCCGGCCGAAGGCGGCGCAAACTCCTGAAATACGGCGGAGCCGCCGACAATCCGACGCATATCCTCTTCGGAAAGGACCTCCAGTTCCTCCCGGAAGGATCGGAATTCTTCCGCGGAAAACTCGAATCCGTTCTGTGCGGCGAACTGCTGAAATTCCTGAAACGCGGCCTTTGCATGGCGGAGACGGATCTCCTCGACATGGGCCTGCAGCCCCGCATTGCGGTCCAGTGCGTCATAGAATTTGTTGATGGCATCCATACTCATGATTTGAACTCCGGTTGTATCTGTCTATAATATGCGGACGGACCGAAAAAGTTACATCTTTTTTTTCAGATCGGCAAGAAGTTCCATCAATTTTCCGCGTGCTCGATGGATTCTCACCTTGACGGCGACCTCGCTGACGCCCTGAATGCGGGCGATCTGGCGGATTGAACATTTCCGGATCCGGGCCAGCAGATAGGCCTCCCGCACGTTCGGAGCGAGCATGGAAAGCGCAACATAGATCCGCCATTTGATGTGCATGGTGGCGGGAGCGGAGAAGCCGTCCTGCTCGTCGATGGAGTCGGGAACGTCGCCGAACGAAAGGAGATTGCGCTCCCGGCGGAACCGTTCAAATGCAAGATTCTGGGCAATCTTGTAAAGGAAAGGACGCAGCGGCCGGCCGGCTTCGAACGAATCGCGTTTCTCCCAGGTCCGCACGAAGGTCTCCTGAACGATCTCCTCCGCAACGGCGGCGCTTCCGCAAAGGCCGCGGATATAGTTCCGCAGTTCCCCGGCAAACGCGAAATAGGCATCGGTCAGGATGCGTTCCGAGATTCCTCCGGCAGTCTGTTCCGGCTCATTTTCCGGCATTCCGGCACTCCAGGCTTGTCTGAAGCGAGTAAACGCAATGGTTCATCAGTTCGCTCCATTCTTTTTTCATGGTCCGGACAAGGGATTCCGGGTCGTAGGATCCGCGGAGATCCAGAGCCCGGGCAAAGAAAAAGATGCTGAGAGCGCCGCACTGTTCCCAGATTCCCGGATCGGAACCGAAGCGTCTGCGCCACTCCGTACTGAATCTGGAATCCATCAGAATCGTCCCGGAAACCCGCGGGAAAAAAAGATCGGACGGGAATCCCGAAAGCAGCCGGTCCCGGTTCGGAACATCCAGAAGATCCGTCCCGTAAACAGGGAGTTTCATGTTCAGTTCCTTCATCACCGTGCCGAGCTTCAGGAGTTCCTCGATGCTGCCGGTAAACACGATCGCGTCGAAAATCCGGTTTTCCTGGAAAAAGCGGAGAACCTGATAAAACGTCTGTTCCTCCGCCGGAGGGCTGAAAGAGGTGCGGAACACATCCGAAAAGAAACGCGTCTCCTCCATCGACCGCTCCAGATGCGAAGCAAACACCCCTCCGTAATAGGGGCTTTCCTGGGAGAGAATCAGAATCCGCCGGTATCCTTTCTCTTTCAGTCCGTTCACGATCGGCTCCGCCCAGAACGCAAGCGGCGGAAGAACGGCGAAAAAGAGATCCGGATTCAATTCCGGCAGTCCGGAAGGCAGCGTGGCAATCGGCGACAGCAGCGGCAGCGCATGAAACTGCGAAAGCGCACGGGACGGCAGCACTGTGACCGAAGAAAATGCCCCGATCAGCATCGCCGTCCGGAAATCCTCACAGAAATCCTGGACAAGAAACTTGCTTTCCGGGAACGACCCTCTGGAATCCTCCAGACGCAGTTTGATCGGTTTTCCGAGGACTCCGCCTTCGCCGTTGACAATCTCCGCCGCAATCCGGATTCCGTGAATCACCTGCTTGTTGACCGGATTGGCCACCGAGGCGGCAATGCCGATGTTCCATTCCGCCGAACGGGAGACTTCCGAAATCCGTTTTTTCCTCTGTTTTGAATAATCGTCCCGGGCCATGATATCGCCGTGGCGGAACGCGCCGATGGAAAACAGCAGAAGGAAAACCACCAGCGCTGAAAGAAGAAGAATAATCCCGTTTTTCATCGTGTCTGCGACTCCTTGTAAAGCAATTGACGTTCAGCAAGTTCCCGGAACAGACCTTCGCGCTCCATGAGCTCGCGGAAGGTTCCGCACTGTTCAATCCGGCCCTGATTCAGAACATAGATCCGGTCGGCATTCACCACTGTCGAAAGACGCTGGGCGATGATGATCCGCGTCACCGGAAGACGTTCCATGTTCCGGCGGATCTGCTCCTGCGCGGCATTGTCCAGCGCACTGGTGGACTCGTCCATCAGAATGACCGCCGGGTTCCCGACCAGGGCGCGGGCAATCAGAATCCTCTGCTGCTGACCGCCGGAAATCAGCTCTTCGGAAACGGTGGTGTACAATCCCATGGGCATCTCACTGAGATCCCGGTCGAGCGCGGCAAGCTGAGCCGCCCGTTCCGCCTCGGCGCGGGAGCATCCGCTTCCGGTGACAATGTTGTCGAGAATTGTTCCCGGCATCACCCGGCTGTTCTGCAGGATCACGCCGAGCTGGCGGCGGACAGCGTGAACATCGAGCGTGGAAAGATCCCGGCCGTTGTAGAACACCGTTCCCTTTTCCGGCTGTTCAAATCCGAGGAGCAGACGCACCAGCGAACTTTTCCCGGCGCCCGACGGCCCCACAATCGCAATGAACTCGCCCGGATTCGCCTTGATGGAAACATTTCTGAGCACCGCCGGCCGATCCGGCGCATACCGGAACGTCACATTGGAAATCTCCACGCTTCCGTTCAGAACTCCGGGATGCTGTGCCCGTCCGCGCTCCGTTTCCGCCTCAATCAGCGGCATCAGGCGCTTGATTTCCGGACGGATCGACGCCAGACGCCACACGCCGGAAAAACTCCCGGTCACCCCCTGCTGAAATCCGCCGTACGCACAGAGAAACGCCAAGAATTCCGGCAGAGACATCAATCCGCGCCAGATGCTTCCCGCAAACAGGAAAAACACCATCGCCGTCACGGCCGGGAAGAAAACATCCAGCAAAGCGATCCGGGCGGCGTTCCGCGCCGTGGCCCGATCCGCCTCCGCAAGCAGAAGATAGTCATCCAGATACCGTGAAACGATCCGGTTTTCCGCGCCGGCCCCGCGGATCTTGGCAATTCCGTCGAGAAACTGTTTGAGCATGCCCGCAAGCCGTCCGTCTGCCGCGGCCGCGCGGGCAAGCGGACGCTGATTCAGAAGAAACAGACCGCTCATCAGCAGACAGTAGATCAGAATCAGCAGCAGCGCAAGAAGTGCCAGACGCCAGCTGTAAACAAACAGCATCAGCAGACTCGCAAGCGAGAAAAGTGAGCCGAGAAACTGCCCGGACAGCACCGCGAACAGCGTCTCCTGAATCCGGGTGGCGGAAAGCAGACGGCTGCAGAGCTCCCCGGTGTTGTAACGACGCAGAAAATCTATTTTCACATTCAGAATATGATCGAACAGCGCCGCCTGAAACCGTTCCGTCTGATGGGCGCCGTACGCCAGCATGGAAACCTGCGGAGCAAGACCCAGCAGCGCTGTCGAGAATGTCAGGGAAAGAAGCAGAACCGTGAGCTGCCAGAGTTCGATTGTATTGGCGGTCGGGATCACCCGCCCTGTGATATACTCCGTCGCAATCGGCATTACAAATCCGAGCAGTCCGATGCAGACTCCAAGAACCGCAATCCGCCGGGCCAGACGCCGGAAACCGGCAAGCGCAAACAGAGCAAGTTCCTTCCGGGTCAGCATACGGCCCGGGAACTGTTCGTAGAAGCGGTACGCGGAGGAGGAGAATTTTTCCGCATCTCCGGCACTCAGCGGATGTTCGCTTCCGTCCTCCGGATGGATCCAGCTGGAGCGGTAGCCGCGGAGACGGATCGCCGCCGGAATCCCTTCCGGCCCGTAGAATCCAAGAACGGTCCCGGCAAAAAAGTGACGGAAATTCTCCGGAAGACGCACCTTCCGCATTCTCCACCGGTTGCTTGAAACCAGTTCCCGCAGACGCTCCGCCGGAGGCTGGGTGTCCCGGTCGGACACCGGTATCGCAAAATCAAGATGGTGATCCGCCGCAATGGTCCGCAGGGCGAGAAGAAGCGGATCCTGCTCCGTTGCTGTTTTTTTCTCCTTCCGGGCGACTCCGGTCAGGGAACCGAGCATGCGCAGTTTGTTTTGGAGTTCGAATCCGCAGCGGATCTCGTCGTAGCGTTCGTCGTCGATCCGCTGTTTCGCATGAACGGCCCGCTGGTCAAGATGTTCCAGAACCGCAAGCGCGCAGAAGTCGGAAAGCGCGCGGCGAAGCTGATCGTCCGACAGAGACGCGGTCCTGTGCAGTTTCAGGATCGTCTCTTCCGCCGCACACACGGAACAACGCGGCGTCACCAGCGCCAGACAGCCGCTCCCCTGTCCGAGTTTTTCCGGAAACCCTTCGTGATGCACGGTCCCGGAGAGAACCTCCGCCCACAGAATTCCTCCTGCGGAACGCAGTGATCCGCCTTCCGGGACATCCAACTCCGCGGTTTCTCCGTCGAACTGAAGGGCGCTGGTTCCGGCGCCCTCCCGCAGAACGATTCCCGACATCAGAGCCTCGCACCATGCGTCGATCTCCTCCGGCGCGGGAAGTTCCGTGTCCGCCGAGCGGAAAACACTCTCTTCGGCGGGAATTGCAAGAAGACGGCATTCGTCCTCCCCCGCGGAAACGCGCGGAATGGAAGAGAGAAGGATTCCTCCTCCGCTCAGCGTGCAGAGGAAAAGAAGCTCTTTTCTCCGTCCGTCCGCAAGAATTTCAAGGAACACGTTCACCGCGCCGGATTCCAGATGCAGAATGCCGAGCTTCTCCTCCAGAGAAAGCTCATCGCCGGAACCCGTCCGGAAAATGCGGTCCGCAGACTCAGACATGTTCCGCCTCCGTTTCCGCCTCCATCAGACGGCGGTATTCGCCGTTGCGGGCCATCAGTTCGGAATGGGTGCCGCGTTCGACGATCCTTCCGTGCGCGAGAACAAGAATTTCATCGCAGTCGCGGATGGTGCTCAGGCGATGGGCCGCGATCAGGCACGAACAGCCGCGGCGGCGAATGGCCTGATCAATCTGCGCCTCCGCAACGGAGTCCAGAGAGGCGGTCGCTTCGTCGAGGATCAGAATCGGCGTCTCGCGGGCCAGCGCGCGGGCCAGCTCCAGACGGCGGCACTGGCCGCCGGAAAGATTGTTTCCCATCTCTCCCACGGGAACGTCCAGAACGGGACCGCGTTCCGCCAGTTCCCGGTCGATGGAAGCGTCGCGCAGCGCCCGGTAAAGACCGGAGGAGTTGCTCTTCCGCTGGAACAAGGTCAGATTTTCCCCGACCGATCCGGAAAACAGCATGATGTTCTGATCCACAGAGGCGATCGACCGCACCACCTCCTCCCGGGAACACTCCGCCAGAGCACGATCGTTCAGGAGAACCGTTCCCGACCAGGGTCGATAAAGTCCCGAGGCAAGCTTTGCAACCGTGCTCTTCCCGGATCCGGAAGTTCCGACCAGAGCAATCCTCTGTCCGGGATTCAGCGTGAGAGAAATGTGTTCGATCAGCGGCTTCTCCAGACGGCTGTATCCAAACGACACATCCCGCAGCTCCAGTTTTCCCCCGCGCGGAACTGCTCCGGACGAGAGATCCGCCGGCTGTTCCGTCGCACTGCAGAGAAGGATATCCTCCACTCGCTCCATATTGTTTTTCAGGGTCTGCAGTTTGGCGCCCGACATGACGATCCGGTTCACCGGCGCCAGGAAACCGCCGGTCAGCACGGTGAACGCCATCATGCTTCCCAGCGTCATCTCCCCTTCAATGATGCGCCACGACCCGACACACAGCACCAGGACCCCGTTCATCCCGAGCAGCAGGACCGGCAGCAGTGAAAGCAGAGTGGAGACATACTGCATTTTCTGCCGTTTCGCCGCATATTCCGCCAGATACCCGCTCCATTCCACGAAATACTCATCTTCCCTCCCCGCGGCCCGCAGACTTTCCATCATTCCGATTCCGGTCATTGTACAGGAGTGAAGGCGCGCGGAAGAAATTTCAAAACTCTGATTCAGAATCCGGGTCCCGCGTCCCACCAGACTCAGTGCAAAAAAACTCAGCACCGCCGTCCCCGCGGCAATACAGGAAAGCAGAGGATCCAGATGGACCATCAGTATCAGAAAGAAGAGCGCCGTAAAAATCTTCACGCCATTCGCGACGACCTGTGAAAAAAACATCCGGGCGATCTCCCGGTTCAGACGTACTCTCGACGGAAGATCGGCGGACGAGCGCTGAAGGAAAAAATCCATCGGCAGAACCATGAGGCGGACAAGCACGGTCAGCGTATTTTCCGCGGCGAGCTTCAGCTCTCCGCGCCGCAGCGCCGCATGTTCCAGCCAGACCAGCGCGGCTTCCACAATCAGCGTCAGCAGACAGATCAGAAGAAGCGGAGACAGCCACTCCGGCCGGTCGTTCATCACATCATCCACAAACACTCTGAGGAACGTCGGCCCCGCAAGCCCCGGAATCACCAGCAGGAATCCCGCCCAGAAACCAACGGCGACCGCCAGCCGCACCTTCTTCAGCAGCGGCAGGAGCACCGAAAACACGCCGCGCCTCCTCCCGTGCGGAACAAATTCCGGCGAAGGCTCAAACAGGAGCGCGATCCCCGTATAGGAGCGTTCGAACTCCTCCAGCGGCAGATGGTACGGCCCCTTTGCCGGATCGTTGAGGTAGAACCGGTCGCCGATCCGTCCCTCCAGCACCACAAAATGATTGAATTCCCAGAAAAGAATCATCGGGAGCGGAGAAGCGGTCAGCCGGTCAACGGGAAGTTTGCACCCCTTCGCCCGGAAGCCCCGTTCCTTCGCGGCCCGGATCAGATTGACCGCAAGACTGCCGTTCCGGGAAATTCCGCAGGCGATCCGCAGGTTTTCCAGCGGCTCATAATACCGGTGATATGCAAGGATCATCGCAAGGGCGGCGGCTCCGCATTCCGCCGCTTCCATCTGAAGAACGGTCGGAGTTTTGCAGCGTTTGTGGAAACACCTCCGCCGGGAGAGGCTGTGCAGAAGATCCTTCCAGAATTTCATTGCCGCTCCTCCGGGAAGTCCGATCGGCCGATCCCGAACACCTTTTCCCGGAAGAACGGAATCACATACGAAATCGGCGAACGGTATTCCGTGTTGATGATCACCCGGCCGACCGTGCCGGAATCCACCGCAATATCCGTTCCGTTCCGGCTGGTCCATTTCAGGCCGCTGACCGTTTTCCGGTCGGGCAGCAGCTCAATCACAAGCCGCGCCTGAACTCCGGTTTTGGAAACGGCAGCGGCAAAATCGCGGTTTTTCAGTTCCGTCACAATGGAATCGCTGTTGACGGCGAACTGGCTGGTTTCCCGGACCACCCCCCGGACATATCCGTAATCCTGGGGTTTCAGGGACCCGGGAGCGAAGTAAGCGCTCATTCCGGGTTTCACCTTCTTGCCCATTTCCACGGGGACAAATGCAATCACTTTGCGGAACTTCTGTTCGGAACGGCTCAGAAGGGCGATGGTATCACCTGCCGACACCGCATCGCCGGGACCTTTGAGAATCTCTATGACCGTCCCCTCGGAGTTGGAGCGGAGCCAGATGTTTTCCTGAAAAAAACGGCGCTCCAGTTCCAGTTCCTGTTTTTTCAATTCCAATGTGGTCCGGA
Source organism: uncultured bacterium (assembly GCA_949297765.1). GTDB lineage: Bacteria > Verrucomicrobiota > Lentisphaeria > Victivallales > UBA1829 > UBA1829. The sequence goes on along the minus strand of CASFTV010000017.1, from coordinate 57,166 downwards.
GTTCCTGAAGCCCGGAGTCCGCGTTCTCCTTTTCCCGTCGAGCCGCCCCGGAGACGGCTTCCGTTCTGCGCAGGAACTCCTTGTATTCGATTTCCGCTCGTTTCAGGTTGTGGAACGCCTGATTGTCGGAAAGCTGGCCGACGATTTCATTGCGGATCACATGCTCTCCCGGCGCAATATTGAGATTCTGGATGATTCCGCTGCTCCGGGCGACAATCGCTTCAATTCCCCCGCTGACGGTAATTCCCAGTCCGCGGACATTTTCCGTCATCGTCCCGAAGAACCCCCAGTACAGCGCCGCCGCGAGAAAAAAGGTCAGTGCCGCGAGGGAAAACCAGTTCCAGAAGCTGACGGTGTTCGTCAGAAGTTCGCTCTGCCGTCCGCTTTCCAGGTTTTCCAGCGCTTTTTCCGAAAAAAACTGTTTTTCGTTTCCGTCGTTCATGCGCGGTCCTTCCAGGTTTTCCATAATCTACATCCAAAAAAAACAGGTTGCAACCGGCTCCGTTTTTTTATTTTTCTTTTTTCCGCACCTTGTAAAAAAGAGCGGAACGGGATATATTGAGAAATTTCCTGGACTTTTACTGTTTTCAAGGGGAGACACCATGCGCAACACCGTTTTATATCTGGTTCTGACGGCCCTGTTTCTGATTCATTTTTCTGCAGGATTTCTGTTTATCCGGGAAAAGCCGTCGTTTTATTACCACAATGATGGCCGGGAGTACGCCGAAATGGCTGAGACGTTCGCCAAATATGGACGCATGCTCATCGAAAAGCCGCGTTATTATGAACCGCCGAGGACAGAACCGCTTCCTGAGGCCTACCGTTCCCCGCTGCTTTCCTTCCTTGCGGGGCTGCTGCTCCGGACCGGCCTTCCGCCCGCAACGGCCTATCCCCTGCTTCAGGCCGTTCTGGCAACGCTCGCATCCTGGATGATATTCCTGACGACAGCAAAAATAGATCCGTCGCGCTTTACCGCCTGGTTCGCGCTGATTCTCTACAATATTCATCCGCTGATTCTGGAATACTCCCTCCAGTTCTGCACCGAAACACTCTTCCTGCTGTGGATTCTCTGTTTCTTCCGAATCTTCCTGATGAAAGCAGGCTGGAAAAGGACGGTTCTCCTCGCTGTCGCGGGAACAGGAATGGCACTGACCCGGCCGACCGGACTGATCTTCCTCCCGGGGGGCATCCTGCTGCTGTTTCTGCTGGATGCGTTCGACGTGCTCCGGGAGACAAAACGTCCAGCCTCCCTGCTCCATTTCCGCTGCTTCCGCAGCGCGCTTCTATATGGTCTCTGCTTCTTTTTTCTGATGCTTCCGTTCGGAATCCGGAATCAGGTTCTGTTCGGAAAATTCTCGCTGACCACGTTCTTCGGCGGCTACACTTTTTATCTTGGAAATAACCAGGAAAACGGGAAAGCCTATCAAGCCGGTTCAGGAGAGGCGTTTCTGTATCATCAGGACAAAGGCTGGCGGGAAACGATCCGGCTGGTCAGCTCCCTGCCGGAATCCTATTCCGGAAAACCGGCGCTTCAGGATACTTATATGATGGGGAAGGCTCTGGAGGAAATCCGTGCAATGGGGACATGGAAGTTTTTCTGTCTTCTGGTGGGAAAGGGATGGCAGTTTGTCTGTCCCTGGCCGGTCCGCGGGGTGCATTCTCCGCTGATGTTCTGGGGATTCACGCTCTGGGAACTGTTCCTCTATGGAACCGCTGCAGCGGGCATCTGGATCCGCCGGAAAGAGTGGAGGATATTTGTTCCGTTTGCATTCATATTCGCCGGAGGGTTCCTTGCCCACACGCTGACCTTTATCTACATGCGTTACCGGATTCCGTTTCTGGATGCGGGACTGATCGTTTTCAGTGCGATTGCCCTTCACGCGGTTCTGAAAAAGATCTTTCCGCATCTGTTTCCCGGGAAAACAGAAATCCATCCACTTCAATCTGAAAAGAAAGGAAGGTTTGAGTGATGGGAGCTGAAAGAAAAACTGTTTTTCATCATCCGCCGAAGGTGATCTCGTTCGGGGAGATTCTGTTTGATGTGATTGAAGGCGTCCCCTGTCTGGGAGGGGCTCCGCTGAATCTGGCGGTGCATCTTCATCGTCAGGGGGCGGAAACAACGCTGATTTCGGCGGTCGGGACCGATGCGCTCGGGACGTCGGCTCTGGAGCAGATCCGCGGATTCGGGCTGAATACCGGCACGGTGGCCGTGCTGGAAAAATTCCCCACCGGGACCGTGACCGTTTCTCTGGATGAACGCAAAACAGCATCGTATGAATTTGCCGCTGATACGGCGTACGACCACATTCCTCTTCCGGAGATCTGCCGGGATGCGGATCTGTTCTGTTTCGGGACGCTGGCGCAGCGTTCTCCGGAATCGCGCGCATCGCTGAGCCGTCTCCGGGGAATGCTGCACTGTCCGTTCTTTTACGATGTGAATCTGCGTCAGCATTTCTACACGGAGGAGATTATCCGGGAATCGCTGGAATCGGCGGACATCGTCAAACTGAACGAGGAGGAATTCCCGGTGCTGGCGTCGATGTTCGGATTTCCGGAAGATCTGAAGGAATTCGCCCGGATCTTCCATGTGCGGATGGTGCTTCTGACTCTCGGGCCGGACGGCTGTGATCTCTATACGGACGGGCGGACAATCCATTCCCCGGCGTTTCCCGTGAAAGTGGTCAGCACGGTCGGCGCGGGGGATTCGTTCAGTGCGGCGTTTCTGTATCACTGGCTGACCGGCGCGACGCTGGAAAAGGCGCTGGAGGAAGGAAATCGTCTCGCCGCGGAGGTCGCCGGACGCAGGGGCGCGGTCTGAAGCATCCGCGGTCTGAACGGCTGTTTTCCCTGTTTTCAAGGGTTCCGTTCCGCTTCGGATTTGATAATCTGCAAAAACGGCTGTATATTTCCGTGCTTAACCGGGAGAGCCTTTTATGAATCTGAAAAAACCGCTGCTGCTGATACTTCTGACCGGAGCTGCACTTCTGACGGTCTCATGCGGCGACTATGTCGGCAAGGAAAAGAGTCATCCGTTTTTTGTCAAGGCGGAAACTTCCAGAAGCGCCGGCAACTACAAGGAAGCCGCACAGTATTTTGAAGAGTTTCTCAATGTATGCCCGCGTTCGCCCGCGGTCCATTATGAGCTGGCCGCCCTCTACACCGATCACCTGGACGATCCCTACAAGGCGGTCTATCACTATCAGCGTTTTCTGGAGCTGAACCGCAACTCCCCCGATGCGGAAAACATCCGGACATTCATTGAATCGGCCAAACGGAAAATTTTCGAACAGCTTTCAAAACGGTTCGAATCCGCCGACACCGCCCGCGCATATGCAGAAGCGGAAAAAACCCGGAAAATTCTCGATCAGTATGTCGCCTACAGCCAGAAACTCCGCTCTCAGAACGACACCCTGCGCGCCCAGAACGAGGAAATGCGCAAACGCATCGAATCTTTTGCAAAGGAGAGCGAAAAATTCCGTCAGACTGTGAAAAATCTGGAGCGTCAATCCGCCCAGACCCAGGCTCAGGCACAGACCGCCGGAACGGAACCCCCGAAGCCGGAAAAGACCTCTCCCGCCGGAGAAAAGAAGCCGGCCGCCGAAACGGCACAGACTCCTTCGGAAAAACCGAAGTCGGCCGAAACAGCGCAGACTCCTCCACAGGAACGGACTCCAGCCGGCACCCCGCCGGAGAAATCCGGGGATGAATGGGAAAATGCCAGCGTCGCGGCACAAAGTCCGAACGCGGCCGGCGGCGTGAAGACCCCGGCGCAGGAGACGCCGGAATCCGCTCCTGCCGCACGCCGCCATCAGGTGCAGAAAGGCGATACCCTCTACGGAATCGCATTGAAATATTACAGGAAAGCATCCGCGGTCCGTCTGATCCGGGAGGCCAATGCGGATCTTCTCAAAGGACGGGATCTTCTGCAGATCGGTCAGATTCTTGTCATTCCGCCCGCGCCGGAGTCGAAGGGAGGGAAAAAATGAGATCTTTTTTGTCATTGCTGCTCCTCTGTCTGACGGGCGGACTCCTCTGCGGATGTTTCAACGTCAATCTCCCGAAACAGGAGATCCGGGAGACGAGGACGTTTGACATTGCCCGCACACCGTTCCATCGTTTTCCGTTCCGGGTGGAGGTTCTTCCGGTCCGCTCCGACTCTCCGGCGAAGTTCAAGATGCTCCGCCGGAACGGCAGCCGTCTGATCATTGATGAATACAACAAATGGTCCCAGACGCCGTCGCGCATCATGACGCGGAGTTTACAGGCCGCGTTTCAGTCCGCGACCCAGGAGAGTCCCGCATTCAAACTTTCCGCCAATATTCTGACGTTTGAGTTTGATGAGCAATCCGCATCGGCCGTTCTGGCAACGGCGTACACCGTTTCGCTGCTGGACGGGCGGGACCCGCTGTTTTCCCGCGTTCTGACCACGCGCGTTCCGGCTTCCGGGACCTCCGCCGAAGCCTTCGCCGAAGCGATGAAGCAGGCGATCGCCAAACAGATAGCGAATGTCAAAGAACTCATCCTCAACTCCGTGAAGAGCGCCCCATGAGCGAAGCCATTCTGATCGACACCTCCGCCATCGCAGCTCGCGTTGCCGCTCTTTCGGATCGGATCAATGAAGACTACCGGGGAAAGGAACTGATTGTCATTGCCATTGCGAACGGAGCGCTTCTGTTCGCGGCGGATCTGTTCCGCCTTCTCCGGGTCGACGCATATCTGGACGTCATCAAGGCCTCCTCCTACAAATCCGCGCAGCGCGGGGAGCTGGCGTTTGAGGAATCGTTCCGCCTTCCTCTGGAGGGACGGCATGTCCTGCTGGTGGACGACATTCTTGATTCTTCCGTGACGCTCCGGAAGATCATGGAACGGATCCGGCTCCGGAATCCGGCTTCTCTGCGGACCTGCGTCCTCCTCGACAAACCCGCCGGACGAATCCAGGAATTCCAGGCGGACTATGTCGGATTCACCATTCCGGACCGCTATGTGTACGGGTATGGAATGGACGACGCTTTCGGGCTCCGTCGGAATCGTCCGTTTGTCGCGACAGAGGATTAGCGCAATGCTTCTTCTGCTTCAGTTTGCGGCATTCTGCCAGCTGTTTTTTCTGCCGGGATTTCTGATCCTGCGGATGCTCCGCTGTCCCGCATCTCCTCTGACGGTGTTTCCTCTCTCCTTTGTGCTGAGCGGACTGTTCAATTATGCGTTTGTTCTCCTGCTTTCGGCGTTCGGCGTATTCCACGAAATTCCGATGTTTCCTCTTCTGCTCGCGGAGACAGGGCTTCTGATCTGTTTTCTGATCCGGGACTTCCGGGAGAGAAAACGTCCGGAATGGCTGGAAGACCTCCCGATCCCTCCCGGAACAAGCACCCTGGAAAAAGCCGCGTTTTTTCTGGCGGCCGGCGTCCAGCTGATCCAGCTGGGGATTGCGGTCCGGTCTTTCGGATCCATTTTTCTGTCCTGGGATTCGGTGCTTTCATGGAACCGCTGGGCCGTCGCATGGACGGAGGGGAGATTTTCCGAACAGCGGACCTTCGGATATCCGCAGCTGGTTCCCTGCAACTGGGCCGTCGCATACCGGATCATCGGCGAGGTGCTGAACTTTGTCCCGAAAGGAATCGCGTTGCTGTGTCCGGCGATGATCTCGCTGATCATGATGGATCTGGCCGTAAGGAGAAGGGAGGCGGGACTCTGTCTGGCGATTCCGCTGACAGCCTGGTTTTTCCGCAACACCGATCCGCTCGCGGGCGGCGGAGAAGTGGACTTCATGGCTGCATTCTACTGTTTTGCCTCCATCGGGTTTCTGCTGGCCGCACAGGAAAAGCATAGCTGGAAAACGGCGCTCTGTGCGGGCGGAGCCGCGATTTGCGCGGCATGCACGAAACCGTCGGGGATCGTGTTTCTGGTGCTTCTCCCGATCCTTGCCCGCATCCTGGATTTTCCGCCGGGCCGCGGATTCCGCAGAGCGCTCGGGATTTATGTCCTTCTGGCGCTGCTGTTTGCCGCGCCGTACTATCTCTACTTTGCCGGCCGGGCCGCCGGGGGAAAGGAAACATCCACGTTCCGGACCGTCACCTGCGAAATCTACGGGACAAAAAACCGCGCCGAGATTGCGGCCGCCGCCGGAAAGGTTTTTCTCTGCCGGCTTCTGGCCGGAGTGCCGACCGACAGCGTGCGCCGTGCCAAGGTCGACTTTTCCGGAGGGATCTTCCGCGGTGTTGTCAATCTGTATGCGGACCGTCTTCCTGTGCTGCTCTGCGCGCTGCTGCTGTCGATCGGGATTCTGGTCTTCGCGCGCGGAGTTCCGGTCTGGAGCGGACTGTTTTACGCGGTGGCTCTTCCGTACACGCTGGTATGGATGCTTTTTTACAGCTACGATCTGCGCAATCTGATGCCGCTTCAGCCGCTTCTGGCCTGCGGAGCGGCATTCGCGCTGGTCCGGATTCTGCGGACGCCGTCTCTGCGCTGGAGTTTCGGAATACTTGCTGCGGTGACAGCGGCCGCCGCGATTGTTCCCGGGATTCTGCGGGCGGATTTCCGCCGTCTCCACCGGGAGCAGGAGACCCGGATCGGATCGCCAGGACTGAACCGGGAACTGGAGCAATGCGGCCGTCTCCGCCCCTTCGCGACCGATTATCAGTTTCTGGAGTTTCTCCCGGGATTCGGACCGGACTCCTTTGTGTTTGTGGAGTATTCGCTTCCGGGAGATCTGAACCGCCATCGGGAGGCGGCGGCAAATCCGGCGGTCAAATCCTTTCTGGTTCCGGACTACGCGGCGGAAGAATTCCGGAAAGATCTTGAACAGCGCTTGAAAAACGGCGAAATACGATTACAGTTCCGCAAGTACGGATACCGGTTATACGAGAAAACAACGCCATGAATCTTTCCCAGACAGCCATTCTGATTCCGGCCTACAATCCGGATGAACGCCTTTCCGCGCTGGTGCGCGAGCTGGCGGGACACGGATTTGCCTCCATTCTGGTGGTGGACGACGGCAGTACGTCGGATTCTGCGCGCCGGGTGATTTCCGACCTGCAACGGGAGGGGAAATGCACCGTGCTCTCCCACGCGCTGAACGGCGGCAAAGGCGCGGCGCTGAAACTCGGGCTCGATTATCTGTACACCCGCTGGCCGCAATGTCCCGCGGTCATCACGGCGGATGCCGACGGCCAGCACTGTCCGGACGACATCCTTACCCTTGCGCGGGAACGGCTGGAGCATCCGGATTCCCTGATCCTCGGAACCCGCTCCTTCTCCGGTCGCGACGTGCAGTTCCGCAGCCGGATCGGCAATAAGACGACCCGCTTTCTGATGAAGGTGTTTCTCGGCATCGCGCTGGAGGATACGCAGAGCGGTCTGCGGGCGATTCCGCGCGGTCTGATTCCTTCGCTTCTGAAGATTGCGTCGAACCGCTATGAGTTTGAGCTGGAGATGCTGATTCTGGCGCGCCACCGGGGAATCCCGATCCGCGAAGTGAGAATCCGGACGATTTATCTGAACGACAACGAATCGTCGCATTTCAATCCTCTGCTGGATTCGTTCAAGATTTATTTTGTGCTTTTCCGTTACATTCTCTCGTCGATCGTGACGGCGGTTTTTGATTATCTGGTTTTTCTGGCGGTCCTTCCTCTGACCGGGGGAAGCATTCTGATTTCCACCTATTTCTCCCGTGCGGCGGCGGTCTGCATCAACTACGCGCTGGTGCGGAACATGGTGTTCGATTCCCGGATGAAGCTGCGGCGGACTCTGCCGCTGTATCTGCTGCTGGTGTGTGTATCCGGATTTCTTTCGGCGTCGATGGTCATGTGCCTGAAGTCGTTGCTGGGACTGGATGCGCGGATCGGGAAACTTCTGGCGGAGGCGGTGCTCTATCTGATCAACTTTTCCATTCAGCGCGACTTCATTTTCCGGAACAGCGGGACCACCGGAGAAGCGGCCGCAACCGACTGGGACCGTTATTATTCCGCCCCCGCCCCGACTGCGGGATACGCCCGGTTCATCGTCGCCTCCCGCCTGATGGAGATGCTCCGCCGCTACCGTCCGCCGCACCGCTTCACCATCGCTGAACTCGGCGGAGGGAACAGCTGCTTTTTCGACCGGATTGAAAAGGAGTTTCTGCCGCTCCGCTATACGGTCTACGACAACAATGCCATCGGCATCCGGAAATTCCGGGAAAAGACGGGACAGCGGCCCGATGTGGCGGTCCGCGAACTCGATCTGCTGGCCTGCAATCCGGACGGGGAAGAAAAATCCGATATCGTTCTGAGCGTCGGTTTAATCGAACACTTCATGCCGGAAAACACCGCCCGCATGGTCCGGCGGCATTTTGAGCTTGCCAAAGAGGACGGCATCGTGATTCTGCTGTTCCCGACTCCGACCTTCCTGTACCGGACCACCCGCTCTCTGGCGGAAATCCTGCGGCTCTGGATCTTTCACGACGAACGGCCGCTGGAAGCCTCTGAAGTCGAAGAGACCATCGCCTCCTGCGGAACGGTCCTCCACAAAGAGATTGTCTGGAGCAATTTCCTGACGCAGCAGATTATTGTCGCACGGAAACGGAGCGGGAAATGAACACACTGAAGGTGTATGAGACCTTTTCCAGCATTCAGGGGGAATCCTCCCATGCGGGACGCCTCTGCTTCTTCATCCGCCTCGCGGGATGCAACCTGCGGTGCGCGTACTGCGACACGGTCAAAGCCCAGCTTTCCTCGGCCGGAACCGACCGCTCCATCGGCAGCCTCATCGCCGAAGCGGAACATTCCGGTTTGAAACTCGTGGAAATCACCGGAGGGGAGCCGATGCTTCAGGAGGGAACTCCGGAACTCTGCCGCCGTCTCCTCGAGCGGGGATTCGAAGTGCTCATAGAGACCAACGGGAGTGTCGATCTTGCCCCGGTCCCTCCGGGCGTCCGCCGGATCATCGACTGGAAAACCCCGTGTTCCGAAGAGACGGAAAAGATGTTCGAGGCCAATTTCCGCTCCCTCCGTCCGGGAGACGAAGTAAAATTCGTGGTCGCGGACCGCCGGGACTACGACGCCGCACGGGATGCCATCCGCCGGTTCGGGATCGCCGGAAAAACAACGCTTCTCTTTGCCCCGGTCTTCGGAAGGATCTCCCCCCGGACTCTCGTGGAATGGATGCTCGCCGACCGCGTTCCCGCACGTTTGAATCTTCAGCTGCACAAGATCGTCTGGGATCCCTCCGCGGAAGGGGTTTGAGGCCGAACCGATCCGCCATTCCTGTCCGTCCGGGTGCAGCGCCGCCGACGCATTCCCGCCGGACCGCCGCAGGAGACCGGAACCCCGCCCGGGGAAAAGGCCTCCGCGCATTTCCCTTTTCTGTTTCGGGAAAGAAAAAGTTTGAAAATATTTCGGTTTTCGATTTGTTTATTCGGGAAAGCGAATTTAAGTTACGGAATATCTTGGACAAGGAGCGGACGTGAACGAAAAAGGTTTTTATCCGGTCGCAATGACCATCGCCGGAAGCGACAGCGGAGGAGGCGCCGGAATTCAGGCGGATCTGCGGACATTTGCCGCTCTGGGCGTTTTCGGCTGTTCGGCAATCACCGCGCTGACCGAACAGAACCCGCTCAACGTTTCCGGAATCCAGCCTGCGACAGTGCAGAATCTCCGGGGACAGATCCGCGCGGTCCTTGCGGAATTCCACGTCCGCGCGATCAAAACGGGAATGCTGTTTTCCGCGGAACTGATCCGGGCGGCGGCGGAGTCGCTCAACGGCTGGAACGGAACTCTGATCGTCGATCCGGTCATGATCTCCACCAGCGGTTCGCCTCTGCTGAAGGACGATGCGGTCGGGACCCTTCTTTCGGATCTGCTGCCGCGCGCAGCGGTCATCACGCCGAACCGGATGGAGGCGGAACGGATCGCGGGCATGCCGATCCGGAATCTGCACGACATGGAAAAAGCCGCCCGGATCTGTCAGGAAAAATTCGGCTGCGGCGTCATTGTCAAAGGAGGACACGCGGAACATGAGTCGGAGTCGGTGGACCTCTGTCTCTTTGACGGAGAGGTGCTTCTGCTGCGTTCGCCGCGTCTTGATCTGCCGGAGAGCGCAACGCACGGGACCGGCTGCACGTTCAGTGCGGCGCTGGCGGCATCCGTCGCCCGGGGACTCGGTCTTTCCGCGGCCGCGGCCGCGGCAAAGAAATTTGTTTACGAGTCGCTGAAACATCCTGTGCGCCCGGGAGAGAGAATCTGCGCAATGTTTCCGCCGTCACTCCAGAAAGGATTTCCGGAGTGATGCGGCGCGTTCTTTTTCTGATTCTGATTCTTCTTGTCTGCGCAGTTCCGCAGACTCTTTCCGCGCAGGGAGTTCCGCGATCCATCCGGACGCAGTGGTATTCCGGGCGGCGGTATCTGGCGCTTGCCGACATCGCCCGGTTCTATGGAATGTCCATGGTGCGCGGAGAAAACAGCCGCTACACCCTCTCTCTCCGGAACGCGCGGATCGTGCTGACCGTCAACAAACGCTACGGTTCCCTGAACGGAATCGCGGTGACCTATCTGTTTGCGCCGGTCCATCTCAGCGGCCGGCCGTATGTCTCCGAGCTGGATTTCAGCAAGGTGATCGAACCGGTCATGCGCAACGCCGTGCTTCCGAAGAAGCGGATCCGGTCGATCATGATTGATCCCGGCCATGGAGGAAAGGACAACGGTGCGCCCGGGCCGAACCGGAGCTGGGAAAAACAGATCACGCTCTCCATTTCCCTGAAACTGCGCGATGCGTTGCGCGCCAGAGGATTCAATGTGTTCATGACCCGCACAGGAGACCGGTATCCCAGTCTGGAAAACCGGGTGAACATGCATGCAAAAGCCCGGACGGATCTCTTTCTTTCGATTCACTGCAATGCGTCGGTTGTCAAGTCGATCAACGGAATTGAAACCTTTGTCGTGACACCGGCGGGAGCCCCCTCCTCCAGCGATACAAAAAGCAATTTCACACGCAATCCGGGCAACTCGTTCGACCGTCAGAATTACCGTCTCGCCTATGAGATCCAGCGCCAGCTGATCTGGAAAACCGGAGCGGAGGACCGCGGCGTCAAACACGCAAGATTCTATGTGATTAAGAATGTCGCCTGTCCCGCGGTCCTGATCGAAACCGGATTCCTCTCCAATTACCGCGAGGGAACCCAGCTGCTGACCCGGAAACGCCAGCAGGAAACCGTCAACGCCATTGTCGACGGAATCCTGCGGTACGTCTCGGCAACACAGCCGCGCTGAATCCCTCCCTCCGCCCCTTTCCTCCCGTTCCGAAAATATGAGAAATAAAATTAGAAATCTCTAATAAACGTCTTGAAACATCCGCTTTCGCGTGTATATTATTAGCCATATCTAATAACAAACTTCACCGGGGGATCCGGGGAAACGGAAAGGGAGAACGGGATTGGGCGGTCTGATCGGGACAATTCTTGCGGCGGCGTGGCTTCTCAGCCTTCTGAAGCTGACGCTGCTTCCGCGACCGGTGCGCTGGATTCTTCTGGCAGCGGCGACTGTTCCGGCATTTGTCTTCCGGGAACGGCTGATGAGCTGCAATCTTCAGGCGATCGACCGGTTTCTTTCCAGCGGAGAGAATCTGAAGGACCTCTGCGCACTGATCGTCATTCAGGAGCTTCTTGCGCTTCCGGCCGGACTTTCGCTTCTGAAGGAACGCGAGCTTGGGAAACGGATTCATCACTGGAAATATCTTTCGCTTCTGCCGTCGCTTCTTCTTCCGGTTGCGGTCATGTATTTGACGGCGGTCGGTTTCAACCATCTGGTCCGGTACGAATTTTCGACGATTCTCTGGTGGACGGCAGGCGGTTTTGCGGTGTTCAGCGGACTGATGTGCGAACTTCTCGCGCTTCTCCGTCCGACGGAACAGGATCGTGTTTCAGGGGCTCTGACCGCGAGCTGGATGCTGGTTCTTCTCGCGGTATTTCTCCCCGCGGCAGCGGAAGGACGGCTTTCGGACGGCGCCGGAATGCAGGAGGCCGACTGGAAAAGAGATCTGCTCATTCTCGCTTCGCTCGCCGCCGTGACGGCACTTTCAACGCTCGGATTTCAACTTTACAGAATAAGGAAGGATAAAAAACAAACATGCATTACATCACCGAAATTCTGAACTGGGTTTCCGCAAGTCTCATGCTGCCCGACATTGTGCTGCTGCTTGCGGCGATGATTTTTGCACTGGTCGAACTGGGGGGCTTCTGTTCCACCTGGCTTTCGCTTCTGCAGCAGCGGAAGCGGCGCGAGGAGATCATGAAAACGCTCCGCGCGGACAGGGACCTCACCACGGAAATGCTCGGCGGCGGAACCTTCGCCCGGCATCTGCGGGCGCTTCACGAACTGGAATGGGATCCGGTCCACTGCGAAAAACGGATTTTCGATTTTTCCCGCCAGTATGAGCACGAGCTGGAGCGCGCCCGCTTCATGATGAAGATCGGTCCGATGCTCGGACTGATGGGAACTCTGATTCCGATGGGTCCGGCACTTGCGGGGCTTGCCTCCGGAAACATCCATTCGATGGCCTATAACATGCAGATTGCATTCGGGACCACGGTGGTCGGTATTTTTGTTGCGGGAGTCGGACTTCTGCTCTACTCGGTGAAACGGCACTGGTTCGCGGACGAGATTGCCTCGCTGCGGTATGCGCTGGATCTCCGCCTGAGAAAGGAGGGCGTTCATGCGCAGGCCGGGACGGTATGACGCAGAGTCGTTCCTGACGGACGACGACTGCGATCCGCTGAGCGGACTGATCAATCTGTTCGACGCGGCAATGGTGTTCGCCGTTGCGCTGATGGTCGCCTTCGTGATCCAGAGCCGGATGACCGAATTCCTGACGGCGGAGGATGTCACCTATGTCAAGAACGCCGGCAAACCGGATATGGAAATCATCGTCAAGAAGAACAACAAAGTCTCCCGCTTCAAATCGGAAAAGACCACCGGATCGGGACGGGGGGAGCGTGTCGGAATCGCATACCGTCTGGAAAGCGGGGAGATCATCTACGTCCCGGAAGGGAAAAACGGAGAATAAGCCTTCTTCCGGAACGGACCGGAGAGAAGGTTTTGAGAAAAAATCGGTTTCCGCATTTGAAAGTTCCGCGCAGTTCATGTATACTCATGAAAAGCGGACAGAACGGCGAATTTTCAAATGCGAGGTTGACGATGAATCATTCTTATCCGGTGTTTACTCTGGAGGCGGAATGTCAGGACTGCTACAAATGCGTCCGGCACTGCCCGGTCAAGGCGATTCGCGTGCGGGATGGACATGCCGCGGTGATCCCGGAAATGTGCATTGCGTGCGGACGGTGCGTGGAAGTGTGTCCGGTCAAGGCGAAACAGGTTCGGAACGACACGGCGTTCGTCCGCCAGCTTCTCGGAGAGGAGCGGCCGGTTTACCTTTCCCTTGCGCCGTCGTGGATCAGCGAATTTCCGGGAATTGCGCCGTCGCAGATGATCCGCGCGCTGAAAAAGCTCGGATTCGCCGGAGTGAGTGAAACTGCGCTTGGCGCGCAGCTGGTTTCCTTTGCTCTGGCGGAGGAGCTGAACACGGGAACGCCGGATCTTCTTCTGTCGTCTGCGTGTCCGGCGGCGGTGGACTATGTCTGCAAATACCTGCCGCATCTTTCGGAGAAGATCACAAAGGTGTCCTCGCCGCTGCTTTCGCACTGCCGTCTGCTGCGGGACCGGTTCGGGGAGGAGATCCGGATTGTGTTCGCCGGGCCGTGCATCGCGAAGAAGAACGAGGCGGACCGCCATCCGGAACTGCTCAACGCGGCACTGACCTATCCCGAACTGCGGCAGATGCTGCGGGAGGCGGGAGTTTCTCCCGAGCAGTTCCCCGCGGACGGAGCGGAAACCTTCGTTCCGGAATCCGCGGAGGAGGGCGCACGCTACCCGATCGAAGGAGGGATGAACGACACGATCCAGTTCCAGCTGACGAACCGGAATGTCCATTTTGCAACGCTTGCCGGCTGCCGGAGCTTCAAACTTGCGCTCAGCGGACTGGAATCGGTCTCGCCGGAAAACTTTGTGTTTGTGGAAATGCTGGCCTGTTCGGGCGGCTGTGTGCACGGTCCGTGCGCCGAGCACAATTCCCCGGGACTTCACGAGCGCCTGCGGGTGCTCTGCCGGACGAAATTTCCCGATCACCCGAAACTCCGCGAGACGGCGGGAAGCATCCGGGAATCCTTCGATCCGGGAGCGATCGTCAACGCGCTTCCGGCCTCGCGGGAACTGACGGAGGCGCTGCGGAGCATCGGGAAAACCACACCGGAAGACGAACTCAACTGCGACGGCTGCGGATACGACACCTGCCGCAACTTTGCGCAGGCGATGCTCGCCGGGCGCGCGGAACCGTCCATGTGCGTCTCCTATCTCAAGAAACAGGCGCAGAAGAAGGCGAACGCGCTTCTGCGGAGCATTTCGTCGGGAGTGGTCATCTGCGACCGGAAACTCCAGATTATCGAATGCAACCTCAATTTTGCGAAGCTGTTCGGAGAGGATACGGAAATCGCGTTTGAGGCGTCTCCCGGTCTGGCGGGAGCGGATCTGCGGAGAATCGTTCCGTTCTCCAATCTGTTTGAGTCGGCGCTGGAGACGGGCAAAGAGATCCGGCGCGATTCCATGAAGGTCGGGAAAAAACTTTTCAATGTGAACATCTTCCTGATCGAGCCGGGCGAAACGGTCGGAGCCGCGATCTTCGACGTGACCAACACCGAATTCCGCCGGGAACAGATCGCGGCGCGGGCGCGGGAGGTGATCGACAAAAATCTGGCATCGGTCCAGGAAATCGCCAGCCGTCTCGGCGAGCAGATCGCCGACACCGAGCTTCTCCTCCGCTCCATCGCCGACGACTATGCCGACAGCGACACCCTCAAACAGCGCGAAGCCATGGAGAGTTTCGGAAAATGAACCAGCAGACCGACCATCTGTTCATCGACACCGGCAGCAGCCACTGCACGCACTATGACGAGCGGATCTGCGGCGATGTCCTCAAATTCCGGCGCATTCCGGAGGAGGGACGCCTTCTCGCGGTTCTCGCGGACGGAATGGGACACGGCGTCAAAGCGAACATTCTTGCAACCATGACCGCCACGATGGCACTGAAATTTGTCGCGGCGGAACGCGAGATCGTCCACTCGGCGGAGATCATGATGGACGCCCTTCCGGTGAGCCGGGACCGGGATGTCAGCTATTCCACGTTCACCATCGTGGACATCCGTCCCGGCGGCTGGATCAATCTGGTGGAGATGGGGAATCCGGAATTCATCCTTCTCCGCCGCGGACGGCCGCAC
Organism: uncultured bacterium; assembly: GCA_949297765.1. Lineage (GTDB taxonomy): Bacteria > Verrucomicrobiota > Lentisphaeria > Victivallales > UBA1829 > UBA1829. Next base: position 41,874 of record CASFTV010000017.1, on the reverse strand, counting down.
AATATCACCGGCTGCACATTTGTCTCTCCGAAATACCAGGACCGCATGATGGCGGCGTTTCATTTTCAGGCGCTTCCGGAAGATCATCTTCTGTTCTTTTCCGACGGAGTGAGCCAGGCCGGACTCGGAACGCCGCACCTTCCGCTCGGCTGGCAGACCTCCGGAGCGGAGGCGTATGCGGTGGAACAGGTTGCGCAGAATCCGTCGATCGGCGCGCAGGAGCTTTCGGAACGGATGCTCCGTCAGGCGATTGCGCAGGAGCCGCATCTGCGTCCGGCGGACGACATCACGGTGGCCTGCATCCATTTCCGGACGCCGCACAAACTTCTGCTGTTCACGGGGCCGCCGGTGGACCCGGCGCGCGATGCGGAGATCGGGGCGCTGTTCCGGAATTTCGACGGGGCAAAAGTCATCTGCGGAGGAACGTCGGCGGAGATTGTCGCGCGGGAGCTGAATCTGCCGCTGAAGGCGGATTTTGAATCGTATGCGGGGGATCTGCCTCCGCCGTCGCTCATTCCCGGCATTGATCTGGTGACCGAAGGAATCTTCACGCTGACCCGCGCCGCCTCCTATCTGGAAAAGCACGAACTGCAGAAGCTCGATCCGGCGGGACGGCTCGCGAATCTGCTCCGCAAATACGACGTTATTGAAATCATCGTGGGGACCAAGATCAACGAAGCGTATCAGGATCCGAATCTTCCGCTGGATCTGGAGTTCCGGCGCAACATTGTAAAGCGTCTGGAGCAGAGTCTGCGGGATCAGTACATGAAGGAAGTGCGCGTCCGGTTTGTCTGAGGCGGAACCGCTTCTTTCCGGCGCGGTCAGATTCCCTGCATCCGGCGCCGGCGGTACTCCCGGGGACTGCAGCCCATCGTTCCGCGGAACACCCGCCCGAAATAGTTCGGCCGGACAAATCCGGTATGCGCCGCGATCTCCGAAACCGGAAGCGCCGTGCAGCTCAGAAGCGAGAGGGCATGATGAAGACGGATTTTCATCAGATACTGTCCGGGCGGAATCGACAGTTCGCGGAGAAACAGACGGTCCAGACTCGTCCGGTGCACGCCAAGCGTTTCCGCAAGCATGTTCACGTTCAGCGCGGGATTCTGGTAGCCGGAATGGATCAGTCCGAGAGCGTCGCGGAAGATCCGTCCGCTGGAACTCTGGGGATCGCGCTCTTCCCCCATCAGCCCGATCAGCTCCGTGTAGAGAGCAACCATGCGGCGCAGATCGCCCGGAAGAAGACTGTTCAAAGAGTGGCGGATCTCGTCAAACAGGTGAACCGGACATTTTCCGGAGTCCAGAGCTCCGCGCGGATAGCCGTAGGAGAGCAGAAACGCGGCTGCGCCCGGACCGTCGAACGCCGCCCAGTAAATCACGGTTTCCCTGTCGGGCGCGGGAATTTTGATCCGCTTCTCCCCGGGAAGACGGTAGATCGACTGGTTCTCCTGCACGGGATAGGCGGCGTCCCCCGTTTCAAACACGCACGATCCCCGAACAACCCAGCAGATTTCGACAATGTCGTCCGGTTCATTTTCCTCCCGTCTCCCGAAAAACCGGTTCACGCCGCAGGAGCGCGGGTAAAACGGAAGACCGATCGCCGGAACATCCGGAAATCCGAGACGGCGGATTGTAAGGTTGTGGTCCATTGAACAAAGGACTCCTCGGCAAAATGCGTCAAAAGTATCTTTTTTTCTTCATTTATATCATTGAAAAAGAAAAAAACAAGAGCAAATTAATCAAAAACAGGAAAAAAACCAACAAGGAGATTGCATTCAATGAAACCTTATCCGCTCTACCCGGACCGGCAGATCACAGACCTGAACGGCATCTGGCAGTTCCGCTTTCTGGAAAAAACCTTTCTGGAGGACGCCGACGAAACAACCTTCACACCGGATGACGTCATGTGCGTTCCGGGAGCGTTCGACACGACGCCAGCCTACCGGTGCAAACGCGGCACGGGCCTCTACCGCCGGGAGTTCCGTCTGTGGCACGATTCGCCCCGCGGAATTCTCAAAATCGGCGCAATCGGACTGCGGGCGAGATTCCGGATCGACGGAAAGGAAATCGGCTTCACCAATCTTCCGTACAGCGGAGTGGAGTTCGAAACCGGGCCGCTGAAAGCGGGTGTCCATGTGATCACGGCGGCAATCGACAACAATTTCGATCCGCCGCCGGCCCTGTACGCTGCGGGCGACCGGATGAAGCTCTTCCTGCCGTATTATGACTTCTATGCGTTCGGCGGTTTCTACCGCGGGATCGAACTGCATCAGCTTCCCGCCGGAACAACGCTTGACCGCGTACAGGTGCGCACGCTCTGCCATGAAACAGGAAAGGTCTCGCTGCGCTTCCTGTTTTCCGGAGAGACTTCGGGGAAGAAAACGGTCCGTTTCCGCTTTGACACGGATTCCGAAGAGCGGACCGCGGATGTTGCTCACGGGGAAAGCATCGAATGCACGGTTCCGTCCTTCCGTCTCTGGAGCTGTGAGCATCCGCAGCTCCATACGCTCGAAGTCCGCACGGAGAACGATGCGATTGTCGAACGGTTCGGCATCCGGACGGTCCGGGCGGGAAACCGACGGATTCTCCTGAACGGAAAACCGGTTTATCTGAAAGGATTCAACCGTCACGAATCCCATCCGGAGTTCGGGCCGGCGACGCCGGAAGCGGTGATGGTGGAGGATCTGCAGAATCTGCGGGACCTCAACTGCAACTTTGTCCGCGGCTGCCATTATTCGCAGGACCCGCGGTTCCTGGATTTCTGCGACGAATTCGGCATGCTGGTCTGGGAGGAAAGCCTCGGATGGGGCAACACGGCGGAACAGATGGCCGACGGAGAATTCCAGGAACTCGCCGAAGCCGAAACACGGATCATGGTCCGCAACAGCATCAATCACCCGAGCGTGATTTTCTGGGCGTTCCTGAATGAATTTCATTCGCACACGCAGGAGGGTCGCCATCTGTGCGAGCGCCTGGTGAAGGCGGTGAAGGAGGAGGACAACTCGCGCCTGGTCACGTTCGCCAGCTGCCATTCGGGGAACGACATCTGCTCCGATCTTCTGGATGTTGTGGCGTACAACATCTATCCCGGATGGATCGGCGATCATCTTTCGGGCGTCGAGCCCCCGGACGAGATTCCCGCGGGACAGGAAAAAGCAATTCATTATTTCCGCGAAAGGGTCCCGCAGGATAAACCGATCATTGTCAGTGAAATGGGCTGCTGCGGCATTTACGGTCAGCGCGATCCCGCGAAGACCCAGTGGTCGGAAGAATTTCAGGCGGAGTACATGGGCGCCGTGATCCGGACCGTCGCCTCCGCAGGAGAGGACCTCGGCGGACTGACCATCTGGCAGTTCACGGACGCCATGAGCTTCCACCGCATGGGAAATGACATCCGGACCAAGCCGCTCGGCCTCAATCTTGCCGGCGTGTTCGACAAGTTCCGCCGTCGCAAACTGGCGGCCGATGTTGTCAAGGAGCTGTACGGGAAACTGTGAATCGGCTCCTTTCCCGGACCGCACCGCAATTTATTTTTTCCTCCGGCGGTTGACGAACCACCTGTTTTGTGGTATACTACCGTTAATCACAGACAGGAGATAGAGATATGCCGTTCGATCATGGAAATTTTGCATTGACCATCTGTCCGCTGAACTCAGCTCTGCCGGACGATTTTTTGAAGAAACTGCAGGCCGCCGCCGCAGGGAAACTGGAGGATGTCGCGGAAGAACCCGAGATCGGCTGGGTCAGCGGCCGCTTTCTGCTGGAAACGGAGATCAGTGAGACGACCTCGCTTTGCGGAGGGCATCTTTACTTGAATCTTCGGAAAGCGGAGCGGAAGATTCCGTCGTCGCTGCTGAACGCGATCTGCCGGCGCGACGAACTGGCCTATATGAAGGCCAACGAAACGTTCACCGTTCCGCGCCAGGAAAAGAAGCGGATCCGCGAAGATGCGATCAAGCGCAATCTGATGAAGATGCCGCCGGTGATCTCCGGTACGCCGATCGTGGTGGACCGGGCGCAGAATGTTCTGTACATCGGGACGGCATCGCTGTCGCAGGCGGATCAGATTATCAGCGCATTTGTGAGTCAGCTCGGCGTGGAGCCGATCCCGATGACGGTCGGAGAACTGATGCTGAAACTGTTTCAGGAGGAGGCCGGAGCGCTTCCCAGCCTGAGCTTCACAAAAAACGCCTCCGCAGCGGGAATGGACTTCACGCCGGGACGCGATTTCCTGACCTGGCTCTGGTACTTCTCCGAACAGAACGGAGCGGAACTGGAGATCGAAAACTTCGGGCGCTTCCAGCTCGGCATCGAAGGACCGCTGACCTTCGGATATTCCGCCGAGGCGAAGGGGGCGGAAGAGAGCGTGGTGAAGAAGGGATGTCCGCAACTCGCGGCGGAAGCCAAAGCGGCGCTGTCGGTCGGGAAAAAACTGAAAAAGGCGAAAGTGCTGCTGGCCCGCGATCAGGAGGTCTGGACCTTCACATTCGATGCGGACCGCTTCAACTTCACCGGCGTGACGCTGCCCGAAGGAGAGGAAATGGACCGCGAAAGCTGTTTTGCGGAACGGGTCGAATACCTGCATATTTTCCACAAGGCGATCGAAGGGTATTTCCGGAAGTTCGCGGAAGCGGTCACCGGCGAGACCCGCGCGGAAGTGGAAAAGGATATCAAAAGCTGGGCGGAGGACCGGGAGTCGTTCTGATCCCGGGACGGCCAAAGCAAAAGGAGGTGCGCAATGTCGGGACTTTTTATCAACGGGGCGAGTCTTCTTCGCATTTACACGGCGGAAAAGGATCAGATCGACGGCGTTCCGCTGTATGAATGGATCGTTCAGCAGGCGGTGGCGGCCGGAATCTCCGGCGCCACGGTGATTCGCGGAATCGGCGGATTCTGTTCCAGCAATCCGGTGCTTGCTCCGGAATTCCGCGCGTTTCAGATCAATCAGCCCGTCATTGTGGAAATCGTGGATACCGAAGAGGATCTGGAGAAGTTCATCCGGAAGATCGATCCGGCCATCCCGCGCGGTCTGATGACCCTGGTTCCGGTCAAGACACGCTATTACGGTGACAAGTGAAATGCCGGAACAGAGCATGGAGCCGCCGCGCTGGAAACTGCGGCTGAAACAGCTCCTGAAGCTGGCGGTGGCGCTGCTGCTGATCGCATGGGTGATCGGCCACGACCGGAAAAGCGTGATGGAAGCGCTCCGTCAGATGAATCCGGTGTGGGTGGTTCTCTGCTTCAGCGCCCAGTTCGCGCAGACAATGCTGACCTGTGTGCGGTGGAGACTCCTGACCGCTCCGGATCTGCGGGTGTCATGGTATGAAACGATGCGCCTGACATTCATCGGATTGTTCGCCAACATGTTCATTCCCGCCGGCGCGGTGGGCGGAGACGTGGTCAAGGCGGCAATGTTCGCATCCAATGCGGAAAAAGGGCGGCGTGTGGAAGCGACCATTTCCATTCTGGTGGACCGGATCGTCGGAATCGCCGGACTCTTTCTGCTGGTTCTGTTGTTTTCCGGACTTCTGTTCGGAAAGGTGGCGGCGCTTCCGCTGGCGGTACGCTCGGTGGCCCTTCTTCTGACCGCGCTCAGCGTGGCGGGATGCGGAGTGATCGCGGTCCTGTTTTTTCAGGATTTCATCTTCCGCTGGAGCGTTGCGGCGAAACTTCTGGACATCGCGGACCGCTGGATGCGCGGAATACCAGGAGGAATCATCCGATCGGTTTCCGCCTACCGCGGACGGTGGAAAGTGCTGGTCGGGACAACGCTTCTTTCGGCGCTGGTGCTCCATCCGCTGCTGATGCTGGCGATTTTTTTCCCGCTGTACGGAGAGATGCGGGAACTGCCGCCGCCGGAAGAGACGATGGCAGCGGTCGCATACGGGAACGTGGCGTCGGCGCTTCCCGTGACGCCGGGCGGACTCGGCACGCGCGATGCCGTGATCAAAACTCTTCTGACCGCCTGGGGAGTTCCGGAAATTCCGGCCGTCACCGCGATGGTGATTTATACGGCGTCACTGCTGCTGATTGATGTTCTCGGCGGGATCGCGTTTCTTCTTCCGCCGGAACGCCGGAAACGTTCTCAGGGACCGACGACGTAATCGACGGAGACATCCCGCACCCGTTCTCCCGCAAAAAGCCTTTTGAGCAGTCCGACCGCCGCCCGCGCCAGAGCGGGGAAATCCTGCCGGACGGTGAACTGATCGGGCATGAGGGCATCGGAAATTCCCGGGACATGCCAGTGAACCAGCTCGACATCCTGCGGAATCCGCAGTCCGCTCTTCAGAAGACTGGCAAAGATGCCGAGATCCGTCATTTCAAACGGACAGACCACCGCGGAAATCTTCTCGCGGAGAAGCAGAGCCCCCCAGTTGCACAGATCTCCGGCGGACGCATAACAAAGAGCAAGCCCCAGTTCCTCCGCCCGTCTCTGAAACGCACGTTTCCGCATCTCATGATTCAGATTCTCCGCCGCCATCCTTCTTTCCAGAAAAAGGACACGGGAATGCCCGGCGGCATGAAGATGATCCGCAATGGACGTCATCGCCTGAAGATCGTTGGAGCAGACCGAATAGATACGGTCCGGATGATAGCTGAAATCGTTGATGCAGACCAGCGGAATCGAATTCAGCTCCGACCACCGTTTCGCGGTTTTTCCCGTATAACAGATGGAGACGGCGCCGTCGAGCATCTTTTCATTGAAGGCGCGCAGATGGTTTTCCGGGATCAGTTCATAGCGGAAATGTTCCCGGTCGAGCTGATCGGCAAGAGCGTGAAGGATCGCGGTGTTGTAGCAGCAGACCCGGTTCCCGAAAGAGGGGATGAGGACAGCAATATTGGTTCCGGATCTGCGGATGTAGCCGAGCGCGCGGGCGGATTCCAGAATCCGGGTGCGGGTCTGCAGGGCGACGCATCCGTCATCCGAGAGGGCGCGGGCGACCGTGCAGGGCGCGTAGCCTGTCCGCCGGGCGATCTCCCGGACCGTGATTTTTCTGTTTTCCTTTCGAGCGGTCATCCGGCGTTTTGTTTCATTTTGTCTCATTTTTCCGGCTTGCAAGAGGAGGTTTCGGGGAATATACTACCATGAAACCGAAAAAGAAAGGCGTCGATATGAATCTTTTTGGAGAAAAAGAGTTTTTCACGGGCTGCAACTACTGGGCCTCCCATGCGGGAATCCGAATGTGGCGCAACTGGGATGCCGGAGAAGTGGAACGGGATTTGAAACTGCTTTCGGAATACGGGATGAAGGTCCTCCGGGTGTTTCCGCTCTGGCCGGATTTTCAGCCGCTGACCCGCTTCTACGGAGGCGGAGGCTCCCCGAGGGAATTCGGGCAGAACGACGGACCGCTGCGGAATCCCGCCGGAATCGACGAGGAAATGATGTCGCGCTTCCGCGTCCTGTGCGGAACAGCGGAAAAAAACGGACTGAAGCTGATTGTCGGACTGCTCACCGGCTGGATGAGCGGCCGTCTTTTTGTCCCGCCCGCCCTGGAGACCAGAAATGTCCTGACCGATCCCGAAGCCATTCGCTGGGAGGTGCGGTTCGTGCGGGAATTTGTCCGCCGCATGCAGGATCATCCGGCGATCGCCGCATGGGATCTCGGAAACGAATGCAACTGCATGGCGGCAGTCTCCTCCTCCGCGGAAGCCTGGAACTGGATGAACACGATCGCTTCCGCAATCCGCCTGGAAGACAAAACCCGTCCCGTCGTCTCCGGCATGCACAGCCTCAGCAGCTGCCGCAGAGAAAAATGGAATCTTCAGGATCAGGGCGAGCTGATGGATATTCTGACCACCCATCCTTATCCGCTGTTCACGCCGGAGTGCAACCGGGAACCGTTCAACACGATGCGCAACGAGCTGCATCCGTCGGCGGAATCACTTCTGTACGAAGGCGTTGCAGGAAAGCGATGCTTCCCGGAAGAGTGCGGATCGCTCGGGCCGACCATCTGTTCGACAGAGCGGGCGGCGCTGAATCTGCGCACATCGCTGTTCTCCTGCTGGGCGAACGGGCTTGCCGGATATCTCTGGTGGTGCGCGTTTGATCAGACCCACCTCGATTATCCGCCGTATGAGTGGACCGCGATCGAACGGGAACTCGGTCTGTTCCAGATCGACCGGACTCCCAAACGGACCGTTTCCGTACTCCGGGATTTCGTGGATTTCCGGAATCATTTACCCTTCGCTCTTCCGCCGCGGAGAGTGGATGCGGTCTGTCTGGTTTCCGAAACGGAAAACAGCTGGACCGCCGCATTCGGCGCGTTTCTGCTGTCGCGGCAGGCGGGATTCGACATCCGGTTCGCCGGAGCCGAACAGGAGCTTCCGGATTCGAACTTTTATCTGCTTCCTTCGGGAACGGGCGCTCAGTCGATCGGACGGAGAGCATGGCTTGCGCTGCTGGAAAAGGTGCGCTCCGGAGCGAATCTGCTCCTGACGCTTTCGGGCGACTGCGGACTCTCCACGTTCCGGGAGGCAGCAGGAGTGGAGATTGATGCACGGTTCCGGGAGGAAAACCGGGTGGAGTTCACACTGAAATCACACCCGGAGGAAGCGATGCACGCCGTCCAGGCCTTCCGGTCGCTGGTAAAGGCGGAACGGGCGGAGGTGCTCGCCGCCGATTCCGGCGGAAATCCCATCATGACCGCTGCCGCTCTCGGCCGCGGACAGGTTTTCTTCGTGAATCTTCCGCTGGAACAGACGGCCGTGCAGAAATCCGGCTGTTTCCACGGAGAAGATTTGAATCCGCTCTATCTGCTTTACCGGGAAGCCGCGGAGCGGGCGGGAGTCCGGCGCCTGGTGAAAACGGAGCTTCCGGGAGTCGGCATTACGGAACACCCGCGGGAGGATGGAAAAACCATCTGCGTGGCAATCAATTATGAACCGGAAGAGGCGTTCTGCCCGCTGGAGGTTTCCGGACGGATCAGGGAGGTCTGGAACGGAGAACTCCGGGACGGCACCTTGCGGATTGCCGGCAATGACGCGGCCGTTTTCCTTGTGGAATCCTGATTCATCCTCCGCATGCGGGGAGAATTGAAAAACCGGATTTGCAAAATTCCTGTTCCGATAGTAAATTGCAACGATTCGAAAGGGACAGGATGCGGACGGTTGTATTTCTCTTTGCTGCGGTGATTCCCGCAATGTTCGCCCGGGACACCACGTTCCGCTTCATCGGAGGCGAAAATGTGGGGATTCCCGGGGATTCCTATTATTCTCAAACGCTCGCGCTCCGCTTCCGGCATCTGACACGGATCACACTGCCGCGGACAACGGCCGGTCTCCGGGCGGAGATTCCCTGCTCCTTTCTGGTTCCGCCGTCCGACGGAAAGGGACGTTTCGACCTCGTCCACAAGGGATGGGGACGCCGCGAAATCACGCTGCCGGAACGGTTCGAAAGCTGGGCGGACGATCCGGAAAAACTGGATCTTTTTGTCCGCTGGAGCTGCCTGGCACGCCTCGGAATCCCGCCGGAAAATGCGGGTCGGCTGCCGGATTCGTGGATTTTCGCCGCAATTGCCAGAAAGGCCGTCACGGAAAACTGGAAACTCCGGAGCTCCCGCTTCGGCCGTTTTCCCGCCGCCTATGCGCTTGCCTCGCACGGAGTGTTCCCGGAACTGAAGGATATCGTCTCCATCGCGCCGGCGCCGTCCGACGGATTCTCCCGGATGATCTATGAGGAGTGGGCACAGCTGCTGTTCGATCTCTGCTCCCGTTCCGGCGCGGTGAAAAAAGGACTTGTCGAACGCTATGTGGCGGCGCTTGCGGAAAACCCCGCCGCCGATCAGAACCGCCTGTTTCAGGAGATCCTTCTGAGCCATATCGCCGCCTACGGGACCAAGCGGTACGGACGGTTTGTCCAGACGGACAATGTGTTCGATGCGGATAAATGGTTCCGCCGCGAAACGGAAAAGATTCTGCTGAACCGCTTTCTCCCGATGTCGCTCAACTATCTGGAGACGTCGTACCGTCAGACCCTGGTTCTTCCGGACGGGAACGGAAAGCCGGTCACGATTTCCGATCTGGCGGAGAAGATAAAGGGTCCGGTCCCCCTGGCGCTTCAGCTGGCGCTTTCCGAATCCATCATCCGGCAGACAGAACTTCTGTACATGTCGGCGCCGCAGATCACGCCGGCGTTCTCCGCACTGATCGAGGAGATCTCCCGCTTCCGCAACGAAGGAGGAACGGAGCAGACCGCGGAACGGATCAGAACGGCGGAAAAACGGTTTCTCCTTGCGCTGGAACAGCAGGCCCTGACCGAACGGATTCTGCGGGATGCGGAACGGCGGCATGTTCCGCCGGGCGAACGGCACTCGCTCAATCTCCAGACGAACCGTTCAATGGCGCCGATCACCGATCCCGCGAAGGAAATTCTCGACCGCATTTCCGGAAAGGCGGCGCAATGACCCCGAGAGAAGAAAAAATGGACCCCGGAAAACGGCGGAAACATCTGCGGGGACTCACACTGATCGGCAGTGTTCTGGCGGTGATCCTGATTCTGTTTTCCGGCTACCGGACCTTCCGCCGCTTTTTCTCCGGTCTTTCCCGGGATTTCATGAGTCCGTTTCTGAACTGTGCCGTGCGGACGGAGGACAAAGCAGCCGCCGCGTCGCTGATGCTGAATTCCAAACTCCGTCTGGCCCGTCAGCTTGCGGCCGTGTCGCGGGAGAATGCCCGTCTGGCCGCGGAGAACAACTCTCTGAAAAACCTGGAACGGGAAAACGGCGCGCTGCGTGCGCTGCTCAACCTTCCGCGGAAAGAGGGATATCAGCCCGTATTCGCCGAAGTTCTTGCGCGCGCGGTGCCGACCTGGCGGGAAACTTTTGTCATCAACCGCGGGGAAAACGACGGCATCACGCCGGGCGATCTTGTCGTGGCCATGGACGATAACGGCCGGTTCGCCGCCGCGGGACGGATCAAGGAGGTCTCCAAACGGACCGCAACGGTCATCACGCTGTTTTCGGAGGAGTGTCATTTCAGCGTGATTCTGGCAACTTCCCGTCAGGTGGGAGGCATGGAATTCGACCCCTACGCACGGACGCTGAAGGTGAAATACCTGCCCGCCGACGGGACCTATGCGGAAGGCGAACTTGCGGCCACATCCGGGATTTCCTCGCACACGCCCCACGGACTTCCGATCGGACGCGTGGTCAAAGCGGCGAACGGAAATATCGCAACGATCCGCGATCAGATGTTCGCGGAAGTGGAAGTGAAGCCGTTTCTGTCCATGGAAACCGTTCAGTTTGTTGCGGTTTATACAAAACGGAGCATGGAATGACGCGTTTTTCCTATCTTTTCCTGATTTCGTTTCTTCTTCTGTTCACGGAACTCCTGATGGAGAGCATGGGGCTGCGTCTGATGCTGTTTGCGCCGTTTGTCTTTTACGTCAGCTATGTGTTCGGGACACCGGCCGGCTGCATCACGGCGGTAACGGGAGGAATGGTGGAGGATTTCTGTTTCGGATATACAAATCCGTGGAGTGTGCTGTTTCTTCTTGCGGTGGTTCTGTTCGGGCGGCTCTGGCTTCTCCGGATGGGATCGGATTCCCTGAATCTTCTGATGATTCCGGGGGCGGTTCTCCCTTTTCTCTCCCAGCTTCCGCCGACACTGATCCGGACCGGATTTGCTCCGGATGCACTGATTGACGCTGTTTCCAATGCGATTGTCGCCTCGCTGTTTTCGGCGTTTCTGTTCCCGCTGGCGATTCTTCTTCTGGACTGGCTGGCATCGCTGCTCTCTCTGGAGCTGTATTCCGATGCCCGGGAACGGATGCGGAACCGGATTTAAGAGTTCTCCGTTTTTCCCGGATCTTTTCCGGCGGTCAGGAATTCCAGTTCCGTGAGATAGGCAAGAGCATCCTCCCGGCACGTTCCGCACATCTCCGGAGAGGGCGAAAACGAGACACAGACCGCCGGCCGTTCCGGCAAACCGAACAGACGGCATCGGAAATCCGCATCAAGATTCACGCACGGCACACCCGCCGGTTTCCCCTTCGGCATGCCGGGAATCGGCGAGGAGATTGAAGGAGCCACACAGCATGCCCCGCAGCCGGGACGACAGAAAAACTGAACACGCTTCATACAGGAATTCCGGATCCGTTCGATCGAATGGCACCCCCAACGGGATTCGAACCCGTGTTACCAGGATGAGAACCTGGTGTCCTAGGCCTCTAGACGATAGGGGCATCAACAGGAAAAAGCCCCACTTCCTCACATCTGACGGAACCGGTGAAGAAATGGCACCCCCAACGGGATTCGAACCCGTGTCGCCAGGATGAAAACCTGGTGTCCTAGGCCTCTAGACGATAGGGGCATATTGCTCAAGTGTCACATAAAATACATGAAAAATGCGTTTTGTCAAGCTGTTTCCCGTTTTTTTTGAGATTTTTATTGTGAAATCTCCTGGAAAGCACTGGAAATATGATTTCCCCAATGCTATTATTACAGAAGGATATCGAATTCATGATAATGCAACACGCGTTTGCACAGATCGAAAGGAGATGAAGTATGCCTCTGTATCAGTATGCGGCGATGGATGCCACGGGAAGAGAACGGAGAGGGCAGAAAGAAGCTGCAAATGAAGAAGCGGTAACCGCGTTTCTGAAAGAGCAGGGCATGTTCCCGACCTCCATCAAACAGGTCCGGAAGATCGACCACAAAAAAGCGGTGAAGCAGCCGCCCAAGGCCGGCGAAAAGAAAAAGAGCGCGATGAACATCAATATCAATATCTCGCTCGGCCCGGCGGTGATCAAAACCAAACAGCTGACGATTTTCACCCGTCAGCTTGCGATTCTGCTGAACGCGGGTCTTCCCCTGATCCGTTCCCTGCGCACGCTCGAAAAACAGTCGAAGGATGCGATCATCAAGAAGATTCTCGGCGAAGTGGCAAACGGCGTGGAGGCCGGTTCCACCTTCTCCGAATCGCTGGCGCAGCACCCGAAATCCTTTGACAAACTCTATCTCAATATGGTGCGCGCGGGCGAGGCGGCCGGTAAGCTGGAACTGATCCTGGACCGTCTGGCATCCTTCATGGAAAAAGCCGCGCGAATGGCGGGAAAAGTGAAGTCGGCAATGGTGTACCCGACCATCGTTCTCTGTATCGCGGGAGCCATTACGGCAGGTCTGATGATCTTCATCGTTCCGAAGTTCGAGAAGATCTTCTCGGAACTGCTGGAAGGCGCGCCGCTGCCCGCGCTGACACAGCTGGTGATGTCGATCAGCCGTTTCATGCAGGAACAGATCCTGATCATGATCGGCGGAATCGTGGTCTTTGTGATTCTCTTCAAGCTGTTTGCCCGCACAAAGTTCGGGAAATACTGGCTGGACTATGTGAAGTATAATATGCCGCTGTTCGGGCCGATTGTGTCGAAATCATCCATTTCCAAGTTCTCCCGGACGCTCGGGACCTTGATGGGATCCGGCGTTCCCGTGCTGAACGCTCTGAGCATCGTGAAGGAGACGGCCGGAAATGAAATCGTCTGCGACGGCATCCAGAAGGTGCACGACGCCGTGAAGGAAGGCGAAACCATCGCGGCCCCGCTGAACACCACCAAGATCTTCCCGGATATGGTCATCAGTATGATCGAGGTCGGAGAAGAGACCGGAAAACTGCCGGAAATGCTCGACAAGATCGCCGACACCTACGACGAGGAAGTCGACAATGCCGTCGGCGCCCTGACCTCCATGATCGAGCCGTTGATGATCGTGTTTCTTGCGGTGGTCGTCGGCGGAATCGTCATGGCGCTGTTCATGCCGCTGATCAGCATCATCGAAAAACTCGGCGGCTGATTCCGGATGAGCACCGGTTCCTGCCGTATTTTCAACGCGGGGAATACGCATGTCCAGATTGCGGAGCTGACGGGAGACTCTCTGCGCCTGATGGAAACACTGCCCACCCGGGATTTCCGGCTGGAGAGTTTCACTGCCGAATCAATGGCGGCGGCATCCGTTGTCCCGGAGCTTGAAAACCGCTTCCGGGAAGCGGGAGCGTTCATCGTAAGTCCGCGGATGGAGAACTGTCCCGTGGACCTGTCGGAAATGGAGCATCCGGAAACGCTGGGCGCCGACCGGCTGGCAAATGCCGCGTCTCTGATCGTTTCCGGTCCGCTGCCGGCGCTCTGCGTGGATTTCGGAACCGCGATCAATCTGGAATTTGTCGACCGGGATCGGCGGATGCGCGGCGGAGCAATCCTCCCCGGCCGTAACATCCTCCGCCAGTCACTGAACGACTATACGGCAAAACTGCCACTGACGGCGTTGACGGAAAACGTTCCGGAATTTCCCGGCGGAAATACGGTCGACGCAATCAATCTCGGTACAGACTGTGCCGCGGTCGGCGCGGTGAAAGAGCTGCTGCGACGGATGCGGCTCGCGTTCCCGGGAGAACAGATCCGCTGTGTCGCCTGCGGGGGCGATGCACCGTTTTTTCTGCGCGAACTTTCCGGTTTTGAGCTGGCGGATGCGCTGTTCACACTGCGCGGAATCGCGGAACTCTACCGCTGCGGAACGGAAGGCCGGACCGTGAAACATACCGATTCCCAGCCGCTTTCTTAAAGGAAGGCTTCCCCTCCCGCCCGGGAAAGGCAGACGGCCGTCGTGCATTTCCTCCTGCCGAAATGGAAATCAGGAGAGGAGAGGCGGCCCCGGATGATCTTTCTGCGATCCGGGGAAAAATGGGAAACCGTTTTCAATGGTCGTCCGGGATCTCCTGTGCGGAATCGTATTTCCGGGAGATCACGCCGATGAAACGGACCTCGCCCTCCCGCGGGATCGGATACAGGAGAGTCAGCATCTCCTCCCCGGGAGCGCCGGGGGTTTTCCGGGTATAGCGGAAGGAGAGAGAACGACGGCTGGAAACGACTTTGCGGATCATCTGCAGATACAGCGATGATGTTGCGGGATCGTAGAGCTCGCTGAGATGGACCGGCGCGGGAGATTTCTTCAGGATGAAGGCGATTTCGCGATCGTTGGAGTAAAGGAAGATTCCCTGCGGATCCAGCATGGCGACCTGTTCCGAAGAGTTTTCCACGAGGGAGCGGAAACGCTCCTCCTCTTCCCGGAGAAGGGCGAGTTCCTCCATCGGGGTTGAGAGGTCGGTCACGGTCCAGATGACGCCGTCCGAAGGCAGATGCGGATTCTCCCGCCCGTTACGGAGGCGGTTTCCCGACAGGCAGACGGTGGTCTGTTCGCCGTTTTTCCGGCTGATCCGGAATTCAAAATTTTCATAATGGGCTTTTCCGGAGAAGACGAACTCCGTCAGGAGCTCCCGTTCCTCCCCGGTGTTCGGACAGAGATCAAACAGTTTCATGCCGCGCAGCTCTTCCACCGTGTAGCCGGAGAGCAGGGAAAACGTGCGGTTGGAATCCAGCAGACGGCATTGGGGATCCGTCACAAAGATTCCCGACGGATTGTTGTTGAAAACCGTTTTCCGCCAGTTCAGGGAGA
Source organism: uncultured bacterium (assembly GCA_949297765.1). Classification (GTDB taxonomy): domain Bacteria; phylum Verrucomicrobiota; class Lentisphaeria; order Victivallales; family UBA1829; genus UBA1829. The sequence continues at coordinate 26,437 of CASFTV010000017.1, read as the reverse complement.
GTCCGAGTTCCCGCCGCATCCGGTAATACAGGACGGAAAGCGAAAACGCAACAAGCGGCAGCAGCCAGAGCAGAACCACAAGGACCTCTCCGGCGACATATGCCCAGAGCGGCAGCTGGGTCGGCAGACCGAGAACGACACGCCAGCCGGCTGTGGTCAGAAAATGGCAGGGCCGTTCCGCATACAGGATTCCGTTGATATAGCATCCGTTCAGGGAATCCGCCTCTTTCCGCGGCCATTTCATTCCTCTTTTCCAGGAAGGGAAATGGCCCGGGAGCTGAAGGTTTTCATTGGTCATAAAGACCGTGTTGTCGGGAGCGATGAGGGCCGTGTAGACATCGGAGAATTTCGTAAACACGAATCCGAAATCCTCTCTTGCGCAGAGGACGCCGAGCACTTTGCCGTCGGGCTGTTCGATTCTGCGGCTCGCAAAGATGGAGGGAACACCCGTAATGGATCCGACGGAAATCTGGCAGCTTTCTCCGTTTTTCAGCGCCTCGCGGAAATGGGAGGAATAGGAGATATTCTGACCGACCATCCGAATCCGGGTGGAGCTTTTCATTGAGGAATCCAGACAGATTCCCCGCGCGTCGGTGATATAGATGATGGCCCGCTGATGCGCCGTCGTAAATTTTTCCAGGAAATTTCTTGTTCCGAGCGAGGTCCGGTTCGGTGTTCCTCTTTTCAACGCGCTGTAAAGTTCCCGGTTGGCGGAAAGACGGCGGGCATAATCCTTCATGCGGTCCGCACTGACCTCCAGATCGCGCACCAGGAGGCTTGCGGAATAATTCACATGCTGGTACGAAATATCCACCGCGTGCTTCAGGATGAGGTTCGGGATCAGAAGCGACGCCGTCGCAAACAGCAGAAACGCCAGAATAATTGCCCACGCGCCCGATACGCTCCTGCGGGAAAATTTCAGGCGCACATCCTTCAGCAGAGAAAGGAACGCCAGCGCGCCGATCAGGGTGCAGATCAAAGAGAATGCCATCAGGGCAAAATGAAATTCCCTCTCAAGACGGGCAATGATCGGCAGCAGATGCAGCACCAGGAACATCTCTCCGATGACCGCTCCTCCGACTCCCGCATTCGCAATAGCCGCAATCCGGAAGACATTTTCCTGTTCGCGGAAACGCCCGCCGAGCTTCCAGAGCGCCGAGGAACTCAGAATCAACGCCGGAATGCCCGGCAGATAAAGCGCCAGGATCTCTCCGCGTTCCCGGTTTTCGAAATAGAGGAGAATCAGACAGGAAGCCAGCAGAAACAGAGCGCAGACCAGCAGCCGCCGGACAAGAGAAAACCGGACAATGCGCAAAGCGAATTCCAGCAGGCAGAGAAATCCTCCCAGAATGCAGAAAAACCGCAGAGTGGAAGCAAACACCGCCACATGCGGCAGATTCGTCAGGACCGAACCAAGCACACCGAACGAAAGCAGCAGCGGATACAGAGAAAATGAACCGAGAATCCTCCGCTGGACATGGGAAACTCCGGAAAACGACGCGCAAGCAAACAGCTGGAGCGCCAGAATCTGGATCAGCGGAAGATAAAAAAGAAACATATTCGGCATGACAGTCCTTTCCGTTTTCCGCTCTCTTGTTCCGGAAAACACGAGTTCTTTCCAATGGGTGCTTTCCGTCAATTTACAGGCAAATTTAAAATGTTCCATAAAATAAAGAAAAATAAAAGAAAAAAAATTAAAAAGGAGCCATTTTTCCTTCCTTCTCCATTTGAAAAAGAGGAAAATATGGTATATCGTGTGCTGATACGGAAAGAAACGGTCTTCCGAAAACGGGCGGACCGGATTCCGAAAACTGCTGAAGATCAAAAGAAAATAAGAATACATCTCCGTTTTTCTGCACTCGGGGAAAACGGGGGAAGGAACAGAAAGAGAAGGGTGAACAGAGAATGACGATGGAAAGCGTAAACTATTCCGTAAGCAGCAGACGTTCCGGCCTTGCCATGAAACTGGCGATCTTCGCCGGCGTTTATTCACTGGCGATCGCCTTGCTGGCCGGTTTTGCCGGAGGAGTCTACGACTGGGCGGGTCATGGAGCCTTCGGGCTGGGAACCATCCCGTTCGCGGTGGCAACTCTTTTCGCCGTGGCCGCAGCCGTTTACAGCATGCTCGCAGGAAACGCGGCGGAAGAGGAATATGAAAAGGAACTGCTGAAAAAACGCAAGGAAAATACCGCCAGCCTGCTGGATGTTTCGGAGGATGTCCGGTTCACATCGGGAAGGACGTTCCGGAACTATGCGAAATATGCGCCGTCGGTGTTTGCACTTCTTGCATTTCTTCTGATGGTGCTCGGGCTGTGGGCGGCCTGGAGAGTGGGGTCAACCTTCGGAGAAGCGGGGCCTGCGCTGCCGAAAGAGCCGGTTGCGGTCTCTTTTGTCTGCGTGGCGGTGGCGGTGTTCTCGCTGTTTTTCGGGGCGTTCCTTGCCGGGCAGTCGCGCATTCACGAATTCCGCTGGCTGCGTCCGGTCGGAGCGTGGATGGTTGCCGGATCGGTCATTTTCCTTCTGGCGCTGGTGCCGTCGGTGGCGCTCCGCTGGGAGAATGCCGGACTCGAACTGCCGTTTGCAAAAATCGCGTTTGCCCTGATTGCGATCATCGCGGTGGAACAGCTGTTTACGTTCATTACCGAATTTTACCGTCCGCGGACCCAGCAGGAAGACCGGCCGGTGCACGAAAGCCGTCTGCTGGCGCTTTTCATCGAGCCCGGCAGCGTGGCGAAAAACATTACGGATGCACTGGATTATCAGTTCGGGTTCAAAATTTCCGGGACCTCTCTCTATCAGATGTTCTGCCGGGTTGCGATTCCGGCACTGGGGGCGTGGCTTTTCATTCTGTGGCTCTTCACCTGCGTGGCAGAGGTGGAACCCGGGGAACTCGGGCTCAAAACCCGGTTCGGGAAACTGGTTTCCGAAAAGCCGCTTGAACCGGGAGTGTATCTGAAACTTCCGTGGCCGTGCGACACGATCACCCGGGTGGCGGTCGATCAGCCGCAGACCGTGACCATCGGCGCCGTCATCAAGGCAAAGAACGCCAGCGGGCAGCCCCTGCGCACGATCCTCTGGAACAATGAACACAGCTCCGGAGAAAATCCGTTTCTGGTGGCCAATCAGGATACGGCGGGAGACATCGGCGGAGCGGTTTCAATGCTCAATGCGTCGATTCCGGTCTCTTTCAAGGTCAATCCGGCAAAACTGCTGAACTATGCGTTCGGATTTGAAAATCTCAAACGTTATCTTCTGGATATCGGAACGCGTCAGGCGACCATCTACTTTGCGAGCACGGACTTCATGAACGATCTCTCCCGCGGGCGTCTGGAAATCACCCGCACCCTGCGCAAGCAGATTCAGGAGGCGGCGGACCGGCGCGGACTCGGCGTGACCATTCTGAATGTGGATCTTCTGGATACCCATCCGCCGCTTCAGGACGTTGCCCCCGCTTTCCAGAAAGTCTTTGTGGCGGAAGAGGAAATGGCGACCGCGGTGATCAAGGCCGAAGCGTACAGGACAAAAACGCTCGCCGCCGCGGAAATCGAAACGATGGCGCTGGTCCAGCAGGCGGAAGCATACAAATACAACGTCTCGACCGTATCGAGTGCGGAAGCGGGCCGATTCCGGAACCAGCTGGCCGCCTACAAACAGATGCCAGAAATGTTCCGGCTGCGCACCTATCTCTCGTTCCTGGAGACCGACTGTGCTCTGCTGCGGAAATACATTGTGTCGGCCTCCCTCCCCTATCAGATTGTTGAGCTGAACGCGGAAGAGAAACCCCGCACCGATCTGACAGACACCGACCTCGGCGACTTGAAATAATCATAAAAAATAAGATTGATAAAAGGAGATTTTTCAATGGCAGAAACAAAAAAAGGACATGGAATCAATATTCCGGTCATCCTTCTCGGAGTGGTTGTCGTGGCGGTTTTCGGAACGGCGATCTTTTCCTATCAGGTCAATGAAACGGAACGCGCCGTTGTCCTGACGTTCAACAAGATCACGGATGAAAAAGGACCCGGCCTTCATTTCCGCTGGCCGCTGCCCATCCAGAAGATCCAGAAATACGACATCCGCCTCAGATGCTATGACGGCAACATCGGCAAGCTCGAAGAAATCCGGACAGCCGACGGGAAAAATATTACGGCGGGGATCTATACGGTATACCGCATTCAGGATCTGGTCAAATTCCAGACCTCCGGCGGAAACATCGCTGCCGCGGAAGATGATCTGGCAAGCCTCATGAGAACGGTCAAGAGCGCGGTCATCGGGAAATACAATCTCAATCAGCTGGTCAACACCGATCCGAAAAAGATCATGATCGCGAAGATGGAGGAGGAGATGCTTGCGCTGATCGCGCCGAAAGTGAAGGAGCTGTACGGCCTGGAGGTTGTCGCGGCAAGCATCAAGACGATCGGCGTTCCGGAAACCCCCGCGAAGGCCATCGCGGAACGCATGATCCAGGAACGCGACGCGGCCGCCGCCAAATACAAGGAGGAAGGCAATGTCAAATCCCGCCGGATCATGACCGAAGCCGATACGGCAAAACGCAATGCCCTCACGCAGGCGGAAGCGAAGGCAACCCGTCTGCGTGCGGAAGGCGATGCGGCCGCCGCACAGCACCTCGCCGTGTTTGCGGAAAATCCGGAACTTGCGGTCTTCCTGCGGAAACTGGACTCCATGAAACGCCTGATGGGCAAACGCACGACCCTCGTTCTCGATACGAACTCCGCCCCGTTCGATATTCTGAAATACGGCGGCGTCTCGCTTGAGAAACCTGCGAAAAAGAACTGAACACGGAGCGGAACATGCAGGATCTTGAAACAAGAATCAAGGCGGAGAGATCCGTGGAAAACAGCGCGTTTTCCTCCGGATTCGAAACGCTGAATAAAAGTTTGAAAGCGGTGTTTTCACTGCTTGTTGCGGCCATTGCCGTTCTGCTGGTGTGGTTTTTTGCATTCAGCGGATTTTTCACCGTCCAGCCGGATACCGCGGTTCTGACCTTCCGGTTCGGAAAATTCCAGCAGGTGTATACGGAGAGCTGGCACTGGGTGTTTCCATTCCCCGTGGGACAGACCGTGAAGGTGAAGACCAGCCCGTTCAGCATCGAAAGCTCCTCGTTCATGCCCGCGAACCGCGCGCTGATCACGAACCGGAAAGAAGCGATGGCGGCGGGCGGAGCAGCGCCGGAAGCCTTGAAACCGGGCGTCGACGGATATCTTCTGACAGGGGACGCATGCATTGTCCACACGGACTGGAAAATGACCGCCCGCGTCGTGAATCCGAAACTCTACTACGAGAAGTGCATGACCCCCGCCAATCCGGAGAAGATGGATGAACCGTTCAGCGGTCCCGACGGGGAAAACCGCGGAACCCGCGGCCCCCAGACGCTTCTGAAGGCGATTCTGGACAACTGCATTCTCCGTGTCACCGCGGGCTGGACCGTGGACGCGATTCTCTACAATAACAACAACAGCGCCTTCCGTTATATGAAGGAAGTGGAGTCCATGGTTGCCAAACAGGTGGCAGACCTGAACATCGGCGTGGAAGTTCTGCGGGTGGACCTCGAAGTGAAGAGTCCGCCGCCGCAGGCCATCAACGCCTTCGACAATGTGCTTCACGCCCAGCAGCAGAGCGATGCCGCCATTCAGAAGGCGAAAGCCTATGAAACGGAACAGCGGGCGCTGGCGGAATCCGATTCCGTCCGGATGGTCTCCGAGGCGGACAGCTACAAGAAACGCGTCGTCGCTCAGGTGGAGGCGGATGCCGCATACTTCAAGAGCATTCTTGCCGAATATCGGAAGAGTCCGGAAACGGTGACCGTCACGCTGTTCTCGCAGGTGATGGCCGATGCGATGTCGAATGTGAAAGACAAATTCATCGTCAACTCTCTCGACGCCGGCCGCCAGGAGATCCGCCTCAAGCTGAATCCCGAGCCGTTGACCGCGAAAGAAAAGAAAGAAGCTGAAGAGAAGAGTGAGGAGGAGAGCAAATGAGCTGCTGCTGCGGACATGACCATCATCACGAGGATGCCTCCATCTGCGTCTGCGGACAACCGATGGGGGAAGGCGTCGGGCACTCCCGCTCCATAGGACGCGCGGGCTTTGCCGTTGCCGGCGGTTTTCTGATTCTCAACTCCTTCCTTCTGGAATGGTTTTTCCCGAATCAGGAGTTTGCCTCTGAACTCAGTGCCGTTCTCGGCGCGATTGTTCTGGCGCTTCCGATCATCTGGGCGGCGATCAAGGATCTCTGCGCCGGACGGGTGTACATGAACGAACTGGTCGCAATGGCGCTTCTTGCCGCATTTGCGGGAGGAGTCTTCCGGGAAGCGGGAATCATTGCGTTCTTTCTCCTGATCACCATCATCATCGAAACGCGGACCGCGTCGGGGGCGCAGCGCTCCATTGAGGATCTGATCCGGCTGACGCCGCACACCGCACACAAGGTGGTGGACGGCGACCTCGTCGAAACCGAAGTTCTGGAGCTTCAGATCGGCGACATCATCAACGTCCGTCCCGGAGAGAACTTCCCGATCGACGGACGGATCGTCAAAGGGCAGAGCGCGGTCAACCAGGCGTCGATCACCGGAGAATCGCTTCCCGTGGACAAGGGAATCGGCGACGACGTATACGCCGGAACCATGAACCTTTCCGGCTCCATCGACATTCAGGTCACAAAGGTCGGCAACGACACCACGCTCGGCAAGGTCAAGGAGATGATTCTCGCCGCCGAAACCAGCAAGACTCCGATGGTCCGCATCATCGACAAATACGCGGGATTCTACACGCCGACCATTCTGATGCTCGCCGCCCTCACCTGGTGGTTTTCCGAAGGAGACATGAACCGGGTCATCACCCTGATGGTGATCTCGTGTCCCTGCGCGGTCGTTCTTGCGACACCGACCGCGGTGGTGGCCGCGATTGCAGCGGCGGCACGTCTGGGAATTCTCATCAAGAACGTGGCGCATCTGGAGCTGGCGTCCAAGGTCCGGAGCTTTGTGTTTGACAAGACAGGAACTCTCACAAAAGGCGAACTGGAAGTGGCGCGTCTGAAGCCGGTGGACGGAATCGAACCGGCCGAACTGCTTCTGACGGCGGTTTCCGTGGAAATCGGAAGCAATCACCCGACGGCGCTTGCACTTCAGCGTCTTGCGCGGGAAGTGGGGGTCTCCCCGGTGAAAGGCGATTCTTACGAGGAGCTGCCCGGAAAAGGCGTGGAAGCGCTGATCGGCGGGGTCAAATGCCTGGTGGGCCGTCCCGCGTGGATCCAGTCGCAGGAAATCACGCTTCCGCACGATGAAAGTGAAGTGGAAGGCATGAGTGTGGTCGTGGTTGTCCGCAACGGGAAGTCGATCGGGTGGATCGGGTTCCGCGACCAGATCCGTCCGGAAGCGGCGCAAATGGTCCGCGAGCTCAAATCCGAAGGGATCAGTCTCTGTGCGATGGTCACGGGCGACCGGACGGCCGTTGCAACGATGGTGGCGGGAAAAATCGGAATCGACGATTTCCGCGGCGACTGTCTTCCCCAGGGAAAAGTGGAATATGTGGAACAGATCAAGAAAAATGATATTGTTGCATTCGTCGGCGACGGCGTGAACGACGCCCCCGCCCTTGCCGCATCCGATCTGAGCATTGCCATGGGCGCCATCGGAAGCGACATTGCGATCAACAGCGCCTCCATCGCGCTGATGACCAACGATCTGCGCCGGATTCCGCTGCTGATTACGCTGTCGAAGAAATCGGCGGCGGTCATCAACCAGAATCTCGTGTTCGGCATGTTCTTTGTGATCTGCGGTATTGTGTTGTCGGTGTTCGGGCAGATGAGTCCGATTCTTGCGGCGGTTCTGCATACGCTCAGTACACTGATCGTGATTTTCAACAGTGCGCGTCTGGTGAGAACCGGCGAGGAGATCACCCGCGCGGAAAACACCGCAAAACAATAACCTTTGCCAGTCAGGAGAGTCGAAATGGGAAATATTGTGGAGGCGGTCGGTCTCACCAAGGAATTCAAGGATTTCTGGAACAGGCCGAAGGCCAAGGCGGTGAACGACATTGATTTCCAGGTCCGGGAGGGAGAGGTGCTCGGCCTGCTCGGACCGAACGGATCGGGAAAATCCACCACGGTGAAAATGCTGCTCGGGCTGCTCTATCCGACGGGCGGACGGCTGACGGTATTCGGGAAATCGCCGCGCGATGTCGCCGCGAAAAAAATGATCGGCTATCTGCCGGAGGAGACGTACCTCTATAAATATCTCACAGCAGCGGAAACGCTGGACTTTTTCGCCTCCCTGTTCAATCTTTCCGCGGAGGAACGCCGGATTCGCACGGAACAGCTGCTTGACATGGTCGGTCTTGCTCATGCGCGCAACCGTCAGGTGGGGGAATTCTCCAAGGGAATGGCGCGCAGAATCGGGCTTGCGCAGGCGATGATCAACGATCCCTCGTTCCTGATCCTCGACGAACCGACCTCCGGATTGGATCCGATCGGCTGCAAAGAGGTCAAAGACCTGATCCGCCTGCTGAAGAAACGGGGAAAAACCGTTCTGGTGACCAGCCATCTGCTCGGCGACGTGGAGGATGTCTGCGACCGGATCATCATCCTTTACGGAGGCAAGATCCGCGCGGAAGGTTCCATCCATGATCTTCTGACGGTCAAAGGCTCCAGCCGCATTACAATGCCGGAACTGCCCGAGGAAGCGATGGATCAGATTCTTTCGGTGATCCGGGAGAAACTGCACGGGGAATCCTGCACGGTCGACCATCCGCGCATGAGCCTGGAGGACTTCTTCCTTGATGTCGTCAACAAGGCGAAGCGCGAAAGCGTGGAAACCTCCGGAGCGACTTCCGGCGGAGAAATCGCGGAATATCTTTCGGCACCGGAAGTCGATCCGCAGGAGAAACTTGATCTTCTCGCCGGACTCAAGACGCCCGAACCGCCGAAGCCTCAGGAGGAAGAGGCTCCGAAAATTGACACCGAACGCCTGACCAGTCTGGAAAAGGAGGAAAAATCCGCGGAAGAGACCCCGCCGGAACCGGAAACCATGGAAAAGGAGAAGCTGGAGGAGGCGAACCGGAAACTCATGGACATCCTCTCTTCCGGAAAAGACAAGTAAGCGCGGAGAGATTGAAATGGCCTCTTTTTTTGCAATCATCAGACTGAGCTGCCGGAGCGCGGTGCGTTCTCATGTGTTCCAGTTTCTTCTGTTTATCCTGCTTCTGGGGGTGTTTCTGGTCCCGAACACGATCAAGGGAGATGGAACGCCATACGGCTATATGCAGGTTTCGCTGGAATACAGCCTGACTTTCGTTACGGTGATGCTGATGCTTTCCGGGATCTGGCTCGGATGCCAGACGATGACCGCGGATGTGGAAGACTGCAGACTGCAGCTGATCGTTGTCAAACCCGTTTCGCGCTATGTGGTCTGGCTCGGGAAATTCTGCGGAGTCCTGATGGTGCTGACCGCGCTCCTGCTGATTACCACGGGCGTGATCTATGGATTCATCCAGTATCAGTACAACCGTCAGGGATTCACGGAGGAGGAGCGGGCCCGGATGGACAACGAAGTGCTTACCGGACGTCGCGCCTATCAGCCGGATCTGCCGGACGTGCAGGCCTTTGCTCTCAAGGCGTTCAATGAGAAAAAGAATGCGCAGGGGCAGTTGCTCTCCCAGACTCTTACAGGGACCGAACGGGCAAAGGCGCTCGCCGCCATCTATCGGCAGATCATTGCGGCGATGGGGGAAATCAAGGTCGGGCAGACCCGCTACTGGACCTATTCCGGACTGCCGGAAAAACTGGATCCGAAGAGCTCTTTCTTTATTCGTTACCGTGCATATTCAGGGACCGTCGACACGCAGCAGTATCAGGATCACGGGTTCGGTTCCTGGGGAGCGGTCTTCACGTTTCTGGAACAGCCGGATCCCAAAAAGCTCAAGCCGGGCGAGAAACCGCCGGAACCGACCCCCCGCCAGATCTATCTGCAGCGGCCGCCGGAACAGATCCTGACCGCCGCAATCAACGAGCTGGAAATGCCGGCGGCAAACGTGATTGTGAACGGGAAGGCGGCCATCGGATTCACGAATATGGCGCCGAATGAAAAACCGCTGTTCATTCAGGTGGCGGACGGGCCTACGCTGCTGGTCAGGGAAACGGGATTTCTTGCCAATTATCTGCGGGCGGTTTTCATGGTGTTTCTCGGGATCACGGCTACGGTGATTGTTTCGGTTGCGCTGGCGTCGTTTCTGTCGATGCCGACCGCGATCTTCATTACGATTTCCTATATGGCGTTCGGGTTTTTTGCTTCGTTCCTGATTTCGAACGAGGCGATGTATGGAGGGCTCGACATGCCGGCGATGGATCTTTACGGGTATTATCTCGGACGGATTCTGCATTTTACAATTATTCCGCTCCAGAAATTCGGGATTTCCAATCTTGTCGCGAACGGGGAGCTGATCGAACTTTCCGTGATCGGGTCGGCGATTCTTTTCCAGATTGTGCTGAAAGGAATTCCGCTGGCGCTTCTCGGAGCATGGCTTTACAACCGCCGCGAGCTTTCGCTCGCCGCCACCAAGAGGTGAGAAAAGATGTTTTTCAGAAGATTCCGGATCTGGTTTTTCGCAACTGCGGCGTTTGCGCTTCTGCTCTCGGCGACCGTTCTTGTACAGAAGCGGCTGGATACGATCGTCAAGGAAGACAAGCTGGTGGACGAAGGCAATATCGAAGGACTTCCGCCGATGGTCGCGTTCACGACCGTTGCTCTTGGCGGCTTCCGCGGAATTCTGGCCGACATGCTCTGGCTCCGGACCAACGGTCTCCAGCAGCAGGGAAAATATTTTGAAATGGTCCAGCTGGCGTCGTGGATCACAAAACTTCAGCCGAAATTCACGGGGGCGACCGCGTATCTTGCATGGAACATGGCGTACAATATCTCGGTCACCTACACCTCTCCGGTCGACCGCTGGCGCTGGGTGCAGCGCGGAATCGAGCTGATCCGCGACGAGGCGCTGAACTACAATCCCAACGATCCCCTGCTCTACCGGGAACTCGGATGGATCTATCAGCATAAGATCGGAAATATGCTCGACGATGCGCAGAGATATTACAAGTATATGATCTGCAAAGAGATGATGAAAGCCTATGGCGGAGTCGAACCCGACTGGACCGCTCTCGCGGCGGCACCGAAAACCAATGCGGAATTCCGCAGGCTCCATGCAGAGGATTCCGTCCTGTGGGAAGCGCTGAAAGCGGCAGGCTTTGAAAATCTTGATGCGCTTCAAACCAAATTCCGCGAACTCGGATTCCTTCCGGAAAATCTTGCGGCGGCCCTGAAACCGGAAACAAAGGCCGCGCTCGACTGTTTCCTCCGCAACCGCTGGCTGCGCGAATATTACAAGCTCCGTCCGGAGATCGTCCTGGAAATCAACCGGACATACGGAACGCTGGACTGGAGGCTTTCCGACTCGTTCGCCATTTACTGGGCGACCCTCGGCATCATGTACAGTCCCAAGCGCGAAAGCATCGACTGCGACCGGATGATTACCCAGTCGCTGAAAGAGTCCTTCATCGCGGGAAGAATTCTCCTTCCCGGAAAGGAGCCGACGATGAATTATATGCTGATCCCGAATCTGGATCTCGTCGACGCCGTTCGAAAAACGTATCTGGAAGCGTATGAAAGAAATGATACCTCCACATTCAAAAGCGCGCTCGACAATTTCATGAAAGACGCCGTCGTCACGCTGTACAGTTACGGAAAGTATGCCAAGGCGCGCGAATATTTCCGCATCATCCGGAAAGAACGCCGGAACGATCCGCGCTATCAGGATTTTGATCAGTTCATTCTCCGCGAGTGGACAGAGGATGTCAAGGATGGAAACTATAAGCAGGTTCACGAGCTGATCAGCGGTCTGATTTTCCAGAGCTGTCTCCTGCTCGGCTATGATGATCCGGACGGGGCTCAGGCGCATCTGCGTCTCGCAGAAATAGCGTACAACCGTTTCCAGAAGGAGTATGATGATGAAAAAGGACGCGTCCGGCTGCCCCCGTTCGATACAATGAAGACGGAAATCGCAAGAAGCGTCATTCAGAATTTCCCGGCCGTCGGAGAACGTGTCAAAGCGTATATTTCCAACGCACAGGCGGAAAAAGAGGAAGAAAAGCCTTCTTCATCTGCTCCTGCAGGGAAATAATTCGCGTTTCGGGTTGGGTTTGGTTCGTTTTGTTTTGTTTCGTTTTGTTTTGTTTTGTTTTGTTTCGTGCTTCGCACGACCAGCGTCTCGCCGCTGGACCGCGACAAGGACGAAGTCCTTGACCAGGAACAATGCGTTCCGCATTGTTCCACTTTTCTGGGAGACGGGGTTGTGAGGAAAGTAATCTCTAGACCGGATCTGGATCTTCCGGATTTTCCTCTTCCGGTGCATATTCGGTCCGTCGGATACAATGAAGCGGATCCCGGGTGGAAGGAAGAGGCTCCGGGAGAACGGAAGATTTTCGTTCAGCTGTTCTGGTGTGTGGAGGGGATCGGTGAGTTTGTTTTCAGAGAGCGGATTGAGCGGATCGGTGCGGGAGAAGTGATCTATCATCTTCCCGGAGAAGATCATATTCATCGGTCCGTCGATCCGCGCCGGCGCTGGTGTTATTACTGGGTCACGTTCGACGGTCCCGGCGCAGAAGCGTTTATGAAGGCATATGGATATCCTCAAAGCCCCTGTTCTGCGGGAGAGTGTCCGGTCCGGCTGTTTCAGGAAATCGAACAGCTCCTGAAGCAGAGGACTCCTTATGCGCAGCGGCATGCGATTTCCGTTCTTACGGAAATTCTCGCTCTTGCCGGCGAACGCCACTCTGAAACGCGGAGAAACGGCATGGTCGGAAAATTTATTGAAGCGGCCCACAAGCGCTTTCAGGAACCGGAAATGACGGTCGGTCTGCTTGCTCGGGAGCTCCGGATCCATCGGACAACGCTGAACCGATTGTTTCAAAAGGAGATGCGTCTTTCTCCCGGCTCGTATCTGGAGCAGATTCGGATTCAGAAGGCGTTGTCGCTGCTCCGGGAGACCGATCTGTCAATCAAGGAAATCGCCTATTCCACTGGATTTTCCCATGTCAGCTATTTTTGTGCGGTCATTCGCCGGAAAACCGGTATGACGCCTGAGGAATACCGCTTGAACGCAGGCATGGATTGATCGCATCAAAAGTTTTATTTTGCATCAAAAATGATGTATCTTTTATAATTTATATGTGCGGTTTTTGTTGAAATAAATCTTTTTTTATATTATACTAATCCGGAAACGGAATCATAGGGAGGAAGAGATGTTTTTTGCAACTCGAATGGTAAGTTCTCTGGAGAAAGTGTTCTGTACTCCGGATCTTCCGGGGGAGCGTCTGGACCGGATCAGCGGGGCGCAGGGGGAAACCGTTGCGTTTCAGCTGGCATGCAAAGCGGAAGAAAATCTGATTCTTGAATTCGAATGCAGTTCTCCGTTCGGAGAGGCGCTTTCGCTGCGGGAGGTTGGACTGGTCCCCAGCACGCTTCCGGCGATGCCGGAGGATCCTTTTGTTCTCACAAGCCGGCCGGGATTGTTTCCGGATCCGCTGCTTCCGATGGAGAAAGGGCGCATGCGGGTATCCCGGGGCAACTGGCATGCGATATGGTGTTCGGTCCGCATTCCCGCCGACATGGAACCGGGAGAGTATGAGATTGCATTCCGCATCACAACTCCGCAGGATCTGCTGATCTGGAAGGAGCCGGAAATGGAACATCGGACCGCCATCCGTCTGCGGGTTCTTCCGTTCCGTCTTCCGCCGCAGAGACTGCTTTCGGTCAACTGGTTTTATGCGGACTGTGTTTCCATCCGTCACCGGGTTCCCTGCTGGAGCGGGGAATTCTGGACGCTTCTGGAGGCGTATTTCCGGAATATGACGGCACACGGAAACAATGTGATCTATACGCCGCTCTGGACCGTCCCGCTGGACACCGCCGTCGGAAGGGAACGGCCGACCGCTCAGCTTCTTGAAATCGAATGGAAAGACGGGAGCTATCATTTTGATTTCGGGCGTCTGGACCGCTGGATCAGGACGGCCCGCGCGTGCGGATTTGAATATTTTGAGATGTCGCATGCGTTCACACAGTGGGGAGCGAAGGCAACGCCGAAGATTGTCGTCCGGGTGAACGGTGTTGAAGAGAAGCGTTTCGGCTGGCATGTTCCCGCAACGGACCCGGAATACCGGAAATTTCTGACTTCTTTGATGGAACAGCTTCTTCCGTTCTTCCGGAGCAGAGGACTGACTCCGGAAAATACGTTTTTCCATGTTTCCGATGAACCGCAGGCGGAATCGAAGGAGTCCTACCGGTTCGCATCGGAACTGCTCCGCTCCCTGATCGGCGAATATCCGGTCATTGACGCGCTCTCCCGAGTGGAATTTTTCCGGGAAGGGCTGATCCGGATTCCGATTCCGACGACCAATGAAATTGACCAGTTCATGCAAGAAGATCTTGAACATCGCTGGGTCTATTACTGCGGGAACTGGAAAGACGGCGTCCCGAATCGGCAGTTTGGAATGCCATCCGCCCGGAATCGCATTCTCGGGCTTCTGCTTTACGTCTACAATCTTGACGGCTTTCTCAACTGGGGATACAATTTCTGGTTCACGCAGCATTCGCTGAACTGGGAGGTGAATCCGTATCTGGATCCGGAAGCCGGACGGGCCTTCTGCGGCGGCGGAGCCTTCATGGTGTATCCCGGAAAAGACGGCCCGGTCGATTCTCTTCACTACGAGGTCTTCGCGGAAGGCCTTCAGGATCTCCGCGCGCTCCGGCTGCTGGAGTCTGAAATCGGGCGGGAAGCCGTCCTTTCCCTGATCCGGGAGGAGGCCGGTTCGCTCCCGACCATGCGGGAATATCCGCGCAGTCCTGAATGGCTCCTGCATTTCCGGGAGCGGGTCAACGACATGCTTGCAGAGCGAAACCGCGCGTAACCGGATTGCTTCTGACGGTCTCAGAGGAGAGCTGCAATCCGGCATGCGGCCGCAAAAAGATTGCGTTCCGCAGTGCGCCGGATCTCCTCCGGGGGCAGGCCGGGTTCGCAGCAGGACTCGAACGCATCGAATCCATTTCCTGCGCCGCCGAGAATGCAGCCGGAGAGCAGAATGCACCGCACGCCCCGCTTCCGGCAGACGGAAAGGACACGGGAGCAGAGTTTTCCGGAATCCGTCTGCGCATCCGTGCATCCCTCGCCGGTGATGACCGCATCGGCGCCGTCGATCGCCGCTTCGAAGCCGGTCAGGGACATCACCAGTTCCGCTCCCGGTTCCGGACGGGCGCCGCAGAACGCGCGAAGTCCCATTCCGAGACCTCCGGCCGCACCGTCTCCGGGAAGGTCCGGCGGGTTCAGAAGACCTTCTGCGACAAGCAGAGCCTGAAGATTTGCAAGGCCGTCCTCCAGAACCGGCAGCATTTCCGGCCCGGCGCCTTTCTGCGGAGCAAATACCGCGACAGCGCCTTCCGGACCGAGCAGAGGATTCGTCACATCGGATGCAATCCGGATTCGGCACTCCGCAAGCCGGGAATCAAGCAGATTCCGGTCCAGCGAACGGAGGTTTCCGAGAGTCCCTCCGTTCACGCCGCGGAGCACATTTCCGGAAGCGTCATAAAACGAAACACCGAGCGCTTCCGCCATGCCGGCGCCGCCGTCCACCGTGGCGCTTCCGCCGATCCCGATGAGGATTTCCCGGGCGCCGGCATCCAGAGCGGCGCGCAGCAGCTCTCCGGTTCCGAATGTGGACGTCTTCAGCGGATGGAGTTCGGCTGGAGCGAGGAGCGCCATGCCGGAAGCCGCCGCCATTTCAATAACCGCCGTTGTTCCGGCAAGACCGAAATCCGCGGACCGCAAACGGCCGAGAGGATCGTGAACGACGGCGGAATGCAATTCCCCGCCCAGAGCATGGATCAGAGTCTGCACCGTTCCGTCTCCGCCGTCGGCAAGGGGGAACTCCACGGTTTCCAGGTCGGGACGGACGGAGCGGAGGGCTTCGGCCATGATCCGGGCCGCGTGCGGAGCTGTCAGAGTCCCTTTGAATTTATCGGGCGCGAGGACGATCTTCATGCGTTCCAGACGCGGTCCAGAACCTCGTGAAACACGGTCCCGGTATTTTCCGGCTTCACGGCACGAGGGGCGCTTTCGAGTTTCATCGGGTTGAGCAGAGCATCCTTTGCGAGTTTGTCGATCATTTCCGGTCCGCAGCCTGCGAGTTTTCCGGGATCGGTCACTCCGCCGCACCGGTGAAGGAACGCGCAGAAGGAGTCGATCACCTCTTCCGCCGAATTCCCGGGGAAAAACACGTTCAGGGCGCAGGTTCGTTCACGGATTTCCGGAACGGCGAGGTAGTAGCGCCAGAAGTGAGGGAGAAGGGCCGCCACGGCATATCCGTGGGATGTCTTCCCGCAGAACGAGTAGCTCAGCAGATGGGGCAGAGAGGTCGGAGCGGTTCGAATTGCCATGCCGGCCAGCGTCGCCGCCGCGGAAAGAGAGGCTCTTGCATTGGGATCCGAGAGGTTTTCCAGAGCGTTCGGAAGGGCGGCCACGATCAGGCGGATCGCCTCCAGAGACCGCTCTTCCGCTTCGGGATGAGCTTTCATCGCCCTGTAGTTGAGGTAGCTTTCCACCGCATGGACAAGGGCGTCGAATCCGCACTCTCTTGTCAGTTTTTCCGGTGCGCTCAGGGTCAGTTCCGGTATGATGGACGCAGATTCCGGAACGAGAAGCGGATCGGAAATCAGTTTTTTCACGCCGGTCTTTGCATCCACGATATTGGAATAGCAGGTGACCTCGGAACCGGTTCCTGCGGTTGTCGGAATGGCATGGATTCGCTGAAAACGGTTTTCCGGGAAACGGTCCGTTGCGACATTGACGCCGAAAAGCTCTTCCACATCCAGTCCGCTCTGCCAGGAGAGCCAGGCGGCCTTTGCGGCATCCATCACGCTTCCGCCGCCGACGGCGATGACTGCGGAAGGTTTTTCGCGTTTCATGGACTCGACGATTGCGCGGACGCATGTCGTATCCGGCTCCGGCGGGACTCCTTCGTGCCGGGGAAGATTGAAATCCGGTTTCCCGAATGCGGGAGAGCGCAGGATCATCCGCAGGGGAATCTGTGACGATGCGCCGCCCATTACCAGAAGAATGGTTTCCCGGTTCTCCAGCTGGAGGCAGACCCCCAGCTGTGCCAATGCGCCGGGACCAAAGACGACCGTCGTTTCCGGATAGGTTTCCATCAGCGTTTCCGCCCGGAAGACCGAGGGATAGATTTTCTGTTCCATAAAAATCCTTTCGTTGATCAATGACAATGGGAATGTACTCCTTTCCGGGATCTTTTTCAACCCGGAAGTGCGATTTTTCCGTTCTTCGCCGGCTGCGGGCGGACGGTTGACGCCGTCTCCATGAATCCGTCGGACAAAATCATGGAAGATCCAAAAAAAACAAGGAGCTGCAGACATGTTGTTTTTACCTGGTATTGCGCCGCAAGAAGGAGGACGGGGTATTTCCTGCGGAAATGTGTTTTTCCCTCTTTCGGGAGAGATTCCGTCTCCGAACCAGTGGGGGATTTGTGTCCCTGTGGAAAAACCTTCTCCGCCGGAAAACGGACTTGTCTTTCACTATTCCGGCAGATTGTGTACCGCCGAAACCGGACAGTCCGCAACAATGGAAACAGGAGAAATCCAGTATGGGCAGACGATCAATGGAATCCCGTGCGTATCGTTTGAACAGGGATCCTCTCTTCTATTTCCTGATATCGGCCTGACCGGTTCTTTTGATACAACCATTTCCGCATGGGTCTTTTTCCCATCCAGTCCACAGAAAACGTGGGTTATCATTGCCGGCTGGGGCCGGAGACTCGAATCACAACCTCCTACCGGAAAAAGTTCCAATAACGATATCGGTTTCATGAACGGGGAGAAGTCCTCTCTGCTGAATCTGCGCTATAAAGCCGGATGGTCATGCGGATCGCAAACTCTTCTCGACACAATTCAGACGAAAACGTGGTATCACATGGTCATGACGGTCGAAAAAGAGACAAAAACGGCAAAAGCGTTTTTGAATGGATCCTTTGTTGGATCAAAAAATTTCGATGAGTTTGATATCGAAAGTTCCAGCTTCTATATCAATTATGAACTGGAACACAGCTATTCAAATCCATGCAGCGTTGCCGGAATTCGGGTTTATAACCGGATCCTCTCGGAAAACGAATTGAACGTATTGAATGCGGAATTTTCGGAAAAAAAGATTTTTATTCCGCTGAGGGAAAATCCGGGTGCAGAACCCCAGCCAGGACAGACCGGCGTTCTGCTGAACTGCGGCGGTCAACGGATTTTTTTCCCCGTCCTCAATGACAATGTATCAGACAACGGAGGCCTTGCATGATGGAGATCGAAAAACTCATTGCGGAAGCTCGCAAAAGAAATCTGGAAAACGCGGCCATCCTTGACCGTTACACCGTTGAGCAGATCTCCCGGATTTACAACGGAATCGGACCGGACCGTTTCCCGGAATGGCTCCGCGGAACGCTGGATGAACTGCATCCATCGCTTTGCGTCGTCGCTTTGATTCATGATATGGAGTATTATGAAGGCGGAACGCGGGACGAGTTCGAAGAATCCAACGAGCGTTTTTACCGGAACGGAAAAACCGTCGCTTTTGCAAAGTATGCCTGGTATGATCCGAGGCGTTATCTTGTCTGGAACAAGGCGAGGCAATTTTCGAATCTGTGCAATCTTTTCGGATGGTCCGGATGGAATCAGCCGGAGGAGGTTCAGAAATGACGGAGGGGTGGGCTATTGCGATGCTCTCCGGAGCACTGGTCGTGATGACCGGCGTTCTCGGCTGGGTTGCCGCTGAAATCCGGCTGCTCCACAAGTCGCTGACGCAATATGTATTGAAGGCGGACTGCATGGGAAATATGCTTGCCCATGCCGCGCGGATTGAAAAAATGGAAGGGAGAGTCAGTGAAAACAGTGAAAAACTCGCCGCGATTGAACAGTATCACAAGATGATTCATGTGCCGATCATAAAACGGCCGCCCATTTGAATGGGATTGGGGGATTCCGGGGTGGAAAATGGGGGGATTTGATTTCGTGCTTCGCACGACCAGCGTCTCGCCGCTGGACCGCGACAAGGACAGAGTCCTTGACCCGGAAAAATGCTGTCGCATTTTTCCGATTTTTTACAGGAGGGAAAGATGGAGAATCGTCGATGGAAATGTGGAATACTGGTGGTTCTGTCGCTGGTTTTGGCCGGATGTACGGTCAATATCACAAGCAATGGAAAAGATGCTCGATTTGAGCTTTCGCCGGCTCGGAATATTGATCCGGCTACCAGTGTGATGAATGGATTGTCGCTGATTCCGGGAGAATGGGGAAAAAAGAATCCTGGAGCAGATGGCGGAAGTGAATAGTTTTTGTTTGTATTGTGTTTTTTGTGTCCGCCAGGACCTCCCCGGCGGAATTTTTTTTATTCTTTTTGGGGTTTCCCCTCTTGACAAATTTCCGGGAATGGAGTATAATTAAAACAGATGGTTTAACCGATTAAATTAAAGGGCGCGCTTGTGCGGACAACATTGAAGGACATTGCGGAACGGGTTGGAGTGACCAAGGCGCTGGTTTCGCTGTATCTGAACAATCATCCGCTTTCGGCGAAGATTGCGAAGTCGACGAAGGAAAAGATTGACCGGGCGGTCCGGGAATTGAATTATCACCCGTCCACGATGGCGCGTGCGCTGAAGAGCGGGCGGAGCAGGACGCTTGGTCTTGTTGTCGGCGATATTTGCAGTGATTATTTCGGGTTTCTTGCGCAGTCGCTTCTGAACGAATGTGCGAAATATGGTTATCAGCTGCTGATCGGGATTACGCGGTTTGATCCGGAGGAGGAGCGGCGGTGTCTGGAGAATTTGATCGGGCGTCAGGCGGACGGAATTTTTTACGGGCTTGGGGTATTTCCTGCGGAGTATCTGCGTTCGGCGGGATTGATGGATTATCCGATTTTTCAGATTCATTCATCGCATCCGGCGTTCAACGGCATTCAACGGGATGCGGAAGAGCCGCTCAAACGGGCGGTCCGCCGCTTTCATGAGCTTGGCTGCCGCAGCATGGTAATCCCGGAGAAAACCTCATGGGCCGGTTTCCTCCGGGCGGAGGCGGACCGGTATGGAATGGAAGCTCTCGGCGTCGCGCTGGATTTCTTTTCCTCTGCGGAAGATTTCGACCGGATCCGGGACATGAAACCCGATGCGGCGGTATTCACGTCCAGTACGTTTGCCGCGTCTCTTCTGGCGAGCTGTGCAAGAAAAAGAAAAAAGAAGTTTCCACGGTTGTTTTACAGTTACACGCTGCCGTGCGACTGCATCTCCGATCCCTGTGTCATCGGCGTGGCGGCATCCGATTTCAAGGCGATTGTCCAGCAATCCGTCCGACGGATGATGCAGATGCTCGAAGAGGGGGACAAACAGATCCGGCCGACGGAAATACCCTTCCGCTTCCTGGACAATGCGGAGATGAAAAATTTCTGCAGAGAACAGTTCGCCGATCCTTTTTACGAATCCTTCACAATGAAATTAAGCTGTCAGAGGAAAGGAATCCTGTATGAATGAAAAGAGAAAAAATTTTACTTTGATAGAGCTTCTGGTTGTTGTTGCGATCCTGGCTATTTTAATTGGGCTTCTGCTTCCCGCGCTGCAGTCGGCGCGGAAAAAGGCGCAGAGTGTCGGCTGTAAATCAAATTTGAAGGGATTATCCCAGGTGGCGACTCTGTATCTGAACGACAATCAGGGATATCTGGCCACCACAATGCTGGATGCAAACCAGCAGGAGTACTGGTCGAGAATTCTGTTTGCCAACTACAAGGCCAATCAGGAACCGGCCATCATGCGCTGTCCGACACTGCCGATCAAGGTTTCTGCCGCCAGCCGCTATCTGGACGGCTACGGAATCGCGGGGGCGGAGTTCCGGAACTCCAATATGGAAAAGCAGAACAAGGACTGCCGGATCAAAACCTCCGTGGGAAGCAAGGTCGGATATGCGTTCAAGGTGGAGAAAATGAAAGCCCCTTCCATGTTCATTCAGTTCGGGGATTCCGGGCACGGAGGGCAGAAACGGCAGAATGCGGTTTATTTCGGCTATGCCTATCTTCATTTGCGCCATCTTTCCCGGGGGTGTTATGCGTTTTTCGACTCTCATGTGGCGGAG
The DNA here is from genome assembly GCA_949297765.1 of uncultured bacterium. Lineage (GTDB taxonomy): Bacteria > Verrucomicrobiota > Lentisphaeria > Victivallales > UBA1829 > UBA1829. Next base: position 5,208 of record CASFTV010000017.1, on the reverse strand, counting down.
TTTTCCTATGCCGCTCTGATTTCTTCGGGTCCCCTCGGAGGGACCTACAACGGTGATCGGTGGATCTATTCGGAAACCTGGTTCAACTATAAGACCGGCGCGCAGGAATGAGCTGTGCCGCCGCATTGAAATTACAAAGGATTGAAACGATGAAACGAAAAATTATTTTTCTGATCTGTCTGTGTCTTTCTCTTTCCGCCGCGGAGAAAACGATCCGCAGCGGTCCGTGGGAATTCCGGTTCGACGACCGGAACGGATTCTGGAAATCGCTCAGCTGGAACGAAGAGGAGATTCTGAAGAATCCGCACGGCATCGCACCGTTCAACTGGGGACCCGGCTGGCCGGCGGGAACGTGTATTCAGCCGGATCTTTTCCGGTATCAGCAACGCGGCGTTCCGGAATGGAAGACCGTTCAGGGGAAGGCGCCCTGTGTGCTGGAGAAATATGATTGGAAAAACGAAACGAAGCAGCTGACGTTATATTACAAAGTCGGAGAATGGCGCATCCGCTCGGAAATCTGCTTCGGCGTGAACGGAAAAGCGGATCTGGTTTCCAACACGCTTCGGATGAGTTCTATGCCGTCTGAGCAAACGGATCAGCCGGCGCTGTTCAGTTTTGTGGCGCTGAATCTTCCGATCGGGAAAACGGGACGCTACCTGAGGCCCGGGACCACGGAACAGCCGCTGACGGATCTGTCAAAACTCGGGCGGGAAATCCGTCTGGAGGAACACTGGGTCCGCTCTCCGTTCAGTCTGTATGAATACCGGAAGGGCCGGACGCTTCTGCTGTATCTGGACAATTTGAAGGATCTGGCGAACTTTCAGCTGACCGGGACAAAAGGAGCCTGCTGGATTCAGGCAAATTTCGCCTCTTTCGGCTGGGCGTATCCCGGAGAGGAACAGGAGATTGGTCCGGTGTACTGGAGCGTGAAGCGGAACAGTCTGGAAACGGCCTTCCGCGGAGGCTGCTGGGAGATGCTGGAACATCTCGGTTTGAGGGTTCCGTCCGACCGGGCGGACTGGCTGAAGGACGCTGTTCTGTACTGTTTTTATCCGATGGGCAATGTCAATGCGTCGCGGAATCTGGGCGGGTTCAATGCGGCAGAAATGGAACTGATTCCGCGATTGAAACAGCTGGGATTCAATACGCTCTGGACGATGCCGGTGGAGGAGACGGGAATTTACAATCCGAGGGATTACCGGAAGATCAATCCGAAGCTCGGAACCGCGGAGGAATACAAGGCGCTGATTCATACGGCTCAGAAGGCGGGAATCCGGTTTCTGCAGGATCATGTTCCGCATGGAGGACGTCCGGAATACGGTCCGCTGCGCGGAAACAAACCGTGGGATTTGACCTTCGACAAAAACGGAAATGCGCTTCACTACTGGTGTTTTGATTATGGATCGCCGTCCTGGCGGGAGTATGTCGGGCGGGTTGTGGCGGATCTGGCGCGGGAATACGGTCTCGACGGATTCCGTGTTGATGTCCCCGACGGATCGCATGTGCCGAACTGGCGCAGAAAAGATTTCCCGAATCTTTCCAGAGTCCCGAAAAATGTTCCCGCCGACTGGTGGAACAAATCTCTGAAGGAGAATGGCGGAAAACTTCCGCCGATCCCGTTCCAGCGAGCCAGCGTAACCCGCCGGGAATCCGGAATGCTTCTTCTGAAAACGCTGCGGAGCAATTTGAAACAGGTCAATCCGGACGGCGTTCTTCTTGCGGAACTCACAGGATTTCCCTATATGCTGAACTGCGACTTCCTGTATGACAAACTCATCGCGGAGTGGGTCATGCGCTCCCTCCTGCCGAAAATGGATACGGAAGAACTGGTCCGGGCTTACATGAACTTGAAATATCAGGATTATTACATGGAGCCGCGCGGAACATTCAGTATGCGCTATACGGATTCTCACGACACTTTGAGTGCGCGGGGGCTTGTCGGAATCGGGATGGAGCAGTCCTTTCTGGCGACGGCGTTTCTGATGAGCGGCATTCCGATGGTGTATCAGGATGCGGACAATGGCATCGGACCCTTCCTGAAGGAGCTGATTGCAGCCCGGAAGGAGATTCCGGAACTCCGGAACGGAGAGGATCTTTACCTGGAATCCGCGGTTTCTTCTCCCGTGGTCTTTCATCTGCTCCGGAAGGATGGGGAGAATGTTTCTCTTGCGCTGGTGAATTTCTCTCCGCGCAGACAGACGGTGAATGTTTCCGTTCCCCGCCATCTTCTTCCGGAAGCGCTGAAGGGGACAGTGTGGCGGAACGGGACGGAGCTCCCATTGAAAACGAACGGGGAGACGGTTGTTTTTTCCATCCCCCTCTCTGCATGGGGCTGGGATGTCGCCGTTTTCCGCGAGATGAAGCGGACGACTCCGGAGAAAACGGTCGTCCGGAAAAACGGGGGAAAACGGCTTCCCGTCCGGATTCTTCCCGTGCAGAACGGCTGGAACATTTCTTCCGGGGCCTATTCTCTTGATCTCACAAAAGAGGGGTCTCTTGTCAATCTGAAAAATGCGGAGGGGAAAGTTCTTGTGAAGAACATCGTTCCGGTGGACCGGGGCTCGAAGATGGAGGTCCAGCGGGAAGGCTCTGTTTTCAGGGTATCGAAAGGGAAGAGTGCGATCGTGTTTGATTTCCGTCCGGACCGGATTCTCGTGACGAGCAAGGGAGAGTCTGTAATGGAAAATCTGGATGCGGAACAGTGGTGTGTAATGACCTCGGAAGGAGTGCTTGAAGATTTTTACAGACCGCATCCCCGGTTTGGCGTCCCCGGGTACAACCGGAACCGGAAGCCGGAAATCGTTGATCCGGCGGAGATCTGGAATTCCGGATTTTCCATTCCGGATTTCCGGTCTCCGTATATCATCTGGAAAACAGCGGATGCCGGTGTAACGCTTGAGCGCAGGAATTTCCTGAAAAAAGAGAGCGGAACGATTCTGCTGAAAAACCGGGTGGGAAAAATCGACGGCTGTTTTACGGTGCTGTCCGGCGATCATGAGCTGATTCTCCATCCGGAAATCCGGGAGAAAGGAGAAGAGATCGGCTGTTCTCTGCGGAAGGGGGCTCTGACGTTGGAAAATCAGAGCCGGGAGTGGGAGATCCGGCATCCGGCCTGGCGGGCGTATGTCACACGCAACGGAAAGCTGCGGGCGCTGAAGGATAAAAACGGGAAAACCCTTCTCCGGAATTTTGAACTTCAGGCTTTTGGCGGATACGGCTCCGACAATGGAACGGCGACCAGCGGCGAAGATTATGATTCCCGGGTGAAGCTCTATACGGAAAACGGGAAAACCGTTCTGGAATTCAACGGACTGCTGCGATATCCCAGCGCATGGGGTTCCATCCGTCATCCGGCGCTCTCCTATCAGATCCGTTATCTGTTCGGGGAGGAGCCGGAGATCCGTGTGGAATACGGCTGGGGATGCCGGGGAAAAAAGGCTCCGAAGACTCTCCCGACATATCGTTTCGCAATGAATCCGGCGGAAACTCCGGTGAAAACGGACGGGGATGTTTACAGAATCGGTTCGTTGACCATCGTCCCGCAGACAAAATGGGATCGGGAAAATGCGTGGCGGCAGGTTCTTTTCCCGTTGAAGAAATCTGTCCGGTTCAACGGATGGAATCAGGAAAATGTCCGTTTTCAGTTTTGAACGGAGTCGAATACCCGCGGGAGTGCTTCTGCTTTCCGGACTGGCCTGTGCGGGTGCGGAAGTCGGACTGGAGACTCTGCCGTGGACCGATGCCGCATGGAGCTGGACACAGGATGGGCACAAGCTCCCGCAGATCAACACCAATCTTTCGGGCAACGGACCGATTTCCATCGGTGGAGTTAAATTCAGAAAAGGGCTTTGCGGACATACCGGATTCAGTGTCGTTTATAATCTGGACCGGACGGCAGACTCCTTCTCCGCCATGATCGGAATCGACGAGGAACGTCATCCGGAAGACTGCGGAAGTTCCGCGGATGTCCGCTTCGTCGTCATGGCGGATCGGAAGGAGGTGTTCCGGCAAACGGTACGACTTGGAGAACGCCCCGTCCCTGTCCGGATTGATCTGCGGGGAAGGAGCCAGCTTGAACTGCGCGGTGAATTTGGGAAATCGGGATTTCCGCTTCAGCGCGTCGCATGGGGCGATCCTGTGATTCGGACGGAAAATCCGGAAAAACTGCGCGCCGCTCTGAAACGGAATCGGAAAATCCATGAACAGAATCTCCGGACGGATGTGATGTATCCTCCGGCTCCGGAGTGGAAGAAAATCCGGATTCAGAAAATTGTCTGGAAGGAGTTTCAGAACGCCTACCGCATTGAAAATGGAGCTCTTTCCGCAGTCCTTGTTCCTGAATTGGGGGGAAGGATTATGGAATTTTCCGTGAACGGGAACCGTTCGCTGCTGAAATCGTCGGTTCCTCCGGCAGACAGGAGAACGGTCCGCGGACGAGTCCCGGATTCCGCCGGAGGTCATTTTATGCGAGTTCAGCCGTCGAAGTCATTTCATCCGAATGATCCTCTTCTCCTGCATGGAAAATTCCGTATTGAATTCCCTGCGGAAGGAGAAATACGGATGGTCTCTTCGGAAAGTGCGCTGTTTCAAGTTGTGTATGAGTACCGGATCCGGATTGCGCCGGAATCCAATGTTCTGGAAGTGGAAAATTCGCTGATAAATACGGCTCCGTATGAGCGTCTTCTTGGTGTCTGGAGCATTACCCGGCTCGACAGTTTTCCTTTGAAGCGAGTCCTTCTTCCGGAAGGGAAAAGGTCTTCTTCCGCAGAACTTCATGTTGCGAAACACGGAAGTGCGGTAGGTCTCATCCGCGCGAAAAATGAAATTGAGTTGCGGGTAGATATTCAAGAGGAAACGCCGGAGGATTTTTTTGAGTTGCGTGCATGGTGTAAAAATACGGTAATTCAGGCGGAGGCGGAAAAGGACTCCCGGCTGCGGATCGTGTATGAAGGAAGCAATCATGCTCCGGATGGCAATGCGCCTCTGCATTTGTTTTTTTGTGAGCGTTTTACGGAACTGGAATCGCATGGGCCGATCCGCTGGCTCAAACCGGGTGAGCGGATTTCTTTGACAGAGCGCTGGTCCCGCTGATTTTTTTCGGGTTCTTTGTTTGCGAGAGGGAAAAACCTTTTGAGGAAAGGTTGTTTCCCTCTCGCGCTCTCCTTTTTCCAAACCTTTTCGAGTGGCCGCGGGCGCGGCGGTGAGAAA